>NZ_RRCU01000003.1:0-560878 GCF_003856855.1 Halomonas sp. YLB-10
CCTGGTCGCTGAGCAGCAATGGTCGTTCGCTGGTCGGCTTTGACAACACGGGTAGCCGTGTCATCTCCGTCCAGCTCACCGACGTTGCCAACGGCAACTACAAGGTGGTGCTGGCCAAGCCACTGGATCATTCCCACCCCGGTGTCGAGAGCGACATCAACTTCAGCGTCGGCTACACCATCACCGACAGCGTCGGTGACAGCGCCTCCGGCAGTATCGATATCACGGTCGATGACGACACGCCGGTGGCCAACGCCGACGTGGCTACCACCGACAATGACGGTTCCGTCACTGTCGACGTGCTCGGCAACGACCAGTTCGGCGCCGATGGCTCCGGCGGCATCACCAGCGCCACGGTCCAGGGCGGCGCGGCTGTCGGCACCGTTGCGGTCAACCCCGACGGTACCCTGACCTTCACGCCCAACCCCGACTTCGTCGGCAACGCCACCATCGACTATACCGCCACCGACGGTGACGGCAGCACGGTCGGCGGTAGCCTCAATGTCGCAGTCGCCGATGGCGGCACTGGTCCCACCACCCCCGATAGCGATGGTGACCCAACCACCACCAACCCCACTGCTGTCGTTGACGAAGATGGCCTGCCTGGCGGCATCGCCGGTGGCGTCGGTGACGTGGCAGGCGAGAACACCGTCGCCAGTGGCACCTTAGGATACAGCTTTGGCACCGATGGTCCTGCAGCCAACGGTGCCTTCACCTGGCGTCTTGCCGGCCTGCCATCCGATCTCGAGACCGCGGATGGTCGTGCGATAACGTTCACGCTTGGCAACGCTGGCAGCACCATTGTCGGTTTTGCCAGCGATGGTAGTGGCGGCACCGAGCAGGTAATCACCATCACCCTGACCGACCAGGCCTCGGGCACCTATCAGGTGACGCTGCACCAGCCGCTCGAGCACTCCCCGGGCAATGGCGAGAACGATCTCGGTTTCTTCGCTGGCTACACTATTACCGATGCCGATGGCAGCCAGGCAAATGGCTTCCTTTCGGTGGTGGTCGATGACGATACGCCCCATGCATCCGATGCCCAGGATGGGCTGCTGGCCTCAGGCACAGTCAACTTTGGCGATATTGCGGGAGCCGATGGCATCAAGTCCGTGCAATTTGGTGCCGGACTGAACGGGGCGGAGGTCAAGAGTGCCAGTGGCGGGATGCTGCTCACGTCTAATGGCGAGAGCCTGACCTACCAATTGAGCGGTGATGGCAAGACGCTGCAGGCCAAGACCGCTGGAGGTGACGTGGCGTTCGAGGTGAGTTTGGCGGCGGATGGTTCTACCTACGAGGTAGAGGTCCTCGATGATGGAATCCGAGCATTTGACGGTACCAGCACGCAAATCAGTGACGGCAGCAAACACATTGTGTTTGAGTTCGGAGACAATGGTTCCGGATCCGGGCATCGCTTCGTCGGCTTTGAGGGAACCGAGGGAGCAGCCGATGTTGTGGCATCCGCCTGGACTTACAATGGGCCTCATGCGTCCTGGCTGCGAACTGACGGGGATACACAGCTGGCTGCGGGCCACGATGACCTGACGGGCTTCAACGAGTCGGTTCGACTCGATTTCGTTGACAACCTCCGTTTTACCAACACCGAAGCAAGCTGGGATAACCATCGCGGAATTACCTATATCCGCCAGTTTATCAATACAGAAGCAACTTTTGCCGATATCGAGATCAGGGCCATTTCTTCAGCTGCTGATGGCACCGACACGAGCGGACATCCGGTTGCCGTCAGCGGTCAGGTGCTGGACCTTTCTAGGAGCGATGTTCGCTTCCTGGATAGTGCCGGCAATGACATCACCTCGTCGGTGACGATTGAGGAAAATGCCGATGGTACCATCAACGTGAGAAGCATTCCCGTCGGTGCTCAGCTGGTGCTTACGACCAGCGAGGCTTTTGAAGCGATCGAGTATCGCGGTTTGGATGGCACCCGGCCATTTTCTGTAGGGGACTTTGTCTACGCCGAAGCGGAGGATTCACCGACACTGGCATTGCCACTGGCCGTAACGGATAACGACGGCGATACAGCCGACGGTACTCTGGCGCTGGCTTTGCCGGATGGTGACCAGCTACTCGTCGGCGGCAGCGGCGATGACAGCACCACCGGTGGCAATGGTGACGACGTCATTCTCGGTGATGCCGGCGGTACCCATACCGTGCTCGAACCTGCGCAGAACCACAATGTGTCCTTTATTCTAGACGTGTCACCAAGCATGGGGCAGTTTCTGGAAAACGGACAATCACGCTTCAAGGTGGCCATCGAAGCGCTACGAGCCCAGCTTACCGAACTGGCTTCTTTCGAAGGATCGATCAATGCCCAGATCGTGACGTTCGCTGGAAAGGTGGCCAACTCGATCGAGTTCAATGATCTGTCAGTAGCGGATCTGGACGACATCAATGCCTACCTGGATAGCAGAGGGGTTATTTCTGGAACCAACTATGAGCAAGCCTTTGTTGTCGCCAACGATTGGATGACGTCTGTCAGTCAGGAGGGCTTCAACAACGTTGCCTACTTCATGTCCGATGGAGACCCCGTTTCTCATAACGCGAACGGAAATATTGGCGTCACTGATACAGGGGAAGGAAACGTCACCACCCTAGGTGATATTGTCAACTCTCTCGAAGGATACGATCCGCTGGCCGCTATCAGTCGGGTAGAGGCGATCGGGGTAGGCGACGACGCCAACCTTGAGGTATTGAAGGTTCTTGACAACACCTCAAGTGGTGGGTTGAAGATGGTGCCCACTCCCCTGGATGCCGGTACATCGGTAGGCGATGCGGAATTTCTTGCCACCTTTAATACGGGAGACACGGGAAGACTCGCATCCATCGATAGTTGGGCGCTGCAGACGGCTGATGGTGGAGTGACCATCGACAGTAGCTCGATCGGCACCTATCTACGCATTCGGGACAATGGCACGGGTGATGGCAGCACGATCGTCACCAGTGACGCTTTCGTCGTGAATGAACCTGCCGGTGTCAACCAGTTCTATAGCGTGTCATTTAACTTCGTGACCGACACCGCAAACGACCTGGAACAGGAAGGAAATATAAACGACAACTTCTCCTGGGAGCTGCAGACGCAAAATGATGAGGGAGGCTGGGATGCCGTTGCCACGGGGTTAAGATTTCGCTCGGGCAATATCAACAATAGTACTAATCAGATTGTGGCCAACGGGCTGGAAGGAGGAACCTATAGGCTACAGTTCGAGGTGGAGAACGCTAGAGGGGAGTTCTTCACCTTGTACGTTCAGGATATCTCACTCGATCTTCAAAGCTACACAGACGACCAGCTTGTGCCAGCCGGTGAGGTGTCCATGATTGGCACCCCCGAGGAGTTTGCAACGGCGCTGGACGGTGGCTCGTCCTTCGATCAGCCGGCGGATCTCGGCGATGACGTTCTGGCCGGCGGTGCCGGCGACGACGTAATTTTTGGCGACGAGATCAACCCGGCGGGTGTCGGAGGAGAGAGCGGAAGTGGCTTTGTCGGACTGGTCGACTACCTGACCACGCAGAATGGCGCCGAGCCCACCAGGGATGAGACGGCCGCCTTTATCCGGGACAATGTCGATGCCTTGGCCAGCGGATCGCGCAGCGATGGTGGTGACGATCAGCTATCCGGTGGGGCGGGCGACGACATTCTGATCGGCGGCGGCGGAAACGATCTACTACTCGGTGGTAGTGATAGCGATCTGCTGATCGGTGGTGGCGATAACGATCAGTTGACCGGTGGTTCCGGAGCCGATGTCTTTGCCTGGGGGCTGGATGATGCCGGTAGCGCGGCCACGCCGGCACGGGATACCGTGACCGACTTCACCGTCGGCGAGTTTGGCGTCGATGCCGATGCCGATCGGCTCGATCTTGCCGACCTTCTCCAGGGTGCCGACGAGAACAACCTCGCAGACTACCTGCAGGCCAACCAGGACGGAGACGACACCGTGCTGTCCATCAGCAGCGAGGGTAACCTCGCCGCCGGAGGCGGCAACGCTGACCAGGTGGTCGTTCTGATCGGCGTTCAGATGGGAGCAGATGGGGACACCTTCCTGCAGAACCTGCTCGACGATGGCCAGTTGAAGGTCGACTAGGCGCTGTCCGAAAAGTCGACGAGCGAAGGTTAGACAAGGCAAAAATCGGTGAGAAAGCGCAGTTTACGGGGTGTAAATGAGCATTTTGATCCGATTTTTAACGCCGTATTACCGAGCGCAGGCACTTTTCAGACAAGCCCTAGGGCAACGGAGGGAAAACGGGATGGGCGGCCCGCCGCCCACCCACTGACAACAACCCGATGGCAAGCATTGGAAAGAACTGAAAATAGCGTCGACAAGTATGACCAGACCCACAATGGCTGGCCATCTCGTTCAGCCGGCGCTCAAAGCCTGAGTCCTGTTGTGTACAGGGTTCAGGCTTTTCGTTTCCGCATGAGGCGTTCGTGGTTGTCACCATGGGTGCACTGGATGCAAGCCTGCTGCGACGGTTCCATCGTGGCGAACGGATTCAGGTGAATAACCTCGGTCTTCAGGATTCAGACGTAGCTCTCCAATTCGCACCCCCAGAGCTGAAGCAACCTCCGCTTCTTCGACACGGCCGCAATCGATTTCTCCTCGAGTCTGGGCATGACCGCGTTGAATGTAGCCAGCAGCCTCCGGCTTTCGGTCTTCAAGACAAGGCGCGATGTACGAGATCGATGCTTTTTCCTCTAGTACATTGTCACACCCGTCGCTATCGATCCCTCTTACGACAATGACATAAAAACCTCTCATTCTTGACATTTTTGCTTCTGACGTCTGCCTATACCACTGATTGTATTACTACCAAAGCATCCCTCCCCTAACCAATAGCCACCCCTGCCCATGAGGATAGAAGCAGGCGACTGGGTGCGGGGATTCTTCCTTCAGCATACTCTTCATATTCGCCAGAGCGTCGGATTCCCTGCAAACACCCTTCATCACTTACCGGCAAGGATTTTTACCATGAAATCTGGCTTGGATAGTTTCGTTGCCGTGCCCATCCTGTCGCCCCCGTTCGAGGAAGAAGACGATATCAGTACGGTCGCCAGCGTGGATGAGGATGGACTTCCCGGCGGTAATCTCGAAGGCCCGAGCGACCTTGGCGGGTCTGCGACGGTGGTCACCGGCACCATCCCCTACAGCTTTGGCAGCCTGGGAGCGGCAGATTTCGCTCCCTTCTCGTGGTCGTCCAGCGGCCTGCCGAGCCTGTCGTCCCAGGGCGAAGCGCTACACTACGTTGTTTCACCCAGCGGCAAGACCCTGGCAGCCAGGACCCTGGACGGCCAGACCGTCTTGCACCTGACCGTTACCGATATCGATACCGGGGCCTATCGCCTTGCCCTGCGCGCGCCACTGGATCATCCCATCACAG
This sequence comes from Halomonas sp. YLB-10, assembly GCF_003856855.1. NCBI lineage: Bacteria > Pseudomonadati > Pseudomonadota > Gammaproteobacteria > Oceanospirillales > Halomonadaceae > Halomonas > Halomonas sp. YLB-10. The sequence continues at coordinate 5,392 of NZ_RRCU01000003.1, forward strand.
GTAACGAGGATGATCTGGCCTTCTCGGTCAAGTACACCATTCGCGACAGCCAGAACAATCAAGCATCTGCCAGGGTAGGCATCGTGGTTGACGATGACTCCCCGACAAATACCATCGATTCCCCCGTCGCCGTGGACGCTGGCGACAACGTGACCGGCTTCTGGCGCCAGCGGGGCGGCGCCGATGGCGTCGGTTCCACCAAGGTGACCCTGGCCGGCAGCACCACCGAATTCGACCTGGATCAACGCATCTTTACTCCACAGGGAAGCCTGACGGTCAACTCGGACGGCAGTTTCACCCTGGACGCGAGCCCCAACATCACCTCAGACACAGAGCTGGTCTTTCAGATTGTCACCACCGATGGTGATGGCGATAGCGTGGCAAGCGAGGGTCGCATCAGCGTCAATGCAGCACTACTGTCTGACGATCGCCCAACGACGCCCTTGAGTGATGGTGACCTTGCAACCTCATCGCCACTTGCCTTGCTCGATGAGGATGGCCTGCCGGGGGGCGAGCCTGGTGGAATCGGCGACATACCCGGCGAAGCAACCGTCGCCATGGGCAACCTCGGCTACGACTTTGGAGACGACGGCGCCGGCGACGTTGTCTGGGAAACCCACAACCTTCCTGATATCCGGTCCGGTGGCACAAGGATCGACTGGCAGCCAGGCGCTGAGGGCAAGCAGCTGACCGGACTCGACGCCGATGGCAGGACAGCACTTCACGTCGAGCTGCTGGACGTGGAGGACGGTACCTACCGCGTCACCCTGGCTCGCCCGCTGGACCATGGTGGGGTCAATATCGAGGACAATCTGGATCTAAGCTTTGGCTACCGGATCACCGACAGCGACGGCGACAGCGCCCTGGGTGAGCTGCTCGTGCGCATCAACGATGACTCGCCGGTGAAGGGACGATCAAACCAGGACACTCCCGCAGCCGAGCCACTCGATATCGCCGAGCCACTCGATATCGCCGAGCTACTCGATGACAGCGAGAGCGCTGGCAAACTCACTGACCTCGCCATCACTCCCATCTTGGCCGATGATCCGAGTCCCTCGCCGATAACGGCGCAGACCTCTCTCGATAGCGAGATGGCTCCAACGATCAACGAGGATTTGCGCACTCTGCTGGAGGATACGACGATCCCTGCCGATATCTAAGGCGTGAACCAGAAGTGCCTTGGCTCATCGACCTTTCGAATTGTGACTGACACACAGTTAGACCACGCCCTGCAAGCAGGTCAACCGAGCGGTCCGCTTCGGGAGCGCTTTCTAGCGAGCATGGTCGGCAGTATCCAGCCGACTCATCAGCAGCCTGAGGCCGCGCTCGAACTCGGCCTTGCCGCCGTAGGAAGGGTGACGCAGGGCGACGACCTCGCGCTCGGGAAAGGCAGCCTGGGCGGCCAGGGTGCCCTTTCTCCCTACCCCAGCCACCATCGTCGGCGTCGAGTGGCTAGCGACCAGCTGATCCAGCCGCCTGAGCCAGTCGATGCCTTCGTGCAGCTCTGCTACACGTGGCGCCCGATTGCTGTGCGTCCGCGCTATTTGATGGGGGTGGAAGGGAAAGGCGTTCCACACCAGCGGCGTCAGCCCAAGACGTGCGAAGCACTCCCAGGCGATGGTGGCAGTGGCTTCGCTGCCGCCCTCCGGTACCAGGGCGAGGTGCGGTTTCAGCGTCTCGATAAAGGGATGCTTACAAGAACGCAGTAGTGCTGGGCTCGACAATGGGATTCCGGTCTCGCCACCGCCCTTGAAGCCCAGTGCTTCGGCCACCAGCAGCAACCTGGGCCGTCCAGCGGCGGTCGTTTCCCTGGCGTGTTCCAGCATCAGCTCGAGATAGGCCGTCAGGTTGTCGGCCAATGGTTTCTTGCGCCAGGGATTGGCAACGTCTGGCCCATCCGGCCGCCTGCGCAATCGCCTGACGAATGAACGAACGGTGGTCTTGCCCAAGCGCCCTGCTCCGGTGCTGATCGATCATGTAAATAACGCGATGGGCCCGCACATCAGAGGCCCTGAACGACGTCGGGGCGCCCAAAAGGCGCCCCGACGAACCGATAGTACTTAGGCCTTAGCGCTCGCGCAGTACCTTGAGCATGCGCTTGAGCGGCTCGGCGGCGCCCCACAAAAGCTGGTCACCGACGCTGAAGGCGCTGAGGTACTCACCGCCCATGTTCAGCTTGCGCAGACGACCCACCGGGATGCTCAGGGTGCCGGTGGCAGCGGTCGGCGTCAGCCCATCGATGGTGGCGTCCTTGTCATTGGGGATGACCTTGACCCACTCATTGTGGCTGGCGATACGCTCCTCGATCTCGTCGAGCGGCACATCCTGCTTGAGCTTGATGGTGAACGCCTGACTGTGAGAGCGCATGGCGCCGATACGCACGCACAGGCCGTCGATGGGGACCGGGCTGTCCTGGCGACCGAGAATCTTGTTGGTCTCGACGTAGCCCTTCCATTCCTCGCGGCTCTGACCGTTATCCAGCTTGGAATCGATCCACGGCAGCAGGCTGCCGGCGAGCGGCGCACCGAAGTTGTCGGTGGGGATGGCGCCAGTACGCATCGCCTCGGTGACCTTGCGGTCGATGTCGAGGATGGCGCTGGCCGGATCCTTGAGCTCGCTTGCCACGCTGTCACGCAGGCCGCCCATCTGGTTGAGCAGCTCGCGCATGTGCTTGGCGCCGGAGCCGGATGCGGCCTGATACGTCATGGAGGTCATCCACTCGATCATGTCCGCCTCGAACAAGCCCCCGAGGCCCATCAGCATCAGGCTGACGGTGCAGTTGCCGCCGACGAAGGTGCGCGCACCGGCGTCGAGCTGAGCGTCGATCACCTTGCGGTTGACCGGGTCGAGCACGATGGTGGCGTCATCGCTCATGCGCAGCGTGCTGGCAGCGTCGATCCAGTAGCCCTTCCAGCCGGCACCGCGCAGGTCTTCATAGACCTTCTTGGTGTAGTCGCCGCCCTGGCAGGTGATGATCACGTCCAGCGCCTTGAGCGCTTCGATGTCGAAGGCGTCCTTCAGCGGAGGCACGTCCACACCCACGTCGGGGCCGGCCTGACCGACCTGGGAGGTGGTGAAGAAGACCGGCTCGATGCCGTTGAAATCTCCATCTTCCACCATCCGCTGCATGAGCACGGAACCCACCATGCCACGCCAACCGACGAAACCGACTTTCAACATGTGAAGTCCTCCAGAAATCGAGTGAGGCAATCATTATACAGAAACCGGCAGCACCTTTCAGATGCCACCGGCACAGTCAGGATAAGCGACGCCCGATTGCCGGGCGCCAGCACCATTAACAAAGGCGTTAAAGCGCCGCCAGCACCGCATCCCCCATCTCACTGGTGGACACCTGGCGGGTACCCGGATAGGCGATGTCGGCGGTGCGCAGGCCCTGATCCAGCACCTTGCCCACCGCAGCCTCTATGCGCTCGGCCATGGCCGGCTCGTTGAGCGAATAGCGCAGCATCATCGCCACCGAAAGGATAGTGGCCAGCGGATTGGCGATACCCTGACCAGCGATATCCGGGGCGCTGCCGTGGCAAGGCTCGTACATGCCCTGGCCGCTTTCGTTGAGCGAGGCCGACGGCAGCATGCCGATGGAGCCAGTCAACATGGCGGCGGCGTCGGACAGGATGTCCCCGAACATGTTGCCGGTCACCACCACGTCGAACTGCTTGGGCGCGCGCACCAGCTGCATGGCGGCGTTGTCCACGTACATGTGCGACAGCTCCACGTCCGGGTACTCGGCGGACAGCCGCTCCATCACCTCGCGCCACAGGATGGTGACCTCCAGTACGTTGGCCTTGTCGACGCTGCAAAGCTTCTTGTCACGCTTGCGCGCCATCTCGAAGGCCACCCGGCCGATGCGCTCGATCTCGCTCTCGCTGTAGACGTAGGTGTTGAAGCCGACGCGCTCACCGTCACGCTCCTCGACGCCGCGAGGCTGGCCGAAGTAGATACCGCCGGTCAGCTCGCGCACGATCATGATATCGAGCCCGGACACCACCTCGGGCTTGAGGGTCGAGGCCTCCGCCAGCTGCGGATACAGGATGGCCGGGCGCAGGTTGCCGAACAGCCCCAGCTCCTTGCGCAGCCCCAGAAGCCCCTTCTCGGGTCGCTTGGAAAGGTCCTCGATGGTGTCCCACTGGGGGCCGCCTACGGCCCCCAGCAGGATGGCGTCCGCCGCACGCGCCTTGGCCAGGGTCTCCTCGGGCAAGGGCACGCCGTGGACGTCATAGGCGCCGCCGCCTACCAGCGCTTCCTCCACGTCCACGTCGAGCCCCTTGGCCTTGAGCGCCTCGAGCACGCGGCTGGCCTGGGCGGTGATCTCGGGCCCGATGCCGTCACCGGGAAGGACAAGAATCTTGCGGGTCATGAGATGGGGTTCCTGAAAACTGGCAGAAAGATGAAGATCGAGAGAATCGTAAGCCCCGCCATCGGGCGGGGCCAGCTGTCGATGAGAGACAGGTCTACGCCTTGGCCGGCTCGCGGAACAGCCAAGGGCGAGCGGTGCGATGACGCGCCTCGAAATCGGCGATAGCGGCCTCGTCCTTTAGGGTGATGCCGATATCGTCGAGGCCTTCAAGCAGGCAGTGCTTGCGGAAGGCGTCCACCTCGAACTCGAGGATCTCGCCGCCAGGGGTCACCACACGCTGGTGCTCGAGGTCGATATCGAGACGGTAGCCCTCGTTGGCCTCGACCTCGGCGAACAGCCGGTCGACCTGCTCTTCAGGCAGGGTAATCAGCAGGATGCCGTTCTTGAAGGCATTGTTGTAGAAGATATCGGCGAAACTCGGCGCGATGACCGCGCGGAAGCCGAAGTCCTCCAGCGCCCAGGGCGCGTGCTCACGGGAACTGCCGCAGCCGAAGTTGCGCCGTGCTAGCAGCACCTGGGCACCCTGATAACGCGGCTGATTGAGTACGAAATCCGGGTTCAACGGGCGCTGGCTGACGTCCTGACCGGGCTGACCCTCGTCGAGGTAGCGCAGTTCATCGAACAGGTTGACGCCGAAGCCGGTACGCTTGATCGACTTCAGGAACTGCTTGGGGATGATCAGGTCGGTGTCGACGTTGGCCCGATCCATCGGCGCGACCAGACCCTCGAGGCGTTCGAACTTTTGCATGGCTCAGGCCTCCTGGCGAGCGGTGGTGGAATCAAACTGGCGCACATCGACGAAGTGGCCGGCGATGGCGGCAGCGGCGGCCATGGCAGGGCTGACCAGGTGGGTGCGACCACCGTAACCCTGACGCCCCTCGAAGTTGCGGTTGGAGGTGGAGGCGCAGTGCTCACCGGCACCGAGCTTGTCGGCGTTCATCGCCAGACACATGGAGCAGCCGGGCTCACGCCACTCGAAGCCGGCCTCGATGAACACCTTGTGGAGCCCTTCCTCCTCGGCCTGACGCTTCACCAGACCGGAGCCCGGGACGACCATCGCCAGCTGGATGCTGTCGGCGACCTTGCGACCACGGGCCACCTTGGCCGCCTCACGCAGATCTTCGATGCGTGAGTTGGTGCAGGACCCGATGAACACCTTGTCGAGGCGGATATCGGTGATCTTCTGGCGCGGTGACAGCCCCATGTACTCAAGCGCCCGGGTGATGCCGGTGCGCGCGGTGTCGTCATCGGCCTCGGCGGGATCCGGGACCTCACCGCTGACACCGGTGACCATCTCGGGGCTTGTGCCCCAGCTGACCTGAGGCTCGATGGACGCGGCGTCCAGCGTCACCACCTTGTCGAACACGGCGTCGGCATCGGAGACCAGCTCGCGCCAGTCGGCCACGGCGGCGTCCCACTGCTCGCCGCTGGGGGCGAAGGGGCGCTCGGCCAGATACTCGATGGTGGTGTCGTCCACCGCGATCAGGCCGACCCGGGCTCCGGCCTCGATGGCCATGTTGCACACCGTCATGCGACCTTCCATCGACAGGCTCTCGATGGCGCTGCCGGCAAACTCGATGGCGTAGCCGGTGCCACCGGCGGTACCGATCTCGCCGATGATCGCCAGCACCACGTCCTTGGCGGTGACGCCCTCGCCCAGCTCGCCTTCGACGCGCACCTGCATGTTCTTCATCTTCTGCGCCAGCAGACACTGGGTGGCCAGCACGTGCTCGACCTCGGAGGTGCCGATGCCATGGGCCAAGGCGGCAAAGGCGCCGTGGGTAGCGGTATGGGAGTCACCACACACCACGGTCATGCCCGGCAGCGTCGCACCCTGCTCGGGGCCGACCACGTGGACGATGCCCTGGCGCGGGTCATTGATGCGAAACTCCTCGATACCGAAGGCCTCGCAGTTATCATCAAGCGTCTGCACCTGGATCAGTGATACCGGATCCTTGATCCCGCTGTTGCCCTCGGAACGTTCCTTCACGGTGGTCGGTACGTTGTGGTCCGGCGTCGCCAGGTTGGCGTCCAGCCGCCACGGCTTGCGCCCGGCCAGACGCAGACCTTCAAAGGCCTGGGGCGAGGTCACCTCGTGCAGCAGTTGACGATCGATATAGATCAGCGCGGTGCCATCATCGCGCTCCTTGACCAGGTGCTGCCGCCACAACTTGTCGTAGAGTGTCTGGCCTGCCATGCGGTGTCTCCTCCGGGGGCTTGGCTCCAGGCGCCACGCTGGCGGTGGGCCTGTCGGTCGTTCTGAAGCCGCCCCTCTCGATTGATCGAAAACGGTCGTTTGCCGGTCCCGCGGGCCTTGCCCGGGGATGGGATAGGTCGAGTGTCGCGCCACTCGCCAATAAAATCAATTCATGTTATTTATTCAAACGATTCCCAAGTGGAATACATCATTACCCGGCAAATCGTCGCCACTTTCCCTCGTCATCCGCCCCGGGAGCACCGCCATGGATACCCAGAGCCTGCAGGCCTTTCTCGCCGTGGCCGACAGCGGCAGCTTCTCCCGCGCGGCGGAACAGCTTCACCTCACCCAGCCGGCCGTCAGCAAGCGTATCGCCAGCCTGGAGGCGCTGACGCGCGCCCGCCTGTTCGACCGTATCGGCCGCCGCGTCAGTCTGACCGAAGCCGGACGGCTGCTGCTGCCGCGGGCACGCCAGATCCTGGTCATGGTCGACGACAGCCGCCGGGCCCTGAGCAACCTGAGCGACGAGGTCAGCGGCGAGTTGACCCTGGCCACCAGCCATCATATCGGACTGCACCGGCTGCCGCCGGTGTTGGGCAGCTACGTCAAGCGCTATCCGGAGGTGCGCCTAGACCTGCGCTTTCTCGACTCCGAGCAGGCCTACCAGGGCGTGCTGGACGGCGATATCGAGGTGGCCCTGGTGACCCTGTCGGCCCACCCCGACCCTCAGCTTCGTGCCACCAGAGTGTGGGTCGACGACATGACCTTCGTTGCCGCCCCGGAGCATCCGCTCGCCCGGGAGAGCCGCGTAACCCTGGCGACCCTGTGCGAGCATGACGCCCTGTTGCCGGGGCCACTGACCTTCACCCGCCAGCTGATCCTCGAGCGGCTGGCCAGGCACGGTCTGGCGCCGCGGGTGGGACAGTCGACCAACTATCTGGAAACCCTCAAGATGATGGCCTCGGCCGGGCTTGGCTGGAGTCTGTTGCCCGACCCCATGGTCGAGCGGGACATCGCCAGCGAAAGACTGGTCCGGCTGGCCCTCGAGGAGCCTGCCATACAGCGCCCGCTCGGCTACCTGGTGCACCGCGACCGCACCCTGTCCAACGCCGCCCGCTCGCTGCTCGAATGCCTCGACCAGGAAGCCGTGGCAAACCCCGCCTCGCCTTGAGCGCACCACCACAGGGACGTCTGTAATGACTCGCATGCCTCTCCCTCCACCGCGACACCGCCTGGCCGGCGCACTGACGCTGGCGGGCCTGCTGGCGCAGATCGCGGGCCTGGGCCTCGACGGGCTGCCGAGCTGGAGCGTCAGCCTGCCCTTGTGGGCCGCCAGCCTGCTGATGTGGCCGGACATTCCCCGGCGCAATCAGTGGCAGGCCGGCGTGCTGGCGGTGCTGGGGCTTGCCTTTCTGGCGTTGGCGGTGGTGGGCTTCGACGCCACCCCCGACATCACCACCTTGCTCGATGGCAACGCCTTCGTGGTGGCCATGCTGGTAGGGGTGAGCTTTATCGCCTTGATCGGGCGCCCCTCGGAGGGGCCACCGAACAGCGAACCGGTGACCGGGCGCCGAGGTCTGGCCGGGACCTGGCTGGGGGTGCAGCTGCTCGGGGCCATCCTCAACCTGTCCGCGGTCTTCATGGTCGGCGATCGCCTGGAACGCCGCGGTCGTCTGCTCGACGTTCAACTACTGGGGCTCAACCGAGGGCTTTCCAGCGCCGCCATGTGGTCGCCGTTCTTCGCCGCCATGGGCGTGGCGGTCTCCCTGGCTCCATCGCTTGAATACACCACGGTGCTGGCCGCCGGACTGCCGCTGGCCTTTGCCGGCGGCCTCTACAGCGTGTTCGAACTGTCACGCCGCTTCGACGTCAGCGAGGTCCCCGGCTTTTCACTGTCCCCCCGCAGTCTGCTGATGCCGGCCAGCGTGGCCGGACTGGTGATGGTGTTTCACTACGTCATCACACCGTCTCTGACCATCGTCAGCATCATCACCTTCCTGATGCCGATGCTGGCGCTGGCCGCCAACCTGGCCAGGGGCGCTGCAGCGACCCGAGAACGCCTTGTTCGCCACCTTCACTACCGACTGCCGGGCATGCGCGGCGAAATCACCCTGTTTCTGTGTGCGGGACTTCTGACCAAGGGACTCTCGATCCTGGTCGCCGCCGCCACCAACGGTGACTGGACACTGTTTGCCGACTTTGGCGTGGGGCCCGCCATGCTGAGTTATGTCGCCATCGTTGCCAGCGCCATTGCCGGGTTGCACCCGATCATCGGCATCTCGGTGCTGGCCTCGATGCTGGATCTGGATGGCCCCCACCAGACCCTGTTCGGTTTCGTCGCCCTGGCGTCCTGGGGCGTGGGCACCGCCGTCGGCCCGCTGTCGGGCATCAACCTGTCACTGCAGGGGCGCTACGGGATCAGTGGCTATCGCATGATGAAGCACAATCTACACTACGCTCTGGTCATGTCGGCGCTGGTGCTGGTGGCGATCGCCTGCCTGGCCCAGGCCGTCTCGGCCTGAGCCGCACGCCAGACGATTGCCACCTGATATTGCGCCGACGGCGCGGTCGGCGGACGTCAGCCGACACGTCCAAAGTAGCGATGGCCGCATTGATGGCAGGGCTCGATGCGCTTGACCCCGTGCAATTCGACCACGGCGTCGCAGTGCACGCAGGACATGCGTCCCGGCGCCGCCAGTTCGCCGGCGGTGTAGTCGGCACGGGAGGCCTCAAGGTCGTCCTCGAGCTGCTCGCGCTCGATCACGCTGCGATCGGCGATCGACAAGAGCGAGTCGACCACCTTGCGCGACAGGATGGTCAGGTCGATGCCGAGCCAGCTGGCCACGCCCTCGCCGCCGGCAGCCAGGTAGCGGCGCATGTCCTTGAGATCACGCTCGACCCAGGCCCTCAGCAGCGCCAGTTCGTCCTTGGTGTACTCCTCGAGCTCCGCCTCGAACTCCACGGCGTCGTCGAGATCCTTCTGCAGATTGTCCCAGGTGAGGTCCTCGGCCCCTTCCTTGAGCCGGGCCAGTACCCGCTCATAGCCGTCGCGCAGACGATGTTCGCCGGACGAAGAATGTTGATCACTCATGACGGTGTCCTCCTTGATGCAGACAAGGACCGCTCGGGGTAACCCGAACGGAACACTGGCGGCCCACCATAGCCGGACCCCGGGCTGCTGGGGTATCCTTGCGGGCATCATTGCCGCGCCGGTGACAGGGCCGCATCAACCTTGATTCTGCACAACCCTGCCGCCGGACGATACCCATACCCTGCGCGCCGCCTTGGGCGCGCCTTGATTGCAAGGTACTCGAAGACCGCGATGGACGCCCAGTACAAGCCCCACGAAATCGAACACGACGCCCAGCAGTTCTGGAATGAAAACCAGTGTTTCAAGGCGATCGAGGATCAGGATCGCGAGAAATTCTACTGCCTGTCGATGTTCCCCTACCCCAGCGGCAAGCTGCACATGGGGCATGTACGCAACTACACCATCGGCGACGTGGTCAGCCGCTTCCAGCGCATGCAGGGCAAGAACGTGATGCAGCCGATGGGCTGGGACGCTTTCGGCATGCCGGCGGAAAACGCCGCGATCAAGAACCAGGTACCGCCGGCCAAGTGGACCTACGAGAACATCGACTACATGCGTGCCCAGCTCAAGGCGCTGGGCTTTGCCTATGACTGGGATCGTGAGTTCGCCACCTGCGACAGCGACTATTACCGCTGGGAGCAGTGGTTCTTCACCAAGCTGGTGGAAAAAGGCCTGGTCTACAAGAAGATGTCCACCGTCAACTGGGACCCGGTGGATCAGACCGTACTGGCCAACGAGCAGGTCATCGACGGCTGTGGCTGGCGCTCCGGTGCGCCGGTGGAGCGCAAGGAAATCCCGCTGTGGTTCTTGAAGATCACCGACTACGCCGATGAGCTGCTGGCGGATCTGGACAAGGTCGAGTGGCCCGAGCAGGTCAAGACCATGCAGCGCAACTGGATCGGCAAGTCCAAGGGGGTCGAGCTGGCCTTCGACGTCGATGGCGACGAGCCGCTCAGGGTCTACACCACCCGCCCCGACACCCTGATGGGGGTGACCTACGTGGCGGTGGCCGCCGGCCACCCGCTGGCGATCAAGGCCGCCGAGGGCAAGCCCGAACTCGCCGCCTTCCTCGAGGAGTGCTCCCACGGCGGCACCTCGGAAGCCGAGCTTGCGACCATGGAAAAACGCGGCATGGCCACCGGCTTCGAGGCCATCCACCCGCTGACCGGCGACCGTGTGCCGGTGTATGTCGCCAACTTCGTGTTGATGGAATACGGCACCGGTGCGGTGATGGCGGTGCCCGGCCACGACCAGCGTGACTGGGAGTTCGCCACCAAGTATGAACTCCCGATCCGCGCGGTGATCGCCGACGCCGATGGCCAGGCCCCGGACCTGTCCCAGGGCGCCTGGGTCGAGCACGGCAGCCTGATCAACTCCGGCGAGTTTGACGGCCTCGACTTCCAGGCGGCCTTCGACGCCATCGCCAGCCGCCTCGAGCGCGACGGCCACGGCGAGGTCAAGACCAACTACCGCCTGCGCGACTGGGGCGTGGCCCGCCAGCGCTACTGGGGCGCGCCGATTCCGGTCAAGTACGGCCCCGAGGGCCAGACCGTGCCGCTCACCGACGACGAGCTGCCGGTGGCGCTGCCGCTGGAGGTCACCGTGGACGCTTCCGGCTCGCCGCTCAAGAAGATGCCGGCGTTCAGCGATCTGGGCGATGGCTGGACCCGCGAGACCGACACCTTCGATACCTTCATGGAGTCCTCCTGGTACTACGCGCGCTTCTGCTGCGCCGACAACCCGGAGGCCATGCTGGATGAGCGTGCCAACTACTGGCTGCCGGTGGATCTGTACATCGGTGGCATCGAGCACGCCATCCTCCACCTGCTCTACGCCCGCTTCTTCCACAAGCTGATGCGCGACTTCGGCCTGGTCGACTCCGACGAGCCGTTCCAGCGCCTGCTGACCCAGGGCATGGTGATCGCCGAGACCTTCTACCGCCCCGAAGCCAACGGCGGCAAGGAGTGGTTCAACCCGGCCGACGTCGAGGTCAAGCGTGACGACAAGGGACGCCCGCTCAGCGCCACCCTGATCAGCGATGGCCAGCCGGTGGAGATGGGCGGCATCGAGAAGATGTCGAAGTCCAAGAACAACGGCGTCGACCCCCAGGCCATGATCGATCGCTTCGGTGCCGACACCGTGCGCCTGTTCATGATGTTCGCCGCGCCCCCGGAGCAGTCACTGGAGTGGTCCGACTCCGGCGTCGAGGGCGCCCACCGCTTCCTCAAGCGGCTGTGGCGTCTGGTCGCCGAGCATCTGGAGGCCGGCACGCCGGCAGCACTGGATGCCGCCGCCATCGCCTCGCTCGACGACGCCCAGCGCGAACTGCGCCGCAAGACCCACGAGACGATCAAGAAGGCCGGCGACGACATCGGCCGCCGCACCACCTTCAACACCGCCATCGCCGCGGTGATGGAGCTGACCAACGCCATCGCCAAGTTCGGCGATACCAGCCCTCAGGGCCTGGCGGTCAGCCGCGAGGCGATCGAGGCCTGCGTGCTGCTGCTGGCACCGATCACGCCCCACGCCTGCCACGCACTGTGGCGCTCACTGGGCCATGACGGCGCGGTCATCGATGCCACCTGGCCGGCGTTCGACGAAAGCGCCCTGGCGCGCGACAGCATCGAGCTGGTGGTGCAGGTCAACGGCAAGCTGCGCGCGCGCCTCGAGGTGCCCGCCGACGCCGACAAGGCCGCCGTCGAAGCGCTGGCACTGGCCAACGACAACGTCCAGCGCCATACCGACGGCAAGACCCTGCGCAAGGTGATCGTGGTGCCGGGCAAGCTGGTCAACATCGTCGCCAACTGACAGCTCGCGGCGGGCGTCTCACCCGCCGCTTCAGTCTGTCGGTGATACCAGGACATGATGCCGAAGGCTGTGCCTTCGGTTTTTCCCTCACGCTGGACAAGGAGTTCCCATGCAGCGTCGTCACTTCCTTGGTCTGACCCTGGCCTCCGGCGCCGCCCTGCTGCTCGCGGGCTGCGGCTTCCACCTGCGCGGCGTCGGCGGCGAGGTGCTGTCCCTGGACAGCCTGGCGCTCGACGGTGCCGACACCCCCTTCGCCGAGCAGTTGACCAAGCGTCTGGAAAGCCTCGGCACCCGCGTCGACGAGACCGCGTCGCTGCGTCTCAACCTGGGTGGCGAAGACGTCAGCATCCGTCAGGTCGGCGTGCTCGACACCGGCTCTCAGGACCAGCAACTGGTGCTGCGGATTCCCTACTCGATCCAGCGCGCAAGCGATGGCGCCTACCTGGCCGATCGCCAGGCGGTGGAGGTGCTCGAAGAGTTCTCGATCACCGACGACAACCTGCTGTCCCAGGATGAGCTACGCGCCGATGCCCTGGAAAACGCCCGCCGCGAGGCCGTACGCCAGATGATCGACCGACTGCGCGCCATCGAGGAAGTCTGATTCACCCATGAAGGTCTTTGCCGACAAGCTGCCGGACGCGCTTTCGAAGTCCGTGCCCCCTGTCATCATCGTCGCCGGTGATGAGCCTCTGCAGCACATGGAGGCCTGCGACCAGGTCCGGGCACGTGCGCGCGAGTCGGGCGTCGAGGAACGTGAGGTGCTCCACGTCGAGGCCAACTTCGCCTGGGGCCGCCTCACCGAGTCCGCGGCGAGCCTGTCGCTGTTCGCCTCGCGCAAGTTGATCGAGCTGCGTCTGGGCAGCGCCAAGCCGGGGCAGGAAGGCGGCAAGGCACTCAAGGAGTACGCCGAACAGGCACAGGGCAGCGACAACATCCTGCTGGTCAGCTGCGCCAAGCTCGACGCCCGCGAGCAGAAGAGCGCCTGGTTCAAGGCGCTCGACAAGCTGGGGCTGTTCGTTCCGGTGTGGCCGGTCGACCCTTCCCGCCTGGGTTTCTGGCTGAGGGACCGCGCCCAGCGCCACGGTCTGTCGATGTCGCTGGACGCCGCCCGGCTGCTGGGTGAACGCACCGAGGGCAACCTTCTGGCCGCCGACCAGGAACTGCAGAAGCTGGCCTTGATGCTTCCTCCCGGCGCTCAGGTATCCCCCCGTGACGTCGCCGGAGGGGTCGAGAACAGTGCCCGCTACGACGTCTTCACTCTGGTCGATGCCTGCCTGAAAGCCGAGCGCGAGCGCGTCCTGCGTATCCTCGCGGGACTGGCCGCCGAGGGTACCGAGCCACCGATCATCCTGTGGGCCCTGACCCGCGAGATTCGCACCCTGCTGTCGCTGCATCAGCACCTGGACCAGGGCCAGAGCTTCGAGCACGCCTGCAAGGCCCAGAAGCCTCCGATCTTCGACCGTCGGCGCCCCGCCTACCAGGAAGCCATCCGTCGCCTGCCACTCAAGCGTCTGCACAAGCTTCTGATGTTCGCCCAACGCCTGGACCTGTCGATCAAGGGCGCAGCGGACCTGCCGCTGGAACAGGGCATTCAGGACCTGGCGCTGACCCTCGCTGGCGGTCGTGGACTGCTGGCAGAAATGGCCTGGTCCTATCGCGTGGCGCCGTAGCCGACGATTCGTCTTCCTTGCTCTCGCGTGATGTGGCCTGGCGTCACCCCTGTGACGCCAGGATGGGATAGGTCAGCCCGGCCAATGGGGGTATGACCCCGCACTGCGGGTACTCTGCGCATAGAATAGGGCAAGCACCTGCATCATTACCCCTTGGGCGCCCAGCGCGTCTGGTCGCCAGCGACCGCGAGTGCCCCCATCATGCCCCGTGTCTTCCCGCTGGTTCTGGCCGCCGGCGTCACCTTGCTTTCGACCGCCAGCGCCCTGCTGTTGCTCGGCTACCTGAGCCAGGTGCGCCAGCCCATGGGCGTTGTCCGCGACGCCCTCATCATCGAAACGGCACGGTCTCAGGAAAATGTGGCGAGCATCGCTTCACTCAAGCAGTTTGCCGGCATCGACAACTCGCCCCGGGCTCACGAGCTCACGCAAGTGGCCGATACCCTCCAACACCGTCTGCGGACGCTGGCGGGCACCGCCACGCGGCTGCCCACCTCCCAGAGGGACAGCGTGGTCGGCTACCTGCAACGTGCCGAGCACTCGATCAACCTGATCGCTCCGTCACCTCTCTCCGACACCACCGCAGACATCGCCGACACCTTGCCGGGGCTCGCTTCGACCATCGATGAGCTGGCCATCTATCTGATGGAGACCGAGTCGCACCAGCGCAAGCTCGATCGACGCCTGGCATTGGTGGCCACCATCCTGACGGCACTGGTACTGATGGTCGGCACGGTGCTGTTTGTCGCCCTGCTGCGCCTGGAACGCCACAGCAACGCGCTGCGCTATCTGGCGATGACCGACGACCTCACCCAGCTCTACAATCGTCGCCAGTGGCTCGACCAGGCCCCCCACCTGCTGGCCCTTCGGCGCCCGGCGGATAGTCCAGTGGCGCTGATGCTGCTGGATCTGGACAACTTCAAACGCATCAATGACGGCTACGGCCACCCCACCGGCGACAAGGTATTGAAGTCCTTCGGCGAGATGCTCAAGCGCGTGGCCAGGCGCAGCGATCTAGCGGCGCGTCTGGGGGGCGACGAGTTCGCCCTGCTGATGCCCCAGGCGGACGCCCGCAACGCCGAAACCGTCGGCGAGCGAATTCGCCACGAAACCGAGCACTTCGACCTGACCCAACCGGCGGCCGGCGCCAACCTTACGGTCAGTATCGGCATCGCCGTCTCAAGCCACGCCGATGACGACTTCTCCACCCTGTACCGGCGGGCCGACCAGGCGCTCTACCAGGCCAAGCATCAAGGACGCAATTGCATCCGCCTGGGCTAGAGAAACCAACAACCTGCATGAAATTCCTGTACCACCTTCGTTATACTCCTGTTGTCGCCAACGCATCCGGCGGGCAGGATGCCACTGGATGCATGTCGCCATCACCAAGGATCGAACAATTCCCGACACCATCAACAAGGAAGCCCCCATGACTTCACGACTGCGCCGCTTGCTGTGTACTGTTCTGATGCTGTGCCTGACCCTGGGTGCCGCCAGCGCCGGGGCCGCCACCTCGGTCCCGCTGGCCTCGACCAACGACGTGCTGGCCTCCCAGCAGAGCCAGGACGCCCGAGAACGCATCCATCAGGTACTGGCCCGCGATGACGTACGCCAGCAACTCGAACTCCAGGGCGTCGATCCCGGTGAGGTCGAGGACCGCGTAGCCGCCCTGTCCGACGCCGAAGCTCAGCAGATGGCCGACCAGCTCGACCAGATGCCCGCCGGCGCCAGCGTCATTGGCGTGCTGTTCGCGGTCTTCGTCATCCTGCTGGTCACCGACATCCTGGGTCTGACCGACGTCTACCCGTTCACCCGCTAAGGACATGCGCGTGATGCGCTCATTCGTCTCGAGCGCCCGCCTGGCGGGCGCTCTTTCGTTGGTGATGTGGCTCACGGCCTGTGCCAGCGCCCCCGAACTGGACCACAGCGTCACCGCTACGCTGCCCCAACGCCAGCTCCTCGAAGACGTCCCCTTTCACCCCCAGCGTGACTACCAGTGCGGCCCGGCCACACTGGCCATGGTGCTCAACCATGCAGGGGTCGACGTCGGCGTCGATCAACTGATCCCCGAAATCTACGTGCCCAGCCGCAAGGGCAGCTTCCAACCCGAGATGCTGGCCGCCAGTCGCCGGCACGGGCGAATCCCGTTCACTCTGGCGCCGCGCTTCGCCTCGCTGCTCGAAGAGGTCGATGCTGGCCGCGCGGTGGTGGTACTGCAGAACCTGTCGCTGCCGGCCTTCCCGCTGTGGCACTTCGCGGTGGTCAACGGCTACGATCTCGAGAGCGAAGAGGTATTGCTGCGCACCGGCGTCACCCGTCAGGATGCCACCGATTTCGGGCGTTTCGACGCCACCTGGCAACGTTCCGAGCGCTGGGCCTTCGTGGCACTGACGCCAGGAGAGCTGCCGGTGACGATTGCACCGGAGGCGGCCATCCAGGCCACCTCGGACTTCGAACGGGTCCAGGGGCCCGAGCAAAGCCTGCCGGCCTGGCAAGCTCTGGTCGATCGCTTTCCCGAGGAGGCCATGGGGCACTTCGCGCTGGCCAACGCCTACCATGCGGCGGGCCAGCCTGACGCGGCCATCGACGCCTGGCGCAGCGCTGTCGCAAACGATCCGTCTCTGGCGCCGGCCTGGTTGAACCTGGGTCTCACCCTGGCGTCCCAAGGCGATGACAAAGGGGCTCGAGAAGCGCTCAGGCGTGCGGCTTCGCTTGACGGGCCATGGCAGCAAGGCGCCAGGGAGGCGCTGAACGAACAGCAAGGAGGAGCTCGATGAGCTACGACATCGTGTTCAAGGGCGTCTACCAGGCGCCCGAGCCCGACGACGGCGCCCGAGTACTGGTCGACCGCCTGTGGCCCAGGGGGCGCAGCCGCGAGTCCCTGGCGCTTACCGAGTGGTACCGGGAGGCCTCACCCAGCAATGCCCTGCGACGCCAGTATCAGCTTGAGGAGATCAGTTCCAGGGTCTTCGAGATTCGCTATCGCGGCGAGCTACGCGACCACCCCGACCGGCTGTATCCGCTGATGCGCCTGGCCCGGCGTGGCCGCTTGACGCTGGTGACCGCGGCACGCGATGTCGACAGCACCCATCTGCCCGAGCTGCGCCAGCGCCTGCTCGAGGCATTGCACCAGGAAGATCAGGAAGACGCCCTGCCCTCCTCGCCGCCTTGCTTTGCCCACGAGAGCGGCCAGCACTAGGGCTTGTCTAAAAGTGCCTGCGCTCGGTAATACGGCGTTAAAAATCGGATCAAAATGCTCATTTACACCCCGTAAACTGCGCTTTCTCACCGATTTTTGCCTTGTCTAACCTTCGCTCGTCGACTTTTCGGACAGCGCCTAGGGCTTGTCTAAAAGTGCCTGCGCTCGTCGACTTTTCGGATAGAGCCTAGCGCTCAGGCACCGGATCCAGCAAGCGCCCCGATATCGGATATCGTAGAGCGCCGATCCCAGCGCTACCGAGGCTCCCACAGCAGGCGCCAATAGTCGGACCCCAGACAAGAAAGGTGCCCAAGGGCACCTTTCTTGTCGGTCGTGCTGGCCGGCTCAGAACACCCGGTTGAGGCCATTCTGGGCGGCCACCCGGTAGGCCTCGGCCATGGTCGGATAGTTGAAGGTGGTGTTGACGAAGTACTTCAGCGTATTCGCCTCCCCTTCCTGCTGCATGATCGCCTGGCCGATATGGACGATCTCCGAGGCCTGGTCGCCGAAGCAGTGGATGCCGTAGATCTCCAGGGTATCCTGATCGAACAGGATCTTGAGCATGCCGACGGTATCGCCGGTGATCTGGGCGCGGGCGGTGTCCTTGAAGAAGGCATGGCCGACCTCGTAGGGCACCTTGGCCTCGGTCAACTCGCGCTCGGTGCGACCAAAGGAGCTGATCTCGGGGATGGTGTAGATCCCGGTGGGCACCTCGGTGACGTAGCGGAATTCCCGGTCCAGCAGCTCGTCGCAGGCGTTCAGTCCCTGATCGTAGGCAGCGCTGGCGAGACTCGGCCAGCCGACCACGTCTCCGGCTGCGTAAATGTGGGGCAGCGCCGTACGATAGTGCTCGTCGACCTGCAGCTGACCGCGGCCGTTGGCGGTGAGACCGATGTTCTCGAGGCCCAGCTGGTCGGTATTGCCGGTGCGGCCGTTGGCCCACAGGAAGGCGTCGGCGCGCAGCCGCTTGCCCGACTTCAGATGCACCGTGACGCCGTGTTCGTCACCCTCGACGCGCTCGTACTCCTCGTTGTGGCGGATCAACACACCATGCTTGCGCAGATGGTAGGACAGCGCATCGCTGATCTCGTCATCGAGGAAGGACAAGAGGCTGCCGCGGTTGTTGATCAGATCCACCTTGAGTCCGAGCCCGGAGAAGATCGAGGCGTACTCACAGCCGATGACGCCGGCGCCGAAGATGATCAGGGTACGCGGGGTGTGCTGCAGACCAAGAATGGTATCGGAGCAGTAGATACGAGGGTGGCGAAAATCGATGTCCGCCGGACGATAGGGCCGTGAGCCGGTGGCGATGATCACCTTGTCCGCTACCAGTTCTTCCTGGTTTTCTCCACTGCCCCTTACCATCAGGGTGTGTTCGTCCTTGAAGCGTGCGATCCCGTGATACAGGTCGATGCGATTGCGCGCGTAGAAGTTGGTGCGCATGGACACCTGCTGATCGATGGTCACCCGGGAGCGTTCACGCACCTTGGGGAACGAGAACCAGCGCGGCTCGCCGATATCCCGGAACATGCTGTTGGTGTTGAACGACATGATCTGGCGGACCTGATGACGCAGCGCCTTGGAAGGGATGGTGCCCCAGTGGGTGCAATTGCCGCCGACCCGCGCCTGCTTTTCGACCACCGCGACCCGCTTGCCATGCTTGGCCGCATTGATCGCTGCGCTCTCGCCGGCGGGCCCGGTGCCGATCACCACCACGTCATAGTTGTGGACTGCCATCGTGTCTTCCTTCTCCTGGAAACCGACCCGGATGTGAGATGCCGGGCACTGCTTATCATGAGGACGGCGCCTCGAGAGGCGCCGTCATGGTCAGGGGGCGTCGATGCTGCCGCTCAGCGACGAGTCGCGTCGTAGCCCAGGTCCAGTCCGCGATTCTCGTCGGATTGGCGGCGCTGACTGGTGGCGCGCTTCTTCGATTCTTCCTCGCACACCTCATCCTTGCCGCCGCAGATCTCGCAGCCGTCCTTCAGGCCAAGCTGGTTGAGCCCGCCGCAGGAGCCGGCGATGGGCTTGCGGCCAAGAATGACACCGATCGCCATGGCGCCGATGATCAGCAGCATGGCACCGAAAACGATAAGGTAGATGGTCATGATGGACTCCTCGCTGGATGGGGCAGGATAGCTCTGGTCACTTTCTCGCGAACACTTTGTCGCGAACACCATCGCCTGCCTTTCTCCCATTGGACAGCGGTTGGACAAGAGATATCCCTGGGCGGAACAACGAATGGCCGTCGCCATACGCCCGAGGCGTTGAAGGTACCGACTCGACAAGGTCCCGTGTCCTCCCAGGAGAGTCCGCGGGGCATTCTCGAGTCGGCGCGACAATTATGCCAGAACTCCTCTCGCGGCAAAATCACAAGGCGCACAAACCAACGAGCCCCGCACGGGGCGGGGCTCGCAAGGTGCCCTTGGGCACACGGACAGGCGCGTGATCAGCCGCCGAAGTCATCCAGCATGATGTTCTCGGGCTCGACGCCGAGATCCAGCAGCATCTTGATGACGGAGGCGTTCATCATGGGCGGCCCGCACATGTAGTACTCGCAGTCCTCGGGAGCCGGATGGTCCTTGAGGTACATGTCGTAGAGCACGTTGTGGATGAACCCGGTCGGCCCTTCCCAGTTGTCTTCCGGCTGGGGGTCGGACAGCGCCAGGTGCCAGTCGAAGTTCTCATGCTCCTCGGCCAGCTTGTCGTACTCTTCGTTGTAGAAGGTCTCGCGCCAGGAGCGTGCGCCGTACCAGAAGGTCATCTTGCGCTCGCTGTTCAGACGCTTCAGCTGGTCGAAGATGTGGCTGCGCATCGGCGCCATGCCAGCACCACCGCCGATGAAGACCATCTCGGCGTCGGTATCCTTGGCGAAGAACTCACCAAACGGCCCCATCACCGTGACCTTGTCACCCGGCTTCAGGCTGAAGACGTAGGTGGACATCAGGCCAGGCGGGTGGCTGGAGTTGGGCGGAGGCGTCGCGATCCGGATGTTGAACTTGAGAATACCCTTCTCTTCCGGATAGTTGGCCATGGAGTAGGCACGAATGACCTCTTCGGTGTTCTTGTGCGAGACGTCGAACAGACCGAATTTCTCCCAGTCGCCGCGGTACTCTTCCTCGATATCGAAGTCGGAGAACTTGATGTCGTAGGCCGGTGCCACCAGCTGCACGTAGCCGCCGGCACGGAAGGCCACTTCCTCGCCTTCCGGCAGCTTCAGGTTCAGCTCCTTGATGAAGGTGGCGACGTTGGGGTTCTCGATGACCTCGCATTCCCACTTCTTGACGCCGAACACTTCCTCGGGGACCTGGATCTTCATGTCCTGCTTGACCGGTACCTGACAGGACAGACGCCAGCCGACCTTCTTCTCGCGCAGGGTGAAGTGGCTTTCCTCGGTGGGCAGGATCGAGCCGCCGCCCTCCTCGACCCGGCACTTGCACTGGGCGCAAGAGCCGCCGCCGCCACAGGCGGAGGACAGGAAGATGCCATTGGCCGCCAGGGTGTTGAGCAGCTTGCCGCCGGCCTGGGTGGTCAGGGTGTTCTCGGGATCGTCATTGATCTCGATGGTCACATCGCCCGAGCTCACGAGCTTGGAGCGGGCCGCCAGGATCACCGCCGTCAGACTGATGACGATGATGGTGAACATGACGACGCCGAGCACGATGACTGTTGTATCAACCATGTCGGTTTCCTATTGCTAGGGTTAGGGCCTGCACCGAGGGCTAGAGCCCCCGGTGCAGGGCACTCAGAGCTGGATGCCGGAGAAGGACATGAAGCCCAGGGACATCAGACCCACGGTGATGAAGGTGATGCCCAGTCCCTGCAGGGAAGCGGGCACATCGCTGTACTTCAGTTTTTCGCGGATACCGGCCAGGGCGGTGATCGCCAGCGCCCAGCCGACACCGGCGCCCAGGCCATAGACCACGGACTCACCGAAGTTGTAGCTGCGCTCGACCATGAACAGGGTGCCACCGAGGATGGCGCAGTTCACGGTGATCAGCGGCAGGAACACGCCGAGGGCGTTGTAGAGCGCCGGCACGAACTTGTCGAGGAACATCTCGAGGATCTGCACCAGTGCGGCGATGACGCCGATGTAGGACAGCAGACCCAGGAACGACAGGTCGATGTTCTCGGCGCCGGCGATGCCGGTCCAGGACAGCGCGCCTTCCGCCAGCAGATACTCGAGGATCAGGTTGTTCACCGGCACGGTGATGGTCAGTACCGCTACCACCGCGATGCCCAGACCGATGGCCGAGGATACCTTCTTGGACACGGCCATGAAGGTACACATGCCCAGGAAGAACGCCAGTGCCATGTTCTCCACGAACACCGAGGCAACGAAAAGGCTCAGATAGTGTTCCATGTTACACGGCCTCCTTCGGCTGGGTGTTTTCCTTCATCACGAACTCGTTGTCCTCGACCTGCTCCGGGTTGAGGCTGCGCAGCACCCAGATGATCAGACCGATGATGAAGAAGGCGGACGGCGGCAGCAGCAGCAGGCCGTTGGGCACGTACCAGCCACCGTTCTGCACGGTTTCCAGGATGGTCACGCCGAACAGGCTGCCGGAGCCGAACAGCTCGCGGAAGAAGCCGACGGTCATCAGGATGAAGCCGTAGCCCAGACCGTTGCCGACACCGTCGAGGAACGACAGCGTCGGGGTGTTGGTCATGGCAAAGCCTTCGGCGCGGCCCATCACGATGCAGTTGGTGATGATCAGACCGACGAATACCGACAGCTGCTTGGACATCTCATAGGCAAAGGCCTTGAGGATCTGGTCCACCACGATCACCAACGAGGCGATGATGGTCATCTGCACGATGATACGGATGGAGGACGGAATGTGATTGCGGATCAGCGAGACGAACATGCTCGAGAACGCCGTCACGAAGATCACGGCCAGACTCATGACCAGCGAGACGCTGAGGCTCGAGGTCACCGCCAGCGCCGAACAGATACCGAGGATCTGCAGGGCGATGGGGTTGTTCTTGAAGATCGGCGTCAGGATGACGCCCTTGGGAGTCGGTGCAGACATCGTCAGGCTCCTTCGCTGTCGTCAGAGGGGCTGGCGTCGGCGCTGGCCTGGCTGTCCACGCCATCGCGGAAGCGCGCCAGGTAGTGACCGAAGCCTTCCTCGCTCAGCCAGAATTGCACCAGCTTGGTCACGCCGCGGCTGGTCAGAGACGCGCCGGACAGGGCGTCGACCTCGGTGGACTCGCTGGCACCACCCTTCACCAGCTGGATGGCCGGCTCCATGGTGTCGCTCGAGGCGTAGATTTCCTTGCCTTCCCACTGCGCCTTCCAGCGCGGGTTGTCGACCTCGCCACCCAGGCCAGGTGTCTCGGCGTGGGAATAGAAGGTGATCCCGCCGATGGTGTTGCCGTCACCCTGCACAGACAGGTAGCCGCGCATCAGGCCCCACAGGCCCTGGCCACGAATCGGCAGCACGATCTGCTCGGGGTTGTTCTCGTCACCGACCAGATAGATGGTGGAGAACTGCTCCTGACGGCCGAGACCGGCGATGTCCTTCTCCCCGGACAGGGTGCGCGACTGGGCCGGATCCTTGGCGGCCTGGAAGCCGTCATAGGTCTCGGGATCGACCTCATCGGTGTACTCCCCGGTGTCCAGATCGACGACCTTGGCGGTGACCGCCTGGGAGAACTCCTTGCCGACGTCCATGCCCGGTTCGTACAGGTCGGCCACGGCCAGGATGTTGGACTTGCGGTCCAGCTCCTGGTTGCGCTCCTGGCGCGCCTTGAGTCCCACCGCCGCCGTCGACACGATGATCGAGCAGACGATACACAGGGAGAAGGCGACCGTCAGGATCTTCTTGATGGAGTTGTTACCTTGTGCCATCAGGCGGTCTCCTCGGCCACGACAGCGGTGCGCTTGGCGCGACGCTTGATGTTGGCCTGAACAAAGAAGTGATCGATGAGCGGCGCGAACAGGTTGGCGAACAGGATCGCCAGCATGATGCCCTCGGGGAAGGCCGGGTTGACCACACGGATCAGTACCGTCATCACACCGATCAGGGCGCCGAAGATGAAGCGACCCGGGTTGGTCATGGACGCCGACACGGGATCGGTGGCCATGAACACCATGCCGAAGGCGAAGCCACCCACCACCAGGTGCCAGTACCAGGGCATGGCGAACATGGCGTTGGTGTCGGAGCCGATCAGGTTGAGAATGGAGCTCATCGCTACCATGCCGAGGAACACGCCGGCAACGATCCGCCACGAGGCGATCTTCATGCCGATCAGCACCACCGCCCCGATCAGGATGGCAAGCGTCGAGGTCTCACCCACGGAGCCGGGAATGAAGCCAAGGAAGGCGTCCCACCAGCTGTACTGGTCCTGCAGTGCGGCCATACCGCTCTGGTAGGCGGTGGACAGCGGCGTCGCGCCGGTAAAGCCGTCGGCGGCGACCCATACGGCATCACCGGAGATCTGCGCCGGATAGGCGAAGTACAGGAAGGCACGACCGGTCAGCGCCGGGTTGAGGAAGTTCTTGCCGGTACCACCGAAGATTTCCTTGCCGATCACCACACCGAAGGTGATGCCGAGCGCCACCTGCCACAGCGGGATGGTGGCCGGCAGGATCAGGGCGTAGAGCACGGAGGTGACGAAGAAGCCTTCGTTGACCTCGTGGCCGCGCTTGATCGCGAACAGCACTTCCCAGAAGCCACCGATGACGAAGGTCACCAGGTAGATCGGGAGGAAGTAGGTGGCGCCCAGCACGAAGTTGGACCACAGGCTGCCGGCGTCGTGGCCACCGGCGAAGGTCAGCAGGATCATCTCGCGCCAGCCGCCCATGGAGTCGTAACCCGCGGCGATGGCCTCGTTGGCCTGCCAGCCAGCGTTCCACATGCCGAAGAACATGGCCGGGAAGGTGCAGAACCACACCGTGATCATCATGCGCTTGAGGTCGATGCCGTCACGCACGTGAGCCGTGGTCTTGGTCACGCTGGGAGGCGCATAGAAGATAGTGTCCACCGCCTCGTACAGCGGATAGAACTTCTCGTACTTGCCACCCTTGTGAAAGTGCGGCTCGAGATTGTCGAGTGTCTGTCGAATACCCATCATCAGGCCTCTTTCTCGATCATGGTGAGGTTGTCACGCAGGATGGGACCGTACTCATACTTGCCCGGGCACACATAGGTGCACAGCGCCAGGTCTTCTTCATCCAGCTCGAGGCAGCCGAGCTCCATCGCCGACTCGATGTCGCCGACGATCAGCGAACGCAAGAGCTGCGTGGGCATGATGTCCAGCGGCATCACCTTTTCATACGCACCCACCGGCACCATGGCGCGCTCGGAACCATTGGTCGAGGTGGTCGGCGCATAGTTGCGCAGGCCCTTCAGGCTCGACAGGTAGATACCCAGTACCGAGTGACGATTGGCACCCGGCGACAACCAGCCCATGAAGGCACGCTTGTTACCCTCTTCCAGCAGGGTGATCTGGTTGTGGAAGCGGCCCAGGTAGCGCAGGCTGCCTTCGGCGGTGAAGCCGGAGAACACGCCTCCGCTGATGACGCGGGTGTCATCGGCAGACTTGATCTCGTGATCCAGCAGTTCGTCAGTGCTGGCACCCACACGGGTACGCACCAGACGCGGACGCTCGGCACGCGGGCCGCCCACGGCGACCACCCGGCTCAGGTCCAGCTTGCCTTCACTGAACAGCTTGCCGAAGGCGATCACGTCCTGGTAGCCGATGTGCCAGACGCGACGCTGCAGCGACACCGGGGACAGGAAGTGAATGTGGGTACCGACCAGGCCCGCCGGATGGGGACCGGCAAAGCTCTCGTGGTGGACGCCCTTGACCTTGGTGCCCGGAATCTGGGCATCGGTGGCGGTGCACAGGAACACCTTGCCCTCGGTCAGTCGACCCAGCACCTTGAGGCCGTCCTCGAACGCCTCGGCCTGCTCGTTGATGACCAGCGACGGATCGGCGGCCAGCGGCTGGGTGTCGATGGCGGTGACGAAGATATCGGTGGGTACGGCGTCGGGCGCCGGGGTACGCGAGAACGGGCGAGTGCGCAGCGCGGTCCACAGACCGGACTCCACCAGTTGGTCGACCACGGTCTGACGCTCGAGGGACTCGAGCGCATCGCGGCCATGGGCCGTGAAGGACTCGGCCTCGGCGCTGTCGTCGACCTCGATCACCACCGACAGAAGCCTGCGCTTTTCCCCGCGATTGATCGCCACTACTTCACCCGAGGCCGGCGAGGTAAAGCGCACGCCCTCGATCTTCTTGTCGGTGAACAGTAATTGGCCCAGCTTGACCTTGTCCCCCTCCTTGACCTCCATGGTCGGCTTCATGCCGATATAGTCGGTCCCCAGGAGCGCCACGTGGCGCACCGGTCGCGCATCCTCGATACGCTGCTCCGGCGCTCCCGTGATGGGGAGATCCAGGCCTTTCTTGACTTCGATCATAGACTCGCCCAGTTGATGGATCGTAGATAATGGACGGAGGTTCGGTGGAAATGAGAGGAATTCTTGTTATAAGCCACGCATCACCAGTCACGCCGAGGCGACATCGAACCACCCCGAAAAATCCCCAGCATTATAAAGACAAGCCAGTGGATTGACCACATGATCGAACGTCGCAGAACTGCGTGATTCTGCAAAACCGCTTCCATCCCAAACAGAAAAACCCCTTGCCAAACAAGGTTGGCAAGGGGTATTCGAGCTACCTCAACGCGAGACTCTCGCCCCGCTCGGCACGGACTAGGCGTGACGCGGCAGCTTACAGAAGGCCACGTTGGAGATCTGCTGCAGGATACGAATCACCTGGCAGCTGTAGCCGAACTCGTTGTCGTACCACACATAGACCACCGCGTGGCGGCCCTGGGCGATGGTCGCCTTGGCGTCGACGATGCCGGCGTGACGGTTGCCGACGAAGTCGGTGGAGACCACCTCCGGCGAGTCGACGAAGTCGATCTGCTTCTGGAAGGCCGAGTCGATGGACATGCGGCGCAGGTAGTCGTTGAGCGACTCGGCGTCGGTCTCGCGCTCGAGCGACAGGTTGAGGATCGCCATCGACACATTGGGCGTCGGCACGCGGATGGCGTTGCCGGTCAGCTTGCCACCCAGCTCCGGCAGTGCCTTGGAAACCGCCTTGGCGGCACCGGTCTCGGTCAGCACCATGTTCAGCGGTGCGCTGCGTCCGCGACGGTCACCCTTGTGGTAGTTGTCGATCAGGTTCTGATCGTTGGTGTAGGAGTGAACGGTCTCGACGTGGCCATGCTCGATGCCGTATTCGTCGTTCATCACCTTCAATACCGGCACGATGGCGTTGGTGGTGCAGGACGCCGCGGAGATGATGCGATCATCCTGGGTGATGTCGCCATGATTGATGCCATAGACGATGTTTTTCAGGTCGCCCTTGCCCGGGGCGGTCAGCAGCGCCTTGGACACGCCCTTGCACTCCAGGTGCTGACCGAGGCCAGCCTCGTCGCGCCAGATACCGGTGTTGTCGACCACCACGGCGTTGTTGATGCCGTAGGCGGTGTAGTCGACATCGCTCGGCGAATCGGCGTAGATGACCTGGATCACGTTGCCGTTGGCGGTCAGGGTGCGGGTCTCCGGGCACACGCTGATGGTGCCGTCGAAGGGACCGTGAACGCTGTCACGACGCAGCAGGCTGGCGCGCTTTTCCAGATCCTTGGCGATATCGCCACGACCGCGCACCACGATGGCCTTGAGGCGCAGCAGGTTGCCGCCACCGGCCTTCTCGATCAGCACGCGGGCCAGGATCCGGCCGATCCGGCCGAAGCCGTAGAGCACAACGTCCTTGGGCTCGCCATTGCCGGCGTCAGGATCGTGACAGTCGACGATCTCGGCCAGCTGCTCGCGCATGAACGCCAGCGCATCGCCACCGCCCTGCTTCTTGAATGCCACACCCAGCTTGCCCACATCGACGTGAGCCGGCCCCAGATTCAGCTGGGTCATCGCCTGCACCAGCGGGAAGGTATCCTGCACCGACAACTCGGTACCTTCGATCTTCCTGACGAAACGATGGTCCTTGAGGATGCGGATGACGCTGCGGTTGAACAGCGAACGTCCGAACATGGTGGTGACCACGTTATTGCGACGATACAGGCTGCCGATCAGCGGGATCATCTGCTCGGCCACGGCCTGGTTGTCGTGCCATTGCTGGAAGACGATATCGGGTTGCTGGCTCACGAGAGACCTCTAAGTCTGATGGGGAAACGAGCGTATTATCAGCCCCCCCCTTGAAAGGGGCAATGACTGTATGGTCGCACCTCCTGTAGGCCCGTTACACAAATCGCGGTTTGACTACATGAGCGAGATCGGGCTGGTATGATGCCTGCTCGACCTCTGAACGCCAGCGAAACGACATCCTCTATGCCTACCTTTTCGCCGCTCGATCCGCCGCATCCCCAGGGCGCCCGTGACACCCTGTACCTCACCACGCCCGCCGGCAGCGCCAGCGCCCTGGCGCTTTCGCGCCTGGCTGCCGACGCGCCACTGCTGGTGATTACCCAGGATACCGCCGAGGCACTGAGGCTCGAGAACGAACTGGCCTTCTATGCCGACGTGCCGGTACTGCCCTTCCCCGACTGGGAGACGCTGCCCTACGACAGCTTTTCGCCCCATCAGGACATCGTCTCGTCGCGGCTGCGCACCCTCCGGCATCTGCAGGATGGTGTGCACGGCATCGTGCTGGTACCGATCAATACCCTGATGCAGCGTCTGCCGCCCGTGGACTATATCGCCGGACGGGTGCTGACCCTGGAGGTCGGCGCCACCCTGCAACGGGAGACCTTCCGCGAACAGCTGTCACGGGCGGGCTACCGGGCGGTGGAGACCGTCTTCGAGCCGGGTGAATACGCCCTGCGTGGCGCCCTGATCGATCTCTTTCCCATGGGCAGCGACCATCCGCTTCGCATCGACCTGTTCGACGACGAGATCGACACCCTCAGGAGCTTCGACCCCGACACCCAGCGCAGCCTCGACAAGGTCGAGCGGATCGACCTGCTGCCGGCGCACGAGTATTCGCTGTCACGCTCGGCCATCGCCTGCTTTCGTGAAGGCTTCGAGACCCTGTTCGACGTCGACCCACGCCAGTGCCCGCTTTATGTCGATGCGCTGAAGGGCATCCCCTCACCCGGACTCGAGCAGTATCTGCCGTTGTTCTTCGAGGCCACCGCTTCACTGTTCGACCATCTTCCCGCGGATACCCGCGTCGCCCTGATGTCCGGCTGCCGCGAAGCCGCCGAGCACCACTGGCAGGCGATCACCAGCCGCTACGAAAATCTCGGCGTCGATCCGACCCGCCCCCTGCTGCCGCCCCACCGTGCCTTCATCCCGGAAGCGGAACTGTTCGGGCTGATCAAGACCCACCCCAGGGTCGAGCTGACGGCAGACAGCGAGCATCCCCACGCCCATCCCTCGGATGCCAGCGACGCCCCCCAGGTGGCGATCAATGCCAGGGCAAAGGATCCGCTGGCGGCGCTCAGAGGCTTTCTGAACGAGCACGCAGAGCGCCGGGTGCTGTTCGTGGCCGAGTCCCGTGGGCGTCGGGAAGCGCTGGAGGAGACCCTGGCCCCCGCTACCGGTGCACTGGACGCCGCGGACGGATTTTCCGACTTCCTCGCCGGCAGCTCTCGCCTGGCCATCGCCGAGGGGCAGCTCTCCAGCGGTCTGTCGCTCGGCTCCCCCGCGGTCAGTGTGATCACCGAGACGGAACTGTTCGGCGAGATCGTGCGCCAGACCCGCCGCCAGGCCAAGGCCACCGACGACAACGAACTCGCCGTACGCCATCTTTCCGAACTCAAGGTCGGCGCCCCGGTGGTCCACCAGTCCCACGGCGTCGGCCGCTACCGCGGGCTGGAAACGCTGGAAGCCGGCGGCCAGGCGGCCGAATTCGTCAGCCTCGAGTACGCCGACGGCGCCAAGCTCTACGTGCCGGTGGACAGCCTGCACCTTATTTCCCGCTACGCCGGTGCCGACGATGAACTGGCACCGCTGCATCGACTGGGCTCGGAACAGTGGGAAAAGGCCAAGCGCAAGGCCGCCGAGAAGATCCGCGATACCGCCGCCGAGCTGCTCGACATCTATGCCCGCCGCGAGGCCCGGGAAGGCTTCGCCTGTGCCGCCCCGGATGAAGAGTACGCTCGCTTCGTCGCCAACTTCCCGTTCGAGGAGACGCCGGATCAGCGGGTCACCATCCAGGCGGTGATCCAGGACATGACCGCACCGCGCCCGATGGACCGTGTCGTCTGCGGCGACGTCGGCTTCGGCAAGACCGAGGTCGCCATGCGTGCCGCCTTTCTTGCGGTACAGTCCGGGCGCCAGGTGGTGGTGCTGGTGCCGACCACCCTGCTCGCCCGCCAGCATTTCGAGAACTTCCGCGACCGCTTCGCCGATACCGCAGTGGATATCGAGCTGTTGTCCCGCTTCACCAGCAGCGGTAGCCAGACAGACACCCTCAAGCGCGTTCGCGAAGGCAAGGTCGATATCGTCATCGGCACCCACAAGCTGTTGTCTCGGAAACTCGACTTCCCCGAGCTGGGGCTGGTCATCATCGATGAAGAGCATCGCTTCGGCGTGTCCCAGAAGGAAAGACTCAAGACCCTGCGTGCCGAGGTCGACGTACTGACCATGACCGCCACACCGATCCCGCGCACGCTCAACATGGCCATGAGCGGTATCCGCGACCTGTCGATCATCGCCACCCCACCGGCCAGACGCCTGTCGGTGAAGACCTTCGTCCAGCAGCGCGAAGAAGCCGTGATAAAGGAGGCGATCCTGCGCGAGATCCTGCGTGGCGGCCAGGTCTACTACCTGCACAACGAGGTCAAGACCATCGAGAGCGCCGCCGAGAAGGTCCGCGAACTGGTGCCCGACGCCCGCGTCGCGGTGGCCCATGGGCAGCTGCCCGAGCGCTCGCTGGAACGGGTGATGTCCGACTTCTATCACAAGCGCTTCAACGTGCTGGTGTGCTCGACCATCATCGAGACCGGCATCGACGTGCCCAGCGCCAACACCATCATCATCGAGCGTGCCGACAAGTTCGGACTGGCCCAGCTCCACCAGCTGCGCGGCCGGGTAGGCCGCAGCCACCACCAGGCCTACGCCTACCTGCTGGCGCCGCCGCCTCGCTCGATCACCCGAGATGCGGTCAAGCGCCTCGAGGCGATCGGCCAGGCCGAGGACCTGGGCGCTGGTTTCACCCTGGCCAGCCACGACATGGAAATCCGCGGCGCCGGCGAACTGCTGGGCGACGAACAGAGCGGCCAGATGGAAGCGGTGGGCTACAGCCTCTATATGGAGATGCTCGACCGGGCGGTGAAGGCCATCCGTGAAGGCCGCACTCCGAATATCGAGGCGCCGCTGCAGGAAGGCGTCGAGATCAGCCTCAACCTGCCGGCGCTGATTCCCGACGACTATCTCCCCGATGTCCAGCAGCGTCTGGTGATGTACAAGCGCATCGCCAACGCCGACAACGAGGCCGAGCTCAAGGAACTGCGCGTGGAGATGATCGATCGCTTCGGGCTGCTGCCCGCCCCGGTCAAGACGCTGCTGCGCCAGACCCGCCTCAGGCAGCGTGCCGAAAGGCTCGGTATCGTGCGCCTGGAAGCGGGCGCCGAGCGCGGGCGCGTCCTGTTCGGCGGCCAGACCGCGGTGGATCCACTGACGCTGGTGGGGCTGATCCAGGGGGCGCCGGAACGCTATCGACTGGAGGGCGCCGACACCCTGCGCTTCCAGGCCGATATGGCCGTCGAGGAGACCCGCTTCGAGGCCGTCGAGGCGCTGCTGGACCAACTCAATCGAAAGACTCAGGCGGCCTGAGCCATCCCTTGCAAGGGACTGGCGCAACGCCGCATTAGCGGGCAATCTATGTACATAGGACACCGCAAATTCCGGCCGGGTGATCCCCGGCTTTCACCCATTATCGAGACTGCTGCAATGACTTCGACTTCACTTCGCCGGCCACTCGTCCGCCTCGCCACCCTGTGTGGCGTTGTGGGCGCGCTGGCGGCACCTCTGGCGGCGGCCGACGACCTGCCCCGGGGCCACTACCTGCTGCCCGAAGAAGGCGACCTGATCGGTGAGGTCTACACCGTCGAAGCCGACGAGGAAGACACCCTCATCGATATCGGACACGAGCACGGCATCGGCTTCAACGCCATCACCCGCGCCAACCCCGACATCAGCATCTGGTATCCCGGCGAGGGTACCGAAGTGACCATCCCGGCCCAGTTCATCCTGCCCGATGCACCGCGCAACGGCATCGTGGTCAACGTGGCCGAGATGCGCCTCTACTACTACCCGCCGGCCAAGGAAGGCGAGCCGCGTACGGTGCAGACCTACCCGATCGCCGTGGGCCGCATGGACTGGAAGACGCCGCTGGGCTCCACCACCATCACCCAGATGGTCAAGAATCCGTCCTGGTATCCTCCTGCCTCCATTCGCCGCGAACACGCCGAGGCCGGCGACCCCTTGCCCGGCGTGGTGCCGCCCGGACCCGACAACCCCATGGGCACGCGCAAGATGCGCCTGGGCATCCCCGGCTACCTGATCCACGGCACCAACAAGCCCGAGGGCGTCGGCATGCGCGTCACCCACGGCTGCATCCGCATGCTGCCCGACGATGTCGAGAATCTGTTCGATCAAGTCGCGGTGGGCACCCGTGTCCGACTGGTCAACGAACCGCTGAAGCTCGGCTGGTCCGACGAGCACCTCTATGTCCAGGCCTACCCCTACCTCGACGAAGAAGAAGGCGCGCCGATCGAGGACATGACCGCCGCTATCGAGGAGGTCGAGGCCGCCGTCAAGGACAAGGACTACGATGTCGACTTTGCGCGCCTGCGTAGCGCCATGGAGACGCCCAGCGGCCTTCCGGTCGCCATGCAGACCACCACCCCGGCAGAACCCAAGCCGCTGCCTGGCAGCCTCTATGACCATATCGAGTTGATCGCCGACGAGCCTGCCCTGCTGGGACAGGTCAGCCACGAAGGCTGAACCGGCGACCACAGGCACCACATCAAGCACGTGACGTGCACGGCGCCCCGACAGGGGCGCCTTTTTTTGGCGCCAACATTTCCAGCGGGGGCCTCGCCGGCATGGTGGCGACACCATGATCCAGCTCAAGCGATGCATCCGCAGCAGTCAGCCGTCAGGCAGAGGAGAGGCAGCCGTCAGGCGGCAAGCGACAGGACAGGCAGCCGTCAGGCAGAGGAGAGTCAGCCGTCAGGAGACAAGCGACAGGACAGGCAGCCGTCAGGCAGAGGAGAGGCAGCCGTCAGGAGACAAGCGACAGGACAGGCAGCCGTCAGGCAGAGGAGAGGCAGCCGTCAGGAGACAAGCGACAGGACAGGCAGCCAGACAGGCAGCCGTCAGATGAAGGAACAGGCAGCGGTCAGACGATTGGCTGGCAGCTCCCGCCCACCATCAATCGTCATGCAATGATCACACGCCACAAACGACTGAGGCCCCACCTTTCGGTGGGGCCTCAGCCTATCGTTTCATGACCTGGACGACCTGATTTCGATGAAACCCTGACGTCCTGTCGGTCAATCCCGCGAACGGGATGCGAAACGATTACTTGCGCATGGAGCGCTCGAACATGCGGTTCATCTCTTCGCGGTTCTGCTGAGACAGCTGCAGGGCCGCTTGAGCGTCACGCTGTGCCTGGTTGGCAGTGTTCTGAGCCTGAGTGGCGATGCTGCGAGCTTCTGCAGCGTCGGCCTGAGCGGACTCAGCGGTCATGCGGACTTCTTCCAGAGCGCTGGAAGAAGCACAGCCAGCCAGAACGGCCAGAGAAGCGGCGGCGGCGGTCAGCTTCAGGGTAGTCTTCAGAGTCATGGTGTTCTCCTTGAGTCTTCCTTGGTACTGCGTTGGTGACAGTAACATACCCGATCAGGGTATGTATCCATCAGGCTTCCTGCAAAGGCAGGCCTTTCTTGCAGCGACTTGTGCTGCTAAGCACAGGAGTCAAACGCTGTTTTATAATACACAACGGCGCTTGTCCATAGTCTTGAACGTCCCTTGCGCCCCTAAAGACTAGCGGATGACGACGCGAGTGCCAACATCAATCAAGCCGGAAAGTTCCCGAATTTCATGATTGGTCACGGCGACACATCCGTTGGTCCAGTCAAAGTTGCGATGGATGTCCATGTCTCCATCGCCGACTCCGTGTATGCCGATATAACCGCCCAGGATCGTCTGCTGGGGCGGGCTACGATGCCGGCGATAGTAGTCGAAATAGTCGTCGTAATCCTGCTGACTGTACAGCCCCGTCTCCAGCGCCATCCTGGCGTGGGTGGGCGTCGGATAGTCCAGGCCGATGAAGATGTCGAACTTGCTGTCGAAGTTGAAGCGATTAACGTGGAACTCGCCTCTTGGCGTGGTCTTGTCGCCCATGACCCGCTGGGACTTGGCGCCCCCTCTACCGACCGAAATCGGTGAGTATCGAGCCAGCTCCACCCCCCCGCGATACACCGTCAGGCGAGACTCCTGGTTATCGATCAGGACCCAGATCTCGCTGGAGGAGTCCGGGACAATGGCACGGCGAAGCTGGTCCTCCACCATGTCCATGCTGGCACTGACACCCAGAGGGAGTAGCAGCATGGCACCAAGTATCATTTGGATGAAACGGCGACGTTGACTCTGGGCGAACATGGATAAACTCACTGTGAATAAACGAAAACATCTGTGACGCAGTGTAATCCCGATTCTGCGGAACTTCACGCGGAACCTGGCCGATTTCACGGCAGGCAAACGAGCTCTGTCGCAGCTATCAAATGACGGCGCACAGAAGCGTCGCCGGCCGACGACACTCTGCCTTTACCATTCCTCACTGGTCTGGCGTAAGGCGGCGATCTCGACCTTGGCCGCCTCGAGGCAATGCTGCAATTCCTGCCCCAGATCCGCCTGCCGGTCCACGGCAATTACCCCGGACAATGCCGGCGAGCGAGGTCGACTCGCACCTTCATCGCCATGCAGCGCCTCGAGATGACCGATGACACGGTATAGCCAACTGCTGCCGTCGCGGGCCAGCTCACGTAGCCGATGAACCTCGGCCACGGCGGGTGGGTCATCACCCAGCAACAGGCTTCGCCAGTCATGTTCCGCCAGATGAGCGTGCTCGCAGACGTCGCGCAGCAGGGCGTCGATCGCCAGCTCGAACAACGCCAGGGCGCCCTCCTCGCTGGCCCTCTTTCTGGCGCCCTGGTGCTCGTCATCACCCGGCGCCACGTCCAGCAGCAACTGCGCCTGATACAACAACTGATTGGTGCGGGCCCGCGGTGTCACTTGCGCTTGTCCTCCACCACCCACTTGTTACCGTCCCAGCTCGCCTTCCAGCCACTGGCCTTGCCATTGTCGCCGTCGGTCATCACGAACTGCTCCTTGAGCTTGCGCGAGAAACGAATCTGAGCCGGGCGCCCATCCGGATCCTGGTCCGGCGCATCGAGCAGGTAGTGGTACTTCTCCGGCAGCTCGGCGGCGTGGGGCTTCAGTTCCTTGACCAGAGGCGGACGGGTCTCCCGGTTCTTCGGGAACTTGCTGGCGGCCAGGAACAGCCCGCTGGCGCCATCGCGCAGCACGTAGTGGTCTTCCACCTTCTGGCAGGCCAGTTCCGGCATGGGAATCGGATCCATCTTGGGCGGAGCTACTTCACCGTTGCGCAACAGCTTGCGGGTATTCTTGCAGCTGCCACTGGTGCAGCCGAAGTACTTGCCGAAGCGCCCGGACTTGAGCTGCATCTCGGAGCCGCACTTGTCACACTCGATGACCGGGCCGTCGTAGCCCTTGATGCGGAACTTGCCCTGTTCGATCTTGTAGCCGTCACAGTCGGGGCTGTTACCGCAGATATGCAGCTTGCGCCCTTCATCGATCAGGTAGCTGTCCATGGCGGTGGAACACACCGGACAGCGTTCCTTGGCGCGCAGGGCATCGGTCTCGGCTTCTTCGCCGGCATCGGCGGCGACAGCTTCTTCACCCGGCAGCAGGTCGATGGTGGTCTTGCAGCGCTCCTTGGGCGGCAGGTTGTAGCCGCTGCAGCCGAGGAAGACACCAGTCGAGGCGGTACGAATCTGCATCTTGCGCCCGCAGGTGGGGCAGTCGATATCGGTGGGTACCGGCTGATTTGGCCGCATCCCCTCGTCGCTCTCGGCCTTGGCCAGCTCCCCGCGAAACTCCTGATAGAAGGCGTCAAGCAGCTCACGCCAGCTACGCTCGCCCTCGGCGATCTCGTCGAGGCTATCCTCCATGCGCGCGGTGAAGGAGTAGTCCATCAGGTCGGGGAACGACTCCTTGAGTCGCTCGGTGACGATGTCGCCCAGCTTCTCGGCGTAGAACCGTCGGTTCTCGAGCTTGACGTAACCACGATCCTGGATGGTGGAGATGATGGCGGCGTAGGTCGAGGGGCGACCGATGCCGCGCTTCTCCAGCTCCTTGACCAGGCTGGCTTCGGTGTAACGGGCCGGCGGCTTGGTGAAGTGCTGCCTGGGGTCCAGCGCGTCGAGGTGCATCGGGGTGCCCTCGCCCAGATCCGGCAGCGCCTGATCCTCTTCCTTGCGCCCCATGGGGGTCATCACTCGGGTGTAGCCATCGAACTTGAGCACCCGGCCCTTGGCCTTGAGCTCGTAGCCGTCCACCACCACGCTCAGGGTCGACGACAGGTATTCCGCCGGGGTCATCTGGCAGGCGACAAACTGCCGCCAGATCAGTTCGTACAAGCGCTCGGCATCCCGCTCCATGCCCGCCAGGTCGGTCGAGCGACGGGACACCTCGGACGGCCGGATGGCTTCGTGAGCCTCCTGGGCGCCTTCCTTGCTGGAATAGCGGTTAGGGGCTTCGGGCAGGTAGCGATCGCCGAACTCCTCACCGATATAGTCACGCACGCTCTCCACTGCCTCGCGGGACAGGTTGGTCGAGTCGGTACGCATATAGGTGATGTAGCCCGCCTCGTAGAGCCGCTGGGCCAGGGTCATGGTCTTCTTCACCGAGAACCCCAGCCGGCCACTGGCGGCCTGCTGCAGCGTCGAGGTGATGAAGGGGGCGTTGGGCTTGGACCGGGTCGGCTTGTCTTCCCGCGAGGTGATCGCAAGACTGGCCTTGCGCAGCGCAGCGATGCGCTCGAGGGTCTCGCTCTCGCTGGTGGGCCTGAACGTCTTGCCATCCTGACGTACCAGCTCGAAGCGGATGGCCTCGCCGTCCGGCGTCACCAGGTCGGCATGAACGTCCCAGAATTCCTCGGGCACGAAGGCGCGAATCTCGCTTTCGCGCTCGCTGATCAGGCGCATGGCCACCGACTGGACACGACCGGCCGAGAGCCCGCGGGCTACCTTGGCCCACAGCAGCGGCGACAGCATGAAGCCCACCACACGATCGAGGAAGCGGCGAGCCTGCTGGGCCTCGACCCTGGGCATGTTCAGCTGACCGGGGTCGGTGAAGGCTTCCTGGATGGCATTCTTGGTGATCTCGTTGAACACCACCCGGCGATAGCGTTGCTCGTCCCCACCGATGGTCTCGCGAAGGTGCCAGGCGATGGCTTCCCCTTCGCGGTCCAGATCGGTCGCGAGATAGACGGTGTCGGCTTTCTCCGCCAGCTTCTTGAGCTCGGCCACGACCTTTTCCTTGCCCGGCAGGATCTCGTAGTTGGCCTGCCAGCCATGGTCAGGGTCGATACCCATGCGTCGTATCAGCTGGCTATGCGCCTTCTGCTGCTTGTAGACCGCCTTTTCCTCAGCCGACATCTTGCGCGTCGCGGCCGCCTGGCGAGCCCGCTCCTTGGGATCGGAAGCCGCCTTGCCAGAGCCGCTGGTCGGAAGATCACGGATGTGACCCACGCTCGACTTCACGATGAACTCGTTGCCGAGGTACTTGTTGATCGTCTTCGCCTTGGCGGGCGACTCGACGATGACCAGAGACTTGCCCATAGTACTCCACAGTAGTCAGGGCGCCGCGCTCCTTGGCGAACGCCAGTATGTGCCACTCCCGCCGATGGTGGACGGGAAAAATGCGCTTACCCTAACCCAGCGCCGAACGTCGCGCCAGTCACATCGGTTCGAGCCCCAGGCAGGCTAGACGCATGCCCAGCCGTTTCCCCACGACTGACGCCCTGGCGTCCACCTGACATCGCCAAGAGACTAGCCCTTACCTCGACGGCCGACAAGCCGCCCCTCAGAACCGACTTGCCCCTGCACGAAGCAGGGGCAAGCGGAATGGTCGATGTCTCACACTCGATCATCGAAGGCGGTCAGGCGCTTGACTAGCGCTTGCGCCGCTGCCCTCGGGGCGATCCAGTGCTGCGCCGACGGGTCGCTGCAGGCGCCTTCTCGGCGTCATTGCCTCCCTCGCGAGAGGCTGGCGTGGCGGCCTGGGCAGCCTTGGGCTCGGCCTCAGCCACAGGCTTGGTCTCGACCTCAGGCTTGGCCTCAGGTTTGGCCTCAGTTTTAGCGTCAGCCGCCGGTTTGGCCTCGGACTTGGTCTCGGGCTTGGCCTCAGGTTTAGTTTCAGCCGCCGGCTTGGACTCGGGCTTGGTCTCGGGCTTGGCCTCGGTTTTAGCGTCAACCGCAGGCTTGGGCTCGGGCTTCGCCTCAGGTTTAGTTTCAGGCTTCGCTTCGGCAGCCGGCTTCGCCTCGGTCCTCGCCTGGGCCTTTGCCGTAGGCGCATCAGCAGGCTCGGCGTCGGCCTTGGGCGCGGCCTGGGCCTGCCCTTCGACGCGGGAAGCTTCGCTTGCAGATTGACGAGTGCCGCGCTTGGCTGACGTGCCGCTAGCCGGCGACGTCTTGGCGCTGCTGTTACCACTGGCCCCACCACTGCGGCGGGCCGTACGACGCGTTGCCGGACGGGCCTTGCCAAACAGCGCCTTGATACGCTCGAAACGAGCGGCGGCGTGCTCGCTGAGCTCACCGCTGGCCGCCAGTACATGCTCGATATGCTCGATATGGCCGTCGATCGTCTTGGCATCGAGCCCCTTGAGCAGCTCGGGAATGGCCTCCAGCGCAGCCTCACGATCCTGCTTCAGGATAAAGAACTGATCGCGCATCAGATGCTTGAAGTCTTCCAGCCGCAGCTCCGGCTCAAGCTCGCTGCGTGACGCCTGCAGGCGGCGGAAATTGCGGCCATCGGTAGCAGGAGCACCACCCAGCACGAAGATCACCGAGCGCATCACGGCCTCGTGGGCGCCGCCTTGCGCCACCTGCTCGCGCACCTCCTGCTGGCGACGCTGGATAAAGCGACGACGCTCCGGCTCGGAGCCAGGCACCTGACGCTCACCCTCCACGGCGCCTTTCAGCCCCACCAGCGACTGCAACAGCGGCTGACCATAGAGGTCAAGGAAGGCCTTCTCGAGGGCGCGATCGCGCAGTACCCGCCAGGCATCCAGACTCCGCGAGATCAGGCTCGACCCGATGTCCTCATACACTCGGAAGATGTTGTCATCACCGAGTTCATGACGATGCTTGCGCACCGACTCCGCCATCACCGGCAACGACGACATCATCGGATTACGATCGGACAGCAGGCGATAGCCCATGCGATTGGGGTGCATCTTGCGCATCCAGCGAGCCGACTCGGGTGTCGACACGGCACGAATCCAGGGTTGCAGGAACTGACGATAGAGCCCCAGATTGATCTCCGAGACCCTGGCCACCGTGGCGAAACGCAGCTCGTCCTCGGGGCTATGCTTGACCACCTGATTCAGGTCGTCGAGGTCCCGGGTAGAGAACTCCAGCAGGTAGTCCCGCTCGATCAATTCGGCGTCGGGCCGCTCGCTGGCCTTGGACACCGTGGTCTCGTAGAGCCCCGGCGGCAGCACGTCGATGTAGTCCATGTTGGCGGTGAACTCGGCGTGTTCCTTGCGCGAGACGCTGCCGGAAACGAAGATGCCGAGGTGGCCGGTCTTGTCATGGACGCAGTAGACGATGGTCTGCTCGTTGGCGATGATGTCGTCGACGCCGTCGTAGAGATCACGCACCCAGCCAAGCGCCTGAGGCGGCGGCGTGATGTCATCACCTTGTGAGCAGAACACCACCACCGGGGAGCGCACGTTGCGAAGATCGATACGGCGCCCGTCGGACGTCACAAGCTGGGCCGTGGACAGGCGATTGCCGACAAACAGGTTGTCGACGATGTACTGGATCTCTTCTCCACCCAGCACCACATGGCCGCCCCACCAGCGCTCGAACTGAAGATAGCGATCGGCTTCGGTATCGACATGGGCGTACAGGTTGTACTGCTTGTCCCACCAGGTGTTGGCCGGATTGAGGCGTTCGAAGTTCTGCACCAGCCAGGCCCCGTCGAACAGGCCATCGCCCATGTCCGAGAGCATATGGGTGGCCCAGCTGCCGCCGGTCATGCCGCCGGTATAGCGCATCGGCGCCTTGCCGCGCTCCCCGGCCCAGTAGGACAGCGGTGCACCGGCGATCAGGATCGGTCCGAACAGCTCGGGCTCGAGCGCTGCCGCCATCATGATCTGCCAGCCCGCCTGACAGTTGCCCACGACCATCGGTTTTTCGCTATCGGGATGCAGCTCCGCGACGTGGCGCAGGAAGGTGACCTCGGCTTCAACCACGTCCTCGACCCGCTGCCCCGGGACGGGATAGGGCATGAAGGCGATGAAGTAGCAGGGATGGCCGGCGCGCAGTGCGATACCGATCTCGCTGTCGGGCTTGAAGCCACCGATACCCGGGCCATGCCCGGCGCGCGGGTCGACCACCACGAAGGGGCGTGCCAGTTCATCGGTCTCTACACCCTCGGGCGGGTGCACGCGCAAAAGCTCATAGTTGACGGGGCGAGGCAGGGTCTCGCCTTCCATCACGATGTCGGTATCGAAGCCAAGTACGGTGGGGCGGGTCTTCTCGATATGTTCGAGGTATTCGTTGCCGCGCTGGCGCATGACATCCCAGTAGAGGATGCTGCGCTCGACGCTGTCACGCCAGTAGTCGGCCGC
This sequence comes from Halomonas sp. YLB-10, assembly GCF_003856855.1. Lineage (NCBI taxonomy): Bacteria > Pseudomonadati > Pseudomonadota > Gammaproteobacteria > Oceanospirillales > Halomonadaceae > Halomonas > Halomonas sp. YLB-10. Next base: position 45,658 of record NZ_RRCU01000003.1, read on the forward strand.
GGCACGGCCGAAGCCGAAGGGGTCGAACAGTGGAGCAAAGGGTTCCGCCAGCGCGAACAGGGGCGCGGTGGCGCTTGGCATCAACGCATTCATATAGGCTCCCAGGGTTGCGTGATGCGCAGCAGGCGATCCTTGCGTCTGCGCACTTGTTGCAGTGCAATATAGCGCAATAATGCAGGTACTGCGAAGCCCCCTCCTTTCGGAGCTGCACATCGTGTAGGAGATTCACTGTAGAGCGGGTACGCTCAAAAACACAACGCCCGGCAATGCCGGGCGTTGTGGGTAGCTGAAATACCGCTTTCGCTCTACTTCACTTCGATACCGTGTGCCTGCTGATCGGCATGGTAGGACGAGCGCACCAACGGGCCGGAAGCCACGTGGGTGAAGCCCATGGCGCGCCCCTGCTCGGCGAACCAGTCGAACGTGGACGGCGGCACCCAGCGATCCACCGGCAGGTGATTGCGAGACGGCTGCATGTACTGCCCCAGGGTCAGCATATCCACGTCGTGGGCACGCAGGTCGCGCATCACCTCGATGACCTGCTCGTCGGTCTCGCCGACACCCAGCATCAAGCCAGACTTGGTCATCACTTCGGGACGGCGGGCCTTGTAGCCCTTGAGCAGGTCCAGCGACCACTGATAGTCGGCCCCCGGCCGCACCTTGCGATACAGACTCGGCACCGTCTCCAGGTTGTGGTTGAAGACGTCGGGCGGCGTGGTCTCGAGGATGTCCAGCGCCACCTCCATGCGACCACGAAAGTCCGGCACCAGTACCTCGATCTCGATGCTCGGGCTATCACGACGAATCTCGCGGATGCAGTCGACGAAGTGCTGGGCACCGCCGTCACGCAGATCGTCACGGTCGACGGAGGTCACCACCACATAGTTCAGGCGCATCTCGGCGATGGCCTCGGCCAGTTCGCGCGGCTCGCGCTCGTTCAGGGCGTTGGGACGCCCGTGAGCCACATCACAGAACGGGCAGCGGCGGGTACAGATATCGCCCATGATCATGAAGGTGGCGGTACCGCCGTTGAAGCACTCGCCCAGGTTGGGGCATGAGGCTTCCTCGCAGACGGTGTGCAGGCCATGACGTCGCAGGGTCTCCTTGATACGGGTGACTTCCTTGGACACCGGCATGCGTACCCTGAGCCAGTCCGGCTTGCGCGGAATCTCCTCCGTGGGGATCACCTTGACCGGGATCCGCGCCACCTTGTCGGCGCCGCGAAGCTTCACTCCCCTTTCGCTGCGGGCGTTCTTCTTGGCCTTGGCGGCGGCGGCCGCCGCCTGGATGGCGGAACTGTCTGTCATTTCACTGTCCTGTGAGGATCGCTCGGGAGACACGTTGCTGTGACGGCCTTCGGCGTGCCCTGTGCGATCAGTCAAAATTGTGGGCGTCGAGCACTCCCGGCAAGCCGGGGCGCTCGATCAGTTCGCGTTGTCCCAGTCGCGTCGCCAGCGTGCGCAATAGCCGACGCGCTTCGGCTTCCATGTCCAGCCTCGAAGAGACCAGATCGGCCAGCCGGGTCATCTCGAGTCCAGCGTAGCCACATGGGTTGATAAACGAAAATGGCGTGAGATCGACCTCGAGATTGACCGCGATGCCATGAAAACTGGCACCCCGTCGAATCCTCAACCCCAACGAGGCAATCTTGCGTTCACCGACGTACACGCCAGGCGCGTCAGGCCGGGCGCTTGCCTCGATACCATGCTCGCCCAGGGCATCGACCACGCTGTCTTCCAGCGCACTGACGAGGTCTCGGACCCCCAGTCTGGCACGCTTGACATCGATCAGCGGGTACAGCACAAGCTGACCCGGGCCGTGGTAGGTCACCTGCCCGCCGCGATCGGTCTCCACCACCGGGATCTCGCCCGGCATCAACAGATGCTCGGGCTTGCCTGCCTGGCCCTGGGTGAACACCGGCGGGTGCTGGACCACCCAGATCTGGTCAGGCGTATCGCCATCTCGGGTGTCGGTCAGTTCGCGCATCGCCTGCCACACTGGCCGATAGGGCTTGAGCCCCAGATGATAGACGTCGATCGCCTCCATCACACCACCATGTGCACGCGGCCTGTGGCCTTGAGTTCGTCGAACAGCGCCTTGAGCTGGGCTTCACCGGTGGCGCGCATGGTCAACCGCACCGACTGGAAGCGCCCGTTGCGACTGTCGACCACCTCGAGGCTGCTGCCCTCGAAGGTAGGATCATGGCGATGCACGATCTGGCTGACGGTGGCGGCGAAGTCCTCGGCAGCATCTCCGACCACCTTGATCGGATAGTCGCAGGGAAAGGTGATGGTGACATCCGCCGGATCCGGCCCTGCCTGGGTGCGCAGATCGCGAAAGGTCCTGTCGTTCATCCGATGCCCCTTACAATGGATACCCGAGTATTCTACTCAACCTTGGCATCACGACCAAGGACGCCGGCCGAGGCGGCTCACCTCGGCCGGCGTCACGGCGACCACAGGGCGCGCATTGACGCCAGGGCCGCACCACAGGGACGATCAGTCGAACCAGCCGCCGACCAGGTCGCTGAAGAAGCGCTGGACCTTGTCGATCATGCGCTTGAACAGCCCACCCTGCTCTACCGCTTCCAGCGCCACCAGGTCACGCTCGCCGACCACCTCGTCCCCGAGGCGCACCTCCATGGTGCCGACCCGCTGGCCGGCGGCGATGGGTGCGGTCAAGCCACTGTCGATGTCCAGGCGCGCGGTGAGCTCGTCATTGCGGTTGCGCGGCACGGTCATGTAGACGCCATTGTCGACGCCCACCTTGAGCTCGTTGGTGCTGCCTTCCCACACCCGCGGCGTATTGAGTACGGCGCCACGATCATACAGTTTCAGCGTCTCGTAGTAGCGGAAGCCATAGCTCAAAAGCTTCTGGGTTTCCTGGGCGCGGGCTTCTTCGGAGCTGGTCCCCATCACCACCGAGATCAACCGCATGTCATCACGCTGGCCCGAGGACACCAGGCAGTAGCCGGCCTCTTCGGTCCAGCCGGTCTTGAGGCCGTCGACGCTGGGGTCGCGCCACAACAGACGGTTGCGGTTGGCCTGTTCGATGCCGTTGTAGGTGAAGTGCTTCTGGCTGTAGATGGCGTAGTGTTCCGGGTAGTCCAGAATGATGTGCCTGGCCAGACGCATCAGATCCCGAGCCGAGGAGTAGTGATTCTCCGACGGCAGCCCGGTAGCGTTCTCGTAGTGGGTGTTCTCCATGCCCAGCTGGGTGGCGTGCTGGTTCATCAGGTCGGCAAAGGGGTCCTCGCCGCCGGCCAGATACTCGGACATGGCGACGCTGGCGTCATTGCCGGAGACGATGACGATACCGTGGAGCAGTTCCTCGACGGAGACACGAGTACCGACCTCGACAAACATCTTCGAGCCGCCGGTACGCCAGGCCTTCTCGCTGATCGGCACCATGTCGTCGGGCTGGATGTTGCCCCGATCAAGTTCACGTTCGACCAGGTACGCCGTCATCAGCTTGGTCAGGCTGGCCGGCGGCAGGCGCTGGTCAGAATTGTGCTCGGCCAGGACTCGTCCGCTGTTGGCGTCGATCAGGATCCAGGACTTGGCCGCCAGCTGAGGCGGTGCCGGGATCATGACCTGGGGCTCTGGCACGTCCGGTGTCGGCGAGTCGGGCTGCTGAGCACTCGTCAGGGGTGCCACCAGGGCCGCACATACAAAGGCCACGGGCAACCAGCGGCGAGTAAAGGATGACTTAGCGATCATGGTGAAATGTCTCGTTACAACAATCAGGGAAAGCGGTGATCAGGGCCACCGCACAATGCTTCCAACAGCCGGCCTCACTGGAACCGCCGGCATCGACCGGCCGGACGATCAGCGAGGCGTCGGCTGCACTTCGTCGACACCTAGCGAGCATCGACGACAAAGGTCTGCGCGAATCCCGCCTGGCGCAAGCGTTCGCGGACCGGCTCCGCCTGCCCGCGGCTCGCCAGCGGCCCGACCTGCACCTTGTGCAGACCGGCGGCGCTGGCCACACGCACCTGCTGATTCAACCGCGTCTCCAGATCCGCCTTGAGGTCTCGGGCGCTGTCCGCCGATCCCAGGGCTGCCACTTGAATATAGATGCCGGGAGTCCCGGCCGCGGGCGCCTGCGGGGCGCTCTGGCCTGCTGCCGGCGACGCGGCGGACGGCGCGCTGGGCGCCGCATTGGGTGCAGCACGGGCTGTAGTACTGGCTGTAGTACTGGCTGTGGTACTGGCCGTAGTTCTGGTCCCAGTACTGGCCGCAGCGCTGACTGGCGCGGCGCGCACACCCCCGCTGACCGAGTCGCTCGACGCACCTGCGCCGCGACTGGCCTGCCACTGATCGGGATCGATCACGCTGACCCGCACCCGGCCCGTGCCATGGTCGAGAATATCGAGCCGCGCGGCCGCTGCGTAGGACAGATCGATCTCGCGGTCGTCGTGGAAGGGGCCGCGATCGTTGACTCGCACGATCACCGACCGCCCGTTGTCCAGGTTGGTCACCCGGGCGAAGGTCGGTAACGGCAGCGACTTGTGCGCCGCCGTCATCTTGTACATGTCATAGATCTCGCCGTTGGAGGTCGCGTAGCCGTGGAACTTCTGACCGTACCAGGAAGCGGTACCCTCGCGCTGATAGCCACTCGGGTCATCCAGCACATGGTAGGTCTTGCCCCACACCTCATAGGTCGAGCGGTTGCCGGCGCGTGAGCGTGGCTCGTCGCGCGGCACCGCGTCCGGCACCTGACTGACGTCCGGCGGCGTCTCGGGATAGGCGTCGCCGCTCATGGCATAGCGCCCACCCGCCGTCGCCCGCGAATCCTGAGGCGTCGCGGCCGCCTGCTGAGTGGTCTCCGGGGCGGTCCCGCCACCGCCGGCACAACCGGTCAGGGCCACCAGCAGCGACAGGGTCGGCAACAAGGGCGCGCGCAGGGTCATGAACTCACCTCCGTGTCCAGGGCATGCCACCACTGGGGCTTTCCCAGCGAGCGCACCTCGGCGATGGCCTCCGACAGTTCCGTGACCGCCATGGCGTAGAGGTGGCTGTGGTTATAGCGGGTGATCACGTAGAAGTTGGCCCCACCCAGGCGGTAGTGGGTGCTGCCGTCTTCCATGTCCAAAGCCAGCGGCACCACCTTGGCATCCCCCGGCAGCGGCTCCACCGGCTGGATGCCCTGGGCTTCCAGTTCGGCAACACGGGCGTAGGGCGGATCGGTGCGGTTGAAGCGAATCGAGGACGGCACCGAGCTGGGGCCTTCGGCCTCCCAGTACAGGGTGCCACCCGCCTGCCAGCGGTGCTCGGCGAAATAGTTGGCCACACTGCCGATGGCATCCACCGGATCGGTCCACAGGTTGCGCTGGCCGTCGTCGTTGAAGTCGACCGCGTAGGCCTGGTAGCTGGTGGGAATGAACTGGGGATAGCCCATGGCACCGGCGTAGGAGCCCTTCAAGGCTCCGGGATCGACGTTCTGCTGGTAGGCAATGTCGAGAAAGGCCTCGAGCTCCCCCTCGAAGAACTCACCGCGCCGGGGATGATGAAAGGCCAGCGTGGACAGCGAATCGAGCACCCGATGATCACCGGTGATACGCCCGTAGCGGGTCTCGACGCCGATAATCGCGGCGATCACCTCCGGTGGCACACCATAACGCGCTTCAGCGCGATCGAAGGCGTCACGATGGGCCTCGATGAATGCCGCGCCCTCGTTGATGCGCTCTTCACCGAGGAAGATGCCACGATAGCGCTCCCAGGTCAGGTGATGCTCGGCGGCACCGCTCATGGCCTCGAGCACCGACGGCTGGAACTCTGCCCTGGCCATGGCGCGCTCCAGCCACTGGCGCGAGACGCCCTGGCGCTCGAGCCGATCCATCATCGCGTCGACCTCCGGCGAGGCGAAATCCTGCGCCTGGGCCGCCAGCGACAGCGACAGCGAGGCCAGAAGCCCACACAACGCCGCGCCGAGGCCTTTCCTTCCCTGGACCAGGGGTACTGTCATCGATCTTCTCCCTTGGGGAACCCGCAGGCGCCGCCGCCCCTGCAAAGCCGGCAAGCGCTTCGCTCGCCGGCCCCACCGTGGCCACTGTCGCCGCCTCTCTCTGGGCTCCCGTTAGCCTGGTCGCCAGCCCCTAGGGCTTGTCTGAAAAGTGCCTGCGCTCGGTAATACGGCGTTAAAAATCGGATCAAAATGCTCATTTACACCCCGTAAACTGCGCTTTCTCACCGATTTTTGCCTTGTCTAACCTTCGCTCGTCGACTTTTCGGACAGCGCCTAGCGTGGCAGCAACCGGCGATGTGCATTGACCGCCATGAGAATACCGAAACCGGCCATCAAGGTCACGCTGGACGTCCCCCCGTAGCTCACCAGGGGCAGCGGTACGCCGACCACCGGCAGAATGCCGCTGACCATGCCGATATTGACGAAGACGTAGATAAAGAAGGTCAGCATGATGCCGCCTCCCAGCAATCTGCCGAAGGTATCCTGGGCGGCGCCCGCCAGCCACAGTCCACGTGCGACGATCAGCAGGTAAAGCAGCAGGAAGGCCAGCATGCCGACCAGCCCGAATTCCTCGCCCAGCACGGCCACGATAAAGTCGGTGTGCCGCTCCGGCAGGAACTCGAGCTGCGACTGGGTGCCTTCGAGCCAGCCCTTGCCCCAGACGCCCCCGCTGCCGATGGCGGTGGTCGACTGGATAATGTTCCAGCCGGCGCCCAGCGGGTCGCTTTCGGGATCGAGAAAGGTCAGCACGCGCTGGCGCTGATAGTTGTGCATGTTCATCCACAACAGCGGCAGCGCTGCCCCCGCCAGCGCCACCATGACACCGATAAAGCGCCAGGACAGCCCCGCCAGCAGGATCACGAAGACCGCCGCTGCCGCCACCAGCAGCGAGGTGCCAAGGTCCGGCTGGCGGGCGATCAGGCCCACCGGCAGAGCGATCAGCAGCGCGCAACCGGCCAGCGCGCGCCAATTGGGTGGCAGCTCGTGGCGACTGAGCCAGGCCGCCACCATCATCGGCATGGCGATCTTCATCATCTCGGAGGGCTGAAAGCGCACCACGCCGGGAATCACCAGCCAGCGCTGAGCGCCCATGCCGACGTCACCGAGGATCTCCACCGCCACCAGCATCACCAGGCCGGCCAGGTAGGCCGGCAACGCCCAGCGCATCAGCGTCGCCGGCGAAAACTGCGCCAGCACCAGCATGACCGCCCAGGCCACGCCGAAGCGAATCGCCTGGGCGGTGACCACGTGAACGTTCTCGCCACTGGCGCTGTAGAGCACCGCCAGGCCACTGCACATCAGCACCAGCAGCATGCCGAGCAACCAGGGATCGACGTGCATCCTTTGCCAGAACGAGGTGCGTCGGGCGATACCGCTGGCCGGGGGACGCACCGGGTGGCCGCGCAACGAGCGCACAAAATCGATGGCCATCAGTCTTCCTCCTCGGCGGCGGTCTCGTCGGTGCGCGGACGACCGGCGTTGTGGTCGAGAATCCAGGCATCGGCCATGGCCCGAGCCAGCCCCGCGGCGTGGGTCGACCCGCCACCGGCGTTCTCGACGATGACCGAAATGGCGATTTGAGGGTCCTCCACCGGCGCAAAGGCCATGAACAGCGCATGGTCGCGCAGACGCTCCCGCAGTTCAGCGGCGTTGTACTTCTGGTTCTGCCCCAGCGAGAACACCTGGGCGGTACCCGACTTGCCGGCCATGCGATACTGAAGGCCTGCCCCGGTGCGCCGTGCCGTGCCCTCGCGCCCGGACAACACCTTTTCCATGCCGTTGAAGACCCGGGTCCAGTAGTTCTCGGGGGCCTCGATATCTGGCGGCGTGTCGGGCAGATCCACCGGCACCGGCTGGTCGCCGATGCGCTTGGCAAGCCGCGGGCGCACCCAGTGGCCGCGATTGGCGAGCACGGCGGTCGCGGCCGCCAACTGCAGCGGCGTGATCTGCAGATACCCCTGGCCGATACCCACCGACAGCGTCTCACCGGGATACCAGGGCTGATTGAAGCGTGCCTTCTTCCAGTCTCTGGATGGCAGCAGACCATCCCCCTGCCCGGCCACGTCGGCGGCGACCCGGGTGCCGAAGCCAAAGGCCCCCAGGTTCTCGTCGATACGATCGATGCCGAGCTCGTGGGCCAATGAATAGAAATAGGTGTTGTTGGACACCGCCAGGGCTCGCTCGAGATTCACCCGCCCATGCCCCCAGCGCAGCCAGTTGCGGTAGCGCCGATCGTCATTGGGCAGCTGATAGTAGCCCGGGTCGTAGATGACTTCGTCCGGGGTAACGGCCCCTTCGATCAACCCGGCCATGGCCATGAACGGCTTGATCGTCGACCCCGCCGGATAGCTGCCCCGGGTTGCCCGGTCGAACAGCGGCAGATCGATATCGCTCTGCAGCCCGCGGTAGGACTTGACGTCGATGCCGGTGACAAACTGGTTGGTGTCGAATCCAGGCACCGAGGCCATCGCCAGAATTTCGCCGGTCTGGGGCGCAATGGCGACGATGGCGCCGCGCCGACCATCGAGCAGATCCACAGCGAGCTGCTGCATGTCCATGTCCAGGGTCAGGGTCAGGTCCTGCCCCGGCTCGGGGTCGGTGTGCCCCAGCTCACGCAGCACCCGCCCACGGGCGTTGGTCTCGACCTTTCTCAGTCCCGCACGACCGTGCAATTGATCCTCGTAGAAGCGCTCCACCCCGGTCTTGCCGATAAAGTGGGTACCGGCGTAGTTGCCCGGATCCAGGCTCTCGAGTTCTTCGGCGTTGATCCTGCCCACGTAGCCAAGCGCATGGGACATGATCTCGGCGTCGGGATAGAAGCGCAGCAGCTGGGCCTGCACCTCCACTCCCGGCAAGCGGTGGCGATTGACCGCAAGCCTGGCGATCTGCGACTCGGTCAGATCACTCATCAACAGCGCCGGCTGGTAGGGACGCTGACGCTGGCGTGAACGCACCTTGAAGGCGTCCACCTCTTCGTCCGGCAGATCCAGCAGCTCGACCAGCAGCTCCAGGGTGGCATCGAGATCATCGACCCGCTCACGCACCAGGGTCAGGTTGTAGGTGGGACGATTTTCGGCCAGCAATTGGCCGTTGCGGTCGTAGATCAGCCCGCGGGTCGGGGGCAGCGGCTCCACCCTCACCCGGTTCTTCTCGGATCGGGTGCTGTAGACCTCGTGCTGGACGATCTGCAGATAGCACAACCGTCCCACCAGCAGGCCGGACAGCAGTACCACGACCACCCCGGCAAGCGTCGCACGCACACGAAAGATGCGCAGCGCGTTCTCGGGGTTCTTGAGGGTTTCGCGACGCTTACGCATGCGAGAGGCAATCCTTGTCTGACGCAGGAGCCATCATCGGTGGTAGGGGTGTCCCACCATCAGGGTCCAGGCACGGTAGAGCTGCTCGGCCAGCACCAGCCGCACCAGTGGATGGGGAAGGGTCAAGGGTGACAGCGACCAGCGCTGGTGGGCGCGGGCCGACAGCGTCGGGGCCAGGCCATCCGGGCCACCCACCAGCAGCACCACATCACGCCCGGCATGACGCCACTGATCGGCCTCATCGGCCAGCCGCTCGGTGGTCCAGGGCTTGCCGAGCACCTCCAGCGCCACCAGATGCTCATCACCCTTGAGGCGTGCCTCGATGCGCTCGGCTTCCTGGGCCACGGCACGCGCGGTATCCGCGTTCTTGCCGCGATGGCCCGGGGCGATCTCTTCGACCTCCAGGCGAAAATCCCGCGGCAGACGCTTGCGGTACTCTTCGACACCGTCGATCACCCAGCCTGGCATGCGTGTTCCCACCGCCAACAGGCGGACCTTCATGCCTTGGCCTCTTCCTCTGATGCCGGTGCATCGCTGGGAAGGTCCGACCACAGTCGCTCCAGGTCGTACAGCGCACGGGTGTCCGGCATCATCACGTGGACCACCACGCCGCCGAGATCGACCAGCACCCAGTCCGACCCGTTTTCACCCTCGACGCCCAACGGCTGAACGCCATTGTCCTTGGCGTTGGTAATGACGCTGTTGGCCAGCGCCGACACATGTCGTGTCGAGGTCCCGCTCGCCACCACCATCCAATCGGTCACGCTGGTCAGCCGAGACACGTCGAGCACCTCGACGTCCTTGGCCTTGATATCGTCAAGCGACTCGATCACGAGCGCCTTCAATGCTTCAATCTGCATAGCCCCTCATCACTGGGTAGTCATCGACCTCCCATTGTACCTGTTGGGAAGCCGAGTGGCAGCGCCAATCCAGCGCCTGATCGAATTTCTCGGACCGTGTTGCCTTGGCTGCCGCGCTCAGACCGCGCGGTACAGGTGTTGCGCCTGGATGCGCTCTTCCACTGCCGGCGGCAGCAGGTAGCGCACGCTCTTTCCCTGCATCAGGCTATGCCTGACGAAGGTGGCCGAGATCGCCATCCGCGACGGCAGCGACAGGCGCAGTAGTCGGCCCTGGGGCTTGGCCATCAGGGCATCGCCATGCTCGACCTCACGCCCCTCGATCAGCGCCTGAAGCGCTTCGGGCAAGGGCGCTTCGTGATCGGGGCGTTCGACCACCACCAGATGGGCAAGCGCGAAGATCCTTTCCGGGTTGTGCCAGTTCGCCAGCTTGAGAAAGGCGTCGTGACCAAGGGCCATGACGATGCGCGCCTCGTGGCCGTAGCGCTCACGCAGGGACTCGAGCGTCTGCACGCTGAACGACGGGCCCTCCCGTTCCAGCTCGCAGGGGTCCGCCGCCAGCCCCGGGGTATCGCCGATTCCCAGGCGCAACAGCTCGAGCCGTTTTTCGGCGGTGACCTGGGGCCGATCGCGCAACGGAGGCTGAGCCGCGGGGATCATGTGCACGCCATCGAGCGACAGCGCAGCGCGAAGCTCAAGCGCGGTGCGCAGGTGGCCTAGATGGACGGGATCGAAGGTGCCGCCAAGCATGCCGATGTGCGCAGGACGGCCCTCGACGTCAAAGCGAACGGCGCCACTCACTGTCGAATCTGGCCATCGCCGAAGACCACATACTTGCGCGTGGTCAGCCCCTCGAGCCCCACCGGCCCCCGGGCATGCAGTCGGTCGGTGGAGATGCCGATCTCCGCACCGAGCCCGTATTCGAAGCCATCGGCAAACCGGGTCGAGGCGTTGACCATGACCGAACTCGAGTCGACCTCTGCCAGAAAGCGGCGTGCCAGGCTGTAGTTCTCGGTGACGATGGACTCGGTGTGACGCGAGCTGTAGCGCTCGATATGCGCCATGGCCTCGTCGATGTCATCGACTACCCTGACCGACAGCACCGGCGCAAGGTACTCGGTGGCCCAGTCCTCGTCACTCGCCGTGAGCCAGTGATCGACGATCGCCCGGGCGCGGGCACACCCCCTCACCTCGACGCCCTTTTCCGCGTAGTCAGCGGCCAGGGTCGGCAGCAGGGCCTGCGCCACCTGTGCGTTCACCAACAGCGTTTCCATGGCGTTGCACACGCCGTAGCGATGGGTCTTGGCGTTGACCGCGATGGCACGGGCCTTGTCCAGGTCGGCGGCGGCGTCCACGTAGACGTGACAGATGCCGTCCAGATGCTTGATCACCGGCACCCTGGCCTCACGCGAAATACGCTCGATCAACGATTTGCCACCACGGGGAATGATCACATCGACAAATTCGTCCATGCTGATCAAGCGACCCACGGCGGCACGGTCGGTGGTCGCCACCAGTTGCACGGCGCCCTGTGGCAGTCCGGCTTCGGCCAGCCCAGAGGCAATGCAGCGGGCCAGCGCCTGGTTGGACGCGCTGGCCTCGGAGCCCCCGCGCAGAATGCAGGCATTGCCCGATTTCAGGCACAGGCTGGCGGCTTCCATGGTGACGTTGGGGCGAGATTCGTAGATGATACCGATGACACCCAGGGGCACGCGCATCATGCCGACCTGGATGCCGCTGGGCCGAGTGCTCAGGCCATCGATCTCACCGACAGGGTCGGGCAAGGCAGCGACCTGGGTCAGGCCCTCGATCATGGCGTCGATGCGGCCGTCATCCAGGGCAAGGCGATCAAGCAGAGCCTCGTCGAGCCCCTTGTCGCGACCGCGCGCCAGATCCTGCCGATTGGCCGACAGGATCTCTTGACGAGACGCGTCCAGCGCCTGAGCCATCGCCTTGAGCGCCTGGTTCTTGCGCGCGGGTGGCAGGCGACGCATATCGGTGGCAGCAACACGGGCCGCCTGGCCCATGGCGGTCATGTAGGCGTCGATATCGGCGACGCACTCGGCGGTGGCATTGGCGGATGAGTCGGACACGGTGAAACGAGTCTCCTGGTAGAACGAGGTCTCCGGGCAAAGAAAGAAGGCTTGCACCGGGATGACAACGCGGACGTGATGCGGATCGTGAACCACAGAAAGGATCATATTAAGACAGCATGCGGAACAAGTACAAAGTCGGCCTGTTCAAGCTGAACCTGTTCGCCGCGGCCGCACTGCTGGCCCTTTGCGCGGCGACCTCGGCGCGGGCGCTGGACACCACGCTGCTTGGTCTGGCCGCGCTATGGCTCGGGATCACCGGCATCGTCATCGAGTTCAGCCACCGCCGCCATGCCTACCGCGCCTGGCTGGTGGTGGCCAGCGTGCTGCTTGCCGCCCTGGTGATACTCTCGCCCGACGCCAACGGTGCCTGGCTGTGGGCCTGGCCTTTCCTGTTGATCCTGCCCCAACCCCAGTGGATGCTGATACTCAACGCCAGCCTTGCCGGGATAAGCTGGTGGAGCCTGATCACCCAGATGAGCCTTCACCATTGGGGCCTGGCTGGCGCGCTCTTGCTGTGCCTGTGCTTTCTTGCGATCGGACGTGCGCTGCCGGGCGGACATTCGCAACGCCTGATGCGCAGGAGAGCCCGTCTGGCGCCCGGACTGCCGCTGTGGTCGGCCAGCCAGCTGGAACGCGACCTGGCTCGGGAAAACAGCCGCGCCACCCGTGACGGCGTCCACGCCGAACTGGTGGTGATCCAGATCCATGGACGTTCTCTGTGGCGGGTCGCCCAGGACATCTGCACACGCATCAAGCGGTTCGAGAACGCCTATCGGCTAAACGGACGTACCGTCGCCGTCATGCTGACCAGTCGAGACGCCGTGCAGGCCAGGCAACGACGCCAGGAACTGCTGGAAGACATCGCCGTGCCGATCACGGTACGCACCGTATCGATTGCCAATCTGGACAACCTGCCCATGGTGCTGGCGGCCCTGGACAAGCAGTGCCCTGTCACCCAGGTGGTGGAGGACGACGCATGATCGAGCCACCCCAGTGGGTCCGTTCCTGGCGTGTCTGTGCCGATGTCATGGGGACCTTGCTGTTGGCGTCACTGGCCCTGTGGCACTATCTGCTGGGGCAATACGAGAGCATCCTGCTGCCGGCGTCCCTGAGTTGCCTGATGGCCGTGATCACGGTCTTCGATACCAGAAGAGCCTCGCGCGTCTCGAACTATCTGCTGCTGCTGTGCGGCTGCCTCGCCCTTTATGACCAGACGGTGCTGCAGGCATCGTTCGACGCCTTCTGGATCAGCGTACCTATCACCCTGATCCTGCTGGTACTGCCCTTCGGCCCTGCTCTGGTGCTGGCGCTGGCCGTCATGCCTATCTGGCTCATGGTGGTCGGCCAGTCTTCGCCAAGCCTCGATCAAATCAAGTTTCTGCTGACCTTCCTTGCGGTCACCTCCCTGGCCGGCTGGGAATACCTGCGTCAGCGCGACCTGAACCGGGCCACCGACCCCAGCGACGTCGACTGCGATGCGATCAATCGCGCCACCCTGCACGAGCGCCTGAACGGGGAGTTCGAGCGCGCCCAGCATCTGGACCAGCGGCTGGCGGTGGTGATCCTGCACCTGCCACAACTGGAAATCGCCAGTGAGCAGTACGGCTCTCGCACTCAGCTAACGCAACTCGACCAACTGTGCCAGGCGGTACGCCTTCACTGCCGTGACCACGATATTCTGGGACGAGAATCCCACGACACCTTCTGGCTGGTACTGCCCAACACCACCGAAAGCGGTGCCATGCTGGTGATCAAGCGACTGGAACAGGCGCTGTCCGAGGTTCGCCTGTCGGACATCGGCCCCTTGACCTTACGCTCACGGCTCTGCGCCCTGAACGCCAAGGAACCCTGGCAGCATTTCGAGCAGCGACTGGCTCGCCGCAGCGAGGCACTGGCCGTCACTCCCCTCCCACCCGGTCGCTCCTGACCACCCTGACTGTGGCAGAATGCCGAAACATCACGACGGCCCAACGCAAAGGAGAACAGGGTGGGAAATGCCGGGGACTGGTTGATTCAGTGGGCGCCTTCGCCCGGACTGCTGCTGCTGCTGATCTTTACCATCGCGCTGGTGGAGTCGCTTGCCCTGATCGGCGTGGTGGTGCCCGGCGTCGTTCTGATCACCGCCGCCGCCTCCCTGGCCGGCCACTACGACATCGCGGTTGGCTGGGTCATCGCCTGTGCCTTTGCCGGTGCCGTGGTGGGAGACGGCGCCAGCTACGCCATCGGCTATCGCTACCGTGAGCAGGTCACCGCCATGTGGCCGCTGTCGCATCACCCCGAGTGGCTGGCCCGGGGTGCACGATTCTTCCAGCGTCATGGTCCTCTTTCGGTGCTGCTGGGGCGATTCGTCGGACCGGTCCGCCCCATCGTGCCGCTGGTGGCGGGCATTCTGCGCATGCCGCCGACGACCTTCACCTGGGCCAATCTTGGCTCCGCCCTGCTGTGGGCACCGGCCTACATCCTGCCCGGTTATCTGCTGGGTCGAACCTGGCAACAGTGGCTGGCATTGCCGGACGACCTGCACCCCTGGCTGACAGCGCTCGGCGTCACCGTGGCGGTGCTGGCGCTGCTGTTCTCGCTGGTCCGCCACCACGCCTCGCCTCAGGGCCTGCTGTACCGTAGCTTCGCCTGGGTCAGCCATCACCTGCCCGGCGGGAGGCGCCTGTGGCAGGCCCTGGCCCCCCACCACGAGGAAGAGCCTCCCCTGGCCAGTTGGCTGTTGCTCCTGGGTGCACTGACCGCGCTGAGCGCCTGGACGCTGGTCGTGCTCCAGGCAGACGGACCGCTGATGATGGATACGCGGCTTCACGCCTTGATCGGCGGGCTCGAGCTACCCGGACTTCTGGCGCTGTCCGAGACACTGGCCGAGGCGGGAGATACCCTCGGCGTGGCGGCATTGGCACTGCCCTGGCTGGTGTGGCTGGCCAGCCGCCGTCACTGGGCGGCACTGGGCCTCGTGAGCGCTGGACTGATGGCCATCGCCACGCTCAACACCCTGGGCAAGGAGGTGATCGGCCGCCTTCGTCCGGATGCCCCTGACTATCTCGCCCACTCTCTGTCCTATCCCAGCGCCCACACCTCGACGGCGGTGGTCCTGTACGGCATGGCGGCCGCCTTTATCGCCCAGACGCTGCCACGCCGCCAACGCTTCTGGCCCTACTGGGTGGCGATCGCCATCGTCGTGCCCATGGCATTGTCACGCATCGTGCTGGGCGTGCACTGGCTGAGCGATCTCGTCGGGGGAGCCCTGCTTGGCCTGGTGGTCTGCGCCATGGTTCAACTGGCCTGGCTCAGGCGGGACCGGACGGCCCTGACGCCGTGTCCATTACCGGCGCTGCTGCTTGCCTCGCTGGCCCTGGTCAGCGCACGCATCCTGTGGCTGCCGCCGGTATAGGACAGTGACACGCCCCCGAACCGACACCTCTCGCAAGGCGGGCCCGGGGCCTTGTCCAGACATCGATGAGTGCCGGCACTTTTCAGCCAGGCCCTAGCCCAGCGCCAGCCACAGGCCCACACCAATCATCAAGGTCCCGGCGATGCGGTTGAGCAACCGTACACTGCCCCCACGTGCGAGCAGGTGACGCAGGCTCTTGCCACCACTGGCGTACAGCAGAAGGCAGGTGAACTCGAGACTCAGGATCACCAGGATCAACCCCGCCAACTGGGTCAGCACCGGCCGCGCCGGATCGATAAAGGGCGGCAGCAATGCCACGAAAAAGGCCCAGCCCTTGGGGTTGGCGACCGCAGTGACAAAGCCCTGCATGGCCAGCTCCCGTCGCTTCGGCGGCGCGGTATCCTCAAGATTGTCAGGGATCGCCATGCGCCCCCGTGAGCGCCACATCAGCCACCCCAGATAGACCAGGTAGGCCCCGCCCAGCCACTTGAACAAGGCAAACAGCGCCGGCAGCTTGAGCATCAGTGCCGCCACCCCCGCACCGGCGGAGAAGGCCACCAGCCCCACGCCAACCAGCTCCCCCAGCATCATCCACAGCGCCCGCTTCACCCCCTGGGTCATGCCCAGCACCATGGCCAGGGTCATGCACATGCCTGGCGTCAGCGAGACCAGAAAGAAGGTCGGAACGAACACAGAGAGAACGGACAGACTGGGCATGGATTTCCTTATCCCGAGCAGCGCTGGAGAGGTGTCTGACGGCGCGAGGTGATGATGATGCCAGGTGATGATGGTGTCTTGTGATGACGATGCCAGCTACGCACTCAGTCGCCGACGGTGGACCCGGAGGACCCCTCGCCCCACCTTGGCATAAGCTGATGATCGATACCCAGCTGATTGAGGATGCGCGCCACGATGAAGTCGATCAGATCATCGATGCTCTGCGGCTGGTGGTAGAAGCCGGGTGCTGCGGGCAACACCACCGCCCCCATACGGGTCAGACTGAGCATGTGCTCCAGGTGAATCGCCGAGAATGGCGTCTCCCGGGGCACCAGCACCAGGCGGCGGCGTTCCTTTAGCGCCACATCGGCGGCGCGCTCGATCAGATTGTTGCTGGCGCCACAGGCCACCGCCGACAGCGTTCCCGTCGAGCACGGGCAGATCACCATGGCACTGCTGGCGCCGGAGCCCGACGCCACCGGGGCCATCCAGTCCTCACGGCCAAAGCAGCGGATCTGGCCCTCGGCCGCCGAGAACCGCTCGCTGAGCGCCTCGGCCAGCAGCGCTGGACGTGGCGGCAAAGAGGCCTCGGTCTCGGTGGCGATGACCAGATGCGCGGCCTTGGAGATCATCACCCACACCTCGTGCCCCGCCGACACCAGCGCCTCGATCAGCCTCAGCCCGTACTGGGCGCCGGAGGCGCCGGTCAGGGCCACGGTCACAGGGGACTTGAAGCCTTCAGCCATGGGCGGCCTCCAGCGCCTCGAGCAGGCGCTCGTGGATGCCGCCGAAGCCGCCGTTGGACATCACCACGATACGATCATAAGGACGCGCCTGTGCCACCAGATCGGCGACCAGCGCATCGATCTCGCCACGACGGTGCGCCGGTATCGGCGAGGCCTCGACCAGCGCCTCCACCGACCAGTCCAGCCCCTCGGGCTGGTACCACCAGACCTGATCGGCCTGGGCCACGCTGTCCGCCAGGCGATCGCGCAGGGTGCCCAGACGCATGGTGTTGGAACGCGGCTCGATCACCGCCAGCAGGCGACCGCGCTGGGTCGAAGCGCGCAGCCCGGACAGCGTCGCCGCGATGGCGGTGGGATGATGGGCAAAGTCGTCGATCACCTGGACGCCGCCGACCTCGCCGCGCACCTCCTGGCGACGCTTGGGCGTCTCGAAACGCGACAGCGCAGCGGCGCCGCGCGCCAGATCCACGCCGAACACGCTGGCGGCGGCCAGGGCGGCCAGGGCATTGCGGGCGTTGTAGTCTCCGGTCAACCCCCAGTCGACCACTGCGTCCTCGTCGACCCCGTCCGGCCGCTGCTGGATCACCCTGAAACGACTGGCATCGTCACGCTCTAGCTCGATGCGCCAGGCCGAGTCCTGCTGCTGCCCCATGCGCGACACCGGTGTCCATGCGCCCTGGGCCAGCACCCGGTCCAGCGCCGGCGCGTCGTCCGCCACCAGCAACTGGCCACGCCCGGGCACCGTACGTACCAGGTGATGAAACTGGCGTTCGATGGCAGCCAGGTCGGGAAAGATGTCCGCGTGGTCATACTCGAGGTTGTTGAGGATGGCGACCAGCGGGCGGTAGTGCACGAACTTGGAGCGCTTGTCGAAGAAGGCGGTGTCGTACTCGTCGGCCTCCACCACAAAGGGCGCCTGCTCGCCGCCCAGTCGCGCCGATACGCCAAAGTTCCTCGGCACCCCGCCGATCAGAAAGCCAGGGGCCAGCCCAGCGCTTTCGAGCAGCCAGGCGGTCAGGCTGGCCGTGGTGGTCTTGCCGTGGGTGCCCGCCACCGCGATCACCGGGCGCCCCGGCAGCACGTGCTCGGCCAGCCACTGGGCACCGGACACGTAGGGCAGGCCACGATCGAGCACCGCCTCGACTTCAGGGTTGCCCCGCGACAGGGCGTTGCCGATCACCACCAGGTCCGGTGTCGTCGTCAGATTGTCGGCGGCGTAACCGCGCATCAGGGCGATGCCGGCCGTTTCCAGCTGGGTGCTCATGGGGGGATAGACGCTGGCATCCGAGCCGCTGACCTGGTGGCCAAGCTCCCGCGCCAACAGCGCCAGGCTGCCCATGAAGGTGCCGCAGATACCGACGATATGAAGATGCATGGCGCCTCCGGTGCGCTGCTGCTGCCCCGTCCCCGAGTCGACGCGCACGGCGCCCCCGGCAGACAACGGCACTCAAGGTTGGCGGCAGCCTAGCATGCCCCGACAAAGGCCTCCAGAGGCGGCGTCACGCCCTCGTCGCTGTTGCCGATCGCCCACTGTTTTACTTCGACGTCGGCGTTCGGCTGCGCCGGGGCATGCCGGTCGGATGCAGGCACCAGGCCGATGGGCTAGAATCGCCGACCATGTTCCGGCGCTGTCCCGGCGATGGTTGCCACGCGATGGCTTGCCACACGATGGCTTTAGTCCGCGAAGGCTTTAGTCCGCGAAGCCCTTCCCGACGAAGGCCTGGCCGACCGCGACGCGCCCACCGATCCTTTCCCTTCGCCACGCCGCGTGGGGACGTTGTTCGTTTCACCGTATTCACGATCCAGAACCAGGAGCCCCACGCCCCATGGCCCAGCACAACGCCTTCTACGCCCAGTCCGGCGGCGTCACCGCCGTGATCAACGCCAGCGCCTGCGGCGTCATCGAGACCTGCCGCCAGAACAGTGATCGCATCGGCAAGGTCTACGCCGGCCACAACGGCATCATCGGCGCCCTGACCGAGGACCTGATCGACGTAAGCCAGGAGTCCGATGACACCATCGCCGCCCTGCGCCACACGCCCGGCGGTGCCTTCGGTTCCTGTCGCTACAAGCTCAAGGACATCGAGAGCCATCGCACCCAGTACGAGCGCCTGATCGAGGTGTTCAAGGCTCACGATATCCGCTACTTCTTCTACAACGGCGGCGGCGACAGCGCCGACACCTGCCTCAAGGTCTCGCAGCTGTCCGAGAAGATGGGCTACCCGCTGACCGCCATCCACGTGCCCAAGACCGTGGACAACGACCTGCCGATCACCGACAACAGCCCGGGTTTCGGCAGCGTGGCCAAGTACATCGCCACCTCGACCCTCGAGGCCTCCATGGACATCGCCTCCATGTGCGCCACCTCCACCAAGGTGTTCGTGCTCGAGGTCATGGGTCGCCACGCCGGCTGGATCGCCGGTGCCGGTGGCCTGGCCGGCCAGGGCGAGGGTGAGCCACCCCACCTGGTGATCTTCCCCGAGATTCCCTTCGACCGTCGCCAGGTGATGGAGCGTGTGGAATACGCGGTCAAGAACTACGGCTACTGCGTGATCGTGGTTTCCGAGGGCGCACGCTACGAGGACGGCACCTTCCTCGCCGACTCGGGTAACACCGACGCCTTCGGACACCGCCAGCTCGGCGGCGTGGCCCCGACCCTGGCCGGCATGGTCAAGCAGGACCTGGGCTACAAGTACCACTGGGCGGTTGCCGACTACCTGCAGCGCGCCGCGCGCCACCTTGGCGCCAAGACCGACGTCGAGCAGGCCTACGCGGTGGGCGTCAAGGCGGTGGAACTGGCGCTCGAGGGGCACAACGCCCAGATGCCGGCGATCAAGCGCGTCAGCGACAACCCCTACCGCTGGGAGATCGAGGCGGCGCCGCTGGCCGATGTGGCCAACCGTGAGAAGTTCATGCCGCGCGAGTACATCCGCGAGGATGGCTTCGGTATCAGCGACGCCGGCCGTGCCTACCTGGCACCGCTGATCCAGGGCGAGGACTTCCCTCCCTTCGAGAACGGCCTGCCGAAGATGGCGCGCCTCAAGCTCGCGCGGGTGGAAAAGCGTCTGCCGGAATTCAGCCTGTAACTCAGTCTGTAGCATAGACGCGCCACAGCTCGCTGCGGCCCGGCGCTGCATCACGCACGCCCCGCGACCGAGACGCAGCCGACGCGACGCCGGCATGAAAAAAGCCCCGAGGCCTGGCCTCGGGGCTTTTCGTTTGACGACGCAGGGCGTGCCAGGAAGACCAACGGGCCCGTCTCGCGGATCACCAAAGCCCCAGGCTTTCTCCGATAAGTCGACGAGCGCAGGCACTTTTCAGGCAAGCCCTAGCGTAGCCACCAGGACAGGATCAACAACACCAGCAACAACCCGGCGATGGCCTGCCACAGGTTGGCGGGTTCCTTCCAGGCACGGATCGAACGACTGGGGGCTTCAGACACCTGCTGGCGGCCAGGCCGCACGCTATAGAGAAATTCCGACAGGCGCCGAAAACGCAGCGATCGCTGCGGGTCCAGGGCGCGTTTCAAGGCCTCGTCTAGCTCCGCGCTGACGTCTGGCCGGTAATGACGCACGCTACGGTAGCTCAACTGCTCGAGATCGGTATGACTGCGCAGCTGATGGGTCGGCACCGCGTAGGGCAGACGTCCGCTGATCAACCAGTACACCGTGGACGCCAGGGCGTACTGGTCACTGCGCCGGCCGACCTCATCATCGAGGGCATACTCGGGCGCACTGTGTTCATTGAGCCCCACCTGGGCCACCAGCCGGCGGGATCGCCGGTGACCATCGACATCGCGCAGATGGCAGGCGCTGAAGTCGGTCAGTACCACCCGCCCCTGATCATCGATCAAGACGTTGTCTGGATGAACCTGCTGGTGAATCAGGTCACGGTGGTGCAGCGCCTGCAGCGCCTTGCCCAGCTGCAGCGCGATGTCGAGTCGTTGACCGAGACTGGCACGCGGATAGCGCGCGACCCACTCGCTCAAGGTCATGCCATCGACGTACCGCATCAGGTAGTAGAGATGGCGGCGGGACCGGGAAGGCTCGACCACGCTGACCACGAAGGGCGAGTGAACCCTCTCCACCACCCACTGCTGAAGCAGGAAGTGCTCCAGGTAGGCGTTTCGATTGGACAGTTCAGGACTTGGCGCCTTGAGCACACAGACCCGCTCGGTATCCACATCGCGCACCCGGTAGACCCGTGAGTGGGCGGTGCGTGACATCACCGCTTCCACCACCAGTCCGTCGATCTGGTCACCCACGGCAAGCTCGGGGGGAATCGGCAGATCCCCGTACAGCCGACTGGGAGCGTCGCTGGCCGCATCAGGCAGTTCATCCACCCGGACCAGTTGAAAGCAGAAGGGGTCACTGCCGTAGCCCCGCTCACGAGCCCTGGAGCTTGCCGCCTCGGCCAGGCGCTCACAGGCCGCGTCCAGGTCACTGGCATCTTCGCGAATCAGCCGCACATAGTCGGAGGGCATCAGGGTCCCACGCACCCCTTGGGTGGTGAACAGAAAGATGTCCCCCTGCTTCAGCGGCCACTCCGAATAGTCGATGTCGATGCCGACATCCATGCCCAGCGCCCTGGCCGGG
Organism: Halomonas sp. YLB-10; assembly: GCF_003856855.1. Lineage (NCBI taxonomy): Bacteria > Pseudomonadati > Pseudomonadota > Gammaproteobacteria > Oceanospirillales > Halomonadaceae > Halomonas > Halomonas sp. YLB-10. The sequence goes on from NZ_RRCU01000003.1 coordinate 67,347, forward strand.
TAGCGATAGCCCCCCAGGTCGGTGACGTGGTCGCGGCTCAACTGCTCGAACTCGGCTCCCCGAAGCCGAAACACCAGGGTGTCACCTACATGAAAGAGGTGCGCGCCACGGTCCTTGAACACCACCGTCGACAACGAGGACACATAGCTGCCGTCCTCCATCTGGCGGGTCATGCCATGACACCAGGCGTTGAGCGCACGCATCACTCGCTGGGCCGACGCCTTGATGGTCCAGTGCGCCGGAGTCGCGTAGTAGTCGTTGAGAAATCCGCGCACGCTGAGATCTCCCGCCTGCTTGGCCAGGGCATGGCCTGAGGCTGAATCGCTGATCAGCGCGCAGGCGCCCTTGGGCTCGCCCTCTTCCGGCAGGCGCACCGACATCGAACTGCGCTGCCGATGGCGTTCGGGCGCCACAAAGGCTTGCCCATAACTCAGAGCGAGACGTGCGGTGGCCAAGATCACCTCCTGTGACTCCAGCGTTGATGACGCGACAAGACGTGGGCCAGGGGGCCGACGCCTTCACCGGCGGTATGATACACACCGAATCCCTGATATGCCTGACAAGTCGCCTTTGGCTTTGTTTACTGTGCTTTGGTGGCACCTCACCCCGCCGTCTCGTCCCATGGTTGTCTTGCGCGCCTTGTTGCAGCGCGTCAAGATACGCCCACCATATTGGTAATCCCGTCACGGGGTTCGTATAATCCGACGGATTTTTTTCCGCCGCCCAGGCGGACATCCGCCCAACGAAGGACGCGAGCATGAACTTCGACAACATCCCCGCCGGCAAGGAACTCCCCAACGACCTCTTCGTCGCCATCGAGATTCCCGCCAATCACGCCCCGGTGAAGTACGAAATTGACAAGGACATGGGTGCCCTGCTCGTCGACCGCTTCATGGCGACGCCGATGTTCTACCCGGCCAACTACGGCTTCATTCCGCACACCCTGGCAGACGACGGCGACCCCCTGGATGCCCTGGTGGTCACCCCCTACCCCGTCGCACCCGGCAGTGTCATCCGCGCCCGTCCGGTGGGCATCCTCAACATGACCGACGAAGCCGGCGAAGACGCCAAGCTGGTGTGCGTCCCGCACCCCAAGCTGTCCAGCCTCTACGACGATGTTCAGGAGGTCACCGATCTGCCCGAGCTGCTGCGTCAGCAGATCGCCCACTTCTTCGAGAACTACAAGGATCTCGAGAAGGGCAAGTGGGTCAAGGTGGAATCCTGGGAAGGTGTCGAGGCCGCCCGCAAGGCCATCGAAAAGTCCGCCGCCGCCTACACCAAGGCCTGAGCATCGGCGCAGACGCGCCAGCGACGGTTGCTTCCCCAGGCCACGCCTGGTCCTGGGGAAGCGTCAAAAAAAGCCGCCCGGATTCGGGCGGCTTTTTTGCTGTGCCTGTTACTGTGCCTGTCTGGCGGGCTGGACGCTGCGCTCTTCCGCCTGCGCATCAACGGCTGCTGCTGCGGTCCTCGAGCGCCCGGTAGTTCAGCCTCGCGTTCTCAGCAGGGCAAAGCAGGCGGTGCACATCACCAGATAGGCGCTGAAGGTATGGGGGTCACGAAACATCGTCTGGGTCAGGCCGAACCCCGCATACATCACCACGATCAGCGCGCCGGACAGGGCGAGCACACGACACTGGCCATCGCCATGATCGAGGCGACGCACAAAGCTCGCCAACGGAATCCCATAGAACAGCAGCAGCAGCGCCACCCCCGCAAGGCCACGTCGAGCGGCGGTGTCCAGCACGTCACTGTGAAGCTGGAACCCGATTCCGGCCATGCCCTCGGGCAGCCGGCCCGCCGCGACCAGTGTCTCGAGCCAGGCGACCAGACCATCCTCTCCCCAGCCCCAGAGGGGCCTGGCTGCGAACGCCTCGCCAGCGATGCCCCACAGATGCCAGCGCAAGCCCGCGTTGGTGTCGACGGCCCCCTGGCGCCATAGCAGGACGATATCCTCGGCCAGTGCCCACAGCCGAGGCAGTGCCACCAGGGTCGCCACGCCGATCGCCAGGGTGGCGGTCATCCGGATGGCGAAGCGCCGGCGGGGTGTAAGCGTCGACCAATAGAGGCGCGCCCGCCGGCCGTGACGCAGGACCAGCACCAGCATCACCAGCGGCAGGGTCAGCCAGCCGCCCCGGGTGCCGGACAGCAGCGAGCCAAGCAGCCCCATCACCGCTCCCAGCGCCGCCCACCAGAGGAACAGGCCGCGCCGCCCTTCACTGACGTTGTCGAGCCACCACACCAGGCTGAGCACCCCGAGCACCAGGCTGAGATTACCAAAGGGAATGGCGTTGATCAGATCTCCAGCCCGACGCTCATCCTCGATCAGTCGGTCATACAGCGCCTTCAGCCCGGATAGCACCGCCCCCAGGGTAATCCCACGCCACCACCAGTAAAGCGAGGGAGGCCTGGCACGCCATGCCAATAACAAAAGCAGCCCAAGCCAGGGCCACCAGGGCAGTGACGGCACGCTATAACGCGCCAGGGGCGGCCCGCTACGCCCCGCGTCCAACACCAGCTGAAAACCGAAAAGCGCCAGCATTGCCACCCATGCAAGGGACTCGGCGTCCCGGGGAAGGCTGCGCCGCACCAGCACCGCCATCGCCGCCAGTGACACCAGCAGCATTCCGGTGAACCGATACGCCCAGGGTAGCGTCAGCAGACTGGACAGGAAGACGAACAGTGCCAGCCCCTGGATCGCCGACGAGGACTGCGCCGGCCATCCTCGATAGTGCCTTGCCACACCCGGCGGCGTGCGCATGGCTCAGGCGACGATGCCATGATAGGAGCGATACCAGTCCACGAATCGAGCCGCGCCCTCCTCGACCCCGATGCGCGGCTGATAGCCGGTAGCGCGATACAGTGCAGTGGTGTCGGCCCAGGTCCGAGGAACATCGCCCGGTTGCATCGGCAGGAAGTTGTACTCGGCCTTGCGCCCCAGTGCCGCCTCGATGGCGTGGATAAAGTCCATCAGCCCCACCGGGCTACCGTGTCCGATGTTGTAAAGCGCGTAGGGTGCACTGCTGCGATCCGGTGAGTCGTCGACCACGCCGGCGTCGGGGTCCACGCTGGGGACCACTTCCAGCAAGCGCACGATGCCCTCGACGATGTCGTCCACATAGGTAAAGTCCCGCGACATCTCCCCGTGGTTGTAGACGTCGATCGGACGACCTTCGAGGATCGCCTTGGTGAACAGGAACATCGCCATGTCCGGTCGCCCCCAGGGGCCGTAGACGGTGAAGAACCTGAGTCCGGTGGTCGGCAGTCCATACAGGTGGGAGTAGGTGTGCGCCATCAGCTCGTTGGCCTTCTTGGTCGCGGCGTAGAGGCTGACAGGATGGTCGACATTGTCGCGTGTGGCGAAGGGCACCACCTGATTCATGCCGTAGACAGAGCTGGACGAGGCATAGAGCAGGTGCTCTACCTGCTGGTGCCGGCATCCTTCGAGCACATTGAGATGCCCCACCAGGTTGGCATCCACGTAGGCGTGGGGATGGGTCAAGGAGTACCTTACCCCCGCCTGTGCCGCCAGGTGCACGACACGATCGAAGCGCTCGTCGGCAAACAGCCGGTCGACACCCTCGCGATCGGCCAGATCCAGCCGCACGAAACGTACGTTCTGCAGCTTTTCGAGACGTGCCAGCCGCGCTTTCTTCAAGGACACGTCGTAGTAGTCATTGAGGTTGTCCACACCGACTACCTCAAGCCCGTCACGGGCCAGACGTGCGGCCAGCGTCGAGCCGATGAACCCTGCCATCCCGGTAACAAGCACCTTCATCTGTTCCCTACTCCCATGGTGCTGGCAAGATCCGTCCACGGCACTCTCGCCACGTTTGACCGCCGTACTGTAGACGCCCTGAACCGAACACCAACAGGGCTTCACTAGTCCGACGACTGATCAATATCTAATGCTCTACGGCAAAGTCTCTAATAATATTTGCCGTATCAATCAACCGCGTTCCCCCTCCCTTCACCAGACTACAACTGCACACTTTTTAACTTCCTGCACAGTAAATCTTACGAAACCCCTGCATACCCGCCATTATCAACACCTTTGCATTGACTTCAATGGAGGAGGAACACATTTCCCTTGGGCATCTAAAAATTTCGCCGCCATGACGTGACTCGTTTCATACCCTCACATCATAGGTACACCACTAATTTCACGCATGGAAATGACTTCTCTAAATCTCTCTGACCAATTATCAAAACCATCAACCAATGGGAGTTTTTGACGCTGGTGAAATATTTCAATGCAGATATGATGCAGGAAAGGAATAGCACGTCGTAAAGCCAATCCAGACAACGAGGAAACAGCACAGTCGTCCAAACAAAATCCTAAAATATGGACGATTTTCCAAGCAGGGGATCCCTACCATGGGCAACTTTATCGAAGCCGCCTTGCGACTCCCTCGTCGCAAGAAAAGGATATTTCAGCTCGTCGCCGATATCATGCTTATCGAGACCAGCCTCGTCGTATCCATGGCCATCAACGGGCTTTTTGGCGCCTTTGTGCGCGCCCCTTCCGCCTACGCCTTGAATGTACTTGTCACGGCGATTTCCCTGGTCGTCTTTATCAAGCTAGGCCTCTATCGCGCCGTACTCAGATACGTCGGAAGCCGCGCTATCGTGACCCTGTTCATTGGCGTCGCCACCTCGACGCTGGTGCTTGACCTGCTTGGCCGCGCGATATTCTCCCCGCTTCCTGCAGGTGTCCTTTTCGACTATTTCCTGCTCAGCCTGCTGCTGACCGGCGGCACCCGTTTTGCCCTGAGAAGCCTCTACCAGCATCGTCTGATGAAGGACAAGCCCAGGGTGCTTATCTATGGTGCGGGCTCTGCAGGCTGCAAGCTGGTGGCCTCTCTTCGCCAGGGAAGTGACTACCTCCCGGTGGCCTTCGTCGATGACTGGCGCGGCATGGAGGGTACCCATGTCGAAGGTCTCGAGGTCCACTCTCCTCGTCATATTGCAGAGCTGGTCGAGCGCCTAAACATCGAAAAGATCCTGCTCGCCATTCCCAGTGCCAGACGTAGACGTCGCCAGGAGATAGTGGCGTCACTGGAACCCCTCAATATCACGATCCAGACCATTCCACGCCTGGATGATGTGGTGCAGGGCAGAGCGAAGATCGAAGATATTCGTGACGTCAGTGTCGAAGAACTGCTGGGCCGTGACGCGGTTCCCCCGCGACAGGATCTGATGGACGCCAATATCCGCGACCAGGTGGTCATGGTGACCGGTGCCGGCGGCTCGATCGGGTCGGAATTGTGCCGACAGATACTGGCTCAACGTCCACGCCAACTGCTGCTCTTCGATAGCTGCGAGTACTCGCTGTACCAGATCGAACAGGAGCTTCTGGGGTTCCTGGACAGCCTGGGCCTTGCTGTTGAGCTGAAGCCATTTCTCGGCACGATCCAGGATCAGAAACGTCTTCGCATCATCCTGCAGGGCTTCAAGGTGGACACCATCTACCATGCCGCCGCCTACAAGCATGTGCCCATGGTCGAGCACAACATGGTCGAAAGCCTCAAGAACAATACCTTTGGCACCCTGGCCGCTGCGCGAGCGGCCATCGACAGCGGGGTATCGACCTTTGTGCTGATTTCCAGCGACAAGGCGGTGCGCCCCACCAACGTCATGGGCACCAGCAAGCGCCTCGCCGAGCTGGTCTGTCAGGCGCTGGCCGAGCAATCGTCGACCACCCGCTTCTGCATGGTGCGCTTCGGCAACGTGCTGGGTTCCTCCGGCTCGGTGATTCCCCTGTTCCGGCGCCAGATTCAACAAGGTGGCCCGGTCACCGTGACCCATCCCGAGATCACCCGCTACTTCATGACCATCCCGGAAGCGGCGCAACTGGTCATCCAGGCAGGCGCCATGGGCCAGGGGGGAGACGTGTTCGTGCTGGACATGGGGCAACCGGTGAAGATTCTCGATCTCGCCAGGCAGATGATTCGGCTGTCGGGGCTGGAGCCTCGCACGGCCGACAACCCCCATGGCGAGATCGACATCGTCTTCACCCAACTACGTCCCGGCGAAAAGCTCTACGAGGAGTTGCTGATCGGACAGAACGACCAGCCCTCGGAGCACCCTCGGATCATGACCGCCAACGAAGGCTACTGGTCCTGGTCGCAACTGGCCCCCTACCTGGAGCAACTGCGCTCGGCACTGGACAGCGCTGAACTCGAGCGCGTGAGGGAACTGCTGCGCCTGCCGCCCACCGGTTACAGCCCTACCGGGGGTATCGCCGATCTTGTCTGGCGCCAGCACATGGCCCAGCCAGCCTCACCGACACGACGACTCGCTGGCGCCGCAGACCCCAGTCCTGCCCCCCTTGCGCTTGCGGCAAAGCCACTCTAGCGCCGATCCCCCAGGTTCTGCTGACACGAGGCCCCCATGGAACATTCACTGACGCTGGACAAGGCACGCATCGCGGTCATCGGGCTTGGCTATGTCGGCCTGCCGCTGGCGGTCGAATTCGGCAAGCGCTACCCCACTCTGGGCTTCGATATCAGTGCCGAGCGTATCGCTCAGTTGCACGACGGTATCGATACCACGCGAGAAGTGACACCAGGCGAGCTGAACCTGGCGCCGCTGCTGAGTTTCACCTATCAGCCGGCCAGGCTGGCCGACGCCAATGTCTACATCGTCACGGTCCCCACCCCGATCGACGCCCAGCACAATCCCGACCTGACACCGTTGCTGGGGGCCAGTGCCACGGTGGGCAGGGTGATTGCCAAGGGTGATATCGTGATCTTCGAGTCGACGGTCTATCCTGGCGCCACCGAGGACGAGTGCATCCCGGTCATCGAGAAGCTGTCCGGGTTGCGCTACAACCGCGACTTCTTCGCCGGCTACAGCCCGGAGCGCATCAATCCCGGTGATCGCGAGCATCGGGTCACCAACATCCGCAAGGTGACCTCCGGCTCGACGCCGGCCAGCGCCAACTTCGTCGATGAGCTCTACGCCTCGGTCATCACCGCCGGCACCTTCCGAGCCAGCTCGATAACCGTGGCCGAGGCCGCCAAGGTCATCGAGAATACCCAGCGCGACGTCAACATCGCCTTGATCAACGAGCTGTCCATCATCTTCGAGCGTCTGGGCATCGACACCGAAGAGGTGCTGGAAGCCGCCGGCACCAAATGGAACTTCTTGCCCTTCCGTCCTGGCCTGGTGGGCGGGCACTGCATCGGCGTGGACCCCTACTATCTGACCCACAAGGCGCAGCAGGTTGGCTACCATCCCGAGGTCATCCTGTCCGGCCGGCGTATCAATGACGGCATGGGCGCCTACGTGGCCAATCAGTTGATCAAGTGCCTGGCCAAGCGACGCATCCATGTGCAGGATGCCCGGGTACTGATCATGGGCCTGACGTTCAAGGAGAACTGCCCGGACCTGCGCAATACCCGTGTCATCGATATCATCGACGAGCTGCGCGAGTTCAACGTGGCGGTGGACGTGCTCGACCCCCACGTGGACCGTGACGAGGCGGTGGCCGCCTTTGGCCTTCGCCCTGTCGACGAACCGGAACCCGGCGCCTACGACGCCGTCATCATCGCCGTCGCTCACCACGAATTCCGTGATATCGGGGTCGAGCGAATCCGCGGCTGGGGCAAGCCGGAACACGTGCTGTATGACCTCAAGTATCTGCTGCCCAAGGGCGCGGCGGATCTGCGCCTCTAGCCTTTGTCACTACGCCTGGGGACATCTGTATCTGCGCCTCTAGCATCCTTAGCTACGCCTGGGCATCTGTATCGGCGCCTCTAGCGCCCGTAGCCACGCCTGGGGCATCTGCAGCGGCCATCGCCTTGCCTCCCTTCCTTCCTTCCTTCCTTCCGCTGCCGCCTGGCCAATCGCTGCGGCGGTGCAGGCGCAATAGGTGCCCGGCAGACAGCGAAATTGGTGCCCCAGAAACGCAATGGGCAGGACCCGAAGGCCCTGCCCATTGCGGTTTTTCCAGAGGCGTAGCCGCGGCCACGCTCAACAGGTTCCACAGGCTCAACAGACTGACGTCGACAGCCCCACAGCGACAACGTCACTCGGGACAGAGTGCAGGCTGCGTTGCCCGCGCCATGACCTCCTCGAGCACCCGACAGGTCTTGTCCATCTGTTCCTCGGTCAGGGTCGGATGGATCAGCAGCATCAGGCTGGTCTCTCCCAGTTCCCTGGCCACCGGCAACGGCCGCGACGGGCGCCAGGGAGTGTTGTCGAAGGCGCGTTCCCGGTAGACCTCGGAGCAGCTGCCACTGAAACAGGGCACTCCCTGGGCATTGAGACACTGCATGATGGCGTCGCGGCTCCAGCCCTCGGCCAGGCGTTCGGGACGGACAAACACATAGGCCTTGTAGCCGGCATGGACGATGTGTTCGGGCGGACGCGGAGCCCGCAGTCCCGGACAGCGATCTGCGGCGTCGAGAATGGCGTAAAGATTGGCGCGGCGGCGCTGACTCCACTGAGCCATGCGCGCGAGCTGGCGTCTTCCCAACACCGCCTGCATCTCGGTCATCCGCCAGTTGGTACCGAAACTGTCGTGCAGCCAGCGGAACCCCGGCGGGTGGGCCCGCTCATGGACCGCTTCCCAGCTCTTGCCGTGGTCCTTGTAGGCCCACATACGCCGGTGCAGCCCAGGGTCGTCGGTGGTGACCATGCCCCCTTCCCCGCCGGTGGTCATGATCTTGTCCTGACAGAATGACCAGGCCGCCACATCACCGAAGGTGCCGACGCTGCGGCCACGATAGCGCGCACCGTGTGCCTGGGCGCAGTCCTCGATGATCGAAAGACCAAAGGTCTGCGCCAGTTCACCGAGGGCATCCATGTCACAGGGCCAGCCCGCCAGATGGACGGCGACGATGGCGCGGGTGCGTGGGCTCAGGCACTCCTCGACGCTGGCGACCGACAGGTTCTGAGAGTCACGCTCGATGTCGGCAAACACCGGGGTAGCGCCCGCATTGACGATGGCCGACACCGACGCCAGGAAGGTCCTGGGGGTCACGATCACCTCGTGCCCTGGTCCGATATCCAGGGCATGAAGCGCCAGATCCAGCGCCAGGGTGCCGTTGGCTACGGCGACAGCGTGGTGGGCGCCTGTCCAGGCGGCGAATTCGCGCTCGAACTCGCGGCCCTCGTCGCCGGTCCAGTAATTGACGCGTTGACTGAGCAGCACGCGCGATACCGCCTCGGCGTCGCCTTCATCGAAGCAGGGCCAGGGTGCGAAGGGGCCATTGAGCATAGGGGCTTTTCTCTACGGAGGTCTTGTCGGGGTACCACCGGCTAGGGCTTGTCTGAAAAGTGCCTACGCTCGGTAATACGGCGTTAAAAATCGTATCAACATGCTCATTTACACCCTGTAAACTGCGCTGTCTCACCGATTTTTGCCTTGTCTAACCTTCGCTCGCCGACTTTTCGGACAGAGCCTAAGGAGATGGGACGCTGTCGTAAACTCGCTCCCACTCAGCGCACGTGGCGTGACTCATGGTCGAGTCGATGGTCCAGAAGCTGGTTCGGAAACTGTTTCGGAAACTGGTTCGGACGATGCTTCTGAGGACGGTGCAGACGGCAGACTACCAACCTGCGCCGGAAAGCCGATCCGCTGGTACAACTGCCGATACTGCTCAACCACCTGAGCAAGACCGAACTCGCTCACGATGCGCTCTCTTGCCTCTCGTCCCCGTTCCCGGCGCCTGTCGGCAGGTTCGTTCAAGGCTTCCAGCAAGGCCCGGGCGAGGGCCTGGCTATCTCGTGGTGGCACGATGCGTCCGCTGGTACCGAGGATGTAGTCGCTGTCACCGACGTCGGTCGCCACACAGCTCAGTTCGCAGGCCATGGCCTCCGCAAGGGCATTGGGGAAGGCCTCGAGCCATGAACTCTGACAGAACACATCCATCGCCTGCATCAGCTCGCCCACGTCGTCTCGCTCACCCGTCAGCAAGAAGCGCGAGCGGTACTCGTCCGGCACGATGCCCGCCAGCTCCGGCGCATCGAAATCGACGCCACGACCGACCACCAGAAAGCGCGCCTGAGGCATTCGTTCGGCGACGGTGACGCAGGCCCGCAACAGATTGGGATGATCCTTGATCGGGTGGCATCGGGCCACATGCCCCACCACCCATTGTTCATCGTTAAAGCCCAGACGCTTCCGCACGTGTTGCCGGCTGGCCGAATCCGGCGCCACGGCGGCGGTATCGAAGCCGTTGGGAATGACCAGTGCTGCGTCATCGCGGAAGCCGAAGTCGCGATGCTGCCGCCGAGACAGGCGACTGTTGAAGACGATCGCCCCGGGCCCGCCCGAGAGCCGTCGGTTGGCGCGAATGGCCCACCGGGTCAATGGTTTGTGGCGCTCGATCTGGTAGAGGCACTGGCGCACGTTCCAGCTCACCGCCGGCCGCTGGCGGCACAGGCGAGCCGCCATGCTGACCATGAGGTTGCCGTGGTACATCCAGCCCTGAATGACGTCAGGGGCGAAACGTCGCACCAGAGCACCCAGACGAGGCAGGGTCCAGGGCGCGGGAATTCCCTGGCGCATGCCAAGAGCATGGACCTCGATGCCCAGCTCGCGAATACGTGGCCCGTAGCTACCCTCGTCCATCAGGGCGATCACTGCGACCTCGTCCGGGGCACTGACGCCTGCGGCCAGCAGATTGTAGAGATTTCGCTCCGCGCCACCGGTACCGAGTCCGGTGATGACATGAAGTACGCGCACAGACATGGGCAGACACATCCTGTGATGGGCAAGAAAGCGACAACAACGCAGTCGCTCAGGGAAAACGCAGAGGTGCCACGGAAATGGCGGTGGCCGAGATTTGCCGCGGATGGCCCGAGCACAGAGCCTTGCGCAGGCGCACCAGAACTCAGCCCTGCGACGCCATCGACGATACGCCGCTGTTCAGGCGAACAAGGTAGCGCTCGACGGCCAGTTCGGCGCCAAAGTCGGCGGCGCGCTGGTAAACCGGTGGATGCTCGTCACGCGCCAGCACTTCCTCGAGCGCGTCTGCAAGCGCTTCGCTGTCGCCCATGGGAATCAGCCGCCCCCAGCGCCCGCCCTCGAGAATTTCCTGAGGGCCCGAGGGGCAGTCAGTCGCTACCACCGGGGTGCCACAGGCCATCGCCTGGATCAGCACGCTAGGCAACCCCTCGGCGTAGGACGACAACGCGAAGACCCGGGCCTTGCGCATGTACACAAAAGGATTGTCGACGAACCCGGGCAGCGATACGGCGTCTGCCACCCCGAGACGATGCGCCTGGTCAAGCAGCGTCTCTCGCAGCGGTCCTTCGCCGAGAATCGTCAGTCGCACCTCACGGTGCTCATGGCGCTGACGCAGGCGTGCCAGAGCATCGATCAGCACGTCGAAACCCTTCTGCTCGATCAAGCGTCCCACCGCGACGATGCCGACTTCGCCGATCTCCTCCACCGACGACTCGGCGAGCTGCACCAGCCGCTTGTCGACGATGGGATTGAAGATGACCTCGATCCGAGAAGGGTCCAGCGCCAGGCCTCTGGCCAGGTCATCGGCGACACCTTGGGAGACCGCTACCACGGCGTCGGCTCGCAGATAGGCATGGCGCATCAGCCGCCGCATCACCCGGGCATTGAATCCGGTGTTTCTGGCGGTCACTGCAAAATAGTTGGTGTGCTCGGTCACCACCAGTCGACAGTCGAGGCGGGCCAGCGCCCGCGCCGCCACCGCCACCACGTTGGCGTGGCCCATCGCCGACAACAGGGCAGCGGGCCGCTCGCGCTTTAGATAGCGCACCAGCGCAGGCAGACTGCTGGCGACCCTGGAGGCGCCCAGGCTGACGTGGTGTATGCCGGGGGCGATCTCCGCCTGGTAGACGTTCTCGTCGCTGGCGGTGACCAGGTCCACATCATGCCCGGCCGCAACGAAGCCATTGGCAAGCAGCACCATGACCCGCTCCGCGCCGCCACCCCGCAGCGACGGCAGAAACAAGGCAATCTTTTGCATAGGACTTCGAATAGCGCTTCGAACAGGGCTGCGAACAGGGCTTTGCATGGCGTCCTTTTCCTTTGCTCTTCGTTCGAGCATGACCAATGGTCGGGCGGGCTTGAACGAGCACGATGGCGTCTCAAGGGAGACTTAACGCTGCATCGCGCCCGATCGGGAGCCCAGGCGTCGCAACCTGAGCGCCAACGTCAACAGCGCGGAGGCAGCTCCGATCAGCACTGGGTGACTGGCCAATCGAAATAGCGCGAGATCCCGCCGCTCGCGCCAGTTTCCAGGGGTGAATATCTCCACCTGAAAGCGGCAGGCGGTAAGGTCTCGTCTGCTCAGGCTGGACAACCACTGGCGTCGGGAAAAGGCGTTGCGATGATGGTCCTGACACAGGTAGCGCTTGACCACGTAACGACTGGCATCCAGATTGGCGCTGGAGCTCATGCGGCCCTGGCGCGTCACGTCCATGACTGCGGTCGGCTGCGGGTCGAACAGTAGACGCTCGCCCTGGTGAAAGGCGCGAATGGCGAAGACCCAGTCCTGATGCTTGCGCGTCGCGTCATCGAAGCGCGTCCCCTGCCAAAAGGCCTTGCACAGCGACAGGGTGGAAGAACGCACGTCTCCACGCTCCACGAACAGGTAGTGACGCATGTCGCCGCCGCGGTAGGCCGGAAGTCGCGACGCGCTCAGGCGGGAGGCGTCGGCGAGGCGCGCGAGATAGTTACCAAAGATGACGCCGGCGCCGCTATCGCAGTGCATGGCCATGCGGCGCTTGAGTGCCTCTGGTGCCAGTGCATCATCGGAGTCCAGAAAGAAGACGAAAGCCCCACGGCTCTCCTCGAGTCCCCGGTTGCGGGACACGGCGGCGTTGGACCTGGCAGGCTTCTCGATCAGCCTGACGGCTTCGTATCGCTGCACCAGCCGCGAGAGCGCCTCACGATCATCCGAACAGTCGTCCACCAGCAGGATCTCGTGGCTCAACCCTTCGGTCTGGCTTACCACGGACAGCAGGGCTCGCTCGACGAAAGCGGCGCTATTGTAGGTCGGTATCACCACCGAGACCTGCATAGGTTTCCCTCCTGACGGTTCGGCCCTGACTTACCTGGGAGCCGCGACCTTGCCACCGTCGGATCGCCCTGCTGGGCGCTCCTGCGGAAGCCGAAGCAGCGAGCCAAGGTAATCGAGCCCTTCATCGCTGTAGCCATTGTCCATGTTGGCCGAGGGCGTAAAGGTCATCTCACCGAGAACGGGACGGCCGTGCTCGATGTAGAAGTCCACACGCACGAACGCAAAAGGCTCGGCCAAGGCGCGGGCGGACTCGAGCAGTGGTTCAAGACAAGCTGGACGGGCCAGATCGGCGGTGTCGGTGATGATCGGCACCTTGGCAGCCATCAGCTCAAGCGGCCCCCAGTCTCGATCGAAATAGGCGTAGCGAGTCTGCCACTTGTCCGAGGCGCACAGCAGCACCACCAACGGCTCGCCGTTGAAGCAGTAGACCTTGTAGTCTAGGGGCGCGTCCCTCCCGCCGCTGTCCAGCAGGCGCTCGGCAAAGATCCGCGGCACGATCTGATCGTAGTGATACTCGAGCTTGCGACGCCCATAGCGTTCGGTCATCCAGCGCGACAGATCCTGGCTGGCCTTGCGCCTTTCCAGGGTCGACTTGTCGTGCACCAGGATGTTGTAGCCGCAGCCGTGATTGCACTTCAGCACGAAGGCGTCTGGCAGGGCTTCCCAGTCGATCTCGTCGACACTGCGATAGACGCCCAGCAGATCATTGAGAATCGCACCCTGGCCTCTTGAGCTCGCGTAATCGTGCAGCCCGAGCTTGTCGGCGCACCTGGCCATCAGCGGGTCACGATGAAACAGCTTGAGCCACTGAAGCTTCTCGTCGAAGCGCCTGGGGGTTCGAAGGTCAAGGCGACGCCGGGTCTTGCGTTGGTGCATCAGTCGCGTCGCCTGCTCGTTGGAGAAGGCATCCAGCCCCAACATCCCCAACGTCCACAGGCGGGACTTGGCCGCGCCCATCCACTCATTCATGACCGCCATTGTCCGCTCCTTGCACGGTTCCGTTGAAGCTCAATGACCGCCCTGCCGTTACTTCGCGGTCGTGTCGGCAGCGCCGGCCCACCTGCGTCAGATCGATCAGGTCGCCCAGGTAGCGCTGTCCGTAGGCGTTGTAGCGCCGTGATACGTTCGCCCCGGGTGTGAACGTCATCTCACCGAGCACCGCCCGCCCTTGCCGCTCATAGAAGTCGACCCGGACGAAGACAAAACCCCGCGACAGCCGCTCGGCCAGTTCGAGCATCTCGTCGAGCGCTCGAGGACGGGCCACGCCAGCGGCGCTCTGATGCTGCCGGTCATTCAGCTCGAGCCGTTGCCAAGCCGGATCATGGAAGTCGAAACGCATGTCGCCTCCCCTGTCGGTGCATACCAGCACCACGCAAGGGCGGCCATGAAAGCAGTAGACCTTGTAGTCCACGGGCACTCCCCCGGTAGCGGTCTCGATGTACTCCTCGGCCAGCACTCTCGGGGGAATGGCGTCGTAGTGATACTCCAGATAGCGTCGGGCGTAGCGCTCCTTCAGCCAACGCTGCAGCCGTCGCTTCACCGCTCGCTCGTCCGCCTTGCGCTTGTCGTCGATGATCACGTTGTAGCCGCAACCGTGGGTACACTTCAGCGCGAAGCGCGCCGGCAGTTCCTCCCAGACGATCGCATCGACACTTTCGTAGAGGCCGATCAGTCGACTGAGGGCAACGGCGCAGCCTCGCTCGGCGGCGAACTGTCGGACGGCGTACTTGTCGGCGCAGCGCGAAAGCCCTCGACGATCACCGTAAAGCTTGAGCCACTGCAGCTTGTCATTGAAATCCCTGGGATCGTCGAGTTCGAGTCGCTGCCCGTACTCTCGCCGGTGCACCAGCCTTGTCGCCAGACGCGGCGACAGGCGGTCGACCACCCCCAGAGCGCATCGCCACCCCAGCTTCTCCGTCCTGTCGAAGGCTCGCTGAAATCCTGTCATACGATAATCCCTTGCACAGAAGCGCTCTCACGTCTTGATCAATCCCTGGTCACGCCGTCTTGCCCGCAACAGGGTCACACCGACCAGCGCCAGATTGAGCATGGCGCCGACCAGAGAGAAGGCCACCACCGCAACGAGATCGCTGTGATACACCCGAAACCCCACATACAGCGCGGCCACACGGCCGAGCACGCTGAGTACCTCGTAGATCAGAAAACCACGCTGCAGGCCCAGACTGGCGATGGAGGCCACACTGGGCTTGTTGAGAAAGGCAAAGTACAGCCAGACCGCCATCCAGCGTGCGTACTCGCCCGCCTGCCACCAGGGGTCACCGAACAGCAGAGCAAACAGCCAGGGCCCCAGCACCACCATGGCACCAAAGGGGACGAGCCCCACCGCCGCCATCACCAGGGTGGTCTTCGCCAGTGACGCAGTAATCGGCTCGCCGCGGTTGACCGCCGAGGCCACATGGGGATAGAAGACGTCGTTGACCGACTTCGCCAGCAGCACCATGGGCGCGGCCAGTACCGAGGCCGCCAGGCTGTAGTGCCCAGCGGCTGCGGTACCGAAGAATCCCGCCAGCAACAACACCGGCAACGACTGCGACAAGGCGTTGAGCGTCACCTGGGGTGCGCGATACAAGGGAAAGTCACGGTGGCGACGCGCCAGTTCCCGCCATGGGGCGCCCCGGCCCCCGCCGACCAGACCATCACCGAGTCGCCGGTCTGCCCACCACAGCAGCAAGGCGTTAAGCCCACTGGCGGCAGCGGTGACAAGCACCAGCGTCACCCCGACCGGATGCAGCACTCCGCCGGTCGCCTTGGCCAGGTTGAGGACCAGGGCATGGATCATCGCCACCTTGGCCGTCACCCCGAACCGCTGGCGCCGAATCAGCCACTGCTGCATGACCTGTTGCATGGCCGCCAGCAGCATGGCCACAGGCAGCAGCCAGATCAGCATGGCGGCAAGCCTCGGATCGAGATGCCGATCCAGCAGTGGTTGCAGCACAGTGAGCGCCGCCACGGCGGCCAGCGCCAGCAGCACCGCCAACCCCATGCTGAGTCGGGCCAGCCCCCGGGCGTCTTCGTCGCGCGGCGGCAACACCATGGCGACCGGGTAGGTCAGGGCCGCCAGCGGCGCGACGACACTGACCAGGGCGCTGAAGGAACCGGCCAGGCCGAAGGCGTCAGGGCTGAACAGACGGGTGATGAGTGGCGCAAAGGCCAGACTCAGCGCCTGTGCCCCCGCCGTGCCACCGGCTACCAGCAACACCTGGGACAGCAAGCGATGACGTCTGAGCGCTGTCAGCCAGCCCCGTTGCGGCAAGACCGCGGCCACCGAGTCGGTATCCCGGGGCGTCATTCATTGCCTCGAAAGGGCTTCATGGTGACGCTTCCTTGGCCACTGATACCCTCGCGGCGCAGCACCTTGACGACCGTCATGGCCAGTATCCGGATATCGAGCGCCAGGCTGTGGTGGTCCACGTACCAGACGTCAAGCTGGAAGCGCTCGCGCCAGGAAAGCGCGTTCCTGCCGTTGACCTGGGCCCAGCCCGTAATCCCCGGTCGTACCTCGTGGCGACGTGCCTGGTCCCGGTCATACAGCGGCAGGTACTCCATCAGCAGCGGGCGTGGCCCGACCAGACTCATCTCGCCTTTCAGCACGTTCCAGAGCTCGGGCAGCTCGTCCAGGCTGGACGCCCGCAGCCAGCCCCCGAGCGTCGTCATGCGCTGCTCGTCGGGCAGCGTGCGTCCCTGCTCGTCACAGCGCTGGGCGAGGGTCCTGAACTTGATCAAGCGGTAGGGACGGCCATGCAGCCCAGGGCGCCACTGAAAGAAAAAGGCCGGCTTGCCAAGCCTCAGCCGGACGAGTCCCCAGATGCCGAGCATCAAGGGGAATAGCAGGACCAGCAACGAGGCGGCCACCAGCACATCCAGACAACGCTTGGCCATCATCATCTCACCACGCTGGGGTCGAGCCCTGCCGGGCAGGACGACGCCGTCTCGACCCCCATGGCGTCGAGGATGCTGTGATTGACGCGGTGCACGTCGTAGCGCTCCTCGGCGCGAGCGCGGGAGGCCTGGCCGTGCTGGACGATCAGCGCCGGCGTTTGCAGATAGCGTTGCAACGCCAGGCACAGGGCGTCGACGTCTTTCACCTCCACCAGATAACCGTTGACCCCCGGCGCGACGGTCTCGCGGCATCCCGGCGCGTCGGTGGTCACCACCGCACGCCCCAGGGCCATGGCCTCGAGCACCGTTCTCGGGGTCCCCTCGCGATAGGACGGCAGCACATAGACGCTGCATTCGGCGATGGCCGGACGGACATCATCGGGTCGACCGAGGTACTCGATGGCGCCGTCATCGATCCACGTCTGAAGCTCGTGCGCCGCGATGCTGTCGGGGTTGTCGTCCAGCCAACCCGCCAGGCGAAAGCGCACCTGGGGATGGCGCTGGCGGATACGCGTCGCCGCCTCGGCGTACTCGCGCACCCCCTTGTCACCCAGCAACCGAGCGATCAGCAGGAAGCTGACCGGCTCTGTCGCTGGAGCCACCGGCGAAAAATGCGCCAGATCCACTCCGGAACCGTTGATCACCCGGGACGCCGTGGTATCAAGGAGAATCCCCTCCTCGATGAACAGGCGACGATCATCCGGGTTCTGGAACAGCACCATATGAGCCCGCCCCAGAGCAACGCGGTACAACCGCCGCACCAGCGCCTTGATCAAGCGGCGCTTGTTGCCACCCTGGGCGCCCTCCTGGGTGCCGGTAAAGGCGTACCCCAGCCCGGTGACCAGCAGGGTGCGCTGGCGCACCCCCAACACCCAGGCAGCCAGTGCCCCGTAGACCACCGGCTTGATCGTGTAGGCAAAAAGCCCATCGGGGCGTACCCGCAGCATCAATTTCATCAGAGCCACCAGGGTCTTCAGATCGGCCAGCGGATTCATGCCGGTGCGCGAAAGCGGGATATCGTGCAGCGTCGCGCCGAGGGCCTCGAGACTGGCTTTAAGACGCGACGAAGCAGCCGAGCGATCGGCGTCACCCTCACCGCCGGCGTCACCGGTAGCGCCCCTGCCCCCCACGGGCGCGGCGACATGGACCTCGATTCCGCGAGCGACCATCTCCCTGATCAGCTCACCGCGAAACCCGACGATGGACTCGGGGTAGCTCGCTACCATCAACAGTCGCTTGATCATCTCGCCACTCCATTTGGCGTGCTTTCGACAGACGGCGTAGAGCCCCCGGACGATTCGGCGTCGGTGGCTGTCTGGCGCGGGCGCCCCATGACGGACATCAACAGATAGATAAGCACCGGGGTAAACATCCACTTCTGACGCGCAGCGATGCCCAGATTGGCAGTGGTCATCGCCAGGATGGTCCAGGCCAGCAGCAGGTAAAACCACAGAAACAGTCGATTGGCGGGAGGCGCATTGCGCCCGGTGATGGCGGCGATGCCACCGACCACCATCAGATACAGCAGGATGACGTTATCCACCGAGGACGCCAGCTGGAACACACTGCTGGCTTCCATGGGCAGAGGCCTGAACATATAGGTGAAAAGCTGCATCGGCAGACTCATGGAGGCGATGTCCACCGCACCGCCGCCGGTCTGGTTGTAGCTCTGCCGCAATTCGATGTAACTCATCACCTGATCGGCATCGGAGCCGCTGCCGACCCCGGCGTAATCCAGCGCCAGGGGTACGATGATCGCCGCCCCGGCAAGCGCCGCAGTCCCCAGCAAAAGCCGCTGCCACAGCACGACGCCGGGCTGCAGACAGAAGGCAGCCGCCAAGGCGATCAGCTGTATACCGGCCATGTGCGGTCGCACCACCAGCATGATCATGACCGCCACCACCATCAGCAGGTGACGGCGTCTGAGATCAAGCGCCGCCCACAGCGAAAGCCCCATGGACAGAAACGACAGCGCATCCTTGCCGATGGCGGAGCCCCAGTAGTGCATCGAGGGCAGAAAGAGTACGGCCAGCGCCAGCAGACGAATACCCAGGGCACGCTCGGCAATGGCCTGATGCAGACTGCCGGCGAAGGCCAGCAGCCCGACATAGCCGGCCAGATTGAACACCAGAAAGGCCCCCAGAAACGACAGCCCCAGCCCCTGGGTGAACAGCGAGGTGAACACGATCACCCCGGCGGTGCCAAAGGAGAACTCGACGCCGTCGTTCAACGACGCCCGGTAGTACATCAAGGAATCTCCGCCGTCGCCGTTGACGAACCAGGCGTAGAGCACGCAGAAGGCCGTGTGCCAGAGATAGAGCGGCAGACACAGCATGTAAGACAGCCCGAAGGCTCGCCCCACCGCTCTGGCAAGCCACAGACCGAGCACGAACACCGCCAGGGCGGAGTACACGTCCCAGGCGGAAGTGACATAAGGGATGGGAACCATCGGCGGTAAGCTCACTCATTTGACGTGCAGGCATGCCGTTCGACTACCACGGGGGCCAGGCGCTGGACGGACAGCGTCCTTCTCAGGCAATCGCCACATGGTCGATGTCGTCGTGACCGGGATCGCCCACGGCCAGATCGCAGACTCTTCGGATATGAACGTCGCCCTTGAGGTCGACGAAGGTCACCCTGTCGAGCAGATCCAGGCAGTAGAGTTCAGAAGACGAGGAATAGTGATACACCACCAGTTCGTCGACCCGGCTAGCCAGTAGACGAATCCACACCTCGGCGGGAATCCACGGCTGCTCCAGCACCTGGATATCAGCATCGAGCCAGGCGCAGCCGTCGTGGGGATGGGGCTTGAACAGCAACAGGGGATGACGTCGCTTGAGCTCGGCAAGCTTCTCGGCGGAGATATCGCCGCCCCCCCAGGTACCCAGTACCAGCGCCGGCGTTGCCGACGTCAGCCGGTCGAGCCAGGGCGACAGCAGTGCCTGCCAGTCCTCCCAGCCTTGCTCCAGCTCGCCGACGAGCCCCGGGCAATAGCGCGCCTTGTGCGCCAGGCGTGGATTCAATCGGGCGTAGGTCCGCGGCCGCGAAACGAACACCAGGTCGGTCCTGCGACCGCCTCCGAAACGCAGTCCGCAACCGCGCACCAGGGCCACCAGGCTCCACTTCAACCGCCTGGACAGAGGCATCTCGTAGAGATAGGAGCTGAAGTAGGTGCTGACCCCCTCCTCGTAAAGGCACAGACAGCCTGTCTTCAGCGGCGCCAGCAGCAGGTATTTGCTGGTGCGATCGTTGTCGATGAACAGACTGTCGTAGTGCAAGGCGCCCAGCGCCTCGCGTGCCGCGGCCTGGGTCGGCACGCGGCGTATCTCGTCAAAGAGTGAGCGATGGTGGCTTGCTTCGACAAAGGCGTAGAAGGCGTCATACTCGGCGATGCTTTCGGCCACCAGCAGCACCAGCGCCTGCTCGATTCGATAGTGACGAACGATCGAGGCACAGGTCAGAAACTGCAGCGGCTTGCAGCAGATAAAGACGCTTCGGCCAAACGACGTCTGCGTGCTCGTCGCCGGCACTGCCCCCCCAGACGGATACGCGCGCTCGCCACTCACCTCCTCCCTCGCCCGATTCATACCAGCTCCACCAGACCACAATCGCGCCAGCGCTTGAGATAGTCGTGGACCACACTCTCCTCGAGGCCGACCTCCCTGGCCAGCTGGCGCACGGTGGTCGGGCGCGTCAGGGTCGGGATGGAATCCATCAACAGGCGCATGCGCCGGCGTGACTCGTCCGGCACGTCACCGAAGGCGACCTGGCCAGGATCCACATAGAGGTCATGGCGGGGATGCGACAGGCAGACGTTGCCCTCGAAGCGCTTCTTGATCAGCGGCGAGGACTCGATATCGTCGATGGCGGCGAGCACCACGTCTCGCGCCTCGAGCAGGCGCTGCGGCGACATCAAGCCAAGGTTATCGGCGTCGGTGTGATACTCGGGATAGGGATAGCGCGACAGCGAGGCCATGGGGATGCCGTAGGCTTCCCACAGGTACTCGTCGTTGAGCAGCAGGCTCTCGAAGTCGCCCTCGCGGTAGGCGTGCCCGCCCTCGCTGAGCACGCGCGACAACGCCTGCTCGATGTTCGATCCGGCACCTCGTGAACGCTGCAGATTGAGTATGGTGGGCGAGCCCAGCATCTCGAGCATCACACCTTCAAACAGTCGAGCGCGCTCGGCGGCGGGAAGCCGCCCAAGATAATACTCGGTGCCCATGATGCCGGGGGCCAGCACCAGTCGATAGCTGAAGCGCCTGGGTCGCGCGGCAAGCGCCTCGAACACGGCGAGCCCCACCGCCACACCGGACAGACCATCGTTGGCGACACCAGGATGATCCAGGTTCGCCCCCAGCACGATGGTCTGCTCGAGCTGACCCGGCAGGTGATAGTCCAGGCAGCGCAGATACCCCGGCGCCTCACGGGTCTCGATCACCACCTCGTAGTCACCAGGCGCAAGACGCTCGACAAGACGACGTGGCACGCAGAACCCCCAGTCACGCTGCCAGCTGGTAAATAGCTGGCGAAAATGGAACGGGATGCGCTCGTCGTAGCGGTGATCAAAATGCAGGTGGGACTTGAGTTCTTCTCGCGAGACCGTGCCTCGGAACGGCAGTGACAGCGCCATCACCGCCATGGGATGCCAGCGACCATCATAGATACACTCGCCATCCTTGTAGATGGCCGCCTCCAGCACGTCCCACCTGGGCGGAATCACCCAGCCATTGTGGACGTCAGAGACCTCGAAACGATGTTCCCGGAGCGGCCAGCGCTCGGACAGGTAGGCCACCGTGGCGTCGTAGTCGCTCGAGCAGATCACCCGATTCAGCGGAGTGAGGTCGGCCAACATGGCCATCATGGCGTCGCCGGCGGCGACAGACGCTGTCGTCGCGCTCTGCGTGCACGCTGTCATGACAAGATCCCTGTGCATGGTAGGTAGGCTGGCGGCAAACCGCCGGGGCCGCGCCAGGCTCGGCGCAAATGGGGAAGACGTGGAGGTGGACGAGGATGTGGTCAGCTATCAAACCTGGACGGTCGCCGGGTCGCCAGGGCAGGCAGCGGCCTGGCTGGGCAGATCATTGGTGTCCAGGCGCGGCAGCAGCAAGGGGTCGTCCCGGGCCGGGTCGGCCTGTCGCGACGCCACGGTCAGCCCGGCGGCGCAGCCAAGCTGGCGTAGACGACCCAGCAGCGCTTCGTCGACGCCACCGTAGGGATAGCACATCACCCAGTCGTCGCCGAGCACCCCCAGGTTTCGAAGATGAGCGAGACTGACCTCGAGGTCCCTGCCCTGTTGTTCGGGCGTCAGGCTGTCGAACCAGAAGTGCTGATCCCCGTGGCAGCCGATATGCATGCCGGCCTCGTGCAGCTGGCGGACCTCGGCATCGCTCAGATAGAGCATTTCGGCGAAGGCTCGCTGGTCCGTGCTGACGAAGCGCGCAAACAGCTCATCGATGACGTCATGGCGAACCTCGAAGGGCAACTCCCGCTGCAGCAGGCGCTTGAAGAACAGGGTATCGGGGTCATCGAAGCGTCCCTGGCGCGACAGCCGATGATAGACCCTGCGATGGATATCCTCGTAGGTCCCCAGGCCATGACGCTCGCGACGCTTGTCCAGTGCCCTGGCCAGGGCCGGCAGCAACTCTACGGTGGAAGCGACGCTGGCCAGCACGAACTGGATCTTGTTGACGTCGAGGATCAGGCCGTCGCGCAGGGTACCGGTGCAGGGAAAGAAGCTACCCTGAAGGCCGCGTCGCTCGAGTTCCGGCAGCACATGTTCGAGGTGATCACGATAGCCGTCGTCGAAGCTCAACAGCACCGCCTGCTCGGGCAATGTCTGCTGGCCGCGCCAGACGGCGATCACCTGTTCCATCGTCACCGGCCGATAGTGCCGCTCGAGATGGTCGAGCTGAGCGCGAAAGGCAGCAAGCTCCAACGCCTTGAGGCGCGGATAGCGCGACCCGGCCAGCGGTCGGACATAGTGGTACATCACGATGGTCAACATCGAGCGAAACTCCTTCCCTGCGCATATTGCAGCGGCCATGGGGCCCGCCTTGCCACACCTCCGGCAATCCCTTCGCTGCCGTTCAGCTGGTTGCGTTGATCGGATGCCGTGCATCGGCCAGCGTGCATCGACGCCGTGCTACCAGGCGCTCAAGCCACCATCCACGTGAAGCGTCTGCCCCGTCACGTAGCCGGAGGCATCCGAGGCCAGAAAGATCAGAGCGCCGACCAGATCGGTCGGCGCTCCCATGCGCCCCAGCGGCACCCTGGCCGAATAGCGCTCGACGAAGGCAGCATTCTGGCCACTCTCGATGCCGCCCGGTACCAGGGTATTGACGCGGATACCGTGGCCTGCCCAGAGCGTGGCGAGATAACGCGCCAGTCCAGACACCCCGGCCTTGGAGGCGGCGTAGACCGGAGGCGTGTTGATGGCCACCCCCAGGTACTGCGAGCCCTCGTAGATACGCGGATCGCAGCCCATCTCGCCGTAGATGGAACCGGTATGGATGATGCTGCCGCCTCGACCCTGCTTGATCATCTGCCCGCCTACCGCTCGCGACACCAGAAAGACACCGTCGAGATTGACCGCCATGACGTCACGCCACTGGGCCAGGGTGTAGTCTTCGGCCGGGGCGAAGAAGGCCTCCAGGTCTCGCGCCTTGGTCGCCGCATTGTTGTGCAGGATGTCGATGCCTCCCAGCGTCTTGACCGCATGCGCCACCATGGCCTCGACCGAGGCCTCGTCGCTGACGTCACAGCCAAGTCCGAGGCAAGGCTGACCGTGGTCGGTCTGAAGCTCGGCGGCGAAGCGCTCGGCCTCGGCAGCGTCGAGATCCGCGACCACCAGCGAGGCGCCGCATTCGGCGAGTCCTCGACAGAAGTGCCGCCCCAGGATGCCCAGGGCCCCGGTGACCAGTGCTACCCGACCGCTCAGATCGAACAGCGCCGATACAGTGCACGCCTGCGCGGGTACGAGGCCTGCACCCTCATTGTCAGAGCGCATCGAGACGTACCTCCTGTCCCCGCTCGGCCGCGAGGCGCCCGGCGATCAACGTCTTGATCACCGCGAGTGTGGTCTGGCATTGATGACGATCCGGCCCCTGCTCGAGCATCCGCCAGAACTCCCACAGGGTGCGACGAAACATGCCGAAGTTGTCGCGGATGTCGGCACTGGTCTGGCCGGCATCTCCAAACACCTCGATGCGAAATACCGGCGGCACCTCGCCGAGCGCATCGATGCTCAAAAGGCTGCCGTCACTCATGGTGATGGCGAAGGACTGGTGGCCTGCCCCAAGCGCTCTGACGGAGACCGGCGTCGCCGCCGTCAACGGCAGGATGGCGTCGAGCAGGTGAACCCCGTAGCGCTCCCAGTCTTTGACGATGGCGCCCCTGGCCAGGCGCCAGTTGCCCAGCGCCCCCGGCGCCGCACGCAGGGCGTCGAGTTCGCTGGCAAAGCGCATGCCGGAACATGACATCAGGCGCCCTGCTGCCAGGTAGGGGGAAAAATAGGCCAGATCCTGCGGATCCAGGGTCAGCGGCTTGTCGATGAACACCGCCAGGCCCGCCTCGAGAAAGGGTGCCGCCAGTTCGCGGTGGCTCGCCGGATCGTCACGGGCGATGATGACCGCATCCACCTGCCCCAGCATGTCACCAGGCTCGGCCACGGCCTCGTCGATATGGCAGGCGCGACATAGCCGCTCGGTGACGTCTCGATCCTGGGTCCAGGCGTGGGTGACACGCAGATCACCGACGCCGAATTCCGAGCGATGTCGCCGTGCCAGATAGTCATGGATCACCGGCCAGCCCGCCTCGGCCATGGCCTCATCGTGGTAGCCATTGAGGATGGCGGAAAACGAAAACGGGTGACCGTTGCCGGGACTCATGCCCAGCATGCCAATACGCCTCATCGGCACTCCCTGTCACTGCTGCTTACGTCCGCGCCACTGCTGTCGAGACCGCTGCTCTCGTCTGCCTCTGGCCAAAGCCGGGCAAAACCTGCCGGCGCGGTCCCCGCCAGCCAGTCGATGCCATCGAGGGACGGCGTCAGCGGTATCTCGTGACCCAGCCAGAAGAAGCGCCCGCTGGCGCCATCCGCCGGCAGTTCCAGTAGATGGTCCAGGGTCGGTAGACAGACCTCTGGCGCCATCGGTGCCTCGGGGGCCATCTTGCTGCGCACCGGGCCGGGGCTCATCAGGTTGATCTTGATATCCACGTCCTGATGCTCTCTGGCGGCGGTCACCGTCAGCGCATTCAGCGCCGCCTTGGAGGCGCTGTAGGCGGCATGCCCGGCGAAACAGTTGAGCGGTGCGCCGGAGGTGATATTGACGATGCGCCCAAAGCCACGACGGCGCATGCCGGGCAGCACCGCCGCCATGAGCATGGCCGGCGCGATGGTGTTGACCTCGAGCGAGCGCCGAAGCACGGCTTCGATGTCGGCGTCCACTGGCGCAGGCCGATTGAAGCCGGCATTGTTGATCAGATAGCCGAAGTCGCCGCATTGCTCCAGCAGTGACGCGATATCACTTGCGATCTCACCACCGGCGAGATCCAGGCAGTGGACCTCGACACCGGGAAGGCTTGCGGCCAGTTCTGCCAGGGCGTTGGCGTCACGCCCCAGAGCGATCACCCGAAAGCGGCGGTTCAGGTGGCGGCACAGGGCCATGCCGACTCCACCGGTAGCCCCGGTGATCAAGATCGCCGGGCGCACATCGGCAGATGCGGGAGTCACTAAGGCTTCGACAGGGTGGCTCAACGGACTCTCCAACGGGCTATACAACGGGCTATCCTCAACGGGCTCTCCTCAACAGGCTTTCGACGATGACGAAGTCGTGCTCGCGGTCGATGTCGACCGAACGTTCCGCCGGCATGATCACCGCGCCACTGCGCCCGAACAGCAACGCCTTGCCATCCTGGGGAAGACGATCGGGACGGAAGGCATAGACGGCACCATTGAGCTGATAGGCCATGGGTAGCGCCTGTCGCGGCAGCCAGGGATCGCTGCCGTCGATAAAGGCGGTGGGCCGGCCCCGCGCATCCAGCCGCCAGGTACGATGGGGATTGACCTCGGCAGCCTTGAAGGTGGCCACCGAGTCCAGCCCCTGCACCACCAGACGCGACAGGCACTCGGCCACATCCTCGGCACTGCGCAAGGGGCAGGTGGGCTCCAGCAGCACCATCACCTCGGGAGCCTCGCCGCCCTGGTTCAGCTCATCGAACAGTTCGCGGATGGTGTCGATCACCAGCGCCTCGTCGGTGGCCAGATGCGCCGACCGACGGTGCACCTCGGCGCCATGCCGGCGGGCCACCTGGGCAATCTCGTCATCATCGGTACTCACGATCACCCGATCGATCGCCCTCACCTGCCGTGCCACCTCGATCGACCAGACCAGCAGCGGGCGTCCGCCGAGCGGCCTCAGGTTCTTTCTCGGCACCGACTTGCTGCCGCCCCGCGCCGGTATCACCGCCGTCACCGACATTGCCGCCTCGGACACTGGTGTCATCTTCATTTCCTGAAGGTTGTTAGGGTCGTTATCGAAGCGACGAAGGTCAGCCCATCAGGCCTTTGGTCGGAGAAGAGGTGCCGCCCAGAGGGGACACCTCGTCGATGTCGAAGAACCACTTCTCACGGATGCCGGCATCCAGCTTGACCCGTTTCAAGGTGTTCTTGATTCGCCGGGAGGCGGCTCCATCCTCGAAGGGGTCATAGGGATTGCTCAGAGCACCCAGCGAACGCTTGAAGGTCTCGCTCAGGGCGGTCTCGATGCCCTTGGCGATGGCCTCCTCCGAGGCCTCGACATTGATCACGTTTGCCGCCTTGAGGCGGCCGTCCTGACGCTTGCCGACATTGACCACCGGCCGACGGAAGGATGGCGCCTCGATCAGACCGCTGGAGGAATTGCCCACCAGCACATCCATGTGCTCGAGACAGCCGTGATAGAGACGCTGTCCCAGACTGTCGACCAGACGCCTGGCCTCGGGGCGCTCGGCACACCAGCGCGCCAGCCGGGCATTGATGCTGCGTCCATGACAGTCGGCGTTGGCCTTGCACACCAGCACGTCCAGATCCTCGAAACGCGACAAGGCCGCGATCAGCGCTTCCACGTCCTCGCCCGTACCCGCGGTCACCGGGTGATAGGTGACCAGCGCGGTGGGTCGGTCCAGTGGCATGTCCAGGGCCCTTGCAAGCACTGCCCTGGTCGGCGTGCGGCTGCGGTACAGGTGATCGATGCCCGGCGCGCCGTGGACAAACACTCGGCCGGGGTCTTCCCCCATCTGCAGAATCCGCCGACGGTAGACCTCGGTGGCGGGAAAGTGCAGGTTGGCCAGCTTGGTCACCGCATGACGATAGTACTCGTCCAGGGCGCCACGACTGGTCTCGCCCCCGTGGAGGTGGGCCAGGGTGATACCGTGGGTGACCGCCGCCAACGCCACCGGCACGATTTCGAAACGGTCGCCCAGCAGGACCACCAGGTCGGGCCGGTCCTCGACCAGGGCATCGCCGACGCTCAACAGCGCCAGCCCCATGGCCTTGGTCATGGCGTTGCGCGAGTCCGACGCCAGCAGGATCTCGAGGCGTCGATGCAGACGAAAGCCGTCGCGCTCGATCTCGCTGACCGTGGAGCCGAACTCGGTGGACAGGTGCGATCCGCTGGCCACCAGCATCAGTTCCAGCGCAGGGTCTTCGTCGATTTCCCGAAGCAACCAGTAGAGCAGCCCATAGTCCGCTCGAGAGCTGGTCAGGACCCAGATCTTTCTCGGAGTCATGCCAGTCCCCCTCATGCCCAGGCCATCATGTCAGGTCCGCCCAGTCCAGCAGGGCGTCACGACCGATACGGCGTCTGGCCACCCGACCGATCAACTGAGGCAGTGCGGCGGCCGGCAGACCGCTGCCAGGCCGCTTGAGCAGCAAATCGCCTTGCGCCAGCACTTCGCCGGCGTCGATATCGCGCCCGGCTACCACGCTGCGACGCACCAGCTCCCGCTGGGGCTGCTCACAGGGCGCCGGGCGCTTGCGCCCATCGCCGAGGGCCTGCTCGATACGACGAATGGCGGTCACCATCGCCAGGAAGGCCTGAGGATCCAGCGAGGCAGCATGGTCCGGCCCCGCCATGGTGGTATCCAGGGTCAGGTGTTTCTCGATGACCACGGCCCCACGCGCCACCGCCGCCAGCGCGATATCGATGCCATCGCTATGATCGGAGTAGCCGACCGGGCATCCGAAGGCCTGGGCCAGGGTATCCATGGCGGCGAGGTTGATCTGATCCACCGGCGCCGGGTATTCACTGACGCAGTGCAGTACCGTAACGTCGCCGGCCCCCGCCGCCGAAAGGGTCGCCAAGGCGGCTTCGATTTCCCCCAGGAAACTCATGCCCGTGGACAACAGCACCGGTTTGCCTTGGGCGCCGATACGTGTAAGCAGCGGCAGATTGGTCAACTCCCCGGAGGCCACCTTGAAGCAACCGACGTCCAGCGCCGCCAGCCACTCGACGCTGTCCTCGTCGAAGGGGCTGGCCAGGAACTCGATGCCACTGTCACGGCTGTACTGGGCCAATCGCCGAAAATCGTCAAGGCCAAGCTCCAGGCGCTTGAGCATGGCGTACTGGGAGCCGTCCTCCGGGCAGGCCTTTCGCTGGTAGCTTGCCTGGGCGGCGTCGGCGGTCACCAGTTGCTCCGCCTTGAACCACTGAAACTTGACGGCATCGGCGCCGCACTCACGTGCCGCGTCCACCAGCGCCATGGCGGTATCCAGGCACCCATTGTGATTGACGCCGGCTTCGGCGATCACCTGTACGCCTGGTGACTCGGCGCGGCTCGATGCCACCCTCCTGGTCTCGACAACCTCAGAATGACTCATTCGTGTCCCCTGCTTGCGCCTCTTGGCAGAAGCGCCTTCCCTGTTTGCGTAGACCTGCTTTTTGCGTAGACCTGCTTTAATTATTTTTTCGCCTTCTGGCGCTTTTCGCTGTGACGTCTTGTGGTGATGCGTGTCGGCCAGGCGCATTCATTGCCGTCGTCGCGCGGGCGTCCCGAGATACACTCCAGGGCGCGTTACGTCCCCTACCACGGTGGCGCCGGCGCCGATCACCGCCCCCGCACACACTTCGACCCCCTGGATCAGGTTGGCTCCGGTGCCGATCATCACGTCCGCCCCTAGCCTGACACCCCCACTGAGCGTGGCACCGCAGGCGACGTGGACGTTGTCGCCCAGCACGCAGTCGTGGTCGACCACCGCCCGGGTGTTGATCAGACAGCCTCGTCCCAGACGACTGCCGGTGACCACCACGGCACCATCCAGTATCACGCTGCCGTCTCCCAGCTTCACGTCGTCATGCACCATGGCGTTGTGCGTGATCAACGGCGGCAGGTCGAATCCCTGCGCCAGAAAGGCCTCGATCAGCGAGCGCCGCCAGGGCGCGCTGGTGACCATGCCGACCCCCAGGAAGGCGACGCCTGGCAGGCCTTCCGGCGACGCCAGTCGACAACGGTCCTGCCCCAGCCAGGGGACCGGCATGGCCGACGAGGGCTCCTGTGCCACGTAGCCGGCCACCTGCCAGCCAAGCCCGCGCAGTCCATGCAGCAGCACCCGCGCATGGCCACCGCCGCCGATCACGAAGCACTTCTTCATCGGTGCCCGCCTCCCTTTATCGATGCGCGTTCGCTTTACCAGCGCTCCGTCCGTCACTTCGCCAGCGCTTCGTCCGTCGCTTCACCAGCGCTTCACCCATGCCTTCATCCGCGCCCTCGCTCGCGCCCTTCACCGGAGTCCCGTCTCAGGCGCTCTGCGCCATTCGCTTGAACACCTCGTTGCGCGACATCAGCTCCCGGTAGCTGCCCTGATCCACCAGGCGTCCACGCTCCATCATGTAGATGCACTCGCAGGCCATGACGGTGGTCAGTCGATGGGCGACCAGCACGATGGTCTTGCGACCAGCGAAGTCGTGGATCGCGTCCATGATCAGCCGCTCGGTGATGCCGTCCAGGGCACTGGTCGCCTCATCCAGCACCAGCACCTCGGCCTCGTGATAGAGCGCCCGAGCGATCCCGATGCGCTGGCGCTGTCCCCCGGAAAGCTGGACACCGCGCTCGCCGACCAGGGTCTCGATGCCCTGAGGCAGCTCGGCCACGAACTCGGCCAGATGGGCGAGCCGAAGTGCCCTTTCGACGCGGTCGTCGTCGATGCACTCGGGGGCCAGACCGAAGGCCACGTTGTCGCGAATGCTGCCATCGCATAGATAGAGCTGTTGGGAGACGAAACCCAGCGCGTCCTGCCACTGGCGACGATTGGCCTCATCGATGACCTTTCCGTCCACGCTGATGCGCCCTCGCTGTGGCTGCATCAGTCCCAGCAATAGATCGATCAGGGTGGACTTGCCGGAACCGGAGGCGCCGACCAGGCCAATCACGCTATTGGCCGGTATCACCAGGCTGACGTCGTCCACCGCGGGAGAGCGTGCGCCGGGATAGCGAAAGCTGACCCCCTCGAGGCGAATCTCGCGCCGGGCCTTGAAGGCTGAGCCGCCCTGGGCCGGGTCACCGCCATGCTCAAGGGCGCATGCCTGGTCATGGGCATGGCTGGCCCGCAGGTCATTGCGAATTTCCTCGAGCGCATGCAGGTTCCCGCGGATGCTCGAGACGCTGGCGTAGATATGCTGAAAAGCCGGCAGCAGCTTGAAACCCGCCAGGGCATACACCGCCAGTACCGGCAGCATCGACGCCATCTCGCCCTGGTGGGTCTTGAGCAGGTAGAACAACAGCAGGATCACCGAGGCGAAGGCCACCACCTCCATCGCATAGCGCGGCGCCTGCTTGAGCGCCTGATTGGTGCCCTGGGCCCGGGCAAAGCGTCGACTGGCCCGGTCGAAACGCTCGGTCAGCTGGGTCTGACGCCCCAGCAGCAACAGATCCTTGATCCCTCCGAATCCCTCGGCCATCAGCCGAAAGCGCTGGCCCTGGGCCGCCGACAGCGCCTCGCCGTTGCTCATCAGGCGACGCCGGGCGGTGTGATAGAGCAGCAGGTAGGCCAGTGAGAACAACGCCATGGCGCACAGCGCCACCGCGGGGTTGTAGATCAGGATGGCCAGCGACATGAACAGCGCCAGCACCACCTTGGCATTCATCTGCATCAACGGATCGATGACGCCCAGCATGACTCGCTGGCACTCCTGAGCGATCTGCTTGGTCAGATAGCTGCTGCTGCCTCCGGCGTGGAACAGCCAGTCCTTGTGCATGTAGTGGGCGAACAGTCGGGAACCCAGCTCCGCCCCGACGGTGGCGCCGTAGACCGCCAGCCGCCACACCGTCACCATCGACACCACCGCGGCGACCGACAACGCGCCCAGCACCCCCAGCCCAAGCCATAGAAGAAAGCGCTCCGGCGAGTCGGCACCGCTGGCCCGATAGAGCTCGCCCATCACGCCGTCCCCGCCAAGACGCTCCAGATCGCCCACTACCGCCATGAAGGGCGCGATTGAGGCGACGCTGAGCAGCTCGCACAGCGCCATCGCCACCACCAGCACCTGCAGCCGCAGCAGTTGCCGGCGCTGGTGGTGAGTCAGCAGGCCGTAGAGTTCGCGCAGATCAGTCAGCATCTCACCGTCCCTGGTTGTCGCCGCTGCCGTACTTACTGGTAGGCATAGACATAGTGACCATAGCCGTAACCATGCCTGGCGCTGGGGTCCATGGCGTTGAGGATGCAGCCCTTGACCCTGACGTTGGAGGTCTCCAGGCGCCTGAGCGCCACCCTGACCTCCTTGACCGGGTTGAGCTTGAAGCGCGTCACCAGCAGGCTGGTGCCCACCCGGTTACCGACGATGGCGGCGTCGGTCACCGCCAGCACAGGCGGGGTATCGACGATCACCAGATCGTAGTCGCGACTGAACTGCTCCATCAGCGTGGTGAAACGCTCGCGCATCAGCAGTTCCGAAGGATTGGGCGGGCATGCGCCTCGCGACAGATAGTCGAGGCCTTCCACCTCGGTCTGGCGGATGACCTCGGCCACCTCGCTCTTGTCCGACAACAGGTCCGACAGGCCACTTTCGGCCTTGGCGCCGAAGGCGCTGTGCAGGTGTCCCTTGCGCATGTCGGCGTCGATGACCAGCACCCGTTGACCGGCCTGGGCACAGATCACGCCCAGATTCAGCGAGATGAAGCTCTTGCCGATCTCGGGGCTGGGGCCGGTGATCATCAGGCAGTTGTTGGGCGCTTCCATCATCGCGAAGTGCAGACTGGTGCGCAGGCCACGCAACGCCTCGATGGCCATGTCGGTCGGTTGAGTCAGGGCCAGCAGGCCCTTGATCACCGGCTGACTGCGCCGGTCGCTGCGATACTTGACCCGCTTGACCAGGCGCTGCTGAAACTCGGAAAGCGGCACCGTGGCGTACACCGGCAGCCCCAGGTCCTCGAGCTGGTCCGGGCTCTCGATGCCGCGATTGAGCATGCCACGCACCAGTACCACCGCCACCGCCAGAAAGGCACCGATAACGGTGGCCAGGGCCATCATCAGGCCGGCGTTGGGTGCCACCGGATCGTCATCCACGTACGCATCGTCGATGACCCGCACATTGCCGATGGTGCCGGCCTTGGCGACCGCCACCTCTTGCGCACGATTAAGCACATTGACATAGATCGCCTGGGTCACCTCCACGTCCCGGGTCAGGCGCACGATTTCCTGCTGGGACTCGGGCATCTCGCTGACACGCTCCTCCAGTCGGGCCTTCTCCTGGTTGAGGATGCCGCGCTGGCGCATCAACGCCTGATAGGTGGGGTGATTGCGGGTGAACCTCTGGACCAGTTCGGCTTCCTGGAAATCCAGGGTGTTGAGCTGTTCCTCCACCGAGATCAACTGCTCGACCACCGAGGCCGCCTCGGAGTCCAGGTCGATACTATCCACCTCGACGCGATAGGCATTGAGCCGATCTTCCGCCGATGACAGCGAGGCCTTCAATGCCACCGCCTGCTCATCGAGAAAGGCCAGGCTCTGGTCGGCCTGGGCCGACTGCCGCTCGACATTCTGCATCAGGAAGGTTTCCGCCAGGACATCCAGCGACTCGCGCACCCGATCGATGTCGGTGCCGGTCAGGGTCAGGCGCAACATGCCGGTGCTGGCGCTCGAGCCGCTGCCCTGCTCGGTGACCGTCAAGCGAGCCAGCAGCGAATCGATGGCCGACACCTGGGGGCGCTTGGACAGGCTGAACTCTGCACCTGGCGCTGCGGTCATCTCGCGAACGCTCAACACCACATCGCCTCCGTCGAATCTTGCGGTATCGCCGACACGACCGACACCCAACAGATCACCGTCAGGACCAAATAGCTGATAGCCGGCATCGCGGCCTGCCACCAGGCGGAAGGCCGCGCCGCGATAGGAGTCAGCGACCTCGAGGCGCGCCAGTT
The DNA here is from genome assembly GCF_003856855.1 of Halomonas sp. YLB-10. NCBI lineage: Bacteria > Pseudomonadati > Pseudomonadota > Gammaproteobacteria > Oceanospirillales > Halomonadaceae > Halomonas > Halomonas sp. YLB-10. The sequence goes on from NZ_RRCU01000003.1 coordinate 100,649, forward strand.
GCAGCGACTCCCCTGCCCACACCAGATGGCTCAGATCCCATGCCTCGGGCATCAACCGCTCGAGCCATCCAAGCGGAGCAGTCATCCAGCCCAGCTCAGCCAGGTCCTCTCGGGTCACCCCTTCACGCACCAGATAGTCACCGACCAGCGGCAGACGGCGTGGCGACACCTGGGTGTCGAGGGCGAGGCGGTCAACCACCCGCCCCAGCACCATGCGAGACCGCAGTATCTGCACCTCTGCCGAGGTGTTCTCCTCTTCTCCCATCACCGTGGCCAGGTCCCCCAGCGGACTGACCGAGGCCCGACGCTCCACGTGCACCAGGGCGTCGCCCTCGTAGATGGGTGGCTTGAGCAAGGCGGACACATAACCTGCCGCTCCGAACAGCAGGGTGACGGCGAGGATCCACCACTTGTGCCGGAGCAATAGCCCCAGGATGCGCCCGAGGTCGATATCCTCGCGGCCGGGAGCGGAAGGCAAGCGTGACATTTGGGTCATGACGGCAGGTCCTGTCGGTGGCCTCGAGCGCGGCGATACGAGGTCATGGCGCGAGCCTTCGGTGCCAGGCGTCGGCGGCATCGGAAAGCATCACGAATACCTGACGGTGTGCGTCCAGGCTCTTGCGGTAGGGGTCGGGGATATCGATCCCGTCGAGCCAGTGGGCAAACAGCAGGGTCTTGCCGGTGGCAAAGGGCGCAAGTTCGCTGACCGCCTGGCGCTGGGACGCACTCATCACCAGCACCAGATCGTGATTGGCGATCATCTCGGGCGTTGCCACCCGAGCGCGGTGGGCGCTCAACTCGAGCCCGGCTTCCCTGGCCAGCGCTTGCACCTCTGCGGGCGCGGCTTCACCTTCGCGCACCGCAGAAAGCCCGGCAGACTGAATCTCCATGGCGGGCAGCCGCCTCTGCAGCAGCGCCGCACCGAGCGGACTACGACACAGGTTCGCTCGACACAGCACCAGCGCACTGGCAAAACGCACCGATCAGATCTCGCCGATGCGGGTAGTGGTGTCGGCGATGGTGCCGGGCAGCAGTGCCGACGGCAGCAGCAGACTGATCACGTTGTTCCAGCGTGCCAGCGGGGCCGCCGTCACGTAGACCACGTCCTGGGGCTGCAGCGGGAAGTGGGTGCCCATGGTCAGCGAGGTGGCGTTGCTGATATCAAGCTGATAGACGGTGGCAAGCTTGGCATCGCCCGGCGGCTTGGGACGAATCACGAAGATCCCCGACGGTTCGGCGGTGGTCTCGATGACGCCGCCGGCTCGCGCCAGGGCGGTGGTCAGGGTGATACGTTCGTTGCCCAGCACCAGATTGCCGGGATTCCTGACCTGCCCCAGCACCGCGACGTTCTCGGACTCCAGGGTCGGGATATGCACCACGTCGCCATCGCGCAGCAGGCGGTTCTGGGTCTGGTCACCATGGCGCATCAGCGCGTACAGCGACAGCACCTCCCTGGTGCCATCACGATTGAGTACCACCTCGTGCCAGTTGGCCGTCTCCGATGGCCCCCCGGCCTGGCTGACCGCATCGACCAGGGTCAGCGGGACCGTGGTGATCGGCTGGGCGCCGGGGGTGGCAACCGCTCCACTGACGTAGATCTTCTTGGAATGGTAGGCGGCGACGTTGACGTCCACCTGGGGCTCGGTGATGTAGTTCGACAACATGCCGGTGAGGGTTCGGCGTATCTGGTCCACCGTCCGCCCGGCCACTCGGAAACGTCCGACATAGGGGAAATAGATGCGACCATCGGGCTGTACCGTCTTGCCGGTCTCTTCGGGGCTGCGCTCGGCGCCCCCCGGGATGGTCAGCTCGGGGTGGTCATAGACGGTGATGTTGAGCACATCACCCGGCCCGACACGGTACTCGTAGTCCGTCAACTGGGCCTTGAGGTAGGAAGGCATGGTGCTGGCGATATCGCCGGTGACGTTCTGGCGGAAGTTCGCCACCAATGCCGGGGTGATGGCCTGGATGTCGACCAGATGATCGATGTCCGGCGCCTCGGTCTCGTAGTCGATATGCCCGCCAGGGGCATAGGCACAACCACTCACGGTCAGCGCAAGCAGCACTGCGAAGACGGCACCCGCCAGCCAGCCGGGCGATCGTTGCGACTCGTCCACGACCCTTGTCCACTGGTGTGCCTGATTCACCTTATCCATATCGTCCCCCTGAGCGTGTGACACGCTACCGCCCCAGGGTGATATCGATGGCATATCCCTGAAGCCCTGCGCGTAGACAGATGGTTATTGTCACCGTCGAGGCTGCGTCTTCTGCGAGACGATCGACCACCGACAGCCCGCAGCACCCGTCGACGCTCGAAGACTCGATGGCCGCCAGGTACTGCGATTTATGCCAGTACGATTGCATAGCCGCGCCGTCCTGGCAGTCCGAAATTCCTGGCGTACACAGGCTGACAAACCCCATATCGGTATCCCGGAAGCATGAGAGCGACTGTTTCCGCTTGTAATTGCGTGTTCCTTGAGGACACGTCGGGGGCGCCAGCGGACAGTTACCGTGGAGAAAGTGTTTCTTTAGCCAAATCATAAGGTTGGAAATGTGCGAAAAAAGCACTGAGAAACCAGGATCGAGAATGTGGGCAAAGAGCGCGACCATGGGCCCTTCGCAGACGCACCATTGCAGTGCGACAGATCACTGATTCCTGATACGACGAGGTGATCGCTGCAGCAACCTCGGTTCATGCGCCGAGATGACGCATCTAGTCATTGGCGACATGGCGCGTCAGCCAGGGGGACGCCAGGCCTCCAATTACCAAAGCGCGGAGCGGCAAAAAGTATCCGGGCGAACGAAGCAAACTGAGAAAAAAATGCCCCCGGCAACGAGGGCATGGTAGCTTGCGAAAATTCAGGCAAGGACGAGGGAGAAAATCGGCAACCGGTCTCTCTCACCCCGTCATTGGGCCCCGTTCACGGCTCGGGGCTCTTGACTCGGCTCTTGCTACTCGGCGCTTTGCTCGCCAGGCTGCTGCTGGTTGGATCCTTGCTCGCCGCTATTGGCGTCGGCGTCCTGCTCGTCACTATTGGCTTCAGCGCCCTGCTCGTCGCTGTGCTGGTCACTCTGCTCGTCGCTCTGCTGGCCATCCTGCTCATCACTCTTCTCATCACTCTGCTCAACGCCGGCTGACTCCGCCGCCTCCTCATCGTCGGTGCTACGGGTCACCTCGGTCACCGGTGGCGTCGCGGCTTCCGGGGCCGCTTCGGCGCCACCCAGGCCATCGATCAGGGACGCCAGGGCGCCGTCGAGCCGGCTCAGATGATGGGCCATGGTCAGCGGATAGTTGGCGAAGATGCCGAGGCCACTGCCGCGCAGCACCACCGGGCTCCAGAACTGACGTTGCATACGCTCGATCTCGGCCAGCGCACGGGCGTAGCTGTCGCCGAGGCCCGCGCTTGCGATCAGATCCGCCTGGTCACGCTCGAGCGCCTCGAGCAGGTGTCCCAGCGCCCAGGTCTGACCGCGGGTCTCGTGGAACACGTTGTCGACGCGGTACCAGGGCACTCGACTGTCCTGTGCCACTTCGATACCCAGTTCCTTCAAGCGCTCGCTGTCGCTGACCGTGGATGACAGCCGCTCCCGCAACGAGGCCAACTGCTGGCGCACCGCGTCCAGATAGAGCGCCAGGCCCTGGCCCTGATCGACGAAGGACGCGCCGACCCCATCGTCGAAACGCGCCAGATAGGCGCGGGCCGAGTTCCCCGCCTGGGCCAGGTGATCCTCCATGGACGGGGCCAGCCAATCGTCGGCGTCCTGTTCGAGGGCAGCGATCAGAGTATTCACCGACTCACCGGCGCCGGGGTCGAAGTCCGCCAGGCTGGCGGCCATCAGCCTCGCCTGAACCAGCACACCAGTTTCCCAGGACGGCATATTGTCGAGCAGCAGTCCCGGCGGCATCAGGTCATTTCGCAGGTACCCGCCGGGCTTGTCCTGCAAGGTATCGATCAGGGTGGCCAGGGTCGCGACCGTAACGGTGCCTCTGGCCGCCGGCGCCGCGGAGATGCGCTGCTCCTGGGTGGCAGTCTCCACGTCGAAGCGCGACGGCGCCAGGCTCCACCAGATCCCCAGCCCCACCGCCACCATCACGGCAAGCACCAGCAGCACGGCGAGCGGTTTCCAGATCCATCCGTACTGCGGGTTCTCGAGCTCCTGACGACGCCTTTCGGCGCGCTGTCGACGACTGCTCATTTCGCTCTCCTTGTCGTTCATCAAAGGCCGGCCAGCCCTGCCTCCAATGAGGGAAAGCGCCGGCGCCAGTGGTAGAATACGCTTGCATCTGATCATAGCGCAGGGTCCGCGGGAACCCCGCCCCGCTTCCACGGTCACACAGTGGGGTCTGACACGGCAGGCGAATCCCGCCACGCCTTGCCCCGTCTTCCACACCCATCGTCAACAAGGATTCGACGTGTTCTTCGCCACACGCCTCTTGCTGTTCGTCTGTCTGCTGCTGTCCCCCTGGGTGGCCCAGGCCCAGTTCTTTTCCTCGTCGTCGAGCAGCGCCGAGTTTCTGCCGGTGAACGAGGCCTTTACCGCCAGCGCCTGGCACGACGGCGATCGGCTCTATATCGGCATGCAGAATGCCGACGGCTACTATCTCTATCGTCACCGCTTCTCGTTGGAACTGCCAGGCGAACCGGACGCCCTGGGTGAGCTGTCGCTACCGCCCGGGGAGGCCAAGACCGACGAATTTCTCGGCGACGTCAACGTCTTCTACGATCAGGTGGTGTTCAGTGCCCCGCTGGCCGACACCCGTCAGGGGCCACTGGACATCGCCCTGACGTTCCAGGGCTGCGCCGACGCCGGTCTGTGCTACCCCCCGGAACGCCTTGAGCTGGCCGCCGCCCAGAGTGAGCCCCCCGCCGCCTTTGCCGACGCTCTGGAGGACGGCCAGACGGCCAACGACAACACAGCCCAGGCTACCGCAGCGGACCTCGCCGGACAGCCGCCCACGAGCCAGCAAGCGGGCAGCCTCCCTACCGCCTCTGTCGATGCAGCTCCGCTCAGCGAAGACGGCCGCTTCCGCGCCCTGATGCAGGACGCCAGCCTGCCGTTGATGCTCGGACTGTTCTTTGTGGCCGGCCTCGGGCTGACCTTTACCCCCTGCGTGCTGCCGATGATTCCGATCCTGTCGTCGATCATCGTCGGTCAGAACCCCAGCCGCCCCCGCGCCTTTGCGCTCTCGGCAAGCTACGTCGCCGGCATGGCCGCCACCTACGCCCTGGTCGGCGTCCTGATGGGTCTGTTCGGCGCGGGGCTCAACCTTCAGGCGCGGCTGCAGTCGGCCCCGGTACTGATCGTGTTCGCCGCCCTCTTCACCCTGTTCGCACTGGCCATGTTCGGGGTCTTCAATCTACGTCTGTCCTCGGGGCTCGGCTCACGCATCGATGCCTGGCAAGCACGCGCCCAGCGCAGCGGCCCCCTGGGTCTGGCGCTGGCCGGCGCGCTGTCGGTGCTGGTTGTCTCGCCCTGCGTGTCGGCACCGCTGGCCGGCGCCCTGGTATTCATTTCCTCCACCGGTGACGCCGTCATCGGTGGCGCGGCGCTGCTGGCCCTGGCGCTGGGTATGGGCGTCCCGCTGTTACTGGTCGGCGGCTTCGGCACCACCCTGCTGCCTCGCTCGGGCGCCTGGATGAACGGGGTCAAGATCGCCTTCGGTGTGCTGCTGCTGGGCGTCGCCGTCTGGCTGATCGAACGCCTGATCCCGGCCCCGGTCACCCTGCTCTTGTGGGCGGGCCTGGCCATCGGCACGGCGCTGGCCCTCGGCGCCCTCGATCTGGCGAGTACACCGGGCTGGCCGCGGGTCCGCCAGGGCGCCGGTATCGTGCTGCTGGTGTGGGGCATCGCACTGGTCATCGGCGCCGCCCGTGGCGGTGGCGATCCCCTTCGCCCCCTGGCCGCCGGCCCCATGAGCGCGACGAGCAGCTCTATCGAGGCGGCCCATCCCGATCGCATCGTCGAGAGCCTGGGCCAGCTTCAGGCGGCCCTGGCCGAGTCCACGACCCCCGCCTTCGTCAACGTCACCGCCGAATGGTGCATTTCCTGCAAGGTGATGGAGCGCGAGGTGTTTCCCGACCCCCGGGTACGCGAGGCCCTCGCCGGCTTCCGCTGGATCGACGTCGATGTGACCGACACCAACGCCGTGAGTCGTGAGGTGCTCGACCATCTGGGTCTGTTCGGCCCACCGAGTCTTCTGTTCTTCGACGGGGACCAGGAGCTTCGTCAGGCACGTATCCAGGGCGAACTCGACGCCGCTGCCCTGGCCGGCCATATCGCCGCAGTCAGCCGCGCCCTCGACGGCGCCCAGGCGGCTACCACCAGCGGGTGAAGGTGACAGCGAACAGCGTTCGGCCTCGCTGGACAACCTTCGCAATTTTCGGCAAACTCCGCACTACTCTGAATTCTGACACGATAGAGACGCCAAGAGCCGCCATCTTGCCGCGATCTCTAACGACTTGGACCGGGTTTACAGCGCCCGGTAGACACTTCACACGATCGAGACAACGTCATGGATATTCGTAAGGTCAAGAAGCTGATTGAACTGCTGGAAGAGTCCAACATCAGCGAAATCGAGATCCAGGAAGGTGAAGAATCGGTCCGCATCAGCCGTCATCCGCAGGGTGGCAGCTGGCAGCCGGCACCCGCCGCCCAACCCTGGGGCGCACCCGCTGCACCGGCGGCCGCACCTGCCCAGGCCCCGGCCGAAGCTCCCGCACCCAGCGCCGACAGCGGCCCGAGCTACCAGGGCCAGGCCGTGGTCTCGCCGATGGTCGGCACCTTCTACCGCTCCCCGGCACCCGGCGCCAAGCCTTTCGTGGAAGTCGGCGCCAGCGTGCGCAAGGGTGACACCATCTGCATCGTCGAAGCGATGAAGATGATGAACCAGATCGAAGCCGATCGTGACGGCGTGATCGAGGCCTTCATGGTCGAGGACGGCGAGCCCGTCGAGTTCGACCAGCCCCTGGTTGTCATCTCCTGAGAAGACTTGCGTCTTCCCTGATCATTCACTTTCGGCGGACACCACCATGTTGGACAAGGTTCTTATCGCCAACCGCGGCGAGATCGCTCTTCGCATCCTGCGGGCCTGCAAGGAGCTCGGGATCAAGACGGTTGCGGTCCACTCCAAGGCCGACCGCGAACTGATGCACGTGCGGCTCGCCGATGAGGCGGTGTGCATCGGCCCCGCTTCCTCGGCCCAGTCCTACCTCAATATCCCCTCGCTGATCAGCGCGGCCGAGGTGACCGACGCCAGCGCCATCCACCCCGGCTACGGCTTCCTCTCCGAGAATGCCGACTTTGCCGAGCAGGTCGAGCGTTCCGGCTTCACCTTCATCGGCCCGCGCGCCGAGACCATTCGCCTGATGGGCGACAAGGTCAGCGCCATCGAAGCGATGAAGAAGGCCGGCGTGCCCACGGTGCCAGGCTCCGACGGGCCGCTGGGCGACGATGAAGGCGAGCTGCTGGCCACCGCCCGGCGCATCGGCTACCCGGTGATCATCAAGGCCGCCGCCGGCGGCGGCGGACGTGGCATGCGCGTGGTGCACACCGAAGCCCACCTGATCTCCGCGGTCACGGTAACCCGCACCGAGGCCCACTCGGCCTTCGGCGACGGCACCGTGTACATGGAGAAGTTCCTCGAGAAGCCGCGTCACGTCGAGGTTCAGGTGCTGGCCGACGGCCAGGGCAATGCCATCCACCTGTATGACCGCGACTGCTCGCTGCAGCGCCGCCACCAGAAGGTGCTGGAAGAAGCACCCGCGCCGGGCCTGGATCCGGACGCCCGCGCCAAGGTGCTGGAAGCCTGTCGCGAAGCCTGCGTGGAAATCGGCTATCGCGGCGCCGGCACCTTCGAGTTCCTCTACGAGGACGGTGAGTTCTTCTTCATCGAGATGAACACCCGCGTCCAGGTGGAGCACCCGGTCACCGAGATGGTCACCGGCGTGGATATCGTGCGCGAGCAGCTGCGCATCGCCTCCGGCCTGCCGCTGTCGATCCGCCAGGAAGATGTCGAGCTCAACGGCCACGCCTTCGAGTGCCGCATCAACGCCGAGGATCCTCGCACCTTCATGCCTTCTCCGGGCAAGGTCACGCTGTACCATCCTCCGGGCGGTCTCGGCGTGCGCATGGACTCCCACCTGTACACCGGCTACACGGTGCCGCCCCACTACGACTCGCTGATCGGCAAGCTGATCACCTGGGGCGCCGACCGCGAGACCTCGCTGACGCGCATGCGCAACGCCCTGGACGAGCTGCTGGTGGAAGGCATCAAGACCAACACCGACCTGCACAAGGACCTGGTGCGCGACGGCTACTTCCAGCAGGGTGGCGTCAATATTCACTACCTCGAGAAGAAGCTCGCGCAGTAGCACGGCGGCTTTGCACCAAGAGCGTGACAACGGGGCGGCCCAGGCCGCCCCGTTGACGTTGCACCAGACCGAAGAGGAATACCGCCATGCCCTGGCTTCAACTCAAGGCCGAGGTCCCACCACAGCAGGCGGAACTGCTGGAGGAACTGCTGCTGGCCGAAGGCGCCACCGCGATCACCCTGCAGGACGCCCACGACGATCCGGTGTTCGAGCCGGACCGGGGCACCACCCCACTGTGGGACCAGACCATTCTCACCGGTCTCTACGATGACCTCGACGGTCTGGCGGACATGCTCGAGCGGCTGTCTGCCGCCTGGGCCGAATCCCTGCCCGGCGAGCCCTGCCCGGTCATCGAGCACGAGCTGATCGATGACCGCGACTGGGAGCGCGAGTGGATGGACAGCTTCGAGCCCCTGCGCATGGGTCAGCGACTGTGGATCGTGCCGAGCTGGCACCAGCCGCCCGAGGATGACGCGGTCAATCTGCATCTGGACCCGGGCCTGGCCTTCGGTACCGGCACCCACCCCACCACCGCACTGTGTCTCGAGTGGCTCGATGGGCTGGCGCTCGACGGCGAACTCGACGGCATCGAACTGCTCGACGTCGGCTGTGGCTCCGGCATCCTTGCCATCGCCGCACTCAAGCTGGGTGCCGCCCGAGCCATCGGCACCGACATCGACCCGCAGGCGCTCAGCGCCAGTCGTGACAACGCCGAGCGCAACGCCATCGACGAGTCGCGCCTGACGTTGCGCTACCCGGAGCAGATGGGCGAGGAGCGCTTCACCCTGGTGGTGGCCAATATCCTGGCCGGCCCGCTGGTGGAACTGGCCCCGACCATCGCCGGCCATGTCGCCGACGGTGGTCGCCTGGCGCTGTCTGGCATCCTCGAGGCCCAGGCCGACGAGGTGATCGACGCCTACCGCCACGAGGGACTTTTCATGGACGAGCCGGAAGTCCGTGAAGGCTGGGTGCGGCTTAGCGGCCGGCGCCCCACCAAGGACTGAACATCGCGCCACGAGAGGCTGTCACCGGGCAGCCTTTCGCATTAAAACGTCTCGAACACGCCTTCACCAACGGTGCTTCGAGGCGTATGATATGCAGCCCCGGAACGACGGCAGCTCCCATGTCAGACCACGATCCCAGATCCCCCATGGTGCAACAGCAAGATTCAGGCATCACCACCTGCATTGGCCCGCATCAGCTGGCCGGCCCGGTGATCCTTGCGCCCATGGCCGGGGTCACCGACCGCCCCTTCCGCGCGCTCTGTCGTCGCCTGGGCGCGGGACTGGTGGTGGGCGAGATGGTCACCTCCGATCCCAGCCTGTGGCACACCCGCAAGTCGCGCCTGCGCATGGACCACCGGGGCGAACCCGGTCCCAGGGCGGTGCAGATCGCCGGCGGCGACGCCGAGATGCTGGCCACCGCCGCCCGCCTCAACGCCGAACAGGGCGCCGAGATCATCGACATCAACATGGGCTGTCCGGCCAAGAAGGTCTGCAACAAGGCCGCGGGCTCTGCCCTGCTGCGGGACGAGGCGCTGGTGGCGGAGATCCTCGATGCGGTGGTGGCCGCCGTCGACGTGCCGGTGACCCTGAAGATCCGCACCGGCTGGTGCGCCGAGTCCAACAACGCGGTGCGCATCGCCCGGCTGGCGGAAGATGCCGGCATCCAGGCGCTGGCCGTCCACGGCCGTCATCGCCAGCAACGCTATCAGGGCGAAGCCGAGTACGAGACCATCGCCGAGGTAGCATCAAGGGTCAGCATCCCGGTCTTTGCCAACGGCGATATCACGTCTCCCGAAAAGGCTCGGCGCGTACTCGACTATACTGGTGCGGATGCGGTTATGGTGGGTCGAGGCGCCCAGGGCAACCCCTGGATCTTCCGCGAGATCAGCCACTATCTGCGCCATGGCGAAATCCTGCCGGCGCCTTCCGACGCGGAACGACGCGACGTCCTCGGCTCTCACCTCGATGCCCTGCACGCCTTCTACGGTGACCATATGGGCGTGCGCATCGCGCGCAAGCATCTGGGTTGGTACCTGTCCAGCGATCGACGCCTCGACGACGATGGCCGTCGCCAGCTCAAGGCCACCTTCAACGGCCTGACCTCGACCCAGGCCCAGCGCGACTTTATCGACGAACTCTTTCGTCACGACCCCGCCAGCGCCCCCGAGCGCGTGGCCAGGGCCGTGGCACACCATGGAACCCGTGCCGCATGACCAGCCAGCAACCCATCGACCAGTCGGTGTCCGCCTCCAAACTCGACACCTCTCAGCGTGGCCTCGACGGCCTGGCACCCTCCGCACCGCAGGCCAGTGACGAACGTCCCCTGCGCGAGGCCGTGTTCGCCGCCATGGAACGCTACTTCGACCATCTCGACGGCGGCACCGTCACCGACCTCCACGCCATGGTGATGGCCGAGGTCGAGGCGCCTCTGCTGTCGTCGGTGCTCGTCTACACCAACGGCAACCAGACCCGTGCCGCAGAGATGCTCGGACTCAACCGTGGCACCCTGCGCAAGAAGCTCAAGCACTACGAACTGATCTGACCCGACCCCAAGGGAGCCCACGGCTCCCTTTTCTGCGCCAAGGCGCCCTTCGCTTCCCTTCGCAACAGAGACATCTCCATGGCCCAGCCCTCCTCTCTCGCCGTTCGTCGCGCCCTGATCAGCGTGTCGGACAAGACCGGTATCGTCGACCTCGCCCGCGCCCTCGCCGACATGGGCGTCGAATTGCTGTCCACCGGCGGCACCTACCGCCTGCTGGCCGACAACGCCATCGCCGTCACCGAGGTGTCCGAGCACACCGGGTTTCCCGAGATCATGGATGGCCGTGTCAAGACCCTGCACCCCAGGATCCACGGCGGCATCCTCGGGCGTCGCGGCCAGGACGACGAGGTCATGGCCGAGCATGACATCGCGCCCATCGACATGGTGGTGGTCAACCTCTACCCCTTTGCCGCCACCGTGGCGCGTCCTGACTGCAGCCTGGAAGACGCCATCGAGAACATCGACATCGGCGGCCCCACCATGGTGCGCGCCTGCGCCAAGAATCATGCCTACACCAGCATCGTGGTCAACGCCGACGACTACGACCGGGTGATCGCAGAGATGCGTGACAACGGCGGCGCGCTGGCCCAGGCCACCCGCTTCGACCTGGCGGTCAAGGCCTTTGAACACACCGCCGGCTACGACGGTGCCATCGCCGACTATCTTGGCCGTCGGGTCGAGGGCGCAGAGGACGGTTTCCCGCGCACCTACAACCTGCAGCTGACCAAGAAGCAGTCCATGCGTTACGGCGAGAACCCCCACCAGCAGGCGGCGTTCTACGTGGAAGAAGGCGCCAGCGAACCCAGCGTCTCCACCGCCGTCACCCTGCAGGGCAAGCCGCTGTCGTTCAACAACGTGGCCGACACCGACGCCGCGCTCGAGTGCGTCAAGAGCTTCGACGACACCGCCTGTGTCATCGTCAAGCACGCCAACCCCTGCGGCGTGGCCGTGGGCGAGAGCGCTCTTGCGGCCTACGACAAGGCCTTCGCCACCGATCCCACCAGCGCCTTTGGCGGCATCATCGCCTTCAACGTGCCGCTGGACGCCGACACCGCCCGCGCCATCATCGATCGTCAGTTCGTCGAGGTGATCATCGCCCCCGGGGTCAGCGACGAGGCCCAGGCCATCGTCGCCGAGAAGAAGAACGTGCGCCTGCTCGACGTCAGCGCCAACTGGCCCGGTCAGATGGCACCGGCCCACGACCTCAAGCGCGTCACCGGCGGTCTGCTGGTCCAGGACCGCGACCTGGGCACGGTCACCCGCGACGACCTGACAGTGGTCTCCGAGCGCGTGCCCTCGGAGCAGGAGATGCGTGACCTGGCCTTCGCCTGGAAGGTCGCCAAGTTCGTCAAGTCCAACGCCATCGTCTACGTCAAGGAAGGCCAGACCATCGGCGTCGGCGCCGGCCAGATGAGCCGTGTCTACTCGGCCCGCATCGCCGGCATCAAGGCCGCCGACGAAGGCCTCTCGGTGCCCGGCTCGGTGATGGCCAGCGACGCCTTCTTCCCCTTCCGTGACGGCATCGACGCCGCCGCCAGCGCCGGCATCACCGCGGTGATCCAGCCCGGCGGCTCCATGCGTGACCAGGAGGTCATCGACGCCGCCAACGAGGCCGGCATCGCCATGGTGTTTACCGGTATGCGCCACTTCCGCCACTGACGCGGTCGCGTGGCGGCACGGCGGGGCCCCAGGCCCCGCCGGTTCTGGCCCACCCAGGAGCCGCCCGCCAATCTACGCGCCAATCTAAGCGCCAATCTAAGCGCCAATCTACGACAAGGGCCCCGACGCATGCGTCGGGGCCCTTGTGTGTGTGCTATCGCTGAGCGCGCTGCCGCCACCTGCAGGATGGCGGCAGTCTGAGGCTTACTCGCCGAGGTCGATGCACAGGTACTTGGTCTCGAGGAACTCGGCCAGGCCCTGGTGCCCGCCTTCGCGACCGAGGCCGGAGGCCTTGACCCCACCGAAGGGCGCCGCGGCGTTGGAGATCAGGCCGGTATTGATGCCGACCATGCCGTACTCGAGGGCGTCGGCCACTCGCCACACCCGGCCCAGGTCCTTCGAGTAGAAGTAGGCCGCCAGACCGAACTCGGTGTCGTTGGCCAGTTCGATGGCGTCCTCCTCGTCATCGAAGGGGAATACCGCCGCCAGCGGACCGAAGGTCTCTTCCCGGGCCACCTTCATCTCGCTGGTGGCACCGCTGACCAGGGTCGGCGTGAAGTAGTTGCCACCCAGCGGATGGGGGTGGCCACCGATCCACAGCTCGGCACCCTTGTCTACCGCGTCCTGGACATGCTCGTTGACCTTGCCCACCGCCTTGTCGTCGATCAGCGGTCCGATGTTGACACCCTCGGTGGTGCCGTCGCCGACCGTCAGTTCGCTGTTCATGGCCACCGCCAGCTTCTCGCTGAAGGCGTTGATGACGCTGGACTGCACCAGGAAGCGATTGGTACACACGCAGGTCTGGCCGGCATTGCGGAACTTGGCAGCCATGGCGCCGTCCACCGCCGCGTCCAGATCGGCGTCCTCGAACACAATGAACGGTGCGTTGCCGCCAAGCTCCAGCGAGATCTTCTGGATATGCTGGGCCGCCTGGGACATCAGGGTACGCCCCACCTCGGTGGAACCGGTGAAGGTGATCTTGCGCACCACCGGCGATTCGGTCAGGGCCGCGGCGATCTCGCTGGCCGACCCCGGCACCACGTTGAACACCCCACGCGGTACCCCGGCGCGCTCGGCAAGCAGCGCAAGCGCGGTGGCCGACAGCGGGGTCTGACTGGCCGGCTTGACCACGATGGTGCAGCCTGCCGCCAGGGCCGCGCCAGCCTTGCGGGTGATCATGGCGGCGGGGAAGTTCCAGGGCGTGATGGCGCCGCAGACACCCACCGGCTGCTTGGTCACCACGATACGCTGGTTGGCCTTGGCCGCCGGAATGGTCTCACCGTAGACCCGGCGTCCTTCCTCGGCGAACCAGCGCAGGAAACTGGCGGCGTAGACGATCTCGCCGGCGGCTTCCTTGAGCGGCTTGCCCTGTTCGAGGGTCATGATGGTGGCCAGCTCGTCCTGATGTTCGAGCATCAGCTCGTACCACTTCATCAGGATGTCTGCCCGCTCCTGGGCCGTCAGCGCGCGCCAGGCCGGCAGGGCGGCGTCGGCCGCGTCGATCGCCGCCTCGGTCTCGGCGCGACCCAGACGAGGCACCTGGGCGATGGTCTCGCCACTGGCCGGATTGACGATGTCGATCTGCTCCCCGCTGTCGGCCGCCACCCAGCTTCCGTCGATATAGGCAAAGGGGCGAAACAGCGGCATGTCGTTAAGGGCTTTCATGAAGGCTCCTGGCTCGGGCTTGACGGAAAACTGCATTGACTGGCGACGACGCTTCAGCGACTGCGCGACGACGATATAGCTTTCATGCTAAGCGTTCCGCTGGCCGATCGCCAACTCGAAGCCGTCGCCTCAACTCACCGAATCCTGATCCCGCGGCGCCCTCGAGGCCGACAGCGTGATCGATACCGAGTCGGCAAAGCGCAGCGCATGGGGCTTGTCGATCTCCACCTGGGTGGTCAGCACCTGCTCGTGACTCATGATCAGGTCCAGCACTTCGCGGGTCATCCGCTCCAGCAGCTGAAAGCGGTTCTCCTCCACCAGCGCGATCACCTGCTTGGTGATGGTGCGGTAGTTGAGCGCCTGTTCGATATGATTGAACGCCACCGCCTTGTCGGCGCGGTAGCGGATCACCGCATTGATCACCACGTCCTGGCGATTGAGGATCTCCTCCTCCTTGATGCCGATGAAGGTCCTCAACCGCAGGTTCTTGATGCGGATGGTGGCAAGGTCGTGATCCAGGTGCTGGTCACCCAGTACATGCAGGGACATGGCCCCTCCCGTGCGTCATGCTTGAAAGCGGTAAACGAAAAGCATCGGCTTCAGCGCTTCGTGCGGCGGCCGTAGAACCGGCTCCTCAGCGGCTGTTGACCAACGTCAGGAACTCCTGACGGGTGCTCGGCTTCTCGCGGAAGGCCCCCAGCATCACCGAGGACGTCATGCTGGAATTCTGCTTTTCGACCCCTCGCATCATCATGCACAGGTGTCGCGCCTCCACCACCACGGCCACGCCCCGGGCATCGGTGACCTGCAGCACGGCATCGGCGATCTGACGGGTCAGATTCTCCTGGATCTGCATGCGGCGGGCGTACATGTCGACGATCCGGGCAAACTTGGACAGTCCCAGCACCTTGCCGTTGGGCAGGTAGGCGATATGGCACTTGCCGATGAAGGGCAGCAAGTGATGCTCGCACATGGAGTACAGCTCGATGTCCTTGACCAACACCATCTCGTCGGTCTCGGACGAAAACACCGCACCATTGACGATCTCTTCCAGCGACTGGGTGTAGCCGCGGTTGAGAAACTGCATGGCCTTGGCAGCACGCTTGGGCGTATCCACCAACCCTTCTCGCTCCGGGTCTTCGCCCAGTTCCTCAATGATGTGTCGATAGTGATTGGCGAGTTCGTCAGTCATGATCCAGCCCTTCAGGGGAGTCGTCGGCTCGGGCGAACACCAGGCGGCCCGCCTGGCTCCACAAAACCTGTACAAAGAATTTTTGAAGTATAGCTTTTGCATTGCGTGAGCGATAGTCTACCGCAGCGTGTCGCCTTCCGCAGTTCGCCTGGCGTTTTTGCCCAACGTCCCCCCCCATCATTGGCGAGAAATCGGCGCGACACCCGAGCTTGCCACAGCCCGCGGCAAAAGCCCGTTGCCAACGCCTATTGGGAGATTGCCGCCACCGTCGCGACGAGGTACGTGACAGAGTGTCGCGCAACGAGAGCGATAGCTGTCCACCCGACAGCCCTGTGCTATCGTCATCAGGTTGTCCATGTGCCAGGCGACACTGTCGGTGGCATGCCTCCATGCAGCTACCCGTCCTGTTGCCCGCATTTCGCCAGCCATATCGCGAGAATCGCCAATGCCTGCCCTTCGCCGCCTGCTTGCCCGGCCCAGCACGCCCCTCGTCGCCATTCTGACCTTCAGCGCCCTGACCAGCATGACGCCCGCTATGGCGGACAGCCTGGAGCTACCCGCCCAGGCACGCATCAACGTCAGCATTATCGAAGGCATCGACCTCGACTCCGCCGGACAGCGGCTCGATGATGTCATGCTCAAGCCCGCCGCCGATGCCGAGGGACGCACCGACCTGCCCCACTACTGCGTGCTGGTCGGCGACGCCAAGCGCGATGGCCAACGCCTGCGTATCACCACCGAGGCCCTCACCTGCGTCGAGACCGATGGCGGCGAAAGCCACATCTACTCCGGCGAACTCATCGCCGGCGCCTATGACGAGGATGGCCAGTTCGGCATCGCCGCCTGCGATGACGGCGGCTGCCGCCTGGACGCCGACCGCGTGTTTCAGCTGGAACTGACCGAACCGCTGGCCATCGAGCAGATGCCCAATCCGTCTGCGCAGCTTAACGCCGAACGTCGTGGCGAAGACGCCGACACCGAAACCAAGCAGGCCACCCCGTCGAGCCAGACCACTCCGTCCGAGTAGCGGCACCTATGGCGGACAGCACACGGCGTCCGCCAGACCCCATCTGTCAGCCACCCGCCAGCCAGCGCTCGGAATCCGCCAGGGCCAGGCGTTGATGCTCCAGCTGGCGGATGTGCTCGTCCCAGTAGCCGGCGTCGGCGACCCAGGGAAACGCCCGGGGAAAGGCCGGATCGTTCCAGCGCGCCACCACCCAGGCGCTATGGCGCATCAACCTCAAGGCGCGAAGCGGTTCGATCAGGGCGAGCTGCTGGCGATCGAAATCGATCACCTGCTCGTAGCCCTCGATCACCTCCGATAGCTGCATCGCCCTTTCCTCCGGCCCCTGGGCGGTGAACAGCATCCACAGGTCCTGTACCGCCGGCGCCATCATCGCGTCGTCGAAATCGACCAGCGCAAAGCGATCCTCCCGCCCCAGCATATTGCCGATGTGGCAGTCGCCGTGAACCCTCTGCATGGGTGCGCTGACACCCGCGGGTGGTGCCAGCGCCTCGATCAACTGCTGCGAGATGCGCTCGTAGGCCTTGCGCTGACGCTCGCTCAACCAGGGACTCTCGAGTACCGTGCGACGAGCCTGCTCGGCCATGGCGCGGGGCTCCTGCCGACAGCGATGGGCGAACTCGCCGCGCCGGCCCACCTCGTGGACGCGTCCTATCAGCTCACCCAGGGCGAACAGATGGTCGGGGTTCTCGAGCTCAGGCGCCTGGCCGGGCAGGTGGGGAAACAGCGCCACGCGGTAGCCCCCCGCCCGGTGCAGACTCTCGCCAGCGTCGTTGCGCCAGGGGGCCGCCACCGGCACCCCGGCATCGTCGAGCTCACGCAGGAAGGCGTGCTCCTCGCCGATGGCCTCATCGCTCAACCGATCAGGGCGGTAGAACTTGGCCACCCAACGCTTGCGGTCATCGTCCTGGACCAGATAGACGCGGTTCTCGTAGCTGTTGAGCGCAAAGGGCTCGCCGGGCAGCCACAAGCCCAGTGATTCGATCGCCTCCACCACGCGCTGCGGAGAAAGTTCACTGAAGGGCGTGGGGGTCGTGGTCATGGGGGCTCCGGGTAAAAGCACAAATATCAAACGAGGCGAGAGGCGCCGAGCTTAACAGAGCCAGGGTGGCGGCGTCCTCGCCAGCGCCCAGGCGTCCACCCGGCGCGCCCCCGCCCGGCGACAGGCCTGCGCCAGCCGCTCAAGGGTGGCCCCGGTGGTCATGACGTCATCGACCAGCGCCACGTGCCGAGGCAGCCCTGACGCGATACCAAACATGCCCGACGCGATGCGACGACGGGCCCGCGAACCGAGCTCATGCTGGGGGCGATCATCGCGACGCCGCCAGGCCCTCCTCACCGGCACGCCGAGCCGACGCCCCAGCTCGCAGGCCAGCCACTGGCCCTGATCGAAGCCAAAGCGCCTGGCCCTCGCGGGATGACGCGGCACCCCGATCAGAGCGTCAGGCACGCCATTCTCGCCCACGAGCGATGCCTCGAGAAACAGTGCGACCAGCAACTGGGCGCTGGGCAGATGGGCCTCGGCCTTGAAGCGCTGGACGAGACGTCTGATCTCGTCGCGGTAGATCAGCGGCGTCCGCACCTCATGGAAGCTTAAGGGCTCCACCAGGCAGCGACCGCACAGGCGTTCACCCGCCGGACGCCGCCAGCGGTGCTCGGGCAAGGGTTCGCCACAGCCCTCGCAGGGACAACGATTGAGGTCAAGCCCTCGGCGGCAGGGATCACACAGCAGGACGGACACAGGACCCGGCGCAGCAATCGCCGCGAGCCCCGATCTTGACCCTTCTCCTGACCCTGGCCCTGGCCCTGGCGCCAGGGTCGCCAGGCAGAACAGGCAGCGATCCGCCATCAGTTTCGCCACGCCATGGTCAACCTTGCCGATCAGGCAGGTTGACAGCTTCGCCATACCACTTATCCTTGTCGTCAACCAATCCGATTTTAAAAAGTTGACCATAGCGAGACACCCATGTCTGCCGACTCGACGTCCACAGTTTCCACCCTAGCCGCCGATGCCGCCCCCCGTCACGACTGGACGCTCGATGAGATCGAAGCGCTGTTCGCCCTGCCCTTCAATGATCTGCTGTTCAAGGCCCAGTGCGTCCACCGCCAGCACTTCGATGCCAACGCCGTTCAAGTCTCGACCCTGTTGTCGATCAAGACCGGCGCCTGCCCCGAGGACTGCAAGTACTGTCCTCAGTCTGGCCACTACAACACCGGCCTGGACAAGGAGAAGCTGCTCGAGATCGAAAAGGTGGTGGAGCAGGCTAAGTCCGCACTCGATGCCGGTGCCAGCCGTTTCTGCATGGGCGCCGCCTGGCGCAGCCCGCGCCAGCGGGATCTCGAGGTGGTCATCGAAATGGTGAAAAGGGTCAAGGCGCTGGGGCTCGAGACCTGCATGACCCTTGGCATGGTCGACGAAGCCCAGGCCCACCAGCTGGCCGACGCCGGCCTCGACTACTACAACCACAATCTGGATACCTCGCCTGAGTACTACGGCGAGATCATTACCACGCGCAGCTACGCCGATCGCCTCGACACCCTGGGCAATGTGCGCCAGGCCGGCATGAAGATCTGCTCCGGCGGCATCCTCGGCATGGGCGAGACCGCTCGCGATCGCGCGGGGCTGCTCAGGCAGCTGGCCAACCTGTCACCGCACCCGGAGTCGGTACCGATCAACATGCTGGTCAAGGTCCCCGGCACGCCCCTGGAGGACGTCGAGGACCTGGACCCCATCGAGTACCTGCGCGCCATCGCGGTGGCCCGCATCATGATGCCGAAGAGCCACGTGCGACTGTCCGCCGGGCGGGAGCAAATGGACGAGTCGACCCAGGCACTGGCCTTCATGGCCGGCGCCAACTCGATCTTCTACGGCGACACCCTGCTGACCACCGGCAACCCACAGGTCGAGCGTGACCGCGCGCTGTTCGACAAGCTTGGCCTGCATCCGGAACGTCGCGACACCTGTGCCAGTGACGACGAACGCGAACAGGTCCTGGCCCGGCAGATCGAGCGCCAGGCCAGGGAAGCCAGCAGCGCCCAGTTCTATGACGCTGCGGTCTAGCCCCATGTGCGCCCGCTGCCAGCCCTGCGCTAGTGCGGTGCGTCCCCGCCGGGAGCCCACTCCATGAGCGCAGACTGGCATTCCCACCTGCGCCAGAGTGCCCAGGCACGCCACGAGGCGCATCGCTGGCGCCAGCGCCGTGTCCATCGGCAGGAGGCGCAGCGACTCGACATGGCCGGCAATGACTATCTCGGTCTGGCCGCTGACCCGCGTCTGGCCGAGGCCGCCGCCGATGGTGCGCGGCGCTTCGGCGCCGGGGCCCGTGCCTCACATCTGGTCACCGGACACAGCACGGTGCACGAGGCACTCGAAGAAGCCCTGGCACGCCTCACCGGACGCCCCCGGGCGCTGCTGTTCTCCACCGGCTACATGGCCAACCTGGGGGTGATACAGGCGCTCTGTGACAGCGGCGTGCATCTTCTGCAGGACCGGCTGAATCACGCCTCCCTGATCGACGGTGCCCGGCTGTCCGGCGCCCGCTCACGGCGCTATCACCACAACGACCTTGATGACCTGGCGCGCCTGCTGGATCGGGCCCCGGACGCCAGCCGCCGCCTGGTCATCAGCGACGGGGTCTTCAGCATGGACGGGGACTGCGCCGACATCGACGGCCTGGCCGAACTCAGCCGGCGCCACGGCGCCTGGCTGATGATCGACGATGCTCATGGCATCGGCGTGCTGGGCGAAAACGGCGACGGTAGCGTCGGGCGACGACTCGGCTGCGAGCGGGTCCCCGTGCTGGTCGGCACCCTGGGCAAGGCGCTCGGCACCGCCGGTGCCTTCGTCGCCGGCGATGACGCCCTGATCGAGCATCTGATCCAGTTCGCCCGCCCTTACATCTACACCACCGCCCTGCCCCCGCCGGTGGCGGCGGCGACGCTACAGTCTCTCGAGATAGTGGCCAGCGAACCCGAGCGTCGCCGCCATCTCGATGGGCTGATCGCGCGATTCCGCCGCGAGGCCACCAGCCTGAAGCTGCCGCTGATGGCGTCGGCCACCCCCATCCAGCCGATCCTGCTCGGCGATGAGCAGCGCACCCTGGACTGGGCCAGGACCCTCGAGGACGCTGGCATCCGGGTGGGTGCCATTCGCCCGCCGACGGTCCCCGCCGGTGCCTCGAGGCTGCGTGTCACCCTGAGCGCCGCCCATGACGACCACGACATCGACCGTCTGCTCGAGGCGCTCTTGACGTGCCAGAAGCAGGAGTCGGCCACCTGCGCAGGGGCATCCCGATGATCCGGCTGGTACTGCTGTCCGGTTGGGCCATCGACGCCAGAATCTGGTCACCGCTGGCGAGCCATTGGGGGACCTCGGTGACGGTGGAGGCCATCGACTGGCCCGGCATGGGCGGCAGGCCCGCGCTTGCAGACGCAGGTGCCTCGGACGCAGACGCCTCAGACGCAGACACGGGGCTTTTCCAGCAGCAGGCACACCCGTCCTCTGGCCTTCAGGCGCTGGCGAAGGCCATGGGCCCTTCCCTGTCGTCCCGCGACGGCGAGCCGGTCATCTGGGTGGGCTGGTCGCTCGGTGCGTTGCAGGCCGCCGCGCTGACCCGGCACCTGCCCGCCCCCGATGGCCTGGTGCTGCTCGGCATGGGCCCGACCTTCTGTCACCCGAACGGGGTGACAACGACGGCGCTGGCTGATTTTCGCGCAGCCTTCCGCCGCGACCCGACCAGGGCCAGAGAGCATTTCCTGCGCTGGCAGCTGTCCGGCGAGCCCACGCCCCGTGACGCCCTGCGCCGGCTGCGCAGCCTGCTGACGCCTGACATCGGCGCCGATCACGCCACCCTGGAGCAGGGCCTCGCCACCCTGGCAGGCGCCGATATCGGTGACCTGCTTGGCGGCGTGCCAGGCCATGTCTCAGGCCAAGCGCCGGATAATGCAACTCCCGTCCCCGTCACGTCCCTGTGCGGTGCCACGGACCCCCTGCTGGCCCCTGCCGTACGCGCGGCCATGGACGAGCGGATCGAAGGCGCCGGACACTGCCCGATGCTGAGCCAGCCGGCCCGTCTGGCCGAGGCGATTCAGCGACACGCCTTGCGCATGCTAGATGAAGGAAAGGCACCCACCAGCCGTCGCGGGGCTCACTATGGTGACCGCGCAGCTATCGATGCCGACCGCGAAGTCCAGGGGTTTGACGAGGTGACGCCATGAACGCTCCGCTTGTGCAGCGCCAGCTCGAGCCCGCACGCTCCAGCGACACCGCCACGCCGGCCCAGGCTGGCGTCTCCGTAGCGCCCGATGCCACACCCGGTGACTGGCAGCGACGGGTCGCCCGGGCGTTCTCGCGGGCGGCCCCGCGCTACCGAGAACTGGCACGCGCCCAGATGGCAATGGCCGAGACGCTGTGGCCCCACCTGCCAGATCACGCCGAACGGATCCTCGATCTGGGTTGCGGGCCCGGCGACCTGACCCGGGGAGTAGCCCAGCGCTACCCTGACGCCAGCGTGCTGGGGCTGGATCTGTCCGCGGCGATGCTGGCACAGGCTCGCCAAGAGGCATCACCTCATCCGCGTGCCACGGCGTGCGCCTGGGTCTGCGCCGACGCCCAGGCGCTGCCGCTGGCCGATGCCAGTCTCGACCTGGCGATATCCAATCTGGCCATCCAGTGGTGTCCCGACCTGGAGCAGGTGCTGGCGGAACTCCATCGCGTCCTGGCACCTGGGGGACGGGCGGTACTCAACACCCTGCTGCCCGGCACCCTGGCAGAGATCGGCCAGGTCTGGCGTCAACCGGGCAAGGCCAGTGGAGTGCTGGACTTCGCAAGCCTGGACGACCACCGGCGCGCGGTGCTTTCCCGCCGCTGGGCCGCCACCGCCTTCGAGCAACGTGCCGAGCGCTTCTACTACCCGGACCTGGACGCCGTGATGGCCTCGGTCAAGGGCGTCGGCGCCCAGGTCGCCCGTCCCGGCGCCCGGCTGAGCCGTCAGGATATAAGACAGGCGCGGGCCCGCTACGAACACCTGCGCAGACCCGAAGGACTACCGGTGACCTACCAGCGGCTGACGTTGATTCTCGATCGCTGACGCCTGACCACCGCGCCCCTGAGTAAGGTGCCCCATCGTCGTTTCACCGCCACCAAACTTGCAGCACAGGATCCCGCACTCGCCATGCCAAGCTACTTTGTGACCGGCACCGACACCGACGCCGGCAAGACCCTGGCAAGCTCCGGCCTGCTGGCCCTGGCACGCCGCCAGGGCCAGACCACCCTCGGCCTCAAACCGATCGCCTCGGGGTGTGAGTCCACCGCCGAGGGCCTGCGCAATATCGACGCCCTGACCCTGCAGGCCCAGAGCGTGCCGTCTGTACCCTATGACGACATCAATCCCTTCGCCTTCGCGCCCCCCATCGCGCCACACCTGGCGGCTCGCTATGCCGGCGTGGACCTGTCCCTCGACAGGCTCTGCCACACGCTGGGGGGAAGCCTTGAGCTCCCCCGTGATCTGATCCTGGTCGAGGGAGCCGGCGGTTATCGGGTCCCGCTCAACGACCAGGAGGACCTGGCGGGGCTCGCCACACGCCTTCAGCTTCCGGTGATCCTGGTGGTGGGACTGAAACTCGGCTGCCTGAACCACGCCCTGCTGACCGCCGAAGCCCTCAAGGCAGATGGCGTCACTTGCGCCGGCTGGATCGGCAACCTTGTCGATCCCGGCTTCGCCGAAGATGAAACCCTCTACCGGGACAACCTCGATCACCTGAAAGCCAGACTGCCGGGGCCCTGCCTCGGCATCATTCCTCGCCTCGATGGCAGCGACCATCGGGCACTGGCCGATCAAGCCGCCGATCATCTTTCGCTGCCATAGCTCGACCTCACAAGCCTCAGCCCCGCCCCCGAGCCGCTCGCAGCGTCCGGGCGGATAGCGGGGCCCTGACTCGATCGAAGCGAGCGCACCTCACGGAAGTGTTTGACTTGCCAGGCCGGCAACGTAAAATATGCCCCGCCTACCCCGCGTGCGGATGTGGTGGAATTGGTAGACACGCTAGATTTAGGTTCTAGTGCCTTAGCGCGTGGGAGTTCGAGTCTCCCCATCCGCACCATCTTTTCGGACCCGTCGAGCGAGCACACTTCATTCGACCGCAGGTCCAGCATTCTTCTTGACCTTTCTCCTGTCGGCTCGGCCCCTGGCCCTAGCTTCGATACGCCCTAGCCTCGACACGCCCTTGTGTCCCGTTGACGCCGCCTAAGCATCCGTTGGCTTTGTCTGGGCTCGATCCTGCTATCGTTACATGCATGTTCCATGATTGAAATCGACCTCGCACGTTGCGCAGGTCCGCGAAAAAAGGTCATTGCATGCTGAACTACTTTGCCCTCGGCATCCTGTGCTTCGTGGTGTTGACCCTGTTCTACGGTGTCATCGTCATCCACGACATCCCCTACGGTATCGCCAAGAAGCGCGACCATCCGCACCAGGACGCGATCCACGTCGCCGGCTGGGTCAGCCTGTTCACCCTGCATGTGCTGTGGCCCTTCCTGTGGATCTGGGCCACCCTCTACCGGCCGGATCGCGGCTGGGGCTTCAAGCAGATCGAGGAAGAACAGGCGAGAGAGCGCAGCGAGATTGACGAGTTACGCCTCGAACTCGACCACCTGCGCCAGCGGCTCGACGCCCAGGAGGCCTCAGCGCCGTCGCTCAAGGCCGAGCAACCGGCTCGCGCCCAATCTACGTCCGGCAATACCCAGGGAGGTCAGGACTGATGGATCTGCTTATCGTGCTGACCTATGCGGCGCTGTGTATCGCCGTGTTCAAGATCTTCCGCATCCCGCTCAACAAGTGGACGGTCCCCACTGCGGTACTCGGCGGCATCATCGTGGTCGCGACCCTGGTGCTGCTGATGAACTACAACCATCCCTTTACCCGCCAGGTTCGCCAGGCCTACGCGGTGACGCCGCTGGTATCCGAGGTCCGGGCCCGGGTCAGCTCCGTCGAGGTCGACCCCAACACCCTGGTCGAGGCCGGTACCCCGCTGTTCATCCTGGACGCCACCCAGTTCGAGTCCCGGGTAGAGCGGCTGACGGCGGAGCTCGAAGACGCCCTGCGCAATTCCGACAGTCGCAGCGCCGGCGTTGCCGAGGCCGAGGCCAACCTGGTGGCGGCCCAGGCCGATAGAGATCAGGCCAGTCGGACCCTGGCACGTTATCAGGCCGCCTCCTCGGCCTTCAGCCGTCAGCAGATCGACGAAGCCTCCCAGAACGCCCAGACCGCGGCTGCACGTGTCGCCCAGGCCGAGGCCGCCCTCGAGCGGGCCCGCGCCGAACAGCGCCCCGACGGCGATGACGAGGACCCGCTGGTCGTCGCCAAGCGCGCCCAACTGGCCGAGGCACAATATGATCTGCAAAACACGGTCATCCGCGCACCCACGGACGGCTTTCTGACACAGCTCGCGGTGCGCCCGGGAATGATGGCGGTACCGTTGCCGCTGAAGCCACTGGGGGTCTTCGTGCATGACGAACCCGGCCGCTTTACCGGCGCCTTCCGCCAGCAGGCGCTCAACCGCATCCAGCCAGGCGACGAGGCCGAACTGACCTTCACCGCCCTGCCGGGCCAGGTGTTCGCCGCCGAAGTCATCGAGGTGCTGCCGGCCATCGCCGAGTCCCAGGTCGCCGCCGGTGATCGACTGCTGGGCGCCGACGCCTTCGCCAGGACCGACGCCCCGGCGCTGGTGACCCTGAAGCTCGCCCCGGGCCAGGATATGCCGGACATGCCGCTGGGCATCGGCGCCCAGGCAGCGGTCTACACCGAGCACTTTCACCACGTCGCCATCATGCGCAAGGTGCTGTTGCGCATGCTCGGCTGGCAGCACTATGTCTACATCGACCACTGAGTCGACAGGCGTTTCGCCGACGCTGACCCGCTGCTAGGCTGGCCCCAGTCAGGTTCGCCCATCGTGGCGAACCAGGGAGCGACAGACAGCGCCCAGCCTTTCCCGGTGTGCCCGACAAAAGGCACCTCCGGGAGGCTGGGGGCGGGGGGCAAGGATGCACAGCAGGAAGGAATCAACGCGCACCAATACCTGGGTGGCACTGGTGATCGTCATCGCCAGCGCCGCTCTGAGCTACTGGCTGCTGGACAGTCGCGACGACGTCAATGGGGGTGCAGCGGTATCGCTGTTCTCGTTGGGTCTCGTCAGCGCGCTGGTGATCGGCTATTCCCGTTCGGTCAGTCAGATCAACGCCCTCGGCGCCCAGGTCAAGTTCAACCGCCTGAGCCAGGAAGCCGACGCCACGCGCAAATCGCTGGAGCGCGACCGCCTTCATCTCTACCGCATGCTGATACCCCTGACGCTGAAGCACCCCGAAGACGAACACGCCATCCACGGCGTCGATCCCCGTGTACCGGCACTGCTGGAACTTGACGACAAGGTCGCTACCGAAGGCCTTCAGGCCGACCTGTCACAGGACCTCGCCCGCGCCCTCCATCGTCTGCTGCATAGCCAGTACCACCGCATCCTGGAACTGCTGCCGCAGGACGCCTCCCTGCCTGCCTCGCAACGGACATCATCGGGCCACGACTTTACACCCGCCCAGCTTGGCGAGCTGCTGGATCGGGCCGAAGCCTGTCTCGAGCGCCAAGGCGAGGCGTCGACGTCCAATGACGACAGACAGCGGCTTCACAACAATGTTCGCGTCAGCCGCCGCCTGCTGGCCAGTTACCATCGGCTCGATGACGTCACCCCAAAGGCCCCTTTCGACGCCATTGTCTGAGGTCCGCAGACAGCCTCTCGCTTCTCGTCTCTCACCTCTCGTCTTTAGTCTCTCGCCCCGTCTTTCGTCTTTCGTCTTTCGTCTTTCGTCTTTCGTCTTTCGTCTTTCGTCTTTCGTCTTTCGTCTTTCGTCTTTCGTCTTTCGTCTTTCGTCTTTCGTCTTTCGCTTCTCGCCTCTCGCCTCTCGCCACCCGGTCCCCGCCCGAGAGGATGACCGATCAGGCTGTGCCGGTTCGCTCCATCCTGTTCGCCGACGTCGGCCCTCAAACTCGGCGTCCCTGGCCCTCGTCTACGCTGAGATGGCGGTACATCACCGCAGTGTCACATCCATCTTCGCGATCGGCGGGAGGCCCCATGGCAGAGTCACTTACACAACAACAGGACGTTGACAGCGACAGCGGCGGACGCTCGCCTCGGCTGATCTGGTCGTTGCGCGCCTTCGGGCTGGCCGGTGCGGCCATGGTCTGGGTGGCCCTTGGGGGTGCCGAGTCGATGTCGCCAGATGCCCGCTGGGTGGCCGCCATCGGCACCCTGATGGCGATCTGGTGGATGACCGAGGCGATTCCGCTGTCGGTCACCTCGCTGCTGCCCATCGTATTGATTCCCATGCTGACCGAACGCTCGGTGTCCGAGGCCACCGCTCCCTACGCCAGCTCCATCGTGTTTCTGTTTCTCGGTGGCTTCCTGATCGCCATCGCCATGGAAAAGTGGCAACTGCACCGGCGTATCGCCCTGACCACCCTGCATCGCGTCGGGGTCGAACCTCGTCGTATCGTGCTCGGCATGATGCTGGCCACCGGTTTTCTGTCCATGTGGGTGTCCAACACCGCCACCACCCTGATGATGCTGCCGATTGCGCTTTCGGTGCTGACCCTGGTGGTGGAACGCTCGAGCTCACAGGACAGTGACGCAGTCGGAGAAGACCTGCACAAGGGCGGCCGCGTCTCGGACATCATCAAGGATGACAACATCCGCAGCTTCGGTGTCTGCCTGGTACTGGCCATCGCCTGGTCGGCGTCCATGGGCGGGCTCGGCACCCTGCTGGGTTCTCCCCCCAACGCCATCGTCGCCGGCTACGCCGCCGATGAACTGGGGCGGGACATCGGGTTCCTGCAGTGGATGATGGTCGGTCTGCCCCTGGCGCTGACCTTTATCCTGATCGGCTGGGTACTCATGACCCGGGTGCTCTATCGCTTCAAGCTCGATGAGATTCCCGGCGGCAAGGCGATGATCGAAGACCAGCTCGATCACCTGGGACCGCTCGGCCAGGGCGAACGCATGGTGATGTTCGTGTTCGCCGGCGCGGCCTTTCTGTGGGTGGTGCCGGGGCTGATCGCCAGCCTGCCGCTGATCGGCGACTGGTTTTCGTTCCTTGACGCCTTGAATGACACCGCCATCGCCATCGGCGCCGGTATCGTGCTGTTTTTCCTGCCGGGCAACGCCAAGGGCGACATGGTGCTGGACTGGCAGGACGCCGAGGATGGCCTGCCCTGGGGCGTACTGCTGCTGTTCGGCGGCGGTCTGTCGCTGGCCAGCGCGGTGGCGGCGTCAGGGCTCGACGGCTGGTTCGGCGAGCAGGTCAGCGCGCTGGGAGCGCTGCCGATGGTGGCGCTGGTGGTGGCGGTGACTACCATCGTGCTGTTTCTTACCGAGATCACCTCCAACACTGCCACCGCCGCGACCTTCATCCCGGTGCTGGGCGGGGTCGCCGTCGGCATTGGCGCCGACGCCATGACGCTGCTGATACCTGCCGCCTTCGCCGCGACCTGCGCCTTCATGCTGCCGGTGGGCACGCCGCCCAATGCCATCGTGTTCGGCTCCGGCGCCGTCACCATCTCGCAGATGGCCCGTGGCGGGATCGTGCTCAACGTGATCGGCGTCGCCCTGATCACCCTGTTCTGCTACGTACTCGGGGGGCTGGCCCTGGGTCTGCGTTTCTAGGCCGGTCCGAAAGGGCTCGGATTGAAGGGCGGGATAAACCAGGAGCCTCACCTGCCGGTGGGGCTCTCTCCCGGTTGTCGGCGCTGTCGAAGACGGGCCTCGGCCTGCTCAAGCACTTCCCAGGCCAAGCGACGAAGGCCGGCCTCCCCCTCGGTCATGGCCTCGAGCAGGGCTCGCTTTTCCTTCAGGTAGAGGCGTGCAAATCCCGGGTCATGCTCGACGATAGAGCCGGTGTTGTGGATCAAGTCGGCGTACTTGATGGTCTGGGCGCGGGCGCCGGCCTGTGCCAGACGCTCCAGCGCCAAGCGCTTGCGCACGGCGCGGTTACCCACCTCAGGCCCTTCGAGATCGCTTAGCGCCAACACCAGCGCGGTCACCTCTTCCCCGAAGTTGTCGCCCAGTGTCTGGGCCGTCACCTGGGTGTCCTCCAGTACATCGTGCAACCAGGCGGCGGCAACCATGGCGGGGTCGCCGGGGCAGTGGCGGCTGACCAGCGCGGCCACAGCGGCCGGATGCTCGATGTAGGGGGTGTCCAGGTACTTGCGCCGCTGACCGATGGCGCCGTGAGCCGCCGTGGCGAAGAGCCGCGCCGCCTCCACGGTGTCGATGCCCGAGATCTCGATTGCGTCGCTGGAGGGTGTGTCCACGCTGTCGCTCCCGTGTCGTGTCTTTATCGTGCGCCCCGGTCGGGCCCATTGCCGGTCCAGCACCTTTTGCTGATTGAGGCCTCGGCCGCCGCGGCTTAGGCTGTCAGACCCGACCCCAAGACGCCACCAGGCGCTCCCCTGACCGACCAGGAACCGCCATCAAAGGAACTGCCATGAAACGCGAAACCCTCGCCCTGCACCACGGCTACGCCCCTGACGACCAGCACTCTGTCGCGGTCCCGATCCACCAGACCACATCGTTTTCCTTCGATGATGCCCAGCATGCCGCCGACCTGTTCGATCTCAAGGTCGAGGGCAACATCTATTCGCGCATCATGAACCCCACCTGCGCGGTGCTGGAAAATCGCGTGGCCGCCCTGGAAGGTGGTATCGCTGGCCTGGCGGTGGCCTCCGGCATGGCCGCCATTACCTATACCATCCAGACGCTTGCCGAAAGCGGCGACAATATCGTCTCGATCAGCGAACTCTACGGCGGTACCTACAACCTCTTTGCCCACACCCTGCCGCGCCAGGGCATCGAGGTCCGCTTCGCCGACAAGGACGACCTCGCCGGCATCGCCGATCGCATCGATGAGCGTACCAAGGCGGTGTTCTGCGAAAGTATCGGCAACCCTTCGGGCAGTGTGGTGGACATCGCCGCACTCGCCCAGGTGGCCCACGACAACGGTGTCCCGCTGATCGTCGACAACACCGTGGCCACGCCCTTCCTGTGGCGACCGATCGAACACGGCGCCGATATCGTGGTGCACTCCGCGACCAAGTATATCGGTGGCCACGGCACCACCGTGGGTGGCGTGATCGTCGATTCCGGTCGCTTCCCCTGGGCCAGCCATGCCGAACGCTTTGCGCTGCTCAACGAGCCCGACCCCTCCTATCACGGCATCAGCTATACCCGAGACGTCGGCGACGCGGCCTTTATCGCCCGCGCCCGGGTCGTGCCACTGCGCAACATGGGGGCGGCCCTCAGCGCCCAGGCCGCCTGGAATCTGCTGCAGGGTCTCGAGACACTGGCGCTGCGTATCGAGCGCATCTGTGCCAACACCCAGACTATCGCCGAGTACCTCGAGGGCCACGAGGCGGTGTCCTGGGTCAAGTACGCTGGCCTTTCACATCACAAGGACCACGAGCTGGCCAAGCGCTACATGAACGGCCAGGCCTCCGGCATCTTGAGCTTCGGCATCAAGGGCGGACGAGACGCCGGGGTGCGCTTCTACGACGCGCTCGGGCTGATCCTTCGACTGGTCAATATCGGTGACGCCAAGACCTGCTCGGCGATTCCGGCGGTGACCACCCATCGCCAGCTCAATGACGAGGAACTGGCCGCCGCCGGGGTCACCGCGGACATGGTGCGCCTGTCTGTCGGCATCGAGCATGTCGACGATCTGATGGCGGACCTGGACCAGGCGCTCAAGGCGTCTCAGGGCTAGCCCGGGCGGTAGAAGCGCAGCAGGTGTAGGTGACAGCGTCCATCCACAGGGATGGACGTTCCTCTTTTTGTATCCAGCCCGAGCTTTATATCTAGCCGGAGCCCGGCACTGGTAGCCCCACCGGGGTCGGCGACGGTGGCAGCCAATCGCCCTTGATCAGGGCTTCGGCCGGGCGGTAGAAGCGTAAGGTATACGTCCATCCCGGGGCGATCGCCAGATGGTTGGGTGCCTGGGGGTCGCCGCCAAAGTGGAGGGTTACCGAACCATCCTCGTTGGCGTCGGCCTCGACACTGGTCAAGGAGTGCGCCCCGTCGGCGCCCTCGATCAGACGCCCTCTGGCATCGTAGACGGTCACCGACCAGAACCCGGTGACCGGCACGTCCACCGGCAGAATCAGCACCTGAGGCGTCTCGCCATCATTGTGAAGCGGGCTGACAGTGACGTAGTAGGCGTCCTCGATGGGCTGGCCCAGCCAACCCGCGGCCGTCCCCCACAGATGCCGCACCGGGTCGACGCTGTCCTCGGCGCCAAACATGCCGTGGCTGCCGGAGATAAAGGGCGACAGACCAAGCACCGCCTCTCTTACCTCGCTCAGTCGCTCCATATCCCACTCGGGCAATGACAGCTCTCCCGCGTCATCCTGGGACCACTCGATGGCATCCTGCAGCGCGTTGGCTTCGGCGATGTCCGCGCTCGAGTCGGCGTCCACCTGGGTACGGAACATGACCAGGGCATAGCGCGAACCGACGCTCTCTTCATCCAGCACGATCTCGCGTCCACCGTAGGACATCATCGGGGTGTAGTGGTCCTGGTTGACCACCTGCATGGACTGCAGTCGGGTGGCGCTGGCCGGGGCGGTGAAGGTCACCGGTGAGGCCAGATCGAAGACGCCGACGCTGTGCAGGATATCCCGATTGACCCGAACCACCTCGGCGTCCACCGGCAACGGCGCGCGGTCATGGCGCAGGCTGCCAAAATAGCCGTCATCGGCATAGTTCTGGAAGTGGGTGTCGGTCTGCGCCCGCACATAGGTATCCAGATTGACCGCACCGTCCGAGCTGGATGGCTCGGTGGCCTCTGCGGTCGCTGCCACTGCGTTCGAGACCAGGCTGCCTGCCATTGCCAGCAGCAGCCAGGAAAACCGCTTCATTGTCATCCCCGCACCCCGATTGTCGGTCGCGAGCCCTGGCGGCCAGAGCCCTGCCTCTGGCTCAGCATAGCGTCTTCGCGGCACGAAGGACTCAACGGCATGAAAACGGCGGCCCCGAGGGCCGCCGCAGGTCTCACTACTCAGTAAGCAGTGAATTGACGTTTCCAGAGACTGTCAGCTACCGGCGATGGTCATCTCATCGATCAACCAGCTACCGCTGTGGATGCTGCCACGGGTATCGATATCATCCCCCAGTCCCACCAGACCCTGGAACATGCCTGCCAGGTTGCCGGCGATGGTGAACTCCTCGACGGGATGCTGAATCTGGCCGTTCTCGACCCAGAAACCGGCCGCACCGCGGGAATAGTCACCGGTGACGCCGTTGACGCCCTGCCCCATCAGCTCCGTGACCAGTACGCCCCGATCCATCTTCGAGAGCAGCGCCTCGCGGCTTTCCAGCGGTGCTTCGAGGCGCAGGTTGCGTGCCCCGCCGGCGTTGGCGGTGGTCTGCATGCCGAGCCGACGCGCGCTGTAGGCCGACAGCATGTAGCTGGCCAGACGCCCCTGCTCGATAAAGCGATTGTTGCGGGTCTGGACGCCGTCGCCGTCGAACGGACTGCTGGCCATGCCACCCACCAGCATCGGCTGCTCGGCGAGGCTGAACCACTCGGGAAACAGAGTCTCACCCAGGCGGCCACACAGGAAGGAGGCGTCGCGGTAGATGGCGCCGCCGGCCAGGGCCGACATCAGGTGGCCGATCAGGCCGCTTGCCAGGGTCGGGTCGAACATCACAGGAAAACGCCCGGTCTGGGGGCGCTGCCCCCCGAGGCGCTGTAGCGTACGCTCGGCGGCGCTGCGGCCGACCTCCGCCGGGTCACGCAGCGCCCGTGGATCCCGGGCGCTGGTGTAGTCGTAGTCCCGCTGCATGCCGGATGCGTCCTCGGCGATCAGCAGGCAGGAAAGCGAGTGACGGCTGCCGCGCTGGCTGCCGAGAAAACCATGGCTGTTGGCGTAGACGCGAACGCCCTCGCCGCTCGACAGGCTGGCGCCGTCGGAGCTGCGGATACCCGGCTCGGCCAGGCCCGCCGCCTCGCAGGCAAGCGCCAGCTCTATCGCCTTGTCCGTGTCCAGCGTCCAGGGGTGATGGACGTCGAGATCCGGCAACTCGGTCGCCATCAGCTCGGCGTCGGCAAGCCCGGAGGCAGGATCCTCGCCGGTGTAGCGGGCGATGGCGATGGCCTTCTCGACCACGCTCTTGATCGAGGC
This sequence comes from Halomonas sp. YLB-10, assembly GCF_003856855.1. NCBI lineage: Bacteria > Pseudomonadati > Pseudomonadota > Gammaproteobacteria > Oceanospirillales > Halomonadaceae > Halomonas > Halomonas sp. YLB-10. The sequence goes on from NZ_RRCU01000003.1 coordinate 133,325, forward strand.
GTCGCTGGCATCGGTGGACGAGGCGCTGCCCTTGCGCTTGCCCAGATAGACGGTGACGGCGATGCCCTGATCGCGGGACAGCTCCACCGACTCCACATCGCCCTCGCGCACGCTTACACCGGTGCCCTGATCGACGCTGGCGCCGACCTCGCAGGCATCCGCACCCAGTCGCCGAGCAAGCTCGAGCGCGGTCTCGGCACGACTTTCCAGCACCGCCTGCTGGGCTCTGGCATCAAACGCCTGTGTCATCTTGTACTCCTTGTCCGACCATAGGGGTCGGCTGAGACTGTCATCCTGCGGCGCCTCGGGCGCCACAGGCTGGTATACTTTCGCGGACGTCGCGCCCGGCGCGACCACCGCCTTTTCGATTTTCCCCGATGCCTTCACCAGGGACCCGGTATGACCCAGGATGACCTTTCCCCCGACGATCGCCCCAGCAAGTCCCAGCTCAAGCGGGAGATGCACGAGCTGCAGGCGCTGGGCGAGCGCTTCATCGCGATGAAGCCCGAGGAGCGCGCCCGCTTCCCGCTGTCGGACGATCTGCTTCGCGCCATCGACGAGACCGACCGCATTCGTGCCCGCGAGGCCAGACGCCGCCATATGCAGTACGTCGGCAAGCTGATGCGCAAGGAAGACCTGGAGGCCATCCAGGCGGTCTTCGACGACATCGAGAAGGCCCAGGTCCAGCGCGACCATGCCTTCCTGCGCCTGGAAAAGTGGCGTGATCGCCTGATCGAAGAAGGTGATGACGCCGTCGAACCCTTCCTCGAAGACTATCCCCAGGCCGATCGCCAGGCGCTGCGTCAGCTGATCCGCAACGCCCGCAAGGAGCGCGAGCAGAACAAGCCCCCCACCAACGCCAAGCGGCTTTACAAGCTATTGCGTGATACCGCAGGGATCTAACCGCCGGGCTCGAGGGCCAGTCTGACGAGTGACTGCGCTCGACGGCGTTACCGCCACCGCCCTAGGGCTTTTCTGAAAAGTGCCTAGGTCCTGCATGCTCCGCCTTGGCGCCGACACCTCCGTCGGCGCCGCCTTGTCGATCAGCTAGCTTGCCTCGGCTGTATCAGGATTGGGTGCCACCCACGGTCAACTCGTCAAGCTTGAGGGTCGGCTGACCGACGCCCACCGGCACCCCCTGTCCTTCCTTGCCGCACACCCCGATACCGGTGTCCAGTTCCATGTCGTGGCCGATCATCGAGACCTGGCCCATGGCTTCGGGGCCGTTGCCGATCAGCGTCGCTCCCTTGACCGGCGCGGTGATTCGACCGTCCTCGATCAAGTAGGCTTCGCTGGCCGAGAACACGAACTTGCCCGAGGTGATGTCCACCTGGCCGCCGCCGAAGCTGACCGCGTAAAGCCCGCGCGAGACGCTCTTGATGATGTCCTGGGGGTCGTCCATGCCGGCGCGCATGTAGGTATTGGTCATGCGCGGCATCGGCATATGGGCGAAGGATTCGCGACGGGCGTTACCGGTGGGCGCCATGCCCATCAAGCGGGCGTTCAGCTTGTCCTGCATGTACCCGGTAAGGATGCCGTCCTCGATCAGGGTGGTGCATTGGCTGGGGGTGCCCTCGTCGTCCACCGACATCGAACCACGGCGATCCATCAGCGTGCCGTCGTCGACCACGGTAACGCCGGGCGACGCCACCCGCTCGCCGATACGACCGGCGAAGGCCGAGCTGCCCTTGCGATTGAAGTCGCCCTCGAGGCCATGGCCCACCGCCTCGTGCAGCAGGATGCCGGGCCAGCCGGCCCCCAGCACCACCGGCATCTGTCCGGCGGGGGCATCGGTCGCCTCCAGGTTGACCAGCGCCTGACGCACCGCGTCCCTGGCGTAGGTCTCGGCGACGCCTTCGTCGCGCAGCCTCGCCATGGGGTAGCGGCCGCCACCACCGGCGCTGCCGCGTTCACGCCGGCCGTTCTTGACCGCGATGACACTGACATTGAGCCTCACCAGCGGGCGCACGTCGGCGGCGACGGTGCCGTCACTGGCGCTGACCAGTACCACTTCGTAGACGCCGGACAGCGAGGCGCTGACCTGGGACACGCTGGGGTCGGCAGCCCGGGCCACTCGGTCGGCCAGCTTGAGCATGGCGACCTTGTCTTCGGCCGACAGCCCTGACAGCGGGTCGATGCCCGCGTAGCGCGGCTCGGCACTGACCTGGATGCGTGGCGCCTGGGTCAGGGTGGCACCGCTGCGCACGATGCCCGAAGCGGTACGGCCCGTCTCGGCCAGGGCATCGGCGTTGATCTGGTTGGAGTAGGCGAAGCCGGTCTTCTCGCCGGCCATGGCGCGCACCCCGACGCCACCGTCGATGTTGTAGCTGGCTTCCTTGACCTCGCCGTCCTCCAGCACCCAGCCCTCTTGCCAGGTCCGCTGAAAGTACAGATCGGCGTAGTCGATGCCAGGGCCCAGAGCGTGCCGGAGACCCGTGTCGAGACCGCCGAGATCGAGGCCTCCCGGGGTCAACAGGGTGGCCACGGCCTCATCGAAGGATGCAGCTTGAGATGTCATTGAGCACTTTCCAGAGTGATCCGGGGCGAGGTCCAGGGACCCTGCACCAGATAGTGAATTCGCGTCACCCGGTCGATGACGTCGCCGAACAGCTTGTCGGCCACAAACAGGGCACCGCCCACGACGGGCGCCCCGACGGCCACGGCTGCCAGCGGCAGGTTGTTGCTGACCGGCACGGTCACGCCGAGCATCAGGTCGAGCTGACGTCGCGCCAGGTCGGCGGAGCCGTCCAGGGTAAAGTCGGTGGCGGGGCCATCGATACGAATCGGCCCTTCGGTTTCCAACACTCCACCATACAGGGTCGCGGCACCACTGACACGGTCGAAGGCGGTACCCTCACCGGTGACGTCCGAGAAATCCAGACGCAGGCGCCGCAGCAGGTTGTCGACGTTGAGCAGTCCCACCACCTTGGCCGAGGGCGAGCTGATATTGGCAAAGGTCCCGTCGACCATATCGACGTTCAGGCTACCGCGTGATCGGGCCAGCGCAAACTGCCAGGGGGCCCCCGGCCAGGCCAGCTGACTGTCCACGTCGAGTCTTTCAGCGTGTACCGCCACGTCCTGCCCGAGCGCCGCCAGCGCGGTCCCGGGATCGCCACCGGTGAGCGCCAGTCGCGAGCGCGTCAGGCTGGCCTGACTACCGGAGGCCTCCCATACCAGCGACCCTTCTGCCGTGACCTCGCCCAGGGTGAGGGATACCGGCTCGACCGACAGCCGATCACTGCTGGAACGCCATGCGCCGTTGAAGGGCCCGACCCGATTGCCCTGGTACACGATATCGTCGATGGTGAGACGTCCGTCGGGCAGCTCGCGCACTCGCTGCGGGAAGGCCGCAGGCGCGCTGGTGACTTCAAGCTCACCGAACAAAGAGCCGGACTCGGCACCCTGAACCGCCGTTTGCCCGCTCTCGGGAATCAAGCTGTCCAGCACCAGTCGATCGAGATCGAGCACCAGTGGCTGTGCAACACCCGGGCGGTAGGTCACCTGGCCGTCGACCAGGCTTCCGCCAAGCGCCGCCTGCCACTGCCTGGCGCCTCGGCTGAAGCGGGGACTGGCGTCGATGGTCAGCGTGCCCAGACAACGATCGCCGTCGCTCAGGCAGTCGGTGCGGGCCTCCAGGCGTGACAGTCCCGCCCCGCCGCCGCCACTGGAGCCGCCTTCCGGCATGGCACCGGCCAAGGGCTTCAGGGCGTCGGCCCAGGCGCCCAGATCGAGTCGCTGCAGATAGGCCAGCACCGACCAGCCCGGCTCACCGGGCCAAGCGCCAGGTGCCGCCCGACCGACCCACAGCTGACCCTGGCTGCCGCCGGGCCCGGCGGCGCGCCAACGGGCGCCGACATCGCGCCCGTACTGGCCGCTCAACACCGGAGAATCGCCGAGGCTCAGGTCCAGCTTGAGCGGTACCGTCTGGGAGGCACGCTTGCCCAGCGGTGCCGGTAGTGCGATCGACAGCCCCTCCAGGGTGCTTTCCAGCGACAGACGCTGGGCATCGAGCTCAAGCCGGCCTTGCCAGGGGAAGGAGCCCGACAGCAGTACCCCAGGCTCGAGTCCCGCCCAGTCCAGCAGCGCCGGCGCTTCGGCGCGTCCGGACAGCGCCACGCTATCGTTGCGGCCCTGAAGGTCGGCCGCCACGCTACCACCGAGCACCTGGCCCTCAAGACGACCGGACAATCCACCTTCTTCGCCCTGCTGGGACCAGGTCAGGGGGCCGCTGACGTTCTCGAACTCGAGCTCGGTGCCCTGATGCACGACCCTCGACGCCCGGGCGTCGGCCTCGACCTTCAGGTCCAGGGCGTCCGGGTCGGCCATCGGCAGCGACAGCGACAACTGGCCAGTCACACTACCCTCGCCGCGCCAGTTACTGGCGGCCTCGGCGCCCTCCACCGGCATCTCTTCAAGAAATGCCAGCAACTGCGTCAGCGACGCCGACAGCGGCCCTTCGACGCTGAGGACCTCGTCGGCCAGTTTGACGCTGGCGCCTTCGGTCTTCACGCCCTGGCTCTCGGCATGGTCGACGCGCGCCTCCAGACTGTCATCCTCGACGGACAGGTGGCCGCTGACGTTGCTAAGCGCCGGCCAGCCTTCGGCGTAGGGCACCCGCCCCTCGACGATATCCAGATCCAGGCTGAGACTGCTGTCGAGCTTCTCGCTGTCGAGGTCGTCCTGCTCACGCAGCGGCACGTGCAGGCGCAGCTGCCCCTGGGGCACCCGTCCGGCCAGACCACTGGCCAGCCAGTCCGCGAGTTCGGCGTCCACATCGTTGCGCAACAGCGGCATCGGCAACCACTCGCTCAAGGCGATATCCCGGGCGTTGACGTCGCGCATGTCCAGCTCAAGACCGAAGCCCCCGCGACGATCGGCGGCGATGGCCAGACCAAAGCCCCCTTCCACCTGGGCGTCGCGCCAGCCGACCTTGAGGTCGCGTCCACTGACGAAGCTGCGCGGCCCGTCGTAGGACCAGATCACCTCGCCGGTGGCGTAGTCGAGCTGCATGGGGGCGGCAAACAGCTCAGGGAAATGCATCGATGCCTGGCCAGCGTCGACGAAGTCCACTCGACCACGGGTGCCGTCGGCTTCCACCCAGACATCCAGCGGGCCGCCGCCGGGCGCACTCTCCCAGGGGTCGACCTCGACCCCCAGCGCGCTGACCCGAGCACGCCATTCGTCATCGAGCCTGCCAAAGCCCAGCCCGGTCACCTGACCGCGGGGCTTCAAGGCGTCCACCGCCCGGGCCAGGCCCTCAGGCAGGCGCAGACGCTCACGCCACTGCGCCAGTGCGCCCAACTCGAAGCCGCTGGCGTTGGCCCACCAGCCGTTTTCGCGGCTTGCCACGTGCCAGTACTGGGGCAAGGCGCCACCTTCCGGCGCGGTTTCGCCGTCGTCTCCGGTCCAGCTCACGTCTTCGGCGTCACCCTCGAACCAGGCCTCCCAGTCATCGACGTCGCGTCTCAGCCACTGACCGCGCAATTCGGCCCCATTGAGCACGATGCCACCAGGCGAGCCCTCGCCCATCTCCTGGGCGACCGCTGTCGCCATCTCTTCGCGCTGATTGAGCGCCAGGCGCGGCGCCAGTACATCGAGGCGCACATCCGCCAGGCGCCCATTGTCCCAGCGCGCCCAGACGGTGGCGTCCCCGCTGGCCTCGTCGAAACGCAGCACGTCCTCGATGCCGATCAGTCGTGACAAGCCGGTCAAGCTGTCGAGCTGCATGGTGCCCTGCAGGGCGGCGCTGAAATTGCTCGCCTCACGACTGCCCGGCGTCAAGGCCATGACGATCTCCATGGCCTCGGCGTCGCGATCCTCGATGAATACCTCACCCTCGATATGGGTGCGCATCTCATCGCCGGTCATCAACAGCCGCGGCGCATGCAGGGTGGTGACCTCGCGGCGCCCGTGAAGCACCACGCGCAGGTCATCGACCCAGGCACGTTGGCGCAGCATGACGCCGACCCAGAAGTCCAGACGCTCGAGGTCAAACTGCCCTTCGGGCATCAATTCGGGGGGGATGCGCGCCGGCTGTGGCCACAGCCAGCGACGTTCGCGGTCCTGATAAAGGTGGAGGGTGACGCCCTGGAAGTGGGCCTTGTCGACCACCGGCAGCCCCTCGTCGAGGCTCGCCAGGGTGTCCAGGCGCACTTCACCGCGCTCGACCTGCAACAACGGATAGCTGCCCGTGGCGTCTTCGGCCTCGAGTCGCAGCCCGTCCAGGGTCAAGCCGGGGTCGAGGCCGTGCAGACTGCCTTCGAGACTCACCAGATGGGTCTCCGCCTCGAAACGCGACGCTATCATCTCGACCAGTCGATCCTCGAGGCGATCGACCTGGCCCAACGACACGCGCAGCACCAGCGACAGCAGCGCGGCCATCGCCAGCACTACCGCCACCAGCGTCAACAACCAGCGAGTCAGCAGGCGGATCGGCCTCATCGGATCACATCAGCACGATGTCGTACTGCTCCTGGGAATAGTGGGTCTCGACCTGAAAACGAATGGTCTTGCCGATAAATTCCTCGAGATCAGCGACCGCGGCCGACTCCTCGTCGAGCAGTCGGTCCACCACCGCCTGGGAGGCCAGCACCGCGTAGGTTTCGGCGTTGTAGGCGCGCTCTTCACGCAGGATCTCGCGAAAGATCTCGTAGCACACCGATTCCGGCGTCTTGAGGGTGCCCCTGCCCTGGCAGGAAGGACACGGCTCGCACAGGGTCTGCTCGAGGCTTTCACGGGTGCGTTTGCGGGTCAGCTGCACCAGCCCGAGCTCGGTGACGCCGGTGCATTTGGTCTTGGCGTGATCCCGTTCCAGCGACTTCTCGAGCATCCTCAGCACCTGGCGCTGGTGCTCGGTGTCCACCATGTCGATGAAGTCGATGATGATGATGCCGCCGAGATTGCGCAGACGCAGTTGACGGGCGATGGCGGTGGCTGCCTCGAGGTTGGTCTTGAAGATGGTTTCTTCGAGGTTGCGGTGACCCACGTAGGCGCCGGTGTTGACGTCGATGGTGGTCATCGCCTCGGTGGGGTCGATCACCAGATAGCCGCCGGACTTGAGCTGGACCTTGCGCGCCAGCGCCTTCTGGATCTCGTCCTCGACGCTGTACAGGTCGAAGATCGGTCGCTCGCCGGCGTAGTGTTCGATGCGTCCCACCGCCGAGGGCATGAACTCCTCGGCGAACTCGACCAGCTTGACGTGGTTTTCGCGGGAGTCGATGCGCACCTTCTCGATATCGTCGCGCATGACGTCGCGCAGGGTGCGCATGAACAACGGCAGATCGTCGTAGATGACGCTGGGCGCCGGCGCGGTCAGCCGGCGTTCGCTGACCTTGCGCCACAGCCGCAGCAGGAAGTGCATGTCGGCGACCATCTCCTCGAGCGTCACGCCCTCGGCGGCGGTGCGCACGATAAAGCCACCGGTGACCTCGATCTGCTGCTCGGCCGCGGCTTCCTCTACCAGACCGCGCAGGCGCTCGCGCTCGGTCTCGTCCTCGATGCGCTGGGACACGCCGTTATGAGGCGAGTCCGGCATGTACACCAGGTAGCGCGACGGTACCGACAAGTGGGTGGTCAGGCGAGCGCCCTTGGAGCCGATGGGGTCCTTGGTGACCTGAACCACCAGCGACTGGCCTTCATGCAAGAGCTGCGAGATGGACGGCTGGTCATCACCGTTGGCGCTGTGCTCACCGACATCGTGGGCGTGAATGAAGGCTGCACGAGACAGGCCAATATCGACAAAGGCCGCCTGCATGCCGGGCAGTACCCTCACCACCTTGCCCTGGTAGATATTGCCGACGATGCCACGACGCCTGGCCCTCTCGATGAAGGCCTCCTGCAGCACGCCGTTCTCCACCACGGCCACGCGGGTTTCCATGGGCGTCAGGTTGATGAGTACTTCACCACTCATTCGGCAGTCCTTGTCCTTTGATGTCTCGCGCCATTATGACATAGCCGCCGGCGGTTGCGATGGCGCTGGCGCCGGACCTCCCGTCCGGCTCGACTGAAGCAGCACACGCCTGCCGGTGGCCCAGCGGGCGGCTTGCCGTCTCGTCGAGCGGCGGCGCCACTACACCTTCACGCCACCCTCACGACACCGTCACAATAAAGCGCCGTTCCACACAGGCACGCGCTGTCGGCGCAGCAGGCTCGCCGTCTCGTAGAGCGGCAGCCCCACCACCGCGGAATAGCTGCCTTCGACGCGCTCGACGAAGATCGAGGCGAGCCCCTGGATGGCGTAACCGCCTGCCTTGTCGGCAGGCTCACCGGTGCGCCAGTAGGCGCGAATCTCGTCGTCCTGGAGCTCACGCATCAGCACATCGCTGACGACCGTTGCCTCGAGCACCCCGGCGGGTCCGCTGACCGCCACCGAGGTCATCACCTGATGCCAGCGCCCGGACAGCGAGCGCAGCATGACAAAGGCGTCCTCGGCGTCGACAGGCTTGCCGAGAATCTCGCCGTCGCGCACCACCGACGTGTCGGAGCCCAGCACCGGCAAGTCGAGGCCCGTCTCACGCCAGGCCTCGGTCTCGGCTTCTGCCCCAGCCCCAGCCCCAGCCCCAGCCACGGCCTTGGCCCGGGCCAGGCGGGCGACGTAATCCCGGGCTGCTTCACCAGGATGCGGCGTCTCGTCGATATCCACCGGCGCGATCTCCACCGCCACACCGATGCTCGCCAGCAGCTCACGCCGCCGGGGCGAGGCAGAGGCCAGGCGCAGCACCGGGGAATTCACATCAGCATCGAGGGGCTCACTCATCGCTTGCGTCTCCAACGCTTTCGTGGGGGCTCAGGTCATGAGGGATTCAGGTCTTGGCGGAACGCCGGCCGATGGCCTTGAACAGGGTCGCCAGCCAAGGCCACAGCGCCGCCCCGATCAACGATGGCATCAGAAACGACAGATGCATGGAAAACGGGCCGAACAGGGTACGCAGCCACTGTTCCACCAACTGCACCAGTCCCAGCAGGACGAAGATCAGTACCGCCTGCTGGAGCAGCGAGTAGGTCCTGAAGCGGGGATATACCAGCGCCGAGAGGAAGGCCAGCAACGACAGCGTCAGTGCGCTCTGCCCGAGCGGCGCTCCTTCGATGAGGTCCAGCAGCAGGCCCAGCACGAAACCATGAAAGACGCCCACCCGGTCGGGCTGTGCCATGCACCAGTACAACAGCATCAGGCCCAGCCAGTCGGGCCGCCAGACCTGCCAGCCGTCGGCCATGGGCATGACCTGCAGACACAGCGCCAGAGACAGGGTCAACCATACCCACACCAGGCTGACGCGAGGGGTAGCGGCCATCAGTCGTCCTCCTCGTCTTGCTCGGGGGGCGTCAACAGCTCACCCAGGCGGCGGGCTGCCTCGACGGCCTCGGGGTCCAGTTCCGGGTGCCAGCGTCCTCGCGAGACGTCGAGCGCAGGCTCCGGCGGAAACAGCAGAAGGAAGTGACGCGAGCGCTGCAACTGGGCGACGGGAGCGGCGCTGACCGTGGCGAAGGGCTCGCCAGGATCGTGACTGACGTCGCTGACCCTGGCCACCGGATAACCCGCAGGAAAGCGTCCGGCCAGGCCGGAGCTCATCAGCAGGTCACCGACGCGAATGTCGGCGGTATCCGGCACGTGCAGCACCTTCAGCGCGTCGTAGCTGCCGGTACCCTGGATGATGAAGCGAAGCCCGTTGCGATTGACCTGGATCGGCAAGGCGTGACTGGCATCGGTAAGCATCAGCACGCGGCTCGAGTAGGCGGAAAGCTCGCTGACCTGACCGGCGATACCGGAGGAGTCCATCACCGGCTGGCCGACATAGACGCCATCGCGGCGGCCACGATCGATCACCATCTGGTGGGTGAAGGGGTCGGGATCCAGCGACAGCAGTTCGGCGGTGAGGTAAGGCACCTCGTGATCCCGGGCGGCGTCGAGCAGCTCGCGCAGGCGCACGTTCTCGGCGGTCAGGCTGGCCATGCGCTGTACCCGATGGGACAGGGTCAGCAGCTGCTCGCGCAGTCGCGCGTTCTCTTCCACCAGCGAGCGTTGCTCGGACAGCGCCAGGGCGCCCCAGTTGAGCACGTCACTGGGCAGACTGACGGCCCACTGGATCGGCGCCACCAGCGTCGACAACTGGGCACGCACCGATTCCATTCGGGTGAAGTGGGTATCGACAAACATCAGCCCGCCCGCGAGCACCGCACACAACAGCATGCGGTACCCGGGCACGGAGCCATGCGAGAACAGCGGTTTGATAGGCCGACTCCCTGGAGGTCCTGGGCCAGACGTCGTCAGTCGCTGGAGAGCAGCTCGAAGGTGTGCTGATCGATCATCTCCAGCGCCTTGCCGCCACCACGTGCCACGCAAGTGAGCGGGTCATCGGCGACCACCACCGGCAGGCCGGTCTCCTCGGCGATCAGCTTGTCCAGATCACGCAGCAGCGCGCCACCACCGGTCAGCACCAGGCCGCGCTCGGCGATGTCTGATGCAAGCTCGGGCGGTGACTGTTCCAGGGCGCTCTTGACCGCCGACACGATGGAGCCCAGCGGCTCCTGCAGGGCGTCAAGGATCTCGTGGGAATTGAGGGTGAAGCTGCGCGGAATGCCTTCGGCCAGGTTGCGACCGCGCACGTCGATTTCGCGCAGCTCGCCGCCCGGATAGGCACAGCCGATCTCTTCCTTGATGCGCTCGGCGGTGGCTTCGCCGATCAGGCTGCCATAGTGGCGCCGTACATAGGAACTGATGGCCTCGTCGAAACGATCGCCGCCGATGCGGATGGACTCGGAATAGACCACGCCATTGAGCGAGATGATAGCGATCTCGGAGGTACCACCACCGATGTCGACAACCATCGAACCCTGCGCCTCTTCCACCGGCAGCCCGGCCCCGATGGCCGCGGCCATGGGTTCCTCGATCAGGAAGACTTCACGGGCACCGGCGCCCTCGGCGGACTCCTTGATGGCGCGACGCTCGACCTGCGTGGACATGCAGGGAACGCACACCAGGACCCGGGGGCTCGGCGTCAGGAAGGTGCTCTGATGCACCTTGCGGATAAAGTACTGGAGCATCTGCTCGGTCACGGTGAAGTCGGCGATGACGCCGTCCTTCATCGGACGAATGGCGGTGATGTTTCCGGGGGTGCGGCCCAGCATGCGCTTGGCATCGGCGCCGACCGCAGCAACGCTGCGCATGTTGCCGGACTGCCGAATCGCGACCACGGAGGGTTCATCCAGGACGATCCCGCGATGACGCACATAGATGAGCGTATTGGCCGTCCCCAGGTCGATCGACAGATCGCTGGAAAACACACCTCGTAAACGTTTGAACATGGATAAAGATACCTAGTGCAGACCGGAAACCCTGTGCGGACGCAAACGGTATCACTGACCCCCCCTAGCGGCAAGCGTGATGCGCGTCTCCCTTGACCGGCAAGACCTGCCCGACGACGCGCGAATGTGGTACCTTCTGCGGTCATTTCATGGACCCCTTCCGTCGAGGAATTGATCATGGCGCTTGAACACGCCGAGGTCCTCCGTGCCGCTCACCTGGCCCGGATCGACCTTTCTGAGAATGACGCAGCCCACTATCACGACGATCTCGGCCGGATCCTGGAGATGGTCGATCAGCTCCAGGCGCTCGACACCGAAGGCGTCGCCCCGCTGGCTCACCCCCTCGATGCCACCCAGCGCCTGCGCGCCGACGAGGTCACCGAGAACGACCAGCGCGAGCACTTCCAGCGCTGCGCTCCCCAGGTCGAGAATGGCCTGTACCTGGTGCCGCGGGTCGTCGAGTGACCCCGCGCCCCACCCTTCTCGACATTGGATTCACGCATACAGGGAGCCAGGCCCATGCATGACAGGACACTGACCGAGATCAGCCAGGCGCTCGACGCCGGCGAGATCTCCAGTCGCGAGCTGACCCAGGATCTGCTCGGACGCATCGACCGCCTCGACGGCACACTCAACAGCTTCGTCAGCGTCACCGCCGACCAGGCTCTCGAGGCCGCCGAAGCCGCCGACCAGGCCCGCGCCCGCGGCGAAGCCGGCCGCCTGACCGGCGTGCCGCTGGCACTCAAGGACATCTTCTGCACCCAGGGGGTCAAGACCAGCTGCGGCTCGAAGATGCTCGACAACTTCGTCGCCCCCTACGACGCCACCGTGGTGGAAAAGCTCAAGGCCGCCGGCACGGTCAGCCTGGGCAAGACCAACATGGACGAATTCGCCATGGGCTCCTCCAACGAGTCGAGCTTCTATGGCCCGGTCAAGAACCCCTGGGATCTTGACGCCGTCCCCGGCGGCTCCTCCGGCGGCAGCGCCGCCGCGGTCGCCGCCGGCCTGGTGCCGTCGGCACTGGGTACCGATACCGGCGGCTCGATCCGCCAGCCGGCAGCCTTCTGCGGCATCACCGGGCTCAAGCCGACCTATGGCCGGGTCTCGCGCTACGGCATGATCGCCTACGCCTCGAGCCTCGATCAGGGCGGCCCCATGGCCCGCAGCGCCGAAGACTGCGCCCACCTGCTCAACGTCATCGCCGGCCATGACGTGCGCGACTCCACCAGCGTGGCCCGCGGTGTTCCCGACTACACCGAGGAGCTCAGCGCGCCGCTGTCCGGCCTCAAGATCGGCCTGCCCAAGGAATACTTCGGCGACGGCCTCGATGCCGGCGTCAACCAGGCCATCGGCGAAGCGATCAAGGTCTACGAATCGCTCGGCGCCAGCGTGCGCGAGGTCAGCCTGCCCCACACCGCCTACGCCATCCCGGCCTACTACGTGATCGCGCCGGCGGAGGCCTCCTCCAACCTGTCGCGCTACGACGGCGTGCGCTTCGGCCATCGCTGCGACAACCCCGAGGACCTCATCGATCTGTACAAGCGCTCCCGCGCGGAGGGCTTCGGCGAGGAGGTCAAGCGACGCATCCTGATCGGCACCCACACCCTGTCCGAAGGCTTCTTCGACGCCTACTACAAGAAGGCCCAGCAGGTTCGCCGACTGATTCGACAGGACTTCCTCGACGCCTTCGAAGAGGTCGATGTGCTGATGGGCCCCGCCGCGCCGACCCCGGCCTTCGACCTGGGCGCCCAGAAGGACCCGGTCTCGATGTACCTGCAGGACATCTACACCATCGCCGTCAACCTGGCGGGCATCCCCGGCATCAGCGTTCCGGCGGGCTTCGCCGGCAAGCGCCCGGTGGGCCTGCAGATTCTCGGCACCCACTTCGCCGAGACCCGTCTGCTCAACGTGGCACACCAGTTCCAGCAGACCACCGACTGGCATTTGAAGCGTCCCGAGATGACCGAGGAGAACTCCTGATGCAGTGGGAAACCGTCATTGGTCTCGAGGTGCACGTCCAGCTCGCGACCCGCTCCAAGATCTTTTCCGGCTCCTCCACCGCCTTCGGTGCCGAGCCCAACACCCAGGCCAATGCCGTTGATCTGGGCCTGCCCGGCGTGCTGCCCGTGCTCAACGAACAGGCGGTGGCGATGGCGTTGAAATTCGGCCTCGGCATCCATGCCGAGATCCCCGAGGTATCGGTGTTCGATCGCAAGAACTACTTCTACGCCGACCTGCCCAAGGGCTATCAGACCAGCCAGATGTACCATCCCATCGTCGGCGCCGGCGAAGTGGAGATCTGCCTGGAGGACGGCGAGAACAAGATCATCCGGGTGCACCACGCCCACCTCGAGGAAGACGCCGGCAAGTCGCTGCACGAAGACTTCCACGGCATGACCGGCATCGACCTGAACCGTGCCGGCACGCCGCTGCTGGAGATCGTCTCGGAGCCGGACATGCGCTCGGCCAAGGAGGCGGCGGCCTACCTCAAGGCGATCCACTCCATCGTCACCTACCTTGGCATCTCCGACGGCAACATGGCCGAAGGCTCGATGCGCTGTGACGTCAACGTCTCGGTCAGACCCAAGGGACAGCAGGAATTCGGCACCCGCGCCGAGATCAAGAACGTCAACTCCTTCCGCTTCGTCGAGCGCGCCATCGCCTACGAGGTCGAGCGTCAGATCGAGCTGATCGAGGACGGCGGCAAGGTGGTGCAGGAAACCCGCCTTTACGACCCCGAGGCCGACGAGACCCGCAGCATGCGGACCAAGGAAGAAGCCAACGACTACCGCTACTTCCCCTGCCCCGACCTGCTGCCGGTGGTGCTCGACTGCGCCTACGTCGAGCACCTGCGCGAGAGTCTTCCCGAGCTGCCCGCCGAGAAGCGCGCGCGCTTCCAGAGCGAGCTGGGACTGTCCGCCTACGACGCCGGGGTGCTGTCGGCCAGCCGCGAGATGGCCGAGTACTTCGAGCAGGTCAAGGACATCTGTGGCGACGCCAAGCAGGCCGCCAACTGGGTCCAGGGCGAGCTGTCCGGCGCGCTCAACCGTGACGGACTGGACATCTCCGACAGCCCGGTCAGCGCCGAGCAGCTCGGCGGCCTGGTCAAGCGAGTGATCGACTCGACCATCAACGGCAAGGCCGCCAAGCAGGTGTTCCAGGCGCTGTGGAACGGTGAAGGCGAAAGCGCCGACGCCATCATCGAGGCCAAGGGCCTGAAGCAGGTCACCGACACCGGCGCCATCGAGGCCATGGTCGACCAGGTGATCAGCGATAGTCCGGCCCAGGTGGCCCAGTACCGTGACGCCGAGCCCGACAAGCGCGGCAAGATGATCGGCTACTTTGTCGGCCAGGTGATGAAGGCCTCACGCGGCACCGCCAACCCCCAGCAGGTCAACGCCCTGCTCAAGGAAAAGCTCGACGCCCTGTGCTGATGGGCGCTACGGCGACCACCGGCGATGGCAGCGCCATCGCCGGCTTCCACTGGCTTTACCCAAGGAACCCGCGATGTCGGACGATGTCGGTACCCGCCTGAGGGCCCTGCGAAACCTGCGCAACATCTCCCAGCGCGAGCTGGCCAAGCGCTGCGGGGTAACCCATTCCAGCCTGTCGCTGATCGAACAGGGCAAGGTCAGCCCCTCGGTCAGCTCGCTGAAAAAGATCCTCGACGCCATCCCGATGAGCGTCGGCGACTTCTTCACCATGGATCTGGAGAGCAAGAACCAGGTGTTCTACAGCGCCGACGAACTGACCGACATGGGCAGCGGCGACGTGGTGTTCAAGCTGGTGGGCGCCAGCCGCGAGTCACGCGCCCTGTCGTTTCTGATCGAGACCTACCCCCCGGGCACCGATACCGGCCGCGAGATGATCACCCACCAGGGCGAGGAAGCCGGGGTGGTGCTCGAGGGCGAGATCGAGATCACCATCGGTGCCGAGACCCGGGTGCTGGGTGCCGGCGAGGCGTACTACTTCGACACCAATGTACCCCACCGCTTTCGCAACCCTAGCGAGACCCTCTGTCGGCTGGTCAGCTGCACCACCCCGGCGCGAGCCTTCTAGCGAGCGGCGAGTACCGTGGCGTCGGCTTAGCGGCGCCCCAAGGCAAGATCTCCGCAACCCCGGCGCCTACCCAGTGCCTGCCGGCTGGTCAGCTGCACCACCCCAGCGCGAGCCTTCTAGTAGCGTCGCTCGGACACTGACAGCCCCCTACCCTTCGGCACTGCCCGCCCTGCAAACCACAAAAAAGGCCACGCAAGGCGTGGCCAATCAGGGAGTCATCTCCCATCAGTGCGCGTTGATGACATCGGACCGGGAGTCTAGTTCAAGGCGATCCAGACGCTCTTGAGTTCGGTGTATTCGGCCAGCGAGTGGTGCGACTTGTCGCGGCCATTGCCGGACTGCTTGACCCCGCCGAAGGGCACGCTCTGGTCCCCGCCTGCCCAGTTGTTGACGAACACCTGGCCCGACTGCAGACGACGACTGACCCGCATGATGCGGTCGACGTCCTGACTCCACACCCCGGCAGCCAGCCCATAGACCGAGTCGTTGGCCAGGGCGATGGCCTGCTCTTCGCTGTCGAAGCCGAACACCGACAGCACCGGGCCAAAGATCTCTTCACGCCCGATCGTCATGTCCTCGGTGACACCGTCGAACACCGTCGGCTGGATGAACAGCCCCGGCCCGTCGAGCGCCTCGCCGCCGGCACGCAGCCGTCCGCCTTCTTCCTGCCCCTGGCGAATGAAGTCGAGGATGCGGCGGTGCTGGGTCGCATCGACAATCGCCCCCATGAAGCTCGACGGGTCCAGAGGATCCCCCGGCTGCATCGACTCGGCCGCCGCCAGCAGGTGCTCGATAAAGGCCTCGCGCACACTGTTCTCGACCAGCAGCCGCGAACCGGCGATACACACCTCCCCCTGGTTATGGAAGATCGCCTCCGCCGCGTGGTGCGCCACCTGAGCGAGATTCCTGCAGTCGGCAAATACCAGATTGGGGCTCTTGCCACCGCACTCCAGATAGACCCGCTTGAGGTTCGACTGACCGGCGTACTGCATCAGCTGCTTGCCGACCGCGGTGGAGCCGGTGAAGGCCAGGCAGTCGACGTCCATCGACAGCGCCAGCGCCTTGCCCACGGTGTGACCATAGCCCGGCAACACCTGCAGCACGCCGCGTGGCAGGCCGGCCTCCTGGGCCAGGGCAGCCAGCCGCAGCGCCGACAGTGGCGACTTCTCCGACGGTTTGAGGATGACGCTGTTGCCGGCGGCCAGGGCCGGTGCGATCTTCCAGGCGGTCATCATCATCGGGAAGTTCCAGGGCACGATGGACGCCACCACCCCGATCGGCTCGCGCAGCACCAGCGCGAGCGCCTCTTCGCCGGTGGGCGCGACCTCGCCGTAGAGCTTGTCGATGGATTCGGCCTGGTGACGCATCGCACCGATGGCGCCGGCCATGTCACCCAGTGCACTGGAGATCGGCTTGCCCATGTCCAGAGTGTCGAGTAGCGCCAGTTCGTCGCGGTGGGCCTCCATCAGCTCGGCCAGCCGCAGCAGCACCCGCTTGCGCCGGGTCGGCGCCAGGCGCGACCATTCACCACCATCGAAGGCGCGCCGGGCGTGGGCAACCGCCAGCTCGGCATCGGCCTGATCACAGCTTGCGACCCGTGCCAGCACTTCCCCCGTGGCGGGGTTGATGGTCTCGAAGGTCTCGCCGCTGGCGGCATCAAGGAAGCGATCATCGATATAGGCGCGGGTTTCCAGCCGCGCCGTCAGGGTGTCGGCCAGGGCCTGCCAGCCGGCCTTGTCGAGGGGACGACTCATGCATCAGCCTCCTCGGTGGCGGTGATCTCGACGCCCTGGGCGGTCAGCCGGCGCAGCGTCTCGTCCAGCGCCTCCCGGGCCAGACGCACCAGTTCGTCGATTTCAACGTGGCTGATCACCAGGGGCGGTGAAATGACCATGGTGTCTCCCACCGAGCGCATCACCAGGCCTGTCTCGAAGCAGATATCGCGACACAGGTTGCCCACCGCCAGCGACTTGTCGAATCGCTTGCCGCTGTCCTTGTCAGCGACGATCTCCAGGGCGCCGATCAGACCCAGCGAGCGCGCCTCGCCGATCAGCGGGTGGGACTCCAGGGACTTCCAGCGCGTCGCCAGGTAAGGCCCCAGATCATCACGCACCCGCTCGACCACGCCTTCGGCCTGCATCAACTCAAGGTTCTTGAGCGCTACCGCGGCGCACACCGGATGCCCCGAGTAGGTGAAGCCGTGGTAGAACTCGCCACCCTCGTCGATCAGCGTCTCGGCGACACGATCACCGACCAGCACCCCACCGATCGGCAGGTAGCCGGAGGACAGCCCCTTGGCGATCGGCATCAGGTCGGGCTTGAGGTCGTAGTGGACGCTGCCGAACCACTCGCCCAGACGGCCGAAACCACAGATCACCTCGTCGACCACCAGCAGGATCTGGTGGCGCTCGAGCACCTCCTTGATCGCCGGCCAGTAGCTGTCCGGGGGAATGATGGCGCCGCCGGCACCCTGTACCGGCTCGGCGATAAAGGCCGCGACCTTGTCGGACCCCAGCTCCTGGATACGCGCCTCGAGCGCCTCGGCGCAGGCACGACCGAAGGCCTCCGGGGTCTGATCACGCCCTTCGCCGAACCAGTAAGGCTGACGGATGTGGGTAATACCCGGCACACAGGGACCACCCTGTTCATGCATCGGCGCCATGCCGCCCAGGCTCATGCCGGCCACGGTGGAGCCGTGATAGCCGTTTTCGCGACCGATGATCCACTGCTTTTCTGGCTGGCCCTTGAGCGCCCAGTAGCGACGCACCATCCGCAGCACGGTGTCGTTGGCCTCGGAGCCGGAACCGGTGAAGAACACCCGATTCATGTGCGCCGGTGCCAGTCGACACAGGGTCTCGGCAAGCTCCACCGCCGGTGGATGGGTGGTCTTGAAGAAATTGTTGTAGTACGGCAGCTGGGTGAGCTGCTCGCTGGCGGCGTCCACCAGCTCCTGACGCCCATAGCCGAGGTTGACGCACCAGAGTCCCGCCATGCCATCGAGGATGCGATGCCCATCCGCGTCCTGGATGTAGACCCCCCCGGCGTCAACGATGATACGACTGCCTTCCTCCCCGAGCGCCTTGAAGTCGGTGAAGGGGTGCAGATGGTGTTCGCGATCGAGCTCTTTGAGCCGTGCGGCGCCTGGCGAGGTCATGGCCAAGTCTCCCGATATTGGTGAGTTGATTTGTTATGGTTTACTCAACATAACCACCCTTCTCGTGAAAGCCAAGCCTAGCGCAGAATTTCCTCAGAAAAAAACCATAAGTCACTGATTATTAGTCTACGACCATCGCACAATGTCGATATTTTTTATTTTTAGCCACAAAAAAAATTGACAACAAACGGCCAAACGACCAACTTTCATTGACGCCAAACGGCGCTCTCCACACCTTCCAACAACAACCGGGGCCACCATGAAACCACCATGTCCTTCGCCGACGGGCCGGCGAAAAACCCGATGCGTGCCTTTGCTCTTGCTGTCGCTCTTGCTGCTGTGGGCGAGCCTTTCCACCGTCCAGGCAGCACCCCAGCTGAGCGGCCCGGACATCCTGCTCGAAGGGGTCGCCACCGACGTCCAGGCCAGCGGGCTTGATCCCGACCGCCCCTGGCACATCGACGACGGCACTCGCCGCCATCCGCTCGAGGTCGACGCCGACGGGGTCGCGACGCTCAGCCTGACCGTCACCGACGGCCCACGCACCCTGTCGCTTTACGACGCCTCCAACACCCCCGCCGCCACCCTCGAACTCGACCCTGTTCCCGCCTGGCTCTCGCTGCTGCCTGCCCTGACCGCCATCACCCTGGCGCTGGCCTTCCGCCAGGTCATCCTGGCGCTGTTTGCCGGGCTGTTGCTCGGCGGCTGGGTGCTTCACGGCATGAACGCCGGCGCCCTGCTCGGCGCCTTCGGTGACTCGGTCAACGTCCACGTGCTGTCCGCCGCCAGCGACAGCGACCATATGTCGATCGTGCTGTTCTGCCTGCTGATCGGCGGCATGGTCGGCATCATCTCGCGCAACGGCGGCACCCGCGGCATCGCCGAGCGCATCGCGCGAGTGATCCGTGGACGACGCCAGGCGCAGAATTCCACCGCACTTTTGGGTCTGGCCATCTTCTTCGACGACTACGCCAATGCCCTGATCGTCGGCAACACCATGCGCCATATCACCGACCGCGTGAGGATCTCGCGGGCCAAGCTGGCCTACCTGGTGGACAGTACCGCCGCACCGGTGTCCGCGATCATGCTGGTGACCACCTGGATCGGCTTCCAGGTCGGCCTGATCAGCGAGGCGATGGATGCCATCGACGACTGGAACGAGTCCGCCTACTCGGTGTTCGTCAACGCCATTCCCTACAACGCCTATCCGATCCTGGCGCTCGCCTTCGTCTTCCTGGTGGCCTGGAGCGGTCGTGACTTCGGCCCCATGCTCACCGCCGAGCGCAAGGCACTGTCCGAGCCCGGCGCCCGCCAGGCAATGAGCAGCCGGGAAGCCATCGTCGAGGAAGCCGACATCCCCACCAAGGAAGGCATTCCGACCCGGGCGCTGAACGCGGTGATACCGATGATCGTGCTGGTGGCGATCACCCTGGGCGGGATCTACGCCACCGGTCTCGCTGCCCTCGGCGGCGGTGACCATCAACTGCGCGACATCTTCGGCGAGGGCGACTCCTTCAGCGCCATGATGTGGGGTTCGCTCGCGGCCTGCGTGACGGCGGTGATCATGACCCAGGTGCAACGACTGATGAGCATGACCGAAACCGCCCACTACTGGTTCGAGGGCGTCAAGTCGATGCTGCTGCCCATCACCATCCTGATGATGGCCTGGGCACTGGCGAGCGTGAACGAGGACCTGCACACCAGTGACTTTCTGGTCACGGTGCTGGGCGATAGCCTGTCACCGCAGTGGATGCCGGCGGTGATCTTCGGCCTGGCCGGCTTCACCGCCTTCGCCACCGGTTCGTCATGGGGTGTCATGGGCATCATGATGCCGCTGGTGGTACCGCTGGCCTGGGCCGTACTCGAGCACAATGGCATGGCCGGCACCGCCGAAGGCATGCCGCTGCTGTACGCCTCGGTGGCGGGAGTACTGGCCGGCGCGGTGTGGGGCGATCATTGCTCGCCGCTGGCCGAGACCACCCTGCTTGCGGCCATGGCCAGCGGCTGTGATCTGATCGACCACGTCAGGACGCAGCTACCCTACGCCATGCTGGTCGGCATCGTGGCGCTGCTGTTCGGCGCACTCGGCACCGGTTTCGGCCTGCCCTGGTGGCTGGGCCTGGCGGGAGGCGTCGCCACCCTGACCGCGGTGCTGTTCACCCTGGGCCAGCGCGCGACCGCGGCAACGAAGGTAGCGACGGCCAGCGACGCCAGCGCCTGAGCGCCTCCGGGCGCTGGCGAGCCAGCGCCCGCTCCGTCCAGCGTGCCGACTTCCGCTACCACTACCATCACAACGACAGCGCCGCCCTCCTGGGGCGGCGCTTTCGTTGGGACGACTTCAGGTGTTGTGACGACGTTGACAAAGGGTGCCAGCACGACGTGGTGACCCTGTGACTACGGCACCGCTGCCATCTGCTGAGTGATGGGTCGCCAGGAGACCTGGGGCGATGACCCCGTCGCAGGCTTACTCCTGCTCTTTCATCATCTCCTGACGTTTTTCGGTGGCGGCCGCACTGCCTTCGAGCAGTTCGGCGTTGTAGCCATCCATCTTGCCCTCGGCATTGCCCGGGTCCGAAGTGCCCTCGAGCATTTGCTGACGCTTCTCGGTAGCCGCGGCGGACCCTTCCAGCAAGGTCTCGTTGGTCTGATCCATCATGCCTTCACCGGGCTGAGAACTGGCCGCCTGCTCTTCCATTTCCTGGCGATGCTCATCCTGGGCACTAGACTCCGCTAGGGCCGTCGCCGCGCTCAGAGACAGCAGCGAACCCGCAAGCACCAGCATCAAAGACGAACGCTTGATCACCATGGTCTTCTCCTTCGATTCCTTGAGAGGGGGCATCCAACTGCGAGCATCAGGGGCGATCCTCACCGTTTGAGCATAGAAGGATCTCTATGCCTGTCGAGGCAGCGGACAGCTTTTCCCCACCGACAGTGGTAAGTCGGCACAGTATTCATCGAAGCAGGCAGAACTCAGCGTCAAACACACCGCCTGGCTGACGTCATTGCCCAACTCGGCACGACGCCGACGCCCAGGACATTAGGCGCTGTCCGAAAAGTCGACGAGCGAAGGTTAGACAAGGCAAAAATCGGTGAGAAAGCGCAGTTTACGGGGTGTAAATGAGCATTTTGATCCGATTTTTAACGCCGTATTACCGAGTGCAGGCACTTTTCAGACAAGCCCTAGTGCGTCGCACAGGCAGCAGCAAAGCCCTTGAAGATGGCGTCATACAGCGGATGGGACTGGGGCTCCCACTCCGGATGCCACTGCACCGCCAGGGTGAACCCCGGCGCGTCAGCCACCGAGATGGCCTCCACCAGCCCGTCCGGCGCCAGCGCCTCGACGCGCAGCCCCTCACCAAGTCGATCGACACCCTGCTGGTGCAGCGAGTTGACCCGCGCGCCGGCCTCGGGGTAAAGCGCGGCCAGACGGCCACCTGGCTGGATCTCGAGGTCGTGTACCGGCGCATACTGCTCGGCCTTTTCACCCTCCGGCTCGCGGTGATCGAGCCGCCCCGGCACCCGCTGCACCGCCTGGTGCAGGCTGCCGCCGAAGGCCACGTTGAGCTCCTGAAATCCCCGGCAGATGCCCAGGAGCGGCAATTGCTGCTCCAGCGCCAGCGGCACCCAGCTCATGGCGGCGGCGTCGCGATCCACGTCGTCCCGGGTATTCTCCGGTTCGCGTTCAGCACCGTAGCGCTCGGGCAGTACGTTGGTGTAGCTGCCGGTCAGCACCAGTCCATCGAGGCGCGCCAGCAGCGCCCGGGCATCTTCCTGGCCCTGCCCTTGCCATACCGGCAGCATGATCGGTTCAAGACCGTAGTCACGCAGGGCGCGCAGATACTTGTCGGTCACCATGTGGGCCGGGTGACCCTCGACCTCTCGACGGCAGGCGATGACGCCAACCAGCGGACGAATGTTCATCGAACTCCTCGCAGCTCTATCCGTTGTTATGGTTTCCTCAACATACCTTGGTCGGATTTTCTTGCCAAGCCCGGCGCCGGAAATCTTGACAGAAAGACTACCAACTACTTGTTTTTACAGACTTAGATAAAACAAAAGACCACTCGACACCTCGACAAACCCCTCACCTCTACGCGTAAATAATTTGACACCATGGCCCGGTCAGCGAAACACTAGCCACATCACAACGAACCAACAAAAGGTGACAGCATGGGCACCCCCAGCGTCGACGAAGCTCGCGACTTTCT
This sequence comes from Halomonas sp. YLB-10, assembly GCF_003856855.1. Taxonomy (NCBI): domain Bacteria; kingdom Pseudomonadati; phylum Pseudomonadota; class Gammaproteobacteria; order Oceanospirillales; family Halomonadaceae; genus Halomonas; species Halomonas sp. YLB-10. Next base: position 156,047 of record NZ_RRCU01000003.1, read on the forward strand.
GGCCCGACATCCCGAGGTCGACAGCGTAGACCTGCTGATCAGCGACATGAACGGCGTGCTGCGCGGCAAGCGCATCCCCCGTGACAACCTCGAAAAGGCCTACGCAAGCGGCATCCAGCTCCCCGGCTCAGTGTTCGCCCTCGACATCACCGGCAATACCGTCGAGGAAACCGGGCTGGGGCTCGACATCGGCGATCGCGATCAGGTCTGCCGCCCCATTCCCGGCACCCTGATGGTCACGCCCTGGCAGCGCAAGGGACGCCAGGCGCAACTGCTGATGAACATGCGCGATGACCAGGACGGCCCCTTCTTCGCCGATCCCCGCAACGTGCTGGCGCGCCAGGTCGAGCGACTGGCAGAGCGCGGCCTCAAGGCGGTGGTCGCGCTGGAGCTCGAATTCTATCTGGTCGATCGCCAACGCGACGAGATGGGTATGGCCCAGCCCTGCCGTTCCCCGGCCAGCGGCGAGCGGGCGAGCGATAGCCAGCTGTATTCGATCAACGAACTCGACGAGTACGCCGACTTCCTCGAGGAGGTGCACGCCGCCGCCCAGCTACAGCAACTGCCGCTGGACACCGCGCTCAAGGAATGCGCTCCTGGGCAGTTCGAGATCAACCTGATCCACGGCGATGACGTGATGAAGGCCTGCGACAGCGCGGTGCTGCTCAAGCGCCTGATCAAGGGCGTGGCATTGCGCCACGGCTTCGAGGCCACCTTCATGGCCAAGCTCTACGGCGGCGAGGCCGGCAACGGCATGCACGTCCACATGAGCCTGATCGACGAAAGCGGCGACAATGTCTTCGCCGACAGCGATGGTGACCCGCTGGGGACCCCTGCCTTGCGTCACGCCATCGGCGGCCTGATGGAGCTGATGCCTGCTTCGATGGCGCTGTTCGCGCCCAACCTGAACTCCTTCCGACGTTTCCAGCCCGGCCTCTATGTGCCGATGACGCCGACCTGGGGCTACGATAACCGCTCGGTGGCACTGCGGATCCCCTCTGGAGCCAACGCCGCCCGCCGGGTAGAACATCGAGTAGCCGGAGCCGATGCCAACCCCTATCTGCTGCTGGCCACCCTGCTGGCCTCGGTCTGTCACGGTCTGGAAACCGCTGTCTCGCCGGGGGAGTCCGTCACTGGTAACGCCTACCGCCAGTACGAGCCCACCCTGACCAACAGCTGGTCAAAGGCCCTCGACCTGCTGGAGCACAGCGAACCCCTCGGGGAAGCCTTCGGCCAGGCGTTTCTCAAGGTGTTTCTGGCCAACCGTCGCGCCGAGCGCGAACTGGCCATGCAAAGCGTCAGTCGCCTGGAGTACGACTGGTACCTGCGCCACGTCTGAGCGCGGGAAATCACGACGCTATCGCCCCGGACTCCCGTACCGGGCAGGGACGCCCTGTGCGCTCGCCCGGCACGAACGCTAGACCGCAAGACCGCAAGACCGCAAGACCACTGGGCCCCGTCCGAAAAGTCGACGAGCGAAGGTTAGACAAGGCAAAAATCGGTGAGACAGCGCAGTTTACTAGCAGTAAATGAGCATGTTGATCCGGTTTTTAACGCCGTATTACCGAGCGCAGGCACTTTTCAGACACGCCCTGAGCCACACCCGATATAACTCACAGCAATCACGGGTAGCCCCCTCATGACAACCACAACGCCCCTTGTCATCGATCCAGGCCTCGCACTGGAGGTGACGCCATGACCCAGACCAACGCACCGTCCACCCATCCCTTCGCCCCAGGCAAGCCCAGCCAGAAAGGCAAGGGTCGCACCTTTGCCATGGTCGCAGGACTTATTGCCCTGGTGGCCGGCCTGACCTTCCACCACGAAGCCGGCACCCCCTTCGGCTGGATCAGCCTGGTGCCTTCGCTTATCGTGCTGGTGGTGGCGATTGCCACCCACAGGACCCTGGAGGCCCTGGCAATCGGCGCGCTGTCCGGGCTTATCCTGATCGAGCCGAGCGACTATATCGGTGCCCTGGCCGACGTCTCGCTGTCGGTCATGATGAACGAGACCATCGCCTGGCTGATCCTGGTATGCGGCCTGATGGGTGGCTTTATCGCCATGCTCGAGAAGTCCGGCTGCACCCTGAGCTTCAGCCACTTCATGAGCCGCCTGGTCAAGACCCGCCGTCAGTCACTGCTGTGCACTGCGGTACTGGGACTCCTGATCTTCATCGACGACTACCTGAATGCGCTGGCGACCTCGGCGGCGATGAAGCGGTTGACCGACCGTTTCGGCGTATCGCGGGAAAAGCTTGCCTATATCGTCGACTCCACCGCCGCCCCGATCTGCGTCCTGGTGCCGATCTCGACCTGGGCGGTGTACTTTGCCGAGCTGCTGGAAACCAACGGCGCCACTGATGGCCCCGGCATGTGGCTGTACATCCAGTCGATTCCCTACATGCTGTATGGCTGGGTCGCCATGGGCCTGGTCTTTCTGGTGGCCATGAGCATCGTGCCTGACCTTGGCCCGATGAAGACCGCCGAGGCCCGCGCCCGCGCCGGCCAGACGATTCCCGACGGCGCCCCGGATGAGCCGCTTGGCGACGACACCCCGCGTGGCAACCCCTGGCTTGGCCTGTTCAACTTCGTCGCCCCGATGGCGGTGCTGATCGGCGCCAGCGCCTACTTCGAGATCGACCTGCTCAAGGGCGTCATCGCCGCCACCCTGTTCACCATCGTGCTGTTCCTGGTGCAGCGCCTATCCACCTTCTCGAGCCTGATGGACTCGATCATGGACGGCTTTCGCACCATGATGCTGCCGCTGGCCATCGTCGCCGTTGGCTTCGTGCTCAAGGAGGTCAACGACCAGCTCGGCATGACCCAGTTCATGATCGACGCCCTGGCGCCCTACATCACCCCGGCGCTACTGCCGGCCATCGTCTTCATCTCCATGGCGGTGGTGGTGTTCGCCACCGGATCGTCCTGGGGCGTGTTCGTGATCTCGATCCCCATCGTGATCCCGATGGCCGCCCATATGGAGGTGTCGATGCCACTGGTGGTGGGCGCCCTGCTGTCCGCCTCGAGCTTCGGCAGCCACGCCTGCTTCTTCTCGGACTCCTCGGTACTGTCATCTCAGGGCAGCGGCGTCCTGCCGATGCAGCACGCCCTGACCCAGCTGCCCTACACCCTGATCGGGGCAACCGTCACCAGCCTCGGCTTCGTGGCGCTGGGCTACGCGCTGGTGTAACGAAACCGGGAGCGCAATGCGCTCCCGGTTTTCGTATCGCGACACACGCCTAGATCGAAGAAAGACCGTACTTGTCGAGTAGCTCCACCAGCATCCTGCCGCTATTTACCCGGTGCTCCCGGTGATGGTCCCTGGCGGCGATGACGTCACCATTCTGAATGGCCTGGACAACGGCCCGATGGTCGTTGTTCGATGACGTCGGCCGTGGCCGTAGTCCCAGGGTCAACATGCGCACACGGTGGGACTGATCCCAATAGGTGTTGACGATAGTGGCGATGCGGCGATTGCCGCACAACTCCACCAGCAGCAGATGGAATCGCTCGTCCGCCGCTGCCCACCGGGTCAGGTCGTCATCGGCCAGGGCATCGTCCATTTCATCCACCGCATCCATCAACTGGCCGAGCTCTTCGTCGGACAATCCACGTCGTGCCAGCAACTCGACCGCCTGGGTCTCGAGCGCCGTCAACACATCGTATATCTCGACCATATCCTCGGCCGACACCGGCAACACTCGCATACCGTGGCGCGGCCTGATTTCCACCAGCCCTTCATTGGCCAGCCGAATCATTGCCTCTCGCACGGGCGTCCGGCTCATGTCGAGCAGTTCCGCCAACTCCTTCTCGAGGCGGAAGGATCCCGAGGAAAACTCGTTGTCGAGTATCCGACGCTTTATCTCGTAGTACGCCTTTTCCGGCAGCGACAGCTTGTCCCCCGGAGGCCCCTCGCCCCTGCTCGCCGGCACGGATCGAGAAGACGTGTCTCTTGAGTTCATCGCTGCAAATCCTCAGCTTCCACAGACGTCACTGGACACACGAAGCCGCCTGCCTTCTCTGGCAGAGGTGTAGACAGCCTCTTCGATGTTCATGTTGGCGAGATAGTCAGACGCGGTATTTGCCAACCTCGACCGCCCCATCAGGCCGTCCACCACATGGCGGCTGAACCGATACACGCAGTCCCCGCCAAAACCGTGATCCACCCACTCATAGTCGATATCCTGCCACAGATTCTCCCCGTGCCTTCTGTAACCCAGGGTGCCATCGCCTCTCAGCACCAGCACACCCTCGCTTCCTTCGATGGTCATTTCGCCCATGGTCAGCCGCCGGTTTTCGGCGCAATGATCGGACAGGCGGTTGCCATCCAGAACGGCGCGAACCCCACCGGCACACTCCATGATGACATGCCCCGCATCCTCACCGGCGATAGCAGGGTTGAGGCGCCTCAGTTCGGCATAGACAGCGGACACCTCGCCGAAGAGATAGCGAAAAGTGTCGATCCAATGTATCCCGGTCTCGTGGATCAGAAACCGCTCCATCTTCTGAAAGTACGGCTGCCTCTCCAGATAGGCCTCCGGCCCCTGTCCATCTCCCGGGCGCAGCCGAAACGTCGCCTGATAGATCTGTCCCAGCCTGCCCGCGGCGATCTGCCGCTGGAGCTCCTCGTACCAGGGCTGAAACCGGACGTTTTCATGAACGATCAGCTCAATCCCGGCTTGCTCGGCCAGGGCGGCGGCTTGGCGCGCCTCCTCCAGGCTTTTGCAGAACGGCTTCTGGCAGATCACGTTCACCCCGCGCTCCGCCGCCAGGCGGATCAAGGCCAGGTGTGAAGAGGGCGGCGTGATGATATCCAGCACGTCGGCGCGCGCTTCCTCCAGCATCGCCAGGACATCCGAGTAGACCTCCCAGCCCCCATGACGCTTGGCCACCTCCCGAGCACGTGAGGTGTCTTGATCACACACGCCCACCACCTGAACCTCGGAGATGCGTGACCAGGCGTCATATTGAAACTGGCTGAAGTATCCGGCGCCAACCGCTGCGACCCTTAGCTTTTCCATCAACAACCTACCTCCTGCGACCTGCCATTGTGAGCGGCGCACCACCCAACCATCAAAAGCTACTGGATCGGAAGCTCGACCAACTGGGCCATGACTGCCTCGAACACCGCGGTCGTACCGGCATCCCCGCCCAGCTCGCAGGTCACCAGGGTGCCAGTGGCAAAGGCAGCGTCCACGGCTTCTCGCAGCAACTTGCCTGCCTTCAGCGCCGGCTCACAGTCGTGCTTCTCTCCCAGCCACTCCAGCATCATCACACCGGACAGCACCATGGCCGTTGGATTGGCGAGGCCCTTGCCAGCGATATCCGGCGCACTGCCATGGCATGGCTGAAAGACCGCGTGATCATCGCCGATGTCCGCGGAAGGCGCGTAACCCATGCCACCGATCAGACCGGCGCCCAGGTCGGACAGTATGTCGCCGAACATGTTCTCGGTGACCATCACGTCGAGATCCCAGGGCCTGGTGACCATGTTGAGCGCCGCCGCGTCCACGTACATGTGGTCGCAGTCGAGCTGCGGATGCGCCTCGGCCCGCTCGTCGAAGATCTTGCGGAAGAAGGCAAAGGACTTGAACACATTGGCCTTGTCGACACAGGTCACCCTGCCCTTCCCCCCCTGGGCCTGGCGGCTTTGGCCCAGCGCCAGGGTGAAGTCGAACAGTCGCTGACTCACATCCCGGGTGATGACCAGGGTATCGCGCGCTTCCTCGTCTCCCTTGATCTCGCCCCTGCCGTGAGACGCAAACAGGCCCTCGGTGGATTCCCGCACGATCACGAAGTCGAGTTCGTGGGCGCTGGGGTTATTGAGCATCGGCTGAAGCCCGGCGATGGTGCGCACCGGCCTGACCCCGGCGTACAGGCCGAAACGGAAGCGGAAGTCGATCTGTGGCGAGATCTCGGTGCCATCCGGATAGCGAACGTCCGGCAGCCCCATGGCACCCAGCAGGATCGCATCGGCTTCATCGGCACGCTTCAACGAGGCCTCGGGAAGCGACTCCCCTGTATCCCTGAAGTGGGCGGCACCGGCAGGCAGCTCCTCGAAGCTCGCCGATACGCCCCCGACCCGCGCCATGGCTGCCTCCAGCAGCGTGACGCACGGCTTCATGATTTCCTGGCCAATGCCGTCACCGGGAAAGACAGCGATGGAAAAGTGGGTCTTGTTGGTCATTTGACAGCCTCTCGCTATTGTTGGTTGTTACTTGAAGAAGTCAGGCATCGGCGCCGGCGAGTGCCGAACGCAATCGGGTCAAGGGAGCACGCCAATGTATCGGCGCCACGCCGCGCACTGGCGCCTGAAACGAGGCAAGGCGGTCCCCCAGCAGGCAGCCAAGGTAAGCCCGATCGAGGTCGCTGCCGCCAAATGCCAGGCTCGATACGTGACCGAGTCGACGACTGACGACGCCATCCAGGTGAGGGCGACCCATCCGACCGGCGTCAAACGCCTCCTCCACTTGCTTGAGATAGGCCTCGTCGCTGTCTTCCAGCACGACACTCTGCTCCCCGGTCGGCGAGACCCGGATGACCCGATTGCTGACGATACTGGTGATCCAGGCCCCGCCTTCGACATCGAAGGTCACACCATCGGGGAAGGTGCCAGGGCCGAACTCACAGACGGTCTGGCGCTCGCCGAGTCGTCCCTTTTCCTCCACGGAAAAACGGCTCAGCCGGCGGGCAAAGGTTTCATTGACGTAGAGCCACCGGCCATCGGGGTGCAGGGCGCACTCGTTGGTGTAACCCAGGCCATCGGCGACGATTCTGGCGTCACTGCCATCGGCGTTGGCCAGAGCAATAAAACCGTCGGCCACCGCCGCGCTGTATCCCTTGGCGCGGGGCTGCTGACGGGTACTGACGGTGATCCAGAGGCGACCGGCGCCGTCTCGATGAACGAAGTTGGTGGGAGGCAGGGCGACACCGTCGATCTCGGTCACCAATGGCTCCAGGGCGCCGTCGACGTGCAGCCGAAAGACGCCCCCCTGGTCTTCGCCCAGATGGGTCGCGATCACACCGCCGTCGTCTTCCAGAGCAATACCGTTGGGACGAAGCTGGAAGCCCTGCTGGTTCGACAGGATGCGAAGGGCCGGCGCGCGATCTGCATGGCGGAAGATCGCCACGCCACCGCTGTCGGTCCAGTCTGCGGTCATCAGCAGGCCACTCGAATGTGTCAGCACGCATTCGGGCCGACTCAAGTCGCCACCGCTATAGTCCAGCGCTTCGAGTTCGATCATGTTGTTCCTGGGTCTCGTTGTTCTGTTCTTGCGTTGGTCAGTCTTCTTGTTGTTCCGGGATTTCGATGTTCCGAGGGACTGTTTCCGTGGCCCTTTCACCAGCGTTTGACGACCAACTCGTTAACGTATACATTAACACATGCACAAAGCCGGTCAAGACCAGACCGCGTCAGCCACCCGGGCGACCGGCACAACAACAAGCGACGAGGAAGCCAAATGAAACGTCATGTCACGCCAGCAATCGCCCTGCTCATGGGTCTCTCCTTTCACGCAGCCGCCGCGGACTACCCCGAACGCGACATCACCAATGTGGTCGTGTGGTCGGCCGGCGGCGGCACCGATGTCGCAAACCGGGTCGTCAGTGCAGAAATGAATGCCTTCCTTCCAAGGCGCATCAACGTGGTCAACAAACCGGGCGGTGTCGCCGGCTCCATCGGCATGAGCCATGTCAGCAACCAGCCTGCCGACGGCTATACGTTGGCAGGTCTGTCCGAATCCAATGTCGCCGCGGCGGTCCAGGGCGGCTGGGAAAATACCTTCGACAGCTGGTACCCCTTCATCATCGGGGGATCGCCGGACCTGATCTCCGTGGGCAGCAATTCGTCCTATACCACCCTGGAAGAACTGGTGGAGGCGGCCTCCAGCGGCGACGTCACCATCAAGGCAGCCGCGGGGGGCTCGGGCTCCGTTCATCACCTCAATCTGCTCGCCTTCGAGAAAGGCACGGGGGCAGATCTCAACTTCATTCCCTACCCGGGTTCCGCGCCGGGCCAGAACGCCGCCATCACGGGTGAAGTCAGCGTGGTCATCACCTCTCTTGCCGAGCAGCAGCAACTGATTGCGGCCAATCGACTTCGGCCCCTGGCGGTGTTGACCGATAGCCCGGTCGACATCGAGGGAACCGGTGAAATCCCCTCTGCCTTCGACAGCTATCCGCAGTTGAAGGAATATCTGCCTATTCGACAGACCATCGGTTTTGCCGTCCGCGACGATGCCCCGGAGGAGGTCAAGGAGACCCTTGAACAGGCGTTCGAGCAGGCACTGGAAACCGACGCGGTAAAACAGTGGGCAGAGGACAACTACTTCCAGTTGTCCGGCAAGACGGGAGAAGAAGCCTCGGAGGAATTCTCTCGGCTCGAGTCCCTCTTCTCATGGACGCTGTATGACCTGGAGTCTGCTTCCATCAATCCGGAGGAATTGAATATTCCAAGGCCCTGATCTCGACTTCTTCGTTCCCGATAACCGAAGGCCCGGAGGCAATCGTTGCCTCCGGGCATTTTCCGGGCCACGTCAATACCTCGTAGAACATCAGGTTCACTGGACACATCATGGTTGACAGCAAACAGCTCCCTGAACCCGAGAATCAGGCAGGCGCCGCTTTCTCGGGGAACGACGAACTCATCCAGCGGCGACGCCGCGATTTCTTCACGAGCCTGGCACTGCTGCTGCTGGCATTCGCCATGCTCGCAAAATCCCTCACCTTCCCCATGACCGACAGCTACGGCGGTGTCACCAACGCCTGGTACGTTTCCCCCGCGCTGTTCCCCCTGTCGATCGCCGTCACCCTGGGGTTGGTGTCGCTGCTGTTGCTGCGACGCGCCATCCTCGATGGCGGCGCCAGACGTAGAGAGAGCGCCTCGAAGGGCCGATCGAAGGCGTCCTTTCCAGCATCTGCTTCCTGTCGTGTGGCCGTGATCATGGCCTTTATCGGTCTGTACGTTTACTCGTTCGTTCCCAGCGTCGATTTTGCACTGGCCAGCGCCCTCTTCCTCTTTCTCTTCATCACACCTTTCTATATCGAAAAGGTGGCTCTCATTCCCCTGACACTGGTCGGCGCCGTCATCGCTTGCGTGCTCATTACACTACTGAGCCATCGGCCAACATCTCAGCAGTACGCCCTGGATCTGGTAGCTATCGCCACGCTTCTGACAGTCGCCACCATCGCCTGGTGGTTGCTGCGCCATGCGCCTAGCGAATGCAGGAAACTGCGCACCGTCGTGCTGGTCAGCATTGGCGTTCCCCTGGTGCTGGTACCGATCTTCCGTTTCTTCCTGCTGGTACCACTCCCGGTGGAAGGTCTGGTGATAGACACCATGCAAGCCCTCGTAAGCCAGCTGACGGCCCAAGGTTAAGGAGACACTCGCATGGACTTTATCGCGCAGCTTTCGGTATTCGCGCACGCCATCTGGCAGATCCTTACCAACCCCGCGATGGTGGCGCTACTGCTGGGGTCGAGCTTCCTGGGTATCATCTTCGGGGCGCTTCCCGGCCTGACCGCGACGCTCGGGGTCGCCCTGCTGACCACGCTGACCTATTCGATGGACCTTCAGACGGCACTGATCTCGCTGATCGCCATGTACGTAGGGGCGGTCTACGGTGGGTCCTACCCGGCCATTCTCATCAATATCCCCGGCACCGCGGCAGGCGCCGCCACCGCCATGGACGGCTACCCCATGGCCCAACGGGGGGAAGGCGGCAAGGCGCTCGGCATGACCACCACCGCGTCCTTTATCGGCACCCTGATCGGCATGGTCGCGCTGATCGCCCTGGCACCGCTGATCTCCGAGGCTGCACTGCAGTTCACGTCCTATGAATTCTTTCTTCTGGCGCTCTTCGGCATCATCATCAGCGGCACCCTGACGAGCAAGGACCTGGTCTACAAGGGATGGATCGCCGGACTGCTGGGCCTTGCGCTATCGACGATCGGTCGCGACCAGCTTCAGTTCTTCCCCAGGTTCACCTTCGGCCTGCCGGAGCTGGACGGTGGCATCGAGGTCGTTCCGGTGTTGATCGGCGCCTTTGCGATCCCGCAGATCATTCGCACCCTGCGCGACAGGGTAGCCCTCGGCAGTCCCCAGCCCGTCAAGCGCGTGCTGCCCGAATTCCGTGCGGTCTTCCGCAATCTGCGCCACGTCATCCGCTCGGCGTTCATCGGCGTGGGTATCGGTGCCGTCCCCGGCGTCGGCGAGGATATCGCCGGCTGGGTGTCCTACGGCACCGCCCAGAACTCCTCTGCCCACCCTGAACGCTTCGGCAAGGGCGAACCTGCCGGCCTGGTCTCGTCGGAAACGGCCAACAATGCCTGTATTGGTGGTGCGCTCATTCCTCTGACGACCCTCGGCATTCCAGGTAGCCCGCCGGCGGTGATGCTGCTTGGCGCGTTGATGCTGCACGGCCTGAACCCGGGTCCGATGATCGCCATCACCCAGCCCAACTTCCTGGTCGAGCTCACCGCCATCATCGCCCTCGCCTCCCTGGCCATGTGGATCAACGGCATGTTTCTGGCCAAGCACGTCATCAAGGTGCTGCGGGTACCCTCGTCGATCTTTCTGCCGATTGTCGCGGTGCTGTCGGTTATCGGGTCCTACGCGCTGGGCCTCAGCCTGCTGAATCTCTACCTGATGGTGCCGATCGGCATCGCCGCCTACGTCCTGGGAGAGATGGACTATCCGATTTCGCCGTTGGTCATCGGCGTCATTCTGGGCCCGATGGCGGATGAAAACCTTCGCCGCGCCCTGATGGTGTCCGAGGGCAGCCTGCTGGGATTCTTCGAACGACCGGTGTCGCTACTGCTGATCGCCGTGATCGTGCTGACCATCGCGTCTCAGATCCCGGCCTGGAAGCGCTATCGCAGCCGCCTGTGGAAGAAATTCAGAGGGCGTGCGCTAGCTGACAAGCCAGCGCATGGCGCCGACGACCCTCAGTAGCGTCACATCGACAAGGAGACGGGTGTCGGCACCGAGCAGCCGACACCAACGCGCATCCACCCCACTCTCATCAGTCACCGCCCTCATCCACCCCAGTCAGGAGACATTCAGCGTGCACGCCGTCATTGTCCGTTTTACCCCGCAGCAAGGGTGTGCCGATCGCCTCGAGGCACTACTGCTGCGCCAAGCCTCGGATAGCCTGGAAAAGGAACGTCACTGCCAGCGCTTCGATGTGGTTCGACTACGGAACGAGAACACCTTCGTCCTCTACGAGCTCTACCGCGACGAAGACGCCTTCAGATGGCATCTGGACACCGACCACTTTCATGCCTTCGATCAGAAGAGCGCACCGCTGGTGGCGGAGAAGAAGGTCCTTCAAGGAGACCTGCGCCAGGCTTGACGCAACCTGGATCTGCGAGCACACCAACCCTACAGCCACCCCATGGCCTGCATCGCCTGATTGGCAGGCACCAGCACGTAGCGTACGCACACAAACCCCACCAGGCTGAGTGCTAGGGTATAGGGGGCGGCCATCCACACCATGCGGCCGTAGGAAAGGCGAATCAGCGGTGCCACCGCCGAGGTCAGCAAAAACAGGAAGGCGGCCTGACCATTGGGCATCGCCACCGACGGCAGATTGGTTCCGCAGGCCACCGCCACGGCCAGCAGGTCGAACTGCTCGGCGCCGATGCGCGCAGCGCTTAAGGCCGAGCGAATTTCGCTGATGTAGACGGTGCCGACGAAGACGTTGTCCGAGACCATCGACAGCAGACCATTGGTCACGTACACCAGGCCCAGCTGCTCACTGCCTTGGCGTGACAGCACCAGCTCGATCACCGGTGCAAACAGATCCTGCTCGATGATCACCGCCACCACCGCGAAGAACACAACCAGCAAGGCGGTGAAGGGCAAGGCTTCCTCGAAGGCCTTGCCAAGGGCGTGCTCCTCGGTGACGCCGAGAAAGGCGCTGGCCAGGACGATGACGGCAAGCCCGATCAGCCCCACCGACGCCTCGTGGCGAGCCAGTGCCACCACCAGCCAGACCAGCACCGCCGCCTGCACCCATAACCTGGCCACCTCGATCAGCGACTGGCCTGCCCGCTCCTGGCGATCGTGCTCGACCAGGATGGCGCGTACCTTGGCCGGTAGACGCTGGCCGTAACCGAAGCAGCGCAGGCTTTCCACCAGCAGGCAGGTGGCAAGGCCTGCCACCAGCACCGGCAGAGTGACAGGCGCCATGCGCAGCACAAATTCACCAAAGCCCCAGCCAGCCTGCTCGGCGATGATCAGGTTCTGGGGCTCACCGACCATGGTCATGACACCGCCAAGCGCGGTCCCCATGGCGGCGTGGAGCAGCAGCGAGCGCAGAAAGCGACGATAGTCGATCAGGTCCTGGTGGTTGACCTCGGGAAGCCCGCTATCATCGCTGTGGTCATGATCGTCGTGCTGCCCCTTCATCGACGCCACCCGATGATAGATGGCGTAGAAACCCACCGTCACGCTGATCACTACAGCGATCACCGTCAAGGCGTCCAGAAAGGCGGAGAGCGCTGCCGTCGTCACGCAGAAGCACAGCGACAGCAGACGCTTGGACGTGACGCCGATCAGCAGGCGTGTGAACGCCTTGAGCAACAGCTGCTTCATGAAGGTGATGCCCGCCACCATGAACACCAGCAACAGCAGGACATCCAGGTTGAGCGCCACCTCGTGCATCACACTGTCGGGGCCGGTCATGCCGATGGCCACCGCTTCCAGTGCCAGCAGCCCACCAGGCTGCAACGGATAGCACTTCAGCGCCATGGTCAGGGTGAAGATAAACTCGACCAGCAACAGCCATCCCGCGACGAATCCCCCAGACCAGGCGTAGACCAGCGGATTGATCACAAGGCAGACCAGGATGGCGGTCTTGTACCAGTCCGGCGAGGGACCGATAAAGTTGCGAAAGAAGGCCTGGGGCAGCGTCGTCACCATCGACGGGCTCCTTGTCGATACGGCGGCGTTTCAGTATGCCGGCGAAAAGCGGCGCAATCCGCGTGACTGCGTCAACAAACCGCCCTGAACCAACGGAGTATCGGCTTGTCACGCCTACCACACCGGGCTAGCGTGAAAGACGCCACCACACCGATGAGGAATCGCCTGTGAAATGGGCTCGCACCAGCCGTGACAAGATGCACCATCACGCCGATACCATCGGCAACCTGCTCGTGGAAGGCTTTCACTACCTGGGACTCTTCGTCATCGGCGGGATGATCGCCTGGGCCTCGGTGGTCGCCTTCCTCGACATGCTGACCAGTGGCCACGCCAGCGTCGACGACATCCTGCTGCTATTCATCTATCTTGAGCTGGGCGCCATGGTGGGCATCTACTTCAAAACCAATCACCTGCCGATTCGCTTCCTGTTGTACGTCGCCATCACCGCCCTGACCCGCTACCTGATCGGTGACATTTCCCACCACCCCAAGCCCGACGCCGGTCTCTTGTACCTGTGCGGCGGCATCTTCCTGCTGGCCCTATCCGTGCTGGCGGTGCGCTTCGCCTCCTACAAGTACCCCTCCAGCAAGCCCATCGACGCCCTCGGCAAGGTGGTCAACAAGACCAACAGCGATCTGTAGGGCGCCCGGCACCAGCGCCCCTGCCCTCGCCCTCGCCCTCGTTCACGTTCAGGTTCACAACTACAGCGACGACAACAGCCCCCGCCAGCCAGCATCGAAAGATACCGGTTGACGGGGGCTGGGTGTTTACCCGAAGGCTGAAGACCGGAACCAGGTTCCCGTCAGAACTCTATCAGGGCTCTATCAGGACTTGTCGGGGGCACCCCGGACCACGTCCCACTGGGGCTGACCCTGCTCGATCAGCACACGCTCGCCGTCGGGGACCTGCTCCAGACGCGCCACCTGACGCACGCCGTCATACTCCCAGGCCACGTCGTAGCCCAGGGTCTTTTCACGGGTGTCGTTGACGGTGTGGCACCGCTGTTCGGTGGTGGTATAGGTCTGGCCGGCCTCGACCCGACGCTGCACTTCGCGTCCGGCGAAGCCACCGCCGATGGCACCGGCCACGGTGGCGATCTTGCGGCCGCTGCCACCGCCGATCTGGTTGCCCACCAGGCCACCGACCACCGCACCGGCAGCGCTGCCCAGAATACTGTGCGGGTCCCGGGTCGGCGCCTGGCGTGTCACCTGAACGTTCTCGCAGACCTCTCGCGGCGTGGAGACGGTCTCGGTAACCGGCGTGACGGCGGTAATATCGGCGAACTGCGGCCCCTGGGGCGCCTGCTGCACCTGCCAGGCGCCAAATGCCAGGCCACCAAGGCCAAAGACCGCGAGGGTGGAACCGACGATGATCGACTTGCTCATGCTGTTCTCCTTGCTCCGCCAGAGCGCTCGCTTAGCGTGCGAGAGGCGCCACGGCAGATGTCTTGGCGATGCGATGACACTATCCTAGCCGTTATCGAACAGCGTTCGAAGCATCATGGAGCCACTTGCAAGTTGTTTGTGAGGCTGTCGCAACTCACCGACGAAGGTGCCCCCAATCGGCGACGACGGGCGCTGCTGCCCTCGCCTCTCATGCCATTGGCAGTCCCCCTGCCCACACATCACAACGCCTCGCTGCCGGAGGCAGCGAGGCGTTGGGGGAGACGTGCTAATGGGGCTCACAAGCCGGGAGCGCGGGTCACGGAGCGATCCCGCTGCCCGCACTATCAGTGGCAACGGCCTGTGGCAGCGGCCTATGGCAAGGCCCCGTGACACCGACCAGCGGCTAGATACCCAGCTTGTCCCGGGTCTGGTAGTACCAGGCACCGATGGCGGACAGCGGCACCCTGAGCATGCGGCCGCCAGGAAACGGCAGGTGCGGAAGGCCGGCGAAGGCATCGAAGCGCTCGTCACGGCCGGTCATCACCTCGCTGATCAGGCGACCGGCCAGGTGGGTGCAGGTCACGCCATGACCGGAGTAGCCCTGGGCGTAGTAGACGTTGTCATTGATCACCCCGAACTGGGGCAGTCGGTTGAGGGTCATCAGGAAGGTCCCGCTCCAGGCGTAGTCCACCTTGACCGTCTTGAGCATCGGGAAGGTCTTTTCCATCTTGGGACGAATGACCGCCTCGATGTCCTGGGGGTCCTCGCCGCCGTAGTTGACTCCCCCGCCGTAGATCAGGCGGTTGTCGCGGGTCAGGCGGAAATAGTCGAGCAGATAGTTGCAGTCTTCCACCGCCATGTTGTTGGGCAGAAGCTCCCGGGCCAGGTCCTCGCCGAGCGGCTCGGTGGTGATGATCTGGGTGCCGCAGGGCATCGACTTGGCCTCGAGCTCCGGCATCACGCCGCTCATGTAGGCGTTGCCCGCCATCACCACACGCTCGGCGCGAACGCTGCCGTTGCGGCTCTTCAGTACCACCGGCTGGCCGTGCACCAGCGACTCCACCGGGCTCTGCTCGAAGATCACACCGCCCAGGGATTCCAGCGCCGCCGCCTGGCCCAGTACCAGGTTGAGCGGATGCAGGTGACCGCCGGAGTGGTCCACCAGGGCGCCGGTGTAGCGATCGCTGCCCACCTCGCGGCGACAGGCGTCGCCTTCCAACAGCTCCAGCCCGTCGTGGCCGTAGCGCTGCCACAGCGCCTGATGCTCGCGCAGCCCCTTGAGCTGGCGCTCGTTGCAGGCGGCGAACAGGTTGCCTTCACGCAGGTCGCACTGGATGTCGTAGCGGGCGATGCGCTCACGGATGATGCGATTGCCCTCGAAGGCCATGTCGCCGAGGGCACGCGCGGTGTCGGCGCCGTACTTGTCCTCGATCACGTCCATGTCGCGGCTGTAGCTGTTGACGATCTGACCGCCGTTGCGGCCCGAGGCGCCGTAACCGACCCTGGCCGCCTCCAGTACCACCACCTTGAGCCCCTGCTCCGCCAGATGGAGCGCGGCGGAGATGCCGGTGAAGCCGGCCCCGACCACGCAGACATCACAGCTCACCTCACCCTCGAGGGCCGGGCGCTGGGGTGAGGCATTGGCCGAGGCGGCATACCAGGACGCGGCATGCTGGACCTCGGCGGCCCCTCCACGGGGATCGGTAGCGGTGGAACGGCTGGACATGACGGACTCCCAAAGCGGTTATTTTATTCAACACTAGACCGCATTCTACGCGGCGGAAGGAGACATCTTCAAGATAAAGACATGGAATAATCACCACCACGCACCGACGCCATAGCTCTACAACGCAGCGAGCCAGGCACCTGGCCTGGCTCGCTGATGGTGCCTCATGCCACCGTCTCGGGCTTGCGCCACCTTCTCGGGATCGCGTCACCTTCTCAGGCCTACGCCACTCTCTGAGCTTCGCGCCACCTTCTCAGGCTTGCGCCACCCCAGGACGTCCTCCAAAGCGGCGGCTCACACCCGCAGCAGCAGGTGCTCACGCTCCCAGGACGAAATCACCTGAAAGTACTCACGGTGCTCGGCCCGCTTTACCGCCAGGTAGCTGTTGGTAAAGCGCTCGCCGAGGATACCTGCCAGGGCGTCACACTCGTGCAGCAGGTCCAGCGCCGGTCCGATATCGTCGGGCAGCTTGTTGCCGCCGGACCAGGCCGAGCCGACCATGGGCGGGCGTGGCTCCACCTGGCCGAGCATGCCGAGGTAACCACAGGCGAGTGACGCCGCCATGACCAGGTAGGGATTGGCGTCGGCACCGGCCAGTCGGTTCTCGACCCGGGTGGCCTCGGGCCCGGAGACCGGCACGCGCAGGCCCACGGTACGGTTGTCCATGCCCCACTCGACGTTGATCGGCGCCGAGCCCGAGGTCTCGGTACGCAGCAGCCGCCGGTAGGAGTTGACGTTGGGGGCCAGCAGTGGCATCGCCGAGGGCAGGTAGCGCTGCAGGCCGCCGATGAAGTGGTGGAACAGACGGCTGGGCTGGCCATCCTCGCCGGCAAACAGATTTTGTCCGCTGGCCGGGTCGATCAGGCTCTGGTGAATGTGCATCGAGCTGCCCGGCTCATTGGCCATGGGCTTGGCCATGAAGGTGCCGTACATGCCGTGGCGCAACGCGGTCTCGCGCAGCACCCGCTTGAACAGCACCACCTGGTCGGCCAGCGCCAGCGGATCACCGTGCTGGAAGTTGACCTCCATCTGCCCGGCGCCCTCTTCGTGGATCAGGGTATCCAGATCCAGGTTCATCGCCTCGCAGTAGTCGTACATCTCCTCGAACAGCGGATCGAACTCGTTGACCGCATCGATGGAGAAACTCTGGCGGCTGCTTTCCTGGCGACCGGTGCGCCCCACCGGCGGCTCCAGCGGGTAGTCGGAGTCGGTGTTGGTCTTGACCAGGAAGAACTCCACCTCCGGTGCCACCACCGGGACCCAGCCACGTGCCTGGTACAGCTCCAGCACCCGCTTGAGCACATAGCGCGGCGCCAGCTCCACCGGCTCGCCGCTCAGATAGTGGCAGTCGTGGATGATCTGGGCGGTAGGATCGTCGGCCCAAGGCACCAGGAAGACGGCGTTGGGGTCAGGCACCAGCTCCATGTCCCGCTCGGCAGGATTCCAGAAGCGGATGTCGTCATCGTCGGGATAGCCCCCGGTGACGGTCTGGATAAAGATGGAGTCCGGCAGGCGCGGTCGTCCGCCGTTGAGGTACTTGCCCGCGGGCATGATCTTGCCCTTGAGGATGCCGGTAAGGTCGGTGACCAGGCACTCGACCTCGGTGATGCCGTACTGCTTGAACCAGTCGCTGAGCGCTGGGCTTTCCTGGCGGTTACTCATGAGAGTGTTCCGTTACGTGAGTGTCTCACTCGGTGGCCGAGCCCCGACATCGCCGGGGCTCTTTCCTTGCAGGGCGGCCCGGGGCGCATCAACGCCCCTGGGCCAATCCCTTCACCGAGCCTTTACCTCTGACCACAGTTGCTGAAAGGTCTGCAGTTGCTGACCGGACAGGCTGGGGGTGAAGACAAGCCGCGCCATGTCCTCTTCGCTGGGCTGGGTCGGCGGCTGGGTCAGCACCTCGTCGAGATGCGGGCGCGCCGCCTCGTTGGGGCTGGCGTAGTAGTTGTAGTTCGACAGCTGGGCACCGATCTCGGCGTCCAGGATAAAGTCGATGAACTTGTGCGCGAGCTCCGGGTTGGGTGCCTCGGAGGGGATGACCATGGAGTCGACCCACATCTCGGCGCCTTCGTCGGGAATCACGAAGTCCAGATGTTCGAAGGTCTCCGGGTCCTCATCCTTGAAGTACAGGTAGTCGCCGTTGAAGGACATGCCCACGTGGGTGACGCCCCGGGCCAGCTGCTGCAGGGTCGGTGTGCCGTCGGTGAAGCCCGAGAAGTTGTCGCGATTCTTGGTCTCGATCAGCAGTCTGGCGGCATTCTTCAGGTCATCCAGGCCGCTGCAGTCGAAGTTCGCGCCCAGGTAGGCGCAGGCGCTGCCGGTGGCGACCTGACCATCCTGGATCATCGAGAACGGATAGTCGCCGTTGACCTCGGGGTCGAACAGCAACGACCAGCTCTTGGGCGCATCGGGGAAGGTCTCGGTGTTGTAGACAAGGCCCGTGGTCCCCCACTGGTAGGCGGCGGAGTACTCGGCACCGGGATCGAAGCTCGGATCCTTGAACTGCGCCATCAGGTTGTCGAAGTTCGGAATCTGCGAGCGGTCGAGCTTCTGGATCAGGCCGGTCTCGATCATCCGCGGAATGTAGTAGTTCGACGGCACCACGATGTCGTACTGGGAGGTGCCACCGGCATTGAGCTTGGCGATCATCTCCGGGTTCGAGTTGAAGTAGTTGGTCACCACCTCGACGTCATACTTTTCCTCGAAGGCCTCGATGATCTCGGGGTCCATGTACTCGGTCCAGTTGAACAGGTACAGCTTGCCCTCTTCAGCCTGGGCGACGCCTGCGAGCATGGCGGCGGCCACGGCGAGGCCCAGGGCGCTGCGAGTCTTGTTGAGCATCGTTGCTTTCTCCTTGTATTGCTTGGTCTTGTCCGGGTACGTCAGGTGTTGATCGATCTGTTCCGAGATCGCCTCTGTGTCCGCCGATGGCACAGGCGTCATGCCTTGCGCCGATTGACGACGAGGCTTGCCAGGGCGGCCAGCGCCACCGCCGCGATCATCAGTGTGGCGATGGCGTTGATCTCCGGTGACACCCCCTTCTTGATCGCGCCCCAGATATAGATCGGCAGGGTCGCGCTCTCCGGGCCGGAGGTGAAGAAGCTGATGACGAAGTCATCCACCGACAGGGTAAAGGAGAGAAAGAAGGCCGATATCAACGCCGGCTTGATGGTCGGCAGCATGAAGTGCACCACCCGCTTCAAGGGCGAGGCATACAGGTCCTTGGCCGCCTCGAACAAGGACGGGTCCAGACCCACGAAGCGCGAGTAGACGATCAGCGCGACGAACGGAATCTGGAAGGTGACGTGGGCGATGATCATGGTGCCCAGCCCCGGCCCCAGGAGCCCGGTCAGCTCATTCACCTTGACGAAGAAGGCCATCTCCGAGATACCGAAGACGATATCCGGCAGCACGATCGGCAGATAGATCAGCACGATCAGCCAGCCCAGCTTGCGGTGACGGTGGCGATACATGCCATAACCGATCAAGCAGCCGATCAGCAGGGCGATCAGCGAGGACGTCAGCGCCAGCACCAGGGTGTTGCCGAAGGCGCTCATGATCTGGTCATTGGCGAACAGCTGGTGGTACCAGCGCAGCGACAGCCCGGTCATGCTGGCCGCGCTGTTGGCGGCGTTGAAGGAGAACAGCACCACCACCGCCAGCGGCAGGTAAAGAAATACCAGGGTCAGCCACCAGAAGGCACTCAGACCTCGCTTGAGTGTGCGCTTTCTCATATCACCACCTCCTCACCGCCGCCGAGTCGCTTGCCGATCCGGCGCATGGCATAGAGTCCGGCGAAGGTCGCCAGCAGCATCAGGATGGCGCCGGCGGCGCCCAGCGGCCAGTTCGACCCACCGGAGAACTGGTTGGCCACCAGATTGCCGAGCATCAACGCCTTGCCGCCGCCCAGCAGTTCCGGAATCACGTACATGCCGAAGGCCGGAATCGCCACCAGCACGATCCCGGCGAGCAGCCCCGGCAAGGTCTGGGGAAAGACCGCGTGCCAGAACGCCTTCACCGGGGTGGCGTAGAGGTCCTGGGCGGCCTCCACCTGGGCGGTGTCGAGCTTCTCGAAGGCGGCGTACAGCGGCAGCACCATGAACGGCAGGAAGTTGTAGACCAGCCCCAGGGTCACCGCGAAGTTGGACGGGTAGAGCCCCATGTTGGGGGCGATCAGCCCCAGCGACTCGGCGACGCTGGAAAGCGGCGTACCCGGCGCCAGCAGATTCATCCAGCCGAAGGTACGGATGACCTGATTGGTCCAGGACGGCACCACCACCAGCAGCAGCATGATCGGCCGCCATTTCGCCCGGCAGGTGGTGATGTAGTAGGCGATCGGATAGGCCACGATAACGACCAGGCCGGTCGCCACCAGGGTCTGCCACAGCGACCTCAACAGGGTGTAGAGGTTGCCCGGGCTCCAGCCCAGAAAGCCAAAGCCGGCAAGCTGCTTGAACGAATCCAGCGACAGCGGCATCTGCGGCAGGCCGTAGGGCCCGTTGGTCATGAAGGCCACGCCCATCAGGTAGGCGCTGGGCAGCACCAGAAAGACGATGATCCAGGCCGCGCCGGGTGTCACGGTAAAGAGAAGATGGCGCGCTTCTCTGACCATGCCCTGGCTGCGTCCGAGGACAGCGGTATCGGTCATGACATGCCCCCTCAGTTGGCCACGGTGACGAGGTCTTCCGGGGCGACCACCAGGGTCACCTCGTCGCCGACCTCGGGCAGTCGGCGCCCGCGATTGTTGATGGTGGCCTGCAGGGTGGTGTCACCGACCGCGAGACGGAACTCGGCGTGGCTACCACGATAGAGCCGTTCGGTGATCCGCCCGACCAGGTGGTTCACCCCTTGATGACGCCCCAGACGCACGTCCAGCGTCTCGGGGCGAATCAGCAACAGCTCACCGCCTCCCTGCTGTGGCGTGTCGAGATCGGGCTCGAGCTCCAGCTCGCCAAGCTCGGTGGTCACGCGCTGGCCCTGGCGGGCGCTGATCGGATAGAGGTTGGCATGGCCCATGAAACGGGCGACGAAGGCATTGATCGGGCGCTCGTAGACCTCTCGAGGAGGCCCCACCTGCTGGATGGTCCCGCCATTGAGCACGGCGATGCGGTCGGACATCACCATGGCCTCGTCCTGATCATGGGTCACGAAGACGAAGGTCATGCCCAGGCGCTTCTGTACCCTCAGCAATTCGACCTGTAGCTGGCTGCGAAGGCCGGCGTCGAGCGCCGACAGCGGCTCGTCCAGCAGCAGTACGTCGGGCTCGCAGACCAGCGCCCGGGCCAGGGCGATGCGCTGACGCTGTCCGCCGGAGAGCTGATCGATGCGCCGATCGATCAGATCGCCCAACTGGATGAACTGGGCGATGCGCTCGACCCGTGCCTCGCGCTCGGCACGATCGACACCGCGCATCTTGAGGCCGAAGGCCAGGTTGTCGCGCACCGACAGGTGGGGAAACAGCGCGTAGGACTGAAACACGGTATTGACGCTGCGATGGTGCGGCGCCACCTCGGTGACGTCGCGCTCACCGATGGTCAGGCGTCCCTGATCGGCGTCTTCCAGACCCGCCAGGATGCGCAGCAGCGTGGTCTTGCCACAGCCCGATGGGCCCAGCAGGGTAAAGAACTCGCCGGCCTCGATGGTCAGATCGACGCCATCGAGTGCCACCGTACTGGCACCGAAGCGCTTGTGCAGGCCCTGCATGTGGATCGCGGAGGCGGTCCGCTCGGAGCCGGCGGCAGCGACGCCCGGGCGTGCGCCATCATGGGGCTCATCCCGGCGCTGTGAGTGGCGCTCGGCGGTGGAGGTCTCGGTCATAGGGGCATTCCTCGTCTTTGTCGGCAGCTCACAGCCGATCGCGAAGCTTGTAGAAGTGGGTGGCCAGCAGCAACAGCGGTGTTCTCAACAGGCGACCGCCGGGGAAGCGACGATGGGGCATGGCGGCAAAGACGTCGAAGCGCTCGCTCTGCCCAGCAATGGTCTCGGCCAGCAACTTGCCGGCCAGTCCCGCCATGGCCATGCCATGACCGGAGTAGCCTTGCGCATAGTAGAGGTTGGCGGCCAGTCTGCCGAAGTCAGGGGCGCGATTGAGCGTGATGGCCACGTCACCGCCCCAACGGTAGGCGATCTCGACATCATCGAGCACCTTGAACAGGCGCCGGATCTTGCCGTCGATGCGCGCCTCGAGCCCCTTGGGCGGGCGCCCGTCGTAGCTGACTTCACCGCCATAGATCAGGCGTCGATCCGCCGACAGCCGATAGTAGTCGAGCACAAAATTGGCATCGGCCAGGGCGTCATTCTTCGGCAGCACCTGGGCCGCCTGCTGCTCGCTCATCGGCTCGGTGGCGATCATGTAGTTGGCACAGCGCATGATGCGCCCGCGCATCTCCGGCAGCAGGTCGATGCCGTAGGCGTTGGTCGCCACCACCACACTATCGGCGGTGACCTCTCCGCCGGCGGTCTTCACCCGGGCAGGCTCGCCTTTGGTCACCGCGGTGACCGGGCTGTGCGAGTGGAAGATCGCCCCCGCCTGCTGGGCGGCCCTGGCCAAGCCGAGGGTATAGTTGAGCGGATGCAGGTGCCCGCCCTCGGCCTCCCACAGGGCCGCCGGGTAGGCGTCGGTGACCACATGTTCGCGCAGCGACTCGCCCTCGCGCCATTCAAGCGCCTGGTAGTCGTACTTGTGCGCCATGGTCTCCTGGAAGGCGCGCAACTCGCGCACATGGCGCGGCTTGACCGCCGCGTGCAGGTAGCCCCAGGCAAGGTCGCAGGGAATGGCGTGACGCTCGACCAGCTGTGCGGTCAGGCGCACCGCTTCGCGGCTCATTTCCCAGATATCGCGGGCCGCCGACAGGCCAAGCGCCTGTTCCACGGTGTCCATGTCGGTACCTAGCCCGGGCAGGATCTGGCCGCCGCTGCGACCGGAGGCGCCATGGCCGACGTCATGGGCTTCCAGCACCACCACCTTGTAGCCTTGCTCGGCCAGATGCAGCGCCGCCGAACAGCCCGTCACCCCGGCCCCGATCACGCAGACGTCAGCGCGAACGTCGCCCTCTAGCCTGGGTGTCGGCAACAGCTCGACCCGGACGGAATCGCGGTACCAGGAGGCGGCCTCGGACGTGGAGGAATCTGTCATAGAGAGTCCGTATTGGTTGCGCAATGCGCTTGTTGTTATTGAATCTCGCACCTTCGCATGAAGGTGACACCGACAGTGTGCCACTTTCTCGCCACCAGGCGTCAAGTATCCAATAACACTAAATTCCTGACTTCAACGTCAGCGATTCGATACCTAAAGCGGCTGACGCACCAACATCAACACTTCACGTCACGCATCCCGCTCGATAGAAGTCGCCTTGGCGACGCTCACGCTTCGAACGTAAGCCGGCTCGCCCGGAAGCGCTCGAATCCAAGATGCCAGACGTGGAAAACTCAACGCAGAGCAATGACAGAGCGTCAGTCTCTCGTTTCATCGCCAAGAGTATAAGCGAGACATCATGTCAGCGAAGCGAAGACGTTGGCGGTTTGATCAAAGATCCAGGAGGCGCCATCAGTCGCCTGACACACTCGCATCGCTCTTCCCCAGCGCCGCCAGAAAGGCTTCCAGCACCCGATGCGGGCGGCGGTCACGGCGGGTGATGGCGACGAACGGCGTCTCGTAGGCGGCACTCTCGGAGCACAGCTCGCGCAGCCTACCCTGCGCGACCCAGAGATTGGCGTGGTGATCCGGCAGATAGCCGATGTAGGCCCCGGTCAGGATAAGAAAGGCCGCGCCTTCCCGGTCGGAGGCGGTGGCACTGGGCTTGAGCCCGACATGGCGCTCACGGCCGGCTTCCGACAGCGGATAGGACGGTACCACGGCGTCCCACTGCCCCAGCGCCTGCCATCCGCCCAGCGCCACCAGCGCCGTCGATGGCTCGGCAAACAGCGGATGCCCCCGGCCACAGTAAAGCCCGGAGCGTTCGCTGTAGAGCGCCTGGCTATCGACGCTGGCAGGCAGGTTGACCGCCGGAACGACACCGACATGCAGGCGTCCGTCGAGCACCCCGCGGGCGATCTCGCCGGGAGGGTCCATGTGCATGTTGATGCGCACCTCTGGGCCCTGGGCCTTGAGGCTTGCCAGGGCATGGGTGATACGCATCTCGGGTGAGCTGACCAGGGTATCGGTGATGCCGATATTGAGTTCGCCGCGCAGGCTGTGGTGCAGCGCATTGACCTCGGTGCGAAAGGCTTCCAGTCCCGACAGCAGACGACGGGCCCCTTCCAGCACCTCCCGTCCTTCCTCGGTCAGGGCGAAGCCGCCCCGCCCCCGCCGACAAAGCTTGAGCCCCAGGCGCTTTTCCAGGTCGCCCATATGCAGGCTGATGGCCGAACGACTGATGCCAAGCTCGTTCTCGGCGGCGGAAAATCCACCGCACTCGGCCACCGCCTTGAACACCCGCAATAGACGAATATCGAAGTCGGTGACCGGGCTCTGCCGGCTCACGCGCTTGCTCCGCCGGACCGCCCTCGGTCTGCGCAGGCAGGACAGCGTGGATCGCGCCCCAGCCGAT
This sequence comes from Halomonas sp. YLB-10, assembly GCF_003856855.1. Lineage (NCBI taxonomy): Bacteria > Pseudomonadati > Pseudomonadota > Gammaproteobacteria > Oceanospirillales > Halomonadaceae > Halomonas > Halomonas sp. YLB-10. The sequence goes on from NZ_RRCU01000003.1 coordinate 180,628, forward strand.
AGTGACGCCATTCACCACTCAGGCCGTCGAAGGTGGCAAGCCCCCGGTGGGGCGTGCCGGCCCCGGACAACAGCTTGACCGCCTCCAGCGCCTGGAAGCAGCCGATCAGCCCCACCAGCGGCGAGATGACGCCACTCTCGGCGCAGGACAGGGCCTCGTCACCCTGGTCATCCGGCGGATACAGGCAGGCGTAGCAGGGGCTCGCCTCGTCACGCGGGTCGAACACCGCCAACTGCCCGGAAAAGCGGATCGCAGCGCCGGAGACCAGCGGCACCCCGGCGGCGACGCTGGCGGCATTGATGGCGTAGCGGCTGGAAAAGCGATCGGTGCAGTCGAGGATGACGTCCGCCTCCCGCGCCGCCTGGACCAGCCCCTCGGCGTCCAGATGGCGCTCGATGGCGCTGACCCGGCAGCTTGCATTGAGGGCGATGGCAGACTCGGCGGCCGACAGGGCCTTGTTGCGTCCCAGGTCCTGCTCCTGGTGGGCGATCTGGCGCTGCAGGTTGGAGATCTCGACCATATCGGCGTCGGCGATGGTCAGCTGTCCGACTCCGGCGGCGGCCAGGTACAGCGCCACCGGCGAGCCCAGGCCACCGGCACCGACGATCAGTGCGCGCGACGCCAGCAAGCGCTCCTGGCCGTCGATGTCCACTTGGGGAAGCATGATCTGGCGGCTGTAACGCAGCAGGTCCTGGTCATTCATGAAAACTCACTTGTCCTCGAACTCTTCGATATCCGGCACGTGCAGGGCAAAATCTTCCTTCACTTCTTCCATCACCACGTAGCTCTTGGATTCCTTGACCCCGGGCAGGGTCAGCACCACGTCGCCAAGTAGCTGACGATAGGCGGACATCTCGGGAATTCTGCACTTGAGAATATAGTCGAACTGCCCGGACACCAGGTGGCACTCCTGGATCTGCGGCAGCTTCGACACGGCTCGACGGAACTCGTCGAACACCGCCGGGGACTGGGTCTCCAGACTGATCTCGACGAACACCAGCAGATTGGCCTTGAGCATGCGCGGGTTGAGGATCGCCTTGTAGCCACGGATCACCCCGGAGCGCTCGAGGCGCTTGACGCGTTCCAGGCACGGCGTGGTGGACAAGCCCACCTGGGCGGCGAGGTCCACGTAGGACACCCGGGCGTTTTCCTGCAGGCAACGCAGAATCTTCAGATCGATACGGTCGAGGGAGCGGTTCTTGGTTTTCATTGTGGTCCTGAACGCTGGTCTGACGGCGAGGGGCACGCAAGGAAAGAATCGACCAAAAAGGCCTGGTCGCAAAGCATTTCACGACAATCTCTCGCGCCCAATCGCTTGGTGGCAAAACATTTTACTGATAATCAGTATCACATGCCCCCAACAGACTCCAGTCCCGGCTTCAACGTTGCATGCCCCACTGCCCCAGCGTCACCCGAGGGTGGCCCCCCAGGTCATGCACGCTGTCGCAGCGAACATAGCCCAGCGCTTCAAGATGCTCTCGCACCCGCTCGGCCTGCTCGTAGCCGTGCTCCATCAACAGCCAGCCGCCCGGCTGGAGGAAGCTCCGAGCGCGCTCGGCGATGGCAAACAGATCGGCCAGGCCATGGTCGGCGGCCACCAGCGCCGAGCTTGGCTCGAAGCGCACATCGCCCTGCCCCAGGTGAGGATCCTGCGGGTCGATATAGGGCGGGTTGGCCACGATCAGGTCGAAGCGCTCGTCATCGAGCGCATCGAACCAGTCGCTCTGGCGAAATCGTACCGCCAGACCATGTCGCTCGGCATTGCGCCGCGCCAGCGCCACCGCCTCAGGGGACAGATCGACGCCCTCGACCCGCCAGCCGGGGCGCTCGCTGGCAAACGCCAGGGCGATGGCGCCCGTGCCGGTGCCCAGGTCGAGCAAGGCGCCGGTGTGGGCGTCGCTCCTGGCATCGGGCTTGGTATCGGCCCGGGCCAGCGCGGCCTCCACCAGGGTCTCGGTATCGGGCCGGGGAATCAGGGTGCTGGGCGAGGTCGCCAGGGCCAGCCCCCAGAATTCGCGTTCACCGGTCAGGTAGGCCACCGGCATGCCCTGGGCACGCGCCGCCACCCAGGCCTCGAAGCGGGCCCGGGCCAGCGTCGACATGGGCTTGTCGCCCCAGGTGTAGAGCCAGGTGCGATCGACCTTCATCGCCGCCATGGCCAGCACCTCGGCGTCGAGTCGCGGCGTCGGGCTGCCGGCGGCCTCGAGGCGGCGGGTCGCCCGGGCGATCAGCACATCACAGCGCATCAGCCGTCCTGTTGCAGAGCGGCTAGCTGCTCCGCCTGGTACTCGTGGATCAGCGGGTCGATGACCTCGTCGAGGCCGTCGCCGGTGACCACCTCGTTGAGCTTGTACAGGGTCAGGTTGATGCGATGGTCGGTGATCCGCCCCTGGGGGAAGTTGTAGGTACGTATGCGCTCGCTGCGATCGCCGGAGCCCACCAGCGAGCGACGGGCGTCGGCCTGTTCCTGGCGCTGGCTGTCCTGGGCCGACTGCTTTAGCCGCGCCGCCAGCAGCGACATCGCCTTGGCCCGGTTCTTGTGCTGGCTGCGCTCTTCCTGACACTCCACCACCACACCGCTGGGCAGGTGGGTGATGCGGATTGCCGAGTCGGTGGTGTTGACGTGCTGACCGCCGGCGCCGCTGGAGCGAAAGGTGTCCACCCGCAGGTCGGCCGGGTTGATGTCGATGTCGCTGACCTCGTCGGCCTCGGGCATCACCGCCACGGTGCAGGCCGAGGTATGGATGCGGCCCTGGGATTCGGTGGCGGGAACCCGCTGAACGCGATGGGCACCGGACTCGAACTTGAGCCGGGCGTAGACGCCCTCGCCCTTCACCCGAGAGATGATCTCCTTGTAGCCGCCCTGCTCGCCGTGGCTGGCACTGACCACCTCGACCTTCCAGCCCTGGTTCTCGGCGTAGCGCGAGTACATGCGAAACAGGTCGCCGGCGAACAGCGCCGCTTCGTCACCGCCGGTTCCCGCGCGCACCTCGAGAAAGACGTTACGCCCATCATCGGGATCCTTGGGCACCAGCAGACGCTTGAGTTCGGCCTCCAGCTCCTCGAGCTTGGCCAAGCCCTCTTCGCGCTCCATCTGGGCAAGCTCGCGCATGTCGGCGTCGGCGTCCTCGGCCATCTGCTCTGCGGTGGCCACGTCTTCCTCGACGCCACGATAGCGGCGCCAGGCGTCGACCAGCGACTCGAGCTCGGCGTATTCGCGGGAGTAGTCGCGAAAACGTGGCTGATCGCTGATCACGTCGGGCTCCGACAACAGGGCAGAGAGTTCCTCGAAGCGGTCGACGAAGGCATCGAGGCGCTCACGCAGAGAAGCTTTCATCGGCAAATCCTTGAAATCATGTAAGAAGGCGCATTGCGGTCAAGCCAGGCCCGGCTAGTTCCGGGACTCGGGCTCGCCCAACAGCAGTTCGACGGCAGCCTCGAGCAGGTCCTGGCGCTCATCGGCGGCGGCACCACGCAGGGCCAGGGTGGGCTGATGCATCAGGCGGTTGGTCAACTGGTGGGCCAGGCGACGCACCACGGCCTCGGGATCCTCCCCCTTGGCCAGGCGCTCCAGCGCCTGGGTCTGGGCCTCGTCACGCAGCCGTTCACCCTTGGCACGCACGTCGCGGATCACCTCGCCGGCCCCGCGCACCCGGCGTTCCTTGTGCCAGTGGGCCACGCCGTGCTCGATCAGCGCCTCGGCCTGGTCCGCCGCCACCTGGCGGTGACGTCGGTTTTCCTCGATGACCTCGTGCAGGTCATCGACGGTATAAAGGAAGATGTCGCTGAGCTCGCCGACCTCTGGCTCGATGTCGCGCGGCACGGCGATATCGACCATGAACACCGGACGGTGGCGGCGACGCTTGAGCGCCCGCTCGACCATGCCCTTGCCAAGAATCGGCAAGGGCGCCGCGGTGGACGAAATGACGATGTCGGCCTTTTCCAGGGCGACGGGGATCTCGTCGAGGCTGATGGCCTGACCGCCCAGGCTGCCGGCCAGGGCACTGGCCCGCTCGCGGGTGCGGTTGGCCACCGTCAACTGGTGCACCCCGGCTTCATGCAGGTGGCGCGCCACCAGCTCGATGGTCTCGCCGGCACCGATCAACAGCGCCCTGGCGCGCGAGAAATCGTCGAAGATTCGACTGGCCAGACTGACCGCCGCGTAGGCCACGGAAACAGGGTTCTCGCCGATGGCGGTCTCGGTGCGCACCTGCTTGGCCACCGCGAAGGTATGCTGGAAGAGCCGCTCCAGCTCCCCACCTAGCCCGCTGGCGTCCCTGGCCGCCTGGTAAGCGTCCTTGAGCTGGCCCAGGATCTGGGGTTCGCCCAGCACCATGGAATCGAGACCCACGGCGACGCGCATCAGATGGCGCGCGGCGTCACCTTCCAGATAGTGGTAGGCGCAGTGCAGCAGGTCCTCGCGGGGCAATGCATGAAACCGGCTCAACCAGTCGAGCACCTCGCTCTCCCCGCTCGACTCGGTCACGCAATAAAGCTCGGTGCGATTGCAGGTCGACAGCACCGCAGCCTCATGCACACTCGGCAGCGCGCGCAGCTCGGAGAGCGCCCGGGTGAGTTGCGAGGGGCCAAAGGCCACCTTTTCGCGCACCTCGACGGCCGCGGTTCGATGGTTGATGCCAAGGGCAAGCAGGGTCATGCGTTCGACGTCTTCATCAGATGATGTCCGGAGTGGCCAACCAGGCCGCTCCTGCAAGGCGCATATCCTACCATAGGCAGCTCTGACCTCGCTCCCCCGGGCATTGACCTTTGCCAAGACTCTCCAAGCCGTTATGCTGAGAATTCTCATGGAGAAGATGACGCCTCAATGCCCCCGAACGCGCGCCACGGAAAGCTGACCTGCACTCTGGCCACCCTGTCACTGACGGCGTGGCTCGCCGGCTGTCAGAGCTTTTCCTACAGCCCAGGCAGCGCGTCACAGGCTGACCCCATGGCCGGTGCTCCACCGATCACCCGTGGACTCGATGCCGACGGCCTGTCGACGCTGCTGATTGCCGAAATGGCCGGTCAGCGGGGCGACTATCGACGCGCCACCGAAGGCTACCTCAAGGCAGCCGAGCGCTATCACTCCGCTGCCCTAGTCGAACGCGCGACCCTGGCTTCACGCTTCACCGATGACACCGCCCTGATCGAACGCGCCGCGCGCCGCTGGCAGGAGCTGGCGCCCGAGGCGCCGGTGGCCGCCCAGATCCTGGGCAACCTCGCCGGTGGACGCGGCAACTGGGACGAAGCCCTGAAACAGCGGCTGATCGCGGCCGATGACGGCACCGACATCACGCGCTTCGTCGATACCGCCCTGTCCAGTGGCGGCGATCCGGTGGCGCTCGCCGCCACCCTCGAACAGGCGCTCGACGAGCCCACACTCCCAGAGTCGAGGAAAGACGACCTGCGCCTGGCGCTGGCCCTGACCGACTCGGCCCAGGGGGATCATGAGGGCGCCCAGCGACGAATTGCCGCACTGGGAAACAACAGTCGCGATAACCCCCAGCGAATTCTCGCCGAATCACGCATCGCCCTGGACGCCGGCAAGTACCACCAGGCCCGCCTGGCGGCCAAACGCGGCCTCAACCTCTCTCCCGGCGACCCCCGCTTTCTGTTGTTGATGGCGCGGGCCGACATTCGCCTGGGCAACCTGGTGTCGGCCGAGAGCAGCACCGACACCCTGCTCGAGACCCGTGGCGACAACCCCCTCTTGCGGGTCGGCCTGGCCCAGCTCTATCTGGAAGAAGGCCACCACGACCCGGCGCGCCGGCTGCTGCTGCCGCTGGTCGATGATCCCCAGGCACCCAGCGCCCTCTATCTATTGCTTGGCAGCATCGCCGAGCAGGAAGACGAGGTCGACAACGCCCTGCTCTACTATCGCCGGGTACCGCCGGGCCCTGACTTCCTGCTGTCGCGACAGCGCGCGGCCAGCATGCTGATCGAGGCCGACCGGCTGCTGGACGCCCGGGCCTTTCTACGGGTCGAGCGGCTGCGTCACGACGACGCCTATACCGGCCTGGTCATCACCGAAGTGCAACTGCTCGACCAGCAAGGTCTCGAGCCCGAGGCCGAGGCGCTGCTCAACCGCGAGCTGGCACGTAGCCCCGAGGATGGCGACCTGCGCTACTTCCGCGCCATGCGTGCCTGGAGCGAAGGCGACCTGGACACCTCCGAACAGGATCTGCGCACCCTGGTCGAACAGCAGCCGGACAACGCCGTGGCGCTCAATGCCCTCGGCTACACACTGGCCGATGCCGGCGATCCGGATGACCTCGACGAGGCCAGGCGACTGATCCAGCGGGCCTACGAACTCTCGCCGGACAACCCCGCCATCCTCGACAGCCTGGGCTGGGTCGCCTACCGTGAGGGCAAACCGGAGGTTGCGCTACCCTGGATCGAGCGCGCCTGGCGCGAGATCGCCGACCAGGAGGTCGCCGCCCACCTGATCGAGGTGCTGTGGGACCTGGGCCAGAAGCAGCGCGCACGCGAGCTGTTGCAAGAAGCCCAGCAACGCTTCCCCGAGCGCCCGCTGATCGTCGATCTCCTCGATCGGCGCCCCGAAATCAGGCCTGAGCCAACGGCAACAGCGCCTTGACCGCCCCGACACCACGACCACTACCCGCAAGGACCCCGCGATGATGTCTTGTTTTCGCCTGACCGCCGCCGCCCTGGGGCTCGGCCTGCTGGCCGGCTGCGCCACCTCCCAGAGCGTCACCGAGCCGCGCCAGGAGCGCCAGGCCGGTGACTGGGAAGCCCAGACCGAACAGGTGGAAGCCTTCACCTCCTGGAACCTGACCGGAAAGGTGGGCCTGCGCACTCCGCAGGAATCCACCAGCGCCAACCTCGACTGGCGCCAGACCCCCTACCACTATCGCCTGCTGGTCACCGGCCCCATGGGCGCCGGCCGCAGTACCCTGGAAGGACGCGACGGTCGCGTCTCGCTGACCACCAGCGAGGGTCGCTTCGAGGCCGACAGCCCGGAAGCCCTGATGGAACAGCGCCTGGGCTGGTCGCTGCCGGTCTCGAGCCTCACCGACTGGGTCCGCGGCCTGCCCGCCGACGACAGTGACTTCGAGATGACCGACGACGAACTCGGCTTCCCCGCTTCACTTGAACAGGACGGCTGGGAGATCGACTACCGCGGCTGGAAGGATGTGAACGGCACCTGGCTACCCAACCGGCTGGTGATGACCTATGACGACCTGCGCGCCACCCTGGTGGTGAACCAGTGGCAGCCACTGGAACAGTAGTCGCGCCGGCTCCCGCCCCAGATGGCGGGAGCCTGTCTCCCGGGTAAAATGAAGCACCATCGCCCTCTGCCTCCTGTCGACGTGCTACTTGCAGCAAGCTCCCTATAGAGAGAAGCAACGAGAGCCATCATCGATCCCGATCGCCGATGGCAGGCGCCGCCCCCAGCCACCGATCGCCATCACTTCGCTCAGCCGATCCCTGGACAGCACCCTTTATAGACTCCCCCATGCCCGACACCTCTTTCTCTACCGATGCCAGCGCGCAGCAGACCCTGACGTTGCCGGCGCCGGCCAAGCTCAATCGCATGCTGCATATCGTCGGCCGTCGCGACGACGGCTACCACGAGCTGCAGACGCTGTTCCAGTTCCTCGACCACGGTGACGATATCCACCTGCGCCTGCGCCTGGACGGTGAGATAACCCTGACAGACCGTCTCGAGGGCGTACCCCGCGAGGCCAACCTGCTATGGCGGGCCGCCGACCTGCTCAAGCGCGAGACCGGCTGCGCGCTCGGTGCCGATCTAGGCGTCACCAAGCGTCTGCCCATGGGTGGTGGTCTGGGCGGTGGCAGCAGCGACGCCGCCAGCGTGCTGGTCGGGCTGAATCATCTGTGGGGCCTGGGACTGACGACCCGGCGTCTGGCCGAACTGGGCCTGACGCTGGGCGCCGATGTGCCGGTATTCGTCCACGGCCAGGCCGCCTGGGCGGAAGGCGTCGGTGAACGCCTTGTTCCGGTGGCACTCGACACCCCCTGGTTCGTGGTCGTGCACCCGGGTGTGGCGGTCTCCACCCCTGCCGTGTTCACTGCGCCGGAATTGACACGGGACACCCCCGCCATTACCATGGCGCGCGCACTCAAGGGGGGAGCGTCAAGCTGGCGCAACGATTGCGAGGACACCGTCAGGCAAGCCTATGCTGAGGTGGCTCGTGCCCTGGACTGGCTCAACGCCCGGGCGCCGTCAATGTTGACGGGTACCGGCGCGTGCGTTTTTGCCCGTCTGGAGTCGGAGGCCGAGGCCGTCCAATTGCTGGACGAGGTCCGATGCCAACAGCCGACCTGGCACGCCTTCAAGGCCCTGGGCCTGAATCGATCGCCTCTCCTCGACGCCCTGCCCGCGTGAGGCAGGACGTATGCTGGGGTATAGCCAAGCGGTAAGGCAGCGGTTTTTGGTATCGCCATGCGGAGGTTCGAATCCTCCTACCCCAGCCAACTTCCTTCTGAGTCCTGGACTCACTCCCCCAGGCTCACACTGAAGACCCAACACAGCAAAGGTGGCTGCGCGTGTCAAAATTGATGGTTTTCGCCGGGAATGCCAACCCCGAACTCGCCCGTAAGGTCGCCGAGAGCCTGGACAGCCGACTGGGTAATGCCACGGTCGGCCAGTTCAGCGATGGCGAGGTCGCGGTCGAGATCAACGAGAACGTGCGCGGCAAGGATGTCTTTATCCTGCAGTCCACCTGTGCACCGACCAACGACAACCTGATGGAACTGATCCTGATGGTTGACGCCCTGCGCCGGGCCTCGGCCACCCGTATCACTGCGGTGGTGCCCTACTTCGGCTACGCCCGCCAGGATCGCCGCGTGCGCTCCGCCCGGGTGCCGATCTCGGCCAAGATCGTGGCCGACATGATGGTAAAGGCCGGCGTCGACCGGGTCATGACCATGGACCTGCACGCCGACCAGATCCAGGGCTTCTTCGACGTGCCCGTGGACAACGTCTACGGCTCGCCGATCCTGCTCGACGACATCGAGCGTCAGAACTACGACGACCTGGTCGTGGTCTCCCCCGATGTCGGCGGCGTGGTCCGTGCCCGTGCCATCGCCAAGCAGCTCAACGCTGACCTGGCGATCATCGACAAGCGTCGCCCCCAGGCCAACCAGGCCCAGGTGATGCACATCATCGGTGATATCCAGGACCGCACCTGCGTGGTCGTGGACGACATGATCGATACCGCCGGCACCCTGTGCAAGGCGGGCGAAGCGCTCAAGGAACACGGCGCCAAGCGCGTGGTCGCCTACGCCACCCACCCGATCCTGTCGGGCCCTGCGGTGGACAACATCTCCGAGTCGGTGCTGGACGAAGTGGTGGTGGCCGACACCATCCCGCTGTCCGACACCGCGCGTCGCAGCGGACGTATCCGCCAGCTCAGCGTGGCCGGCCTGATCGCCGAAGCGATCCGCCGCGTCAGCAACGAGGAATCCGTCAGCGCGATGTTCCACTAAGCGACATATCGCGCGGGAAACGCGCCCCGACAACCGGGGCATCTGGAACCACCGAGGTCTGGTCGCGGGCTCGGTGGCTTCCTTACTTTAGCCAAGAGGCAATTTCATGTCTGACTACAAACTTACCGCCAATGTTCGTAACGACCTTGGGAAAGGTGCGAGCCGCCGCCTGCGTCGTGCGAACCAGCAAGTCCCCGCCATCATCTACGGTGGTGAAAAGACGCCGCAGCCGATCGCCGTCGACAAGACTGCGTTCTACAAGGCGCTGGAAGACGAAGCCTTCTTCTCTTCCGTCATCAACCTTGAGGTTGACGGCAAGTCCCAGCAGGTCGTGGTGCGTGACCTTCAGCGTCACCCGTACAAGCCGCTGGTGACCCACGCCGACTTCCTGCGCGTCGATGCGACTCACGAGATCACCATGCGCGTTCCGCTGCACGTGGTCGGTCAGGACGAGTCCAAGGCGATCAAGGAGCAGGACGGTGAACTGCACCAGCTGGCCAACGAAGTCGAGATCAGCTGCCTGCCGAAGGACCTGCCCGACTACCTCGAGGTCAACATCGCTGACCTCGAGATCGGCAGCACCCTGCACCTGTCCGACCTCAAGGTTCCGGCTGGCGTGACCATCGTCGAGCTGAGCCACGGTGAAGAGCACGACCAGGCCATCGTCAACGTGACCAAGGCCAAGGTCATGCAGACCGAGGAAGAAATCGCCGAGGAAGAAGCCGCCGCCGCCGAGGCCAGCGAAGAAGCTGCCGCCGAGGAAGCGAAGGACGAAGCCAAGGACGAAGACGAAGAAGGCGACAAGGAGTAATCCTTTTCTGCCGGATTCAGGGGCCACTGCGGTGGCCCTTTTCGTTTCCGAGGGCTTTGCCCATGGCCTCGTCGCCAAGGCCCTGAGCAAAGCGCTTGCCCCGCACCGCTGACCGGAGAGACCACCATGACAAGGATCAAGGCGCTGATCGGCCTTGCCAACCCTGGCACCCAGTACGAGGCGACGCGTCACAACGCCGGCGCCTGGCTGGTGGAGGAAGTCGCGCGTCAGTCCAGCGCCGAGCTGCGCCCGGAGAAGAAGTTTCTCGGCCTCTACGCCAAGGCCTTTGTCGAAGGCAGCGACCTGCACCTGCTGGTGCCGACTACCTACATGAACCGCTCGGGTGCCTCGGTGGCGGCGCTGGCCAACTTCTTCAAGCTGGCCCCCGACGAGATGCTCATCGCCCACGACGAGCTCGACCTGCCCCCCGGCAGCGCGCGCTACAAGCAGGGCGGCGGCCACGGCGGCCACAATGGCCTGCGCGACATCATCAGCGCCCTGGGCAACGACAAGTCCTTCCATCGTGCGCGCATCGGCATCGGTCATCCCGGCAGCGCCAAGCTGGTCACCAACTACGTGCTGGGCCGCCCCGGCAAGACCGAGCGCGAGGCCATCGACGGCGCCCTGATCGAGTGCCTGGCGACATTGCCCCAGGCGCTATCCGGCGACTGGGCCAAGGCCATGAACCGCCTGCACAGCCACTCTGCCTGACCCGGCGGGCGCCAACCGGGGCAGCAGGTGGTTGCACCGCCCGGGCTGTCCCCGCCTGGCCCGACGTCATACACTGTGCGCCGACTTCTTTCACTTCACGCCTTCAGGAACCACCCATGGGATTCAACTGCGGCATCGTTGGTCTGCCCAACGTCGGCAAGTCCACCCTCTTCAACGCCCTGACCAAGTCCGGCATCGATGCAGAGAACTTCCCGTTCTGCACCATCGAGCCCAATGTCGGCATCGTCCCCATGCCGGACCCGCGCCTCGACAAGCTCGCCGAGATCGTCAAGCCGCAGAAGGTGGTGCCCACCACCATGGAATTCGTCGATATCGCCGGCCTGGTCGCCGGTGCCTCCAAGGGTGAAGGTCTCGGCAACCAGTTCCTCGCCAATATCCGCGAGACCCAGGCCATCGCCCACGTGGTGCGCTGCTTCGACAACGACAACGTCATCCACGTGGCCAACCAGGTCGACCCGTCGGCGGATATCGAGACCATCAACCTGGAGCTGGCCCTGGCCGACCTCGACACCGTGGAGAAGGCCATCCAGCGCCTGGTTCGCGTGGTCAAGGGCGGCGACAAGGACGCCATTGCCACCAAGGCGGTGCTCGACAAGATCCAGCCGCACCTGGCCGAAGGCCAGCCGCTGCGCAGCTTCGATCTGAGCGATGACGAGAAGAAGCAGATCAAGAGCTTCGGTTTCCTGACCCTGAAGCCGACCATGTACATCGCCAACGTCAACGAGGATGGCTTCGACAACAACCCCTACCTCGACGTGGTCAAGGGCATCGCCGAGGCCGAGGGCGCCGTGGTGGTTCCCGTGTGCAACCAGCTGGAAGCCGAGATCGCCGAACTCGATGACGAGGAACGCGAGATGTTCCTGGCCGAGATGGGCATGGAAGAGCCTGGCCTCGACCGGGTGATCCGCGCCGGCTACGCCCTGCTGGGTCTGCAGACCTACTTCACCGCGGGGGTCAAGGAAGTACGTGCCTGGACCGTCAAGGTCGGCGCCACCGCCCCGGAAGGCGCCGGCGTCATCCACACCGACTTCCAGAAAGGCTTCATCCGCGCCGAAGTGGTGGCCTATGACGACTTCGTCAGCCTGAACGGCGAGCAGGGTGCCAAGGACGCCGGCAAGTGGCGCCTGGAAGGCAAGGACTACGTGCTCAAGGACGGCGACGTGGTGCACTTCCGCTTCAACGTCTGAGGCTCACCGCAGCGTCCGACGTAACATCACGTTTCCTGTGTCAACACCGAGGCATGCCTCGGTGTTGTCGTTTACATGCCAGTCACATGCAGCAACTCTATCGCAAAGAGGTTATATTCGAGAGATGTCATCAAGCGCAGGAACAAGAGCGTGACACTCTCGAACGATTCTCCACCGCTCAAGGCAATGGCGCCTGAGCTATGGATAGCCGATGGGCCCGTCATCAGAGGCAAGCTGCTGCCCTATCCGACACGCATGGTGGTGGTACGCCTGAGCGGCGACCGGCTGTGGGTCCACAGCCCCGTCCCGCTGACCGAGCCACTGCGTGACGCCCTCGACGAGTTGGGCCAGGTTCACTACCTGATCGCTCCCAACCATTGTCACCACCTGTTCATGCGCGAATGGCAGATGGCCTACCCGATGGCTCGCAGTTTCGGCACCCGGGAAGTCATCGCCAAGCGCGGCGACCTGGTGTTCGAAAGCACCCTGGATGGCACGCCCAACCGCTACTGGGGTGACGATATCGACCAGTGCCTGTTCACCGGCTCATCGCGCATGCAGGAAGCGGTGTTCCTGCATCGTTCCAGCCGCAGCCTGATCGTGGCCGATCTGATCGGCAATCTGCCCCCAGCTTCCCTGACGCCCTTGCAGCGTCGACTGGCCAGGCTCTCGGGCATCCTGGCGCCGGATGGCAGGATGCCGCTGGAGTGGCGACTGAGCTTCCTCGGCCGACGCTACCTGGCAAGCGAACATCTGCGCACCCTGCTCTCCTGGCGGCCCGCTCGGATCATCATGGCCCACGGCGAGATCATCGAGCATGACGCGGAAGGCTTTCTCAAGCGCTCCTTCCGCTGGCTGGCAGCAAGCGCGCCAAAATCACCGTGAGGGCTGCGTCCAACTCGACCACGATGGCAGCATACTTTTCGATTAAGCCCTAGGCGCTGTCCGAAAAGTCGACGAGCGAAGGTTAGACAAGGCAAAAATCGGTGAGACAGCGCAGTTTACGGGGTGTAAATGAGCATGTTGATCCGATTTTTAACGCCGTATTACCGAGCGCAGGCACTTTTCAGACAAGCCCTAGCGGAAATCCCGCGAGGGCACGCCGAGTTCGGCCCACAAGCCGCTCAAGTCCTCGAGCCGTCCGGCGATCACATGGATCACGCTGCCCTCGCGCTCCAGATGGCCAGTGACCTTCAACAGCCGAGCGTTCAACAGCGCCTGGCGCTGGGCCTTGGCGGTATCCTTCCACACCACCACGTTGACGTTGCCGGTCTCGTCTTCCAGGGTCACGAAGGTGACCCCGGAGGTGGTGCCCGGCCGCTGGCGGGTGGTCACCAGCCCCGCTACCTGGACCAGATGGCCGTGGTCCAGCTCGGCAAGCTCAGTGGCCTTGAGGCAACGCGCCAGTCCTTGCCGCCCCATGGCGGCCTGCTCGCGCAGCAACGCCATGGGATGGCGGGCAAGGCTCAGCCCCAGATGGCGAAAGTCCTCCTCGAGGTCGGCCTGCTCGCTGGGGGGCGCCAGCTCTGGGGTGGTGTCGTCGAGGATATCGGTCTCGCCCAGCGCCAGTGCCGGATCCGGCGCCAGCAGGTTCCAGCGTGCCTGGTAGCGATGGCCGCCGAGGCTCGACAGCGCCCCGGCCGCCGCCAGCGCTTCCCACTCGCGGGCCGACATCGGCGCGCGACGCCTGGCCTCGGCGACGCTGGCATAGCCGTTGGCCGGACGCCTCGCCAGCAGGCAGTCGATGGCACCACGCCCCAGCCCCTTGACCAGGCGAAAGCCCAGTCGCAGGGCACCGTCCGGCTCCAGGGTGGCGTCCCAGTGGCTGGCATTGATGTCCACCGGACGCACCTCGACGTCGTGACGACGGGCATCCTGCACCAGCTGTGAGGGACTATAGAAGCCCATCGGCTGGCTATTGAGCAGGCCACAGCAGAAGGCCGCGGGGTGGTGACACTTGAGCCAGGCCGAGACGTACACCAGGTGGGCAAAGCTGGCCGCGTGGGACTCGGGGAAGCCGTACTGGCCAAAGCCCTCGATCTGGCGGCAGATAGCGTTGGCAAACTCATCGCTGTAGCCCCTGGCACGCAGCCCGTCGGTCAGCCGCTGCTGGTGCTCGGCGATGGTGCCGGCCCGTCGCCAGGCCGCCATGGCCCGCCGCAACTGGTCGGCCTCGCCACCGGAATAGCCCGCCGCCACCATGGCCAGCTTGATCACCTGCTCCTGGAAGATCGGCACCCCCAGGGTCCGCTCGAGCACGCCCCTGACCTCGTCGCTGGGATAGCTGACCTCCTCGATGCCGTCGCGACGCCGCAGGTAGGGATGCACCATGTCGCCCTGGATCGGCCCCGGACGAACGATGGCGATCTCGATCACCAGGTCGCAGTAGTTGCGGGGCTTCAAGCGCGGCAGCATGTTCATCTGGGCACGGCTCTCCACCTGGAAGACGCCGACGCTGTCCCCGCGACTGAGCATGGCGTAGACCTCAGGATCATCCCGGGGCACCCGGGACATGGCCATCGCTTGATGCTCGCCCTCGCTCTCGCCCGTGCTCTCGTAGCAGCGCCTGTCGTCGTCCCGGTGTTCGCCTCCGTCAGACAGCAGCGCCAGGGTCTTGCGAATGGCGGTCAGCATACCCAGCGCCAGCACGTCGACCTTGAGCAGCCCCAGGCTTTCCAGGTCGTCCTTGTTCCACTGGATCAGGGTGCGCCCTTCCATCGCGGCGTTCTCCACCGGCACCAGCTCGTGCAGCGGCCCTCGCGATATCACGAAGCCCCCCACGTGCTGAGACAGGTGTCGCGGAAAGCCCAATAGCTGCTCCACCAGTTCGACCAGATGGCGCAGCAGTTCCGGGACGGCGGTGGAGGCGCCCTCTTCACCTCCCGCGCCTACCGTCTCCCCCACCGTCTGCTTGAGCGCCTCGAGCCAGGCGCCCTCGCCCTCGCGTCGATCCAGCCGACTGGCGAGCCAGGCCAGGTAGCCAGGTTGCAGCCCCAGCGCCCGCCCAACGTCCTTCAGTGCACTTCTGGGGCGGTAGCTGATCACGGTGGCGGCAAGCCCGGCCCGCTCGCGGCCGTAGCGCCGATAGATGTACTGGATCACCTCCTCGCGGCGCTCGTGCTCGAAGTCCACGTCGATATCCGGCGGCTCGTCGCGCTCCTCGGAAATAAAGCGTTCGAACAGCAGCTGCACCTGACGCGGGTCCACCTCGGTGATAAACAGGCAGTAACAGACCACCGAATTGGCCGCCGAGCCACGCCCCTGACACAGGATGCCCTGACGGCGGGCGAAGGCGACGATGTCCTCGATGGTCAGAAAGAACGGCTCGTAGGCCATCCTTGCGATCAGCTCAAGCTCGCGGGCGATCTGCTCGGCGATATCCGAAGGCGTACCCTCCGGGAAGCGTAGCCGCTCGCCCTGGCGCACCTTGTGCGCCAGCCAGGACGACGGCGTATGGCCGTCGGGGACCAGTTCCTCGGGGTACTCGTAGCGCAGCTCACCGGGGTCGAAGCGACAGCGCTCGGCGATACGCAGGCTTTGTTCGAGCAGCGCAGGCGCGAAACACTGCGCCAGCCGCGACAGGGGTCGCAGGCAGTGCTCGGCGTTGGGCTCGAGCAGAAAACCGGCGCGCTGCACGCTGGTGCGATGCCGAAGTGCGGTCAGCACGTCCTGCAATCGCTTGCGGCTCGGCTGGTGCATCAGGACGCCACCGCTGGCGACCAGCGGCAGGCCTGCGGCACTCGCCAGCCTCATCCGCCTTGTCAATCGCTCCTCCTCGTTTGCCAGAAAGTGGCGCTGGACCACCACCCAGCAGCGCCCGTCGAAGCGTTGCTTCAGCCCGTCCATTCTCTCCCGAGTCCGGGCGTCGTCGTTGCCCGGCAGGTACAGCAGCAGACAGTCCTCGAGCGCCTCCAGGTCCTCCCAGTCGAGACGATAGCTGCCCTTGGGCGCACGGCGACGGCCCAGGGTGATCAGCCGGCACAGGCTGGCGTAGCCGCAGCGGTTCTCGGCCAGCACGACCACGACCTCGTCGGCCAGGCGAAACTCGGCACCGACGATCAGCGCGAGCCGGTGGTCTCGGGCAGCCTCCCAGGCGCGCACGATGCCGGCCACCGAGCACTCGTCGGTGATCGCCAGGGCGCGATAGCCAAGCTCGGCGGCGCGGGCGACCAGCTCATGGGGGTGAGACGCGCCCTTGAGAAAGGTGAAGTTGGACAGGCAATGTAGCTCAGCGTAGCCAGGGGCCGGGGCGACTTCGGCAGCGTCAGGTGGCTCGCCGACACGCTCAACCGAACCAGCCATGCAACCACCATTGCGACTCGGCGTCGCGAAAGACCCAGCCGTGGCGACCGTCCGGCCAGCAGGCCACGTGATAGTCACGTCGCGCCGGGGCGTCATCCCACCAGCCGCTGGCCAGTCGCTCGGGCCCGGCGACCCAGACCAGACGCTCGAGAGTCGCCGGCGTCAGCGGCTCGGGGTGTTCCAGCAGCCAGGCCGGATGGTTGGCGGTCCGGGTTTCAGCCGGGGGCCTACGGGCGGTCCCCGGCTGCGCTACCAAGCGGGAGGCCCGTTCGGGGCGATGATCCTCCAGCGCCATGGGCTGCAACACGGCGCCATCACCGAGACGAGAACGCAACCGGCTGAACAGCGCCTCGGGGGTGTCTCTGGGCGGCGCCGCCTGAAACAGGTCCGTTGCCACCTCTTGCAGGCTAGCTACCTCGCTGACCTCCAGGCGCAGGCGTAACACCGGCGCGTCCAGTACCACTGATTCCAGGCGCAGCCGGCACAGCTCGAGCCAGGCCTCCGCCGCCTGCTCGCCCCCGGCGTGCCCCACGCTGAGGTGCTGGGCCCCTTCCCGGTGATACAGGGTCAAGGTCAGCGACAATGCCTTGACGCAACGCACCTTGAGAAAGCCCTCGAGCTCCGCCAGCAGGCGCCGCAGGGGAAACACGATGCCGGCGGCCAGCTCGATCTCATGGACCAGCTCCCGCTCACGATCGAAGCGCGGTGGTGGCGCGAATACCGGCGGGGGATCGGCGACCTCGCCGGTCAAGCGCTGAAGGTAGCGCCGCAGGTCTGTCCCCAGGCGCGAGGCCAGCGAGGCTGGCGGCAGCACAAGCAGGTCGTTGAGGTGCGTAAACCCGAGTCCCTTGAGGCGCGACTGCTGGCGTGCGGACAGCCCCAGCCGGTCGAGGCGAAGCCTGCCGAGCCTGGCCATATGCTCCGCCTCGCCCTGACCACAATAGTCCCCCGTCCGGGCCAGCAGGCAGGCGGCCAGCGGGGTATGCCCGGTGGCACTGGACACCTCAAGCTCCAGGGTCGCCAATTCTTCGTGCAAGCGCCGCCACAGTCCCTCGAGTCCACCGAAGTAGTCGAGCATCGAGGCGATCTCCATCACCACGCCCCAGGACGCGGCGTTCTCCCCCGTCGGCTCGAGACTGACCCGGGCGCTGAAGCGGGCACACCATAGCGCCAGCCCTTCGAGACGACGTCGGCTCACCTCAGGATCCGGCGTCAACAGCCGGAGTCCTGGCTCCAGACACAGTGCGGCATTGATCGTCATGCCCGGCCGCACACCGGCCTGCCAGGCCCCGGCCGAGACCAGGGCGATACGCTCCCCGTCCTCGCACAGCAACGCGAGGGGTCCGTCATCGCCGGCGCTCAGCACCTCCAGCCCAAGCTGCGGACAGTGAAGGCATAGCCACAGCCCCTTCATGATCGCCCCGCGCCCTTGCGCTCGGAGACGAGGAACACGGGGCGGGATCGACGTTCCCCACTGGGTGCGCACGGCAGCGAAGTCGGCCGCGGGCACGGGGGCGACAGCCTAGAGTCAGCCAGGGTGATATCGATGGCCCTGGCTGGCATGGCCCCCTTGCGCTTGAAGGCATGGACCTTGAGGCGGCGCGACAAGGGTGCCGTCTCGTCACCGCTGCTCTGGTCAGGAGCCGACAGCCGCAGTCGCCAGGGGGCCACTGACCCTTGCTTGGCGAAGTCGGCCGGTCGCATCAGCGCGCCATGGCCGCCTCCTGCCGCCACGGCGAGCTGCAGCCGCCGCAGCCATTGCCCCTGCACCGCGGCGAACCAGCCCAGCACCAGATCGCAGCAGCCACTCTTCAATGCCTGCTCCATGGCCCACAGCCGCTGCCTGGGATGGCGGGTACGCACGATGACCAGACGCGACAGATCCAGGCCCGCCGCCGCCAGGGCCGCCGCATGAGGCTGCCAGGGTGGGTCGAACCACACCACCCGCTCGCAGCTATGCATCAGCGGAAGCAATAGACGAATCTCGCCGCAACCCGCTCGATCCAGCAGCAGTTCCAGCAGCTCTCCCCGGGGCCAGCCACCGCCGAGCACCTCGTCCAGGGCCTCCACCCCGGTGGATATCCCGCGCCTCGTGTCGCCCTCCGGCTGATCACGGTGCCACTGTCGCCGCGCCCGCCAGACGCTGCCTCGCTGCATCAAGCGCGAGAGGTCATCACTTGCGTTGTCACGGGCCTGGTTGTCTGCTGCCTTCATCGCTCCTCTCCCGCTCCTGTCCCGCTCCGCTCTTGGTCTGCTCAACTAGCCTGCTCTGCCGACCTTCTCTGCTGGCGTTTGCTGCTGGCGTTCGCTGCGGGCGTTCGCTGCCGACCTGCGCTCCTGGACCGCTAGATACTCCAGCCCGGCTCAGATTTCTAACCCAGATTTCTGGTCCAGGTTTCAGGTCCACGCCCTGGCCTTAGCGGGCGGACGCCAATATACCGAATACTGTTATTTTATACAGTACTCGTCCAATGCCAAGTCGGCAATGCAGCGCCAGGGCAATCTGACGATGGGTCAGGAAAGCGGCACATCCGCGCACACCAGCACAGAAGCGCCACGGAGGCTTCCCCGGGGAGGGGTATGGTGGTCGTAGAAGGTTGTCACAGCTCAAGTTTGGCTTGCGATAGCTGTGAAATAGTCAGGCAGGTCTTTTCTTCACCGCTGGACGTCATGACCATTCACCCCCCCACGACACCGCCATGCACCCCAGAGACCACGGTAGAAATCCGGGTCCGCGGCTGTGTGCAGGGTGTGGGGTTTCGTCCGACGGTATGGCAACTGGCCAACCGGCTAGCGCTGGTCGGTGAGGTGCTCAACGACGGTGAAGGCGTGCTGATCCGGGCAACCGGCCCCAGTGAACGCCTCGAGAGCCTGATCGAACAACTCAAGCGCGACCCGCCCCCACTGGCACAGATCACCGACATCGAGGTTCGCTCGGGCCTGGCGCCGCTGCACCGAGTCGGCTTCACCATCGTCGATAGTCTCGAGGGCGCAACGCGCACCGATATCGCCGTGGACGCCGCCATCTGCGCAGCCTGCACAGAAGAAATACTGAGCCAGCACCAGCGACGCTCCGGTTACGCCCTGACCAACTGCACCCACTGTGGCCCGCGCCTGTCGATCATTCGTGACATGCCCTACGACCGGGCGGCCACCACCATGGCTGACTTTGCGCTATGCGAGTGCTGTCGCGCCGAATATCTGGATCCCGGCGACCGTCGCTTCCATGCCGAACCCATCGCCTGTCCGGCCTGCGGGCCCCAGGTGCGTCTGGTGGCGCTGGACGGCGGGCCCTGGCTGGCGGGCGAAGACGCCATCGACGCTCACACCACCCCCGCCATTGAGGCTCCCATCGACCAGGCCGCCGCGCTGATCCGCCAGGGCCAGATCCTCGCCATCAAGGGACTCGGCGGTTACCAGCTTGCCTGCGACGCCACCAGCACCGAGGCCCTCGAGCGCCTGCGACGACTCAAGCATCGCCCCACACGCCCGCTGGCGTTGATGGCAAAAGACCTGGAGATGGTCAGGCGTTATTGCCGGCTCGATGAGCTCGAACAACAGGCACTCTGCTCAGCCGCCGCGCCCATCGTGCTGCTCGAGCGGCGCCGCGACGAGGGTACAGGCCGGCCACTCGCCGAGGCCCTGGCCCCGGGACTCGACCGGCTCGGCGTGATGCTGCCATCGACCCCCTTGCACGTGCTGCTGTGCCAGCGGCTGCCCTTTCCCATCGTGATGACCAGCGGCAACGTCTCCGGGGAGCCCCAGCTGATCGACGATGGCGGACTCGGCGACAGCCTGTCGACGATCGCCAGTCATGCCCTCACCCACAACCGCGCCATCGCCCGGCGTATCGACGATAGCCTGGTACAGCTGGCCGCCGGCAAGGTGCGCATGCTGCGTCGTGCCAGGGGCTACGCCCCGGCATCGCTGCCGCTGCCGCCTGGCTTCGAGGACATCTCGCCGGGGCTTGCCCTGGGTCCGCAACAGAAGGCCACCTTCTGCCTGGTGGATGGCCAGCGCGCAATCCTGTCCCCGCATCAGGGTGACCTGGACGACGCCGCCACCCTCGACGACTACGAACGCAACCTCGACGACTTCCTGGCGCTTTATGACCACCGTCCCACCTGGCTGGCCTGCGATACTCACCCGGACTACCGTACCAGTGACATGGCTCGGCGAATGGCCGACGACGCCGGCCTGCCACTCGATGCCATTGGCCATCACCACGCCCATATCGCCGCCTGTCTGGCCGACAACGGCTATCCTCGCGACGCCGCTCCGGTACTGGGTATCGCCCTGGACGGCCTGGGCCTTGGCGAGGATGGCGGCCTGTGGGGCGGTGAGTTCCTGCTGGCGGATTATCGCCATTGCCAGCGGTTGGGCTCGCTCAAGTCCGTGGCCATGCCGGGGGCTGGCGCCGCCTCCCGCGAGCCCTGGCGCAACCTCTTGGCGCAGCTCATCGCCGGTCCCGGCGTGGCCGCCCTCAAGCGCCGCCACCCAAACCTTGGCGTACTGAAGCGACTGCAGCAGAAGCCGATCGACACCCTCAGCGGGATGATCGAGGCCGGGCTCAACAGCCCCCTCGCCTCCTCCTGCGGGCGCCTGTTCGACGCCGTCGCCGCCGCCCTGGAGCTGTGCTTCGATCGCCAGCACCACGAAGGCGAAGCGGCCATGGCACTGGAAGCCCTGGCCGCCCGCGCGCTGACTCAAACCCCGCCGCCTACGTCACGCACCTCTGGCGCCCTTGCGCCCTATCCCTTCGCCCTTCACCGGGCGCAAGGCGGTCACCGGACTCTCGATCCGGCACCGATGTGGACGGCGCTGTTTGACGACCTGGCCGCCGGCAAGGACGCCACGCTGATCGCGGCGCGCTTTCATCTGGGACTGGCCAAGGGGCTTGGCGAGGTCATTGGCGAGATGCTGGGCGACGTCGATGGCGACATGCAGGACGACACACTCGACGAAGTCTCTAACGACAATGCCCGACGCCTCTCCAGCACGCGCAACGTCAAGACCGTCGCGCTGAGCGGCGGCTGCTTTCACAACCGCACCCTGCTGGAACTGACGCTTAAGTGCCTCGCACCCCTGCCTGTTCGGGTGCTGACCCACCGCCAGGTGCCGGCCAACGACGGCGGCATCGCCCTGGGCCAGGCGCTGATCGCGGCGGCGCGGCGGCATCCGCTGGCCTCCGACCAGGCGTCGGATCGTCCGACCTCGGCAACCTCAACGATCTCGACGATCTCGACGATCTCGACAACAACAACCGTTCCCTCCATTGCCACTGTCATTACCGCCACCACAGCATCCAATAACGCACAGGAGACCGCCCATGTGTCTGGGAATTCCAGGACAGATCATTTCCCTCGATGACGCCGACGCGCGGCTCGCCACGGTGGACGTGAGCGGGGTCCGACGCCAGATCAACATCGCCTGCATCGTCGATGACGACCACCCGCCCGAACGCTGCGTGGGCGACTGGGTACTGGTCCATGTGGGCTTCGCCCTGAACCGTATCGACGCCGAGGCTGCGGCGCGCACCCTCGAGCTGCTGGACGAACTGGGCGACACCCACGAGTTCGACGCTCTGACCTTGACCGGCGACCAGGAGGTCTCTTCATGAAATTCATCGACGAATTCCGCGATCACGCCCGCGCCCGGCAGATCCTCGAACACATCACCACCCTGGTCGCCCGCCTGGCCGAGCAGCGCGGCGGCCCGGTGCGCATCATGGAGGTCTGTGGCGGCCACACCCACGCGATCTTCCACTATGGGCTGGAGGCCATGCTGCCGCCGGAACTGGAGCTGATTCACGGCCCCGGCTGCCCGGTGTGCGTGCTGCCGATGGGTCGCGTCGATGACTGCGTCGCCATCGCCGAGCGTCCCGAGGTGATCCTCGCCACCTTCGGCGACGCCATCCGGGTTCCCGGCTCACGCAAGAGCCTGATGCAGGCCAAGGCCGACGGCGCCGACGTGCGCATCGTCTACTCTCCCACCGACGCCCTGGCACTGGCGCGCAAGCATCCGGATCGGGAAGTGGTGTTCTTTGGCCTGGGCTTCGAGACCACCATTCCCTCCACCGCCCTGACCATCGCCCAGGCCGAGCGCGAAGGGGTCAGCAACTTCTCGGTGTTCTGCAACCACATCACCATCATCCCGACGTTACAGGCGATCCTCGACAATCCTGACCATCGCCTGGATGGCTTCCTCGGGCCGGGACACGTGTCGATGATCATCGGCACCGACCCCTACCGCTTCATCGCCGAGCGTTACGGCTGCCCGGTGGTGGTCTCCGGCTTCGAGCCCCTGGATATCCTGCAGTCGCTGCTGATGGTCGTTCGCCAGCTTCACGATGGCCGCGCCGAGGTCGAGAACCAGTACCAGCGTCTGGTGACCAGCGACGGCAACCTCACCGCGCTGGAGGCCTTCCATCGGGTCTACGAGCCCCGCGAGAGCTGCGAGTGGCGCGGGCTTGGATCGATCGCCGAGTCAGGTGTCCAGATCAAGGACGCCTATGGTGCCTTCGATGCCGAACGCAAGTTCGCCGTGCCCAATCAGCAGGTGGCCGACCCGGACAACTGCCGCTGTGGTAACGTGCTCACCGGCAACCTCAAGCCCTGGCAGTGCGAGCTGTTCGGCAAGCGTTGCACACCGGATCAACCCCGGGGCGCGCTGATGGTCTCCAGCGAAGGCGCCTGCGCTGCCTACTATCAATACGGCGGGGGCAACGTCGATAGCCCGAACCACAGCACAAGCCAGGCCGAATCATGAGCGATACGACGCGACGACAGCTTCCCACCCTTGCCGCCCGCGCGGTGACCCAGGCCCACGGAGGCGGCGGCAAGGCCATGAAGGACCTGATCGATGACGTCTTCGTCAGGGAATTCACCGCGCTTCCCGAGGTGCTCGAGGACCAGGCGCGGCTGGAGCTGGCCGAGCTGGCATGCCTGGGCGACCGGCTGGCCATGACCACCGACGGCTTCGTGGTCGACCCGCTGTTCTTTCCCGGTGGTGACATCGGCAAGCTGGCGGTGTGCGGCACCGTCAACGACCTGGCCGTGGGGGGCGCCCATCCCCGCTACCTGTCCTGCGCGGTGATCCTGGAAGAAGGCCTGCCGATCGATGACCTGAGGCGCATCGCCCGCTCCATGGCTACTGCGGCCCGCGAGGCCGGCGTCGAGATCGTCACCGGTGACACCAAGGTGGTCGAGCGCGGGGCCTGCGACGGCGTCTTCATCACCACCACCGGCATCGGCGTCATTCCCGCCGAGCGTAAGCTCGGTATCGAGCGCATCCAGGCCGACGACGTGATCATCGTCAACGGCTGGCTCGGCGATCACGGTGCCGCCATCCTGGCGGCCCGTGGCGACCTGTCGCTGGACACCGACCTGGAGAGCGACTGCGCCTCCCTCAATGGCCTGATCGAGGCGCTGCTGGCCGCCGCCCCCGACACACGCTGCCTGCGTGACGCCACCCGGGGCGGCGTCGCCACGGTGCTCAACGAGATGGCCGAGGCCTCCAGGCTTGCCATCGAGCTCGACGACCTGGCCCTGCCGCTGCGCAAGGAGGTCCGGGGGATGTGCGAGATTCTGGGGCTGGACCCACTGTACCTGGCCAACGAAGGCAAGCTGGTGGCGGTGGTGCCCGCGGCTCAGGCCGAGGCGGCCCTGGCCGCCCTGCGCGGGCATCCGCTGGGAAAGGAAGCCGCGATCATCGGTCAGGCGCTTGACGGCAAACCGGGACGGGTGACGCTGCGCACCGGCTTTGGCGGCCAGCGCATCGTCGACATGCTGGTGGGAGAGCAGCTACCGCGCATCTGCTGATGCGGTGCTGACACGCTGATGGTGGTCTGCTCCGGGCCGATTCGAATCTCGGCCTATTCGGGATCGCCGGCCGCCTCGCCGATCCCGTAGCGTTGCAGCTTGGCCCTCAGGCCGATGCGCGATAGCCCCAGTTCACTGGCGGTACGCGACTTGTTGCCGCCATGACGCTCGAGCGCCCGGGCCAGGCAGCTCGCCTCCAGGCGCTCGACCCGTTCGCGCAGGGTGCCGGCGTCCTCGTCATCCTCGACCGGATCGGCTGTCGTATTCGCTTTCGGCGGCTCAGGCAGGTCCTGGCACCGCTCGACTGGCTGCTGACGCCATTCATCGGTTCGCAGGTGCGGTGCCAGCAGTTCGACGCCAAGCTTCTCGCCGGTCGCCAGCATCACCATGCGGGTGATCTGGTTTTCCAGCTCGCGAACATTGCCGGGCCAGGCGTAGGCGCACAGACACGCCATCGCCGCATCGGTGAAGCCGCCGACCCTGACCCCGTGGCGGGAAGCGATCCGCGCCAGCAGCACCTCGGCCAGGGCCGCGATATCACAGGCGCGCTCGCGCAGCGGTGGCAACTGAACCGGGGCGACCGTCAGGCGATGGTAGAGGTCCTCACGGAAGCGCCCCGCCGCCACCTCGGCCATCAGATCCCGGTTGGTCGCGGCGATGACCCGAACATCCAGCTGACGCACCTCGTTGGTCCCCACCGGGCGCACCTCTCCCTCTTGCAGAAAGCGCAACAGGCGCAGCTGAAAGGCGCTGGAGGTGTCACCGATCTCGTCCAGCAGCAGGGTGCCCTCGTGGGCCCGCTCCAGCAGTCCGACGCGGCTTGAACTCGCTCCGGTGAAGGCCCCCTTGCAGTGGCCGAACAGCTCGCTCTCCAGCAGTTCATCGGTCACCGCGCCGCAGTCCAGCGCGTAGAAAGGCATCTCCGAACGCAGGCTGCTGGCGTGGATCGCCCGGGCCATCAACTCCTTGCCGGTGCCGCTCTCTCCTGTCACCAGGACCGGCACGTCGAAGCCGGCGATGCGCGCCGCCATGTCGCACAGCGGCTCCAGCGGCGACCCCGGCGCCCGGATGATCGTCTCGAAGCCCCCCGCCTCGCGCATCCGCCGGCGGTGGGCCGCCAGCCGCGCCTGAACGGTCGGCTGGTACAGGGCACGCTCCGCGCGCAGCCGCCGACACTCCCGCTCGAGCTGGTACTGACGCAGGGCGACATCGATGGTTCGCGCCACCACCTCAACCGGACTACGGCGACAAAGCAGGTGAAACGCCTTGGGCCAGTCACCGACCGAGGTGGGCCCATGATCGGCGATCACCAGAC
The DNA here is from genome assembly GCF_003856855.1 of Halomonas sp. YLB-10. Taxonomy (NCBI): domain Bacteria; kingdom Pseudomonadati; phylum Pseudomonadota; class Gammaproteobacteria; order Oceanospirillales; family Halomonadaceae; genus Halomonas; species Halomonas sp. YLB-10. Next base: position 206,269 of record NZ_RRCU01000003.1, read on the forward strand.
ACTGCACCTCGGGCCAGCGATGGGCCAGTTCCCTGGCCCAGCCACCGTCAGGGGACAACCCCGTGCCCCTGGCGGCGTCGCCCTCAGGTGCAAGCTCGACAATCACCAGCCCGATCCACTCGGACACCAGCAGCGCCCGAGCCTCTTCCCAGTGCGTCGCCCTTAGGCACTCCAGGCGCCCTTGCGTGACGCCCTCGAGCGAGTCGATTCGCTCGCTGGCGACACCGACCACCAGCACACTGGGCAGCGACTCGGCGGCAACACCCCGTCCATCGAACAGCGGACCCTCGACCAAGGTGGACATGGCGACCCCTAGCGCTGCTCGAGCATGGCAAGGTGCTGACGCGCCCGGCTCAAGGCGCGCTGCCTGAGCGCCTCACGGCGTGCGTCGATCCAGTCGAGCCAGGCGTCCATGCCCTCACCGCTGGTGGCCGACAGCCGCAGGATCTCCAGTTCGGGATTGATCCGACGGGCGTAGGCTTCGCAGGCGTCCATGTCGAAGTCGACATGGGGCGCCAGATCGACCTTGCTCAGCAGCATCAGTGAGGCGGCGGCGAACATGTGCGGGTACTTGAGCGGCTTGTCCTCGCCTTCGGTCACCGACAGGATCACCACCTTGGCGTCCTCGCCCAGATCGAAGCCCGCCGGACACACCAGGTTGCCCACATTCTCGATAAACAACAGGCCAAGCCCGGGCGGACTTACCTGGGGCAGCGCCCGTTCGACCATGGAGGCGTCGAGATGGCAGCCCTTGCCGGTATTGACCTGCAGCGCCGGCACCCCGGTCTCGCGAATGCGCCGGGCGTCATTGGCGGTCTGCTGGTCGCCCTCGATCACCCCCACCCCCTCGGCGCCAAGCCGACGGATGGTATCCACCAGCAGCGTGGTCTTGCCGGAACCCGGGCTCGACACCAGATTCAGCGCCAGCACACCGTCGGCCTCGAGGCGCCGCCGATTGCCCTCGGCGATGGCATCGTTACGGGCCAGGATGTTGGTCTCGATCTCTACCAGACGGCGTTGCGACATCCCCGCCACCTCGACCCCGGCAGGCCCTGCGCCACAGTCCAGATGCGGCGAGGCATCCGGCTCGGCAGCGCCAGTGTGGTCGCCGTGGTCATGGGAATGATCATGGGCGCGCACATGATCATGAGAGTGGGCGTGGGCGTGGTCGTGCTCGTGCTCGTGCTCGTGCTCGTGCTCGTGCGAATGAGGGTGAGCATGGGAGTGAGTGTGGGGGTGAGCATGGGAGTGAGTGTGGGGGTGAGCATGGGAGTGAGTGTGGGGGTGAGCATGGGAGTGAGCGTGCTCGTGCTCGTGGGGATGAGCATGCTCGTGCTCGTGATGATGGGCGTGACTCTGGTCACCGCTTTCGGCGCATCCGCAGACGGTACACATCAGACAACCTCCAGTTCCTTGACGCGAAGTTCCTCTCCGCCGGTCACGTGCAGACGGGCGCTGGAACACAGGGGGCAATCGTCGCCACGCTGGGCAATATCCACCGTGCGATTGCAACCGAAACACCAGGCCGTGGCCGGTATGTTGACGATATCCAGCGTCGCCCCTTCGGCGACGGAGCCACGGGTGGACAGATCGAAACCGAACGCCAGGGCCTCGGGCTCGACGCAGGACAAGGCCCCTATCTCGAGACACACCCGGGTCACCTTCTCGAACGCCTGGACGCTGGCCTGCTCCTCGATCAGCTCGACGATGCTTTGACACAGGCTCAATTCGTGCATGATGACCTCCCCTTGGGCGGCCCTGCCTTCCGGCATGGCGCCTGCGAAGGCGCCTGGTACAGTCCTTCACTCGACTCCTGCCACACCACCGGCAGACAGGGATCGGCACAGCTCAGCGCCATCGCCACCCGCTGCCGGGCCCGGTTGTCGCCATCACTGAGGCCATGACTGTAGCCACGGCACTCGCCCTGGCCGTGGGCGGATTCCAGCAAGCGGGAAAGGAAGCCCTGTTGCCGCTCGCCATCGGGGCCGACAGCACCGTCGAGCATGGCGTCGGTCGGGGTGATGATGTGGTAGTCGACGACCCGGTCGTCCCGGCACGCCACCCGATGCACCAGACGTCCCCGGGCGGCCTCGGCCCAGCCACTGCCATCGGCGGCGCGCCCGCAGCGTGGCTTGCCGGCATCGCTGCTTTCCCCAGCGGTGCAGTTGCCAGCGCCGGCGCGCAGCGCAAGTATCAACTGCGCCACCTCCACCACCCGCGCCAGCATCCGCGCATACAGGCTCCAACCATCCCTCGCGATGACGCCGCTTAGCGACGCATGCCCGCCCACGCGCCCCACGAAGGTAGGGTCGTCCGCCACGGCGATTCTCCCGAACTCCCGCGGCCAGTTGGCGACCTGTCGCAGCACCTCGGCGGGCCGACTCGGCGCTCGCTCGAGCCACGCCTCGATATCCTCCAGGGCGCGCTCGGCCGACCCGGCGAACACCCGCGCCTCCAGCACATTCAGACTGGACAGCGAAAGCCCCGCCAGCCCCTTCAGGGAGTCGGCGTCCATCGCCATGCCCAGCACCCCCGGCCAGTCCCGCAGCATGACCAGGCCATGCTCGCGCAGGGTCTCGAGCTGGATATGACGGTGGCAGTCAGGGGCAAGCGGCAGGTCCATGGCCTTGGCCGCCGCAGCGCTCTGGGCGGCGGCGCACAGGTTGTACAGACACCCCACCATGGTCATCGCCTCGTGACGATTTCGATCGATCAGCCACTGGGTCGGCATCCGTCCTCGCTGACTCACGCGAAACCCGGGCTCCCCCCCGGGGTTGTGGCCCTGGCCGTGACTGATGATCAGCGTCGGCATCATGACGACTCGTCCTCGTCCCCTGACGCAGAATCCAAGGACGCTGCACTGCTGGGGGCGGCTTTGGTGCCGGCAGCGGTGCTCGACGTGCGCCCGGTCAGGAAGTCTCGCCGTGACTCGAGCCCAGGCGCCGGGGGAGACCACTGGCTTACGCCAGCTTCACCATCGTCGCCTAGGGGTTCGGGGTCGGCCGAGGGCGCCGCGGTGCTTTCAGCCTCCGCGTCAGCGTCAGCATCTGCCCCGGCGATACCCTCCTCCCCGGCCACGCTCAGCGCGGCGATATCGGCGTGGCGATCCGTCTCGGCGCGGTTGGCGGGATCAAACAGCGCCTCCATGGCGGCACGAGCCACCTCGGTGGCGTAGGCCTGGCTTGCAAACTCGCTCATGTCGGAAAACAGCGAACAGGCCAGGAAGGCGCCCACCGGCACCCGGGTATTGAAGATGAATTCGTAGTCGCCGGAGGCAAAGGAGTAGACCCGCTTGTCACCGGGACGCAGGCGCTGGGCGTCGTCATCGGGATCTGGGATCACCACCAGATTCATCAGCCAGGGCGCGACCAGGATGCCCAGCAGCCCACCCTCCCAGGGGATAAACCCCACCGCCTCGACGTGCAGCGACAGATTGTTGAAGGGGGAATCCTTCATGCCGGTGGTCTGGATCTCGCGAAAGGTCTCGACCAGTCGCTTGACGGCGCCCATATCCGCCGTCGCAGCCCCGGCGGGTGTGGCGAGTGCGGCGGACGCGGCGGACGCCCCCCCTACGCCCTGCCGATCATCCAGCACCATAAACTGGTTGCGCTCACCGTCACACTGGGGGCAGCGCCAGTCCTGGGGCAGCGCCGAGAACGGCGTCCCCGGCTCGACCTGACGGACGGTGTCACCGACGGCCGGGTCATAGCAGTACCAGCAGATCTTGCACTCGAGCCGGGCGTCGTCGTCCAGGCGCGCCAGGTCTCCGAGAAACGAACCTTCGAATCGTGCCGTCACGCCATCGCCTCCACTACCTGCTTGAGTCGAATCACCGAATCGGCGATGTCTTCGGCCGCCGCGCAGGCCACCTCGGGCACATCGGAGACTTCGATGACGTCCAGAATCAGCGAGTCCTGGGAATTGAAGTAGCGCACCCGCCAGACGTGATCGAGGGCGGTGCTGTCGATACGACAGTTGCCGTAGCCCCGCGACAGGATGGTGACCTCGCCCCGACCCAGCGCCTCGTCCAGATAGGCCAGATCCTCCGGGGTATGGGGCAACAGCGACAGGTTGATGGCATAAGGCTCGCCACCCGGGACACGCTCCTCGCAGCGCTCGATCAGCTCCGAGACGATAAAGGGCCCGTTGACCACACCCTGGCCGGCCTCCGGCGGGCAGAAGATGCGCTGCTGGCGGCATTGCACCACCGCCAGGGGCACCACGCCGATCTCGATATGCTCACGCACACTGCCCGTGGCGTGATCCACATCCCGGGACGTCACCCGCCACAGACCGGCGAAGACCGACTCCTGAATCTCGACAGCATTCTTGCCACCGACCTTGATCGCGACCTCACCCTCGCCGAGCGCATCGGCCAGCGCCTTGCGATTCTCGGCATCGAGCGACGGCAGCTCGACCACCAGGTTGCCGCCCTCCGGCGTCCACTGGGCGGCCCTGTAGGCCAGAGCGCTGAGGGCATCCAGCGCCGGCCGGATGCGCTCGGGGTCCTCCACCTCGGGAAAGCTCGGCTGAAAGGTGCTCATTCCCGATGGCATCGGCAGGTAATCGAGCACGGCCTCCTCGGGCTGGCTGCCAGGCCCGATACCCGGCGATGACGGCATGAATCCCTGGGTCATGTTCGAACACTCCCGTCGCGAGCGATGATATTGGCGCTGGCAGACGTCCCTTGAAGAATGGCGTGGATCTCGCCCAGGTAGTCGTCCCAGTCGCGCACCTTCGAGATCACACCGGTCATCCGCCCGTCCTGGAAAAACAGCAGTGAAGGCACCGGCCACACCTGAAAGCGTTCGCGGGTGGCGTCTTCTTCCGCGCGATCCACCACCGCGGGCTCAAACCGCCCCGGGAAGGCCTTGACCAACTCCGGCAGAATGGCGGCCACATCGTTGGTCTCGAGGTTGGTGGCCGGATCGCCACTGAGAAACAGCACCCGGGCGCCTGGCCCCGTCACGAAGGCCGCCAGTTCCTCCCCGGCGAGGCAGGGATAGTCCAGTTCATTGATCAGCCGGTGCAATGGCCCCGTCATTGGCGTGACTCCCTTGTCGCTCACTCGCTTGTGTTGTCGATCACCCGCTTTCTTTGTGACCCGTGGCGTACTCAGCCGGTGGAGGCACCCGCCTTGCGCGCCGCCTCCAGATGCGGCGGCAGGCGGGGTTCGCCCTGCTCCAGGTCTGCAAACAGTCCCGCCTCGACCGTCCCTCCCTCGGCCGCCATGGCCATGGCCCTTAGCGCGTCGCTGATGCGCAGCGCCTCATCGGCCTCCAGCACCCGGCGCGCCGCTCCCAGAAATACCAGCAGCCAATCGCCGGGGCTCACCGCCTCGACCAGGGAAATATCGACCTCTTGTCGATCCTCTGCCCCGTCGCTGACACAAATGGCGAGCGTCCCGCTGGCCTCAAGCACCCGCATGGGAATGCCAATGCACATATCGCGGCTACTCCTTTGCAGGGCTTTCGGCTACACCATCCTGCTCGCTTCCCGCCTCGCGAGACGGGTCGCCGTGCGCCCCGTCAGGATGGCCAATGTCCCTCGCCAGAAAGCGCGGATCACCCACACGGCAGGCCTCGCGCGGCGAGGGACGCAGGTTTTCGTAGTGGTGAAGGGCGAGCGCCGAAGGCGCCAGTTCGGCGATGGGGGCCTGGTGATCGCGGCTGTGTCCGGGGCTGTGTTGAGAGCCGTGTTCGGGGCTCTGTTGGGAGCGAAGCTCAGGCCTGGCGCCCCAGGACGCCAGCTCATCGACCACCAGGCGGATCACCTCGTCGATTCGCGCGGCGATCTCCGGTCGCAGCGAGCCGCCATAATCGTCCAGCACCGAGGGCTGAACACCCACCAGCATCACCCGCTGTGGCTGCCAGCCGAGTAGCTGCGCCGCCGCCAGCACCTCCTGAAAGCCGGTCTGGTGCAGCGACATCTTCTTGGCGCCCATGAAGCTCGGCACCGCGTCATCGCGCACCACATGCACACTGCCCGGGGCCAGGCCGTAGTCGATGGCATCGATGATCAGCAGGCACTCGCAGGACTGCACGTAGGGCAGCAGGTAGAGTCCCTGGGTGCCGCCGTCCATCACGGTCACCTCCTCGGCAAACGTATAGCGCTGGTGAAGCGCCTCCACTGCGCGGACTCCGAACCCCTCGTCGGCCCACAGCACATTGCCGATACCCAGCACCAGAATCGATGGTGTCGCCTCGTGATCATCCGTATTCATGCCGGCTCCTTCGCTGCGCCGAATATCTGCCTGCGCTACTTTGGTTGGCTTTATCCTGCGTCTCGTTCTTCGCTCGTTCCTTGACCTTTCTTCGCCTCTTTCAGCGGCTCGCTCTTCGTATGATTCCTGGGTGCATTCGCCATCAAAACATCAAGATGCAGCATGAAAGCCAAAGGCTAGCGACGAAGCGCCTTGCTCACCGTAAAAAAGACACCGAAAAACAAGACAACGACAAACAAGGCACCGAAAAACAAGACGATGAAAAACAGGCTGCCAAAAAACTGCCGAAAACGCTTCCATCTGCCATCCATGGCATATACGAAATCTATTTTTTACATTAAAACAGCCACTTACATGCACATACCCACGACGACCTGAAGAAAATCCCGACCATTTCCGCAGAATAACGCCGCAACCTTTCAATAAAAAACATGCCCATCGTTTCGGCACAGCCATATGGTATATGGCCCTACAAAAGTCCAATAACCGCCGATTCAAAGAGAATCTTTCTCATAAAACACCAGGCAATAATGCTTCAAAAGGTGACTTGTGATTACCTGATTAATGCTCGACCACGACACCTCTCCCACCGGCCTATGCACACGCCTCGCCACCCTCCCTGAACGCCAACAAAAAGCGCCGGAGACCTCACCTGATATTCTCGGTGAAGCCTCCGGCGCCAACGGTCAGCGCTTACGCCCTTCAACGACAGGGCTAACGAGCAACTGCGAGCAATGACAAGTCACGGCGAGCAACGACAACTCACTACAAAGGGTCGTCGTCCTTGAAGGTGCGCTCCCCTGAGATCATGGTCGAGACGATGCTCTGGCGGGACATGATGTCTTCGCGTATCGCCACATACACATGGATGATGATGAAGGTGATCATCACCCACATGCCGAGACGATGCAGGGTATGCACGTCCAGGCTCTGGCCCACCAGCGGGATGACCCAGCCGAACAGCGTGTCCTGCCAACTGCCGCGCAGGGCACCTTCGGCGTAGAGCGCCATTCCGGTCACGATCATGAACAGGGTGCCGAGGGTGATGAAGATGAACATCGCCAACTGTGCCAGCGGGTTGTGGCCCACATACTTGCGCGGGCGCTTCTCCAGAAACAGGTACCAGCGAAGCTCGAACCACACCTCACGCCACCACTGGCCACGATGCAGCGGCAAGCGAAACAGCTGCTTGGCGTGGTGATTACCGACTAGCGACCAGTAGAAGCGAAACAGAAAACCGATCGCCAGGATGTAGCCTGCGGTGAAGTGGGCAAAGCGGATATAGCCCATCACGAAGTGATCGCTGGCCTCACCTGACACCGTCGGCAGCGGCTTGCCGATAAAGTAGCCGGTGACGATCAACACCAGGATGGCCGCCGCATTGGTCCAGTGCCACAGCCGCAGCGGCGCCTCGTAGACGTAGACAGACGTCTGCTTGACCGAGGAAGGCAGCACCCGTTCCTCCCCGGGGCCGAGCTTGCCAGCCTGAGGGTCCTCCGGACTGGCCGTTGCAGCAGGTGACGCTTTCGAGTCATGGGACATGAGACACCCTCCCCCGGCTATCTGACGGTGACGCGAGACAGCTCTTCACCGTCTTCGCTCATCACGTGGGTGGAACAGGCCAGGCACGGATCGAAGGAATGCAGCGTGCGCAGGATCTCCACCGGCTCATCCGGCCGCTCCATGGGCGTATTCAGCAGTGACGCCTCGAAGGCGCCGATGTTGCCCTCCGGGTCCCGCGGGCTGCCGTTCCAGGTGGTCGGCACGATGCACTGGTAGTTCTCGATCTTGCCATCCTTGATGCGGATCCAGTGGCCGTTCATGCCCCGGGGTGCGGCGACCATGCCGACACCGCGAGCCTCCTGGGGCCAGGACGCCGGGTCCCACTTCTCGATATTGGCGGTGGCCAGGTCGCCGGCGCGGATGTTGGCGATCAGCTCATGCCAGTCATCGAGCATCATGGACGCGCAGTAGTGAGCTTCCAGGGCACGGGCCAGGGTACGGCCGATGGTGGTCGGCAGCGCCTGCTTCGGGGTCAGGCGGGTGCCGGCGAGCTGGTTCAGGGCAGCCAGCGACGAGTCCACCTGGTCGATCACGAAGTCATTGCCCTGGGCGTAATTGAGGATGTAGCGCGACAGCGGCCCCACCTCCATGGCGTGGCCACGCCAGCGTGGCGACTTGATCCAGGAGTACTTGGCGGCCTCGTCGATCTCCTCGATCCGGGTGCGGGTGCCGACGGTGCCCTGGCCCAGTTCGTAGTGGTGCTCGGTCTCGCCGTCCCAGGGGTGCAGGCCACGGGACTCGTCGGCGTAGCGGTACCAGGAGTGGGTCACGAATTCCTGGATCTGCTCGGGGTCGGTGGGGTCCACCTCGTGGATCTCGTTCCAGTTGCCGCCAAGGATGGCGCCGCCCTTGAGCTGGTCGGTGGACTTGTCGTAGTTGACCTTGGAGTAGTCGCCGTAGTCCATCACGTTGGTGGCGGACAGTCCCCCGCCGTACAACCAGCCCTTGTAGAAGCTGGCGATGGCGATGACGTCGGGAATATAGACGTTCCTGGAGAAGGCGAAGGCTTCCTCCATCCGCGCACGCACGAAGTTGAGCCGCTCCATGTTGAGTGGCGCCCCGGCCGCCAGATCGCCATCGATATTGATGGCACAGGGCACCCCGCCGACCATGTAGTTGGGGTGGGGGTTCTTGCCGCCGAACACGGTGTGGACCTTGACGATCTCCTTCTGCAGGTCCAGCGCCTCGAGATAGTGAGCGGTCGCCATCAGGTCCGCCTCCGGCGACAGCCGATAGGCGGGATTGTCCCAGTAGCCGTTCTTGAAAAGCCCGAGCTGCCCCGACTCGATAAAGGTCTTCAGGCGATTCTGGACGTCGCGAAAATAGCCCGGCGACGACAGCGGATGGTTGGGGCCGGTCAACTGCTGCAGTTGCGAGGTCGCCCGCGGGTCGGCCCGCAGCGCGTTGACCGGGTTGACCCAGTCCAGCGCGTGCAGGTGATAGAAGTGCACCACGTGGTCATGCCACTGCAGCACCTTGGCCATCATCTCGCGGATCAGGTGGGCGTTGCGCGGGATGCGGATGTCGAGGGCGTCCTCAACCGCGCGCACCGACGCCAGCGCATGACAGCCGGTGCAGACGCCGCAGATGCGCTCGACAAAGGCCCAGGCGTCGCGCGGGTCACGGCCCTTGAGGATGACCTCGAGCCCGCGCCACATGGTGCCGGTGGACACCGCGTTGCGGATGATGTTGTTGTCATCCACGTTGACCTCGCAGCGCATATGCCCCTCGATGCGGGTCACCGGGTCGACGACGATACGCCGTCCGCTTCTGTCCAGATTGAACCCGTTAGGGGTGTTGATCTGCGTCATCAGGCTTCCTCCCTGTTGGCTGACGACTGGCGCTTGACCTGCGCCCGTTTCAAGGCGCTGACGGCGGCGTGGACCGCCACCGCACCGCCCACCCCGGTGGCCACGGCGCCGCCAATCTGGTCGGCGTTGGCCTCGATGCCGAACTGGTGCACGTCCTGCAGCCGGGCGTACCAGGAGCCCTTGTCCCAGAAGCCGTCTTCGGAGCAGCCGATACAGCCGTGGCCGGCCTGGATCGGGAAGCTCACGCCCTCGTTCCAGCGGATGGTCGAACAGGCGTTGTAGGTGGTCGGGCCCTTGCAGCCCACCTTGTACAGGCAGTAGCCGCGACGGGCGCCCTCGTCATCGAAGGACTCGACGAACTGGCCGGCGTCGAAGTGTGGCCGGCGGTAGCACTTGTCGTGGATGCGCTGGGAATAGAACATCTTGGGCCGGCCGGTGCGGTCGAGCTCCGGCAGCCGGTCGAAGGTCAGCATATAGGTGATGACCCCGGTCATGACCTCGGCGATCGGCGGACAGCCCGGCACCTTGATGATCGGCTTGTCGGTGATGACCTTGTGCACCGGGGTCGCCCGGGTGGGGTTGGGGCGCGCCGCCTGGACACAGCCGTGGCTTGCACAGGAGCCCCAGGAGATCACCGCCTTGGCGTGTTCTGCGGTCTCGCGCAGCTGGTCGACGAAGGGCCGCCCACCGACGATGCAGAACATGCCGTCCTCATTGAGCGGCGGGTTGCCCTCCACCGCCAGGATGTAGTTGCCCTTGTAGCGCTCGATGGTGTCGGCCAGGGCTGCCTCGGCCTGATGCCCCGCCGCCGCCATCAGGGTGTCGTCGTAGTCCAGCGAGATCATCGACAGCACCACGTCCTTGACCAGCGGATGGGCCGAACGGATAAACGACTCCGAGCAGCAAGTGCACTCGAGCCCGTGCACCCAGATCACCGGCGTGCGCGGCTTGGTCTCCATGGCGTGGGCGATCCTGGCGGTGTAGGCCGGCCCGAGCCCTAGCGCCGCCGCCGTCAGTGAACAGAACTTCAGAAATGAGCGACGCGTGACCCCCTGTCGCCGCATCACGTCGTAGAAGGTTTCGATGGGCTCCATCGGCAACGACTCCCCTGTCGTGGTCCTGGATCTCGCCACCGGCGTGATCCCCTGATCTGGAGGCGGCCTGCCCTCGGTACGGCCAAGGCCAGAAGCCGACTCAAAGCCTGCGCGCCAGGCCATCCAGATCGCCTGTTGTTGTTTCCCTTATATACGGGGCAAATCCCGTGCCAGGTTGCGGGAAGCACGTCTTTTCAAACACTTGGCGCACTTGACGAGCACATGGCGGTAGCGCCCTTTCCAGCGGCCTCCGTCACGCCAGCACAGAACTCGCGCTACACGGCACACTGGTGGTAGCCGGCTTTCCAGCGCGCTGCGCTGGCGTCGCCGTCCCCGGGGCCGTCACCAGAGCCGTCATCGGGGCCATCACCAAGGCCAGCATCGGGGCCATTGCCGCAACCCAAGCGCTTGACAACAAGTCGGCAATCCGTAGAATACGGCGCCATCCAAAGGCTACGTAGCTCAGTTGGTTAGAGCACATCACTCATAATGATGGGGTCCCCTGTTCGAGTCAGGGCGTAGCCACCAGATACCGAAAGGCCCGTCGATCATCGATCGACGGGCCTTTTCGTTGTGCCTTCCAATGCAACGGTTCAACACCGACGCAGAAAAAACAGAGCGCCTGGCGGTTGCCCGCCAGGCGCTCTGTTATCGTCGTTTCAGTCTTTCAGCAAGCGCTGCGAGCGCTGGCCCTACACCAGTTCGGCGCTGTTGAAGAAGGCCGTCAGTGCCCGAGTCAGGTGTTCCACGTCCTGGCTGCCGGCGGTCTCGCGGATCGAGTGCATCGCCCACTGGGGCACCCCCACGTCCAGCGTCGGCACGCCAAGCTCCGTTGCGGTGATGGGGCCGATGGTGCTGCCGCAGCCCATGTCCGCCCGGGTAATAAAGGTCTGCACCGGCACCTCTACCTTCTCGCACAGGTCACGGAACATCGCCGCCGTGGCGCTGTTGGTGGCGTAGCGCTGGTTGGCGTTGGTCTTGATCACCGGGCCTGCGTTGAGGCTCGGGCCGTGCTGGGCGTCGTGCTTGTCCTTGAAGTTCGGGTGCAGCGCATGGGCGTTGTCGCAGGAGATCATCCGCGAGGACTGGATCAGGCGGATATAGCCTTCCTCGGTGCCCTCGCCCACCTGGCCATTCACCCGCTTGAGCACGTCGGCGAGGAACGGGCCCTGGGCGCCACAGGCGCTGGCGCTACCCACTTCTTCGTGGTCATTGGCGACCAGCACCATGCCCTGTTCGCCGTCGGCGTCGAGCATCGCTTCCAGGCCAATAAAGCAGGACAGCAGGTTGTCCAGGCGGGCGCTGGCGATCAGTTCCTTGCCCACGCCCACCAGCGACGGCGGCTGCAGATCATAGAAGCCCAGCTCGAAGTCCAGCACCTTCACCCCGGTCAGACCGTGCTCCTGCTCCAGCCAGGCCAGCAGCAGGCGATCGAGGTCGTCGTCCTTGCCGCCCTGCAGCACCACCGGCGCCATCTGGGTCTGGGCATTCATCGCCTTGCCGTCGTTGGCTTCACGATCCAGGTGGATGGCCAGGCTCGGGATGATGGCGATGGCCTCGGCGACGTTGAGCAGCACGCCCTCGACCCGCCCATCGGCGTGACGGACATGCAGACGCCCGGCCAGGCCCAGGTCACGGTCGAACCAGGGCGCGAGCAGTGCCCCGCCGTAGACCTGCACGCCAAGCTGCAGCCAGCCCGCCGAGGTCTGGCCGGCGTGGGTCTTCAGCCTGAGATTGGGGCTGTCGGTATGGGCGCCGACCATGCGCAGACTGGTGACCGGCTGGCCCTTCGGCAGGTTGACGGCGATAATCGAAGAATCGTTGCGGGTCACGTAGAAGCGGTCACCGGGAACCAAATCCCAGCTATCGGTCTCCAACAGACGACGGTAGCCGGCGTCCTCGAGCCGCTGAGCCATGTTCGCGGTGGCGTGCCAAGGGCTGGGGGAACGGTGAAGAAACTCAAGCAGCCGACTGAGCCTTTTGGCGCATCCGGCATCATCCTTTGGCAAGCACTCCTGTGACATGGGCGTCCTCTGTTGCATGATAGTGTGGTTCAAGGATTGACCCTAAATGTCGCACAACGGCAAGGGTCAAGGATTGACATCAAGCTGCTACAATGCGAATCCGGTCCAAGGGACCCGCCGACCGAGTCGGTGTCAGACCGACGAGTGTACACGAATCCTGGAGTGCTTCATTGATGAGCCTGATTGAGTCTGCGGGTCGCGCCCTGGCGCTGTCCCTGCTGATCGCGGCCCCTACGGCGCTGGCTACTCCCACGCCCGGCGACGACCAGCGTCAGGCGGCCATGGAGGTGGCCGAATCACTACGCTACGGCCACTACGCGGACGTGAGGCTGGACGACCAATGGTCCAACCGCGCCTTCCAGCGTTATCTGGACGTGCTGGACGGCCAGCGTGCCTACTTCGTGCAGGACGACGTGGATGAGTTCGCTGATCTGCGTACCGGCATGGACGAGGCAATGCTCGAAGGCTCCCTGGAGCGGGCCTACGACCTCTACGAGCGCTACCACGATCGTGCCGAGGCGCGCCTTACGTGGATGCTCGACGAGATCGACCACCTCGACATGAGCTTCAACGGCGAAGGCCGCCTCGAACTCGACCGCGAGGACGCCGCCTGGGCCGCCTCCCAGGCGAGCCTCGACGACTTGTGGCGCAAGCGCCTGGCCAACGCCGCCCTGACGCTGTCGATCAGCGGCCAGGAAGACGACGAGGTCATCGACACCCTGCGCGAGCGCTACGAGACCCAGAAGCATCGCCTCGAGCAGACCAACGCCGAGGACGTGTTCGGGCTGATCATGGCCGCCGCCACCGGCACCGTGGACCCCCACACCGAATACCTGTCGCCGCGCCAGGGTGAGTCCTTCGACATCCAGATGCGCCTCTCGCTCGAGGGCATCGGTGCCCTGCTCCAGGCCGACGGCGAGTACGTCAAGGTCGCGAGCCTGGTGCCCGGTGGCCCGGCCGAGAAGGACGGCGCGCTCAAGCCCGCCGACCGCATCATCGGCGTCGGCCAGGAAGGCGAAGACATCGTCAACGTGGTCGGCATGCGCTTAGACGACGTGGTCGAACTGATTCGTGGGCCCAAGGGCTCCGAGGTACGCCTCGAGGTGGTGCCCGGCGAAGCCGTGGACATGACCCGCTCCACCGTGGTCGACATCACCCGTGACACCGTCAAGCTCGAGGATCAGGCGGCCAGCAGCGAGGTCATCGAGATCCAGCGCGAAGACGGCGTGCACAAGGTCGGCGTGATCGAGGTGCCCGCCTTCTATGTCGACTTCGACGCCTGGCAGGCCGGCGAGGAAAACTACCGCTCCACCACCCGTGACGTCGCCGCCGAGGTCGAGAAACTCAAGGCCGAAGGCATCGAGGGCATCGTGCTGGACCTGCGCAACAACGGCGGCGGCGCGCTGCAGGAAGCCAACTCGATGATCGGCCTGTTCATCGACCGTGGCCCCACCGTGCAGGTACGTGACGCCCGTGGCCGCATCAGCCTGTACGGCGACACCGACAGCGGCACCCTGTATGACGGCCCTCTGGTGGTGCTGGTCAACCGCCTGTCCGCCTCGGCCTCGGAGATCTTCGCCGGTGCCATCCAGGACTACGGTCGCGGCCTGATCGTCGGCTCCAACACCTTCGGCAAGGGCACGGTGCAGACCCTTAATGACCTGAGCTACGGCCAGATCAAGCTGACCCGCGCCAAGTTCTACCGCATCTCTGGCGAGAGCACCCAGAACCGCGGCGTGAAGCCGGACATCATGTACCCGAGCCTGCTCGACCCCGAGATCATCGGCGAGAGTGCGCTGGACAACGCCCTGCCCTGGGACACCGTACGCGACGTCCAGTACCGCAGCTACGGCACCCCGCGCCAGTACCTGAAGGACCTGCGCGCCCGCCACCAGCAGCGTGCCGACGAGCACCCCAACTTCCACTACCTGGAACAGCGGGCAGAGCTAGCGAGCCGTCTGCGCGAGCAGCACACCAGCGTCAGCCTGAACCGCGAGCAGCGTCAGCGTGAAGCCGACGCCCAGGACGCCGAAATGCTGGCACTCGAAAACGAGCGCCGCGAAGCCCTCGGCCTCGACATCCTCGAGGAATGGGGCGACGCCCGCGAAAGCGGCGACGACGCAGACCTCGCTGACGAAGAGACGGAAGAGGAACAGCCCGTCGACCGCGCCGAGGTCGAGGAGTCAGCGGAAATCCTGCTCGACTTCGCCGAACTCGGCCCGAGCTGGCAGTACGCGGTAAAAGGCTAAGCGGCAAAAAACGTATCGCCGCAAGCAAAATGAAAAAGCCGGGGCATCGAGCCCCGGCTTTTTTATGGACGTGATCTGAAACCAACCATCGCCAACTAACGGCGAACAGCCCTTCTCACTCTTCTCTCCCTCCAAAGCCATACCGCGACCAGGAGTTCGAGCAAGGCGAAGCCCACAAACGCCGCCCCGTAGACCCATCGAACCTGACGCTGCTGCTCCTCGGTCGGAAACAACTCCAGCGAGCCATGCAAGAACCCTGCACCGCTCAGCAGCATCAACACGAGCAACAGCACGGCAACACACCAGAGTAGGATTCTCACCTTCGTCCCGCCTTGTTTGTCAGAGCGCAATCAAGAGGATGGAAAGATGCGGTTACTGAGCGCAACTGAAGTGCCCCCTTCTCCAAGCCAACCTCACTACAGTAGTTGCCAACGCCCATACGGCTAACCATATTGATGGTGTTACCGAAAAAGGAGACACGACGATGCGAAGGCGATCTGATCAGAGAGTTCTTAAAAAAGCCACAAACCTCAGCACCAACAGTGATTTGAGCGAAAAGACCGCGCGTCTGAAGGCCAAAATCTCGGCTACGCGAGAGAAAGCACTGGAGGAAAAGTTCGCCGAGAGCGAAGCCGAACAATGGCAGAGGGAAAACAGCAACGCTATCAAAGCTTACAACGATGCTGTCGCTGAGCATGGGTGCTTCGCCGAAAAGTACAAGACATTCTAATGCCCCTGCTTGACGTGTACGCTAACCCCAGCGCGTCGACGAAAAGGGTGTACCCCTACCTTCTCATACCGAGCAACACCCTCTCAGCGTTGACCACCCTAAGCGCCGCACCCTTTGGGCGCAAATATTTTTCTAAAAGTACGAAAGTTGACCCTCCCTAAGCCAACAGTGGCCCTCGACAGCGCAGCACTGTTGATCCTTGTACAACAAATCTAATCATTGCCTGCCAGGGTTCTAAAAACACCCATAGGCTCTGTAGAACACATACGAGATGAATTAGTCGCCGCACTCGACTTGGCGATAGCAAGGTTCTAGTGATGCATATATAGATATCTAACGCCGCGCTCTGCGGAAAATTTGGAGCGCATCGGAAAATTTGTCCGACAGCAGCGTCTTGTTAAGCGCTTACTTGCCGTCATCCCACGAATTTAGAAAATCAGCAAGAACGTCACCATGACAGGCTTGTGGCTTACAAAAGCAGCCCAAACGCTTTCCTGCTAATTTATACACTTCAGACTTTTCTTTATTTGGGAATTTCTCATAATCAAAGTCATATTTGTATTTTCTTATAACTTCTTCACGATCATCCCCCTCCTCATACATAGAGTAAGGATTTCCCCAATAAGACCCCCTTCCTATGTACTCATAACTCGGGGTGCTTTTCTCTGACTGGTATTCCGTCTCAACTTTGATATTTATAACCCTTGTTATAGAGATACCAACAATCCTTAATGGCTTTCCGCTTTCTTTTAATTGTGCTGTTTCTTCTATGAACTCTTCACCATCGTCAAAAACAATTGCATGAGTTATGTCGTCAGGAGTCCAGCTAGAAAGCTCCTTACTTTCCATCGTCTCTGAGGTTTCGGCACAGAGCTTTGCAATTAAACCTTTTGGATCGGATGGATATATCAATGTGGCTCCGCTAAGACTCGAGGTTATTTTTTTGACTTTTCTCGAGAACTTCGAGTAGCAATTAAAAAGCTTCGGATAAAGAATTAATACGGTAGCCATTAGTACAAATGCTCAACTTTTAAGTCTAAGTCTGAATGTTGATTAAGATATTCAACTACAAGTCTTCTATGACAAAGGTGAGGCTCATGCTCACTGCATAGTAAACAGCCGTGGTCAAGCAATGCTGGCTTTATCAATTTCTCAACATTCCTCTGCCCCATCAAATTTAGAAATTTATCCTCGTATACCTCCCAAGGCATATCGCCTTTCTTGTAAGCATTTAAAATATCTTTAGTTGGTGCTAGTTCAGGTGAGTGAATATATTCTGTACCGCACAGTTCATTCAAAAAGAATTTCAAGTCATCTCTTTTAGCAAAACCAGCAAGTTGAGAAACATTATTTAAGCGAACATCAATTAGAGTCTTTACGTTAAACTGCTTTATAAAATTGAAGAATGTTTCAGCACTCTTTTTTGTGAATCCAATTGTATAGATGTCAATCGCACTATCCATAGCTTCTTATTTCCTCATGAAATTTAGGAAACGTATAGATTCCGTTCACTTGAAGCCAGAATCCATTTCTGTCACCAACAGCCCAGATTCTACTTAAACCTATTCGCAGATATACAGATTCCTGCTCTTTGATTAACTCAGTTACTTCATGAAGCTTACCATCATTCTGGTGCTCTTTAGCATAGTCATGAAAACCTCTATCGGTAATCGATAGATAGCTGTACATATGGCCACTACTGTCTGTGAATGTAGCTTTAATTTTCCCCGGCTTATACCGATCTTCATGGATACTTAACTGATTCGGTGAGATTTTAATGGTGATTATCGAACAGTTCGCTACTTGATCGTGCGGGATATATTTCTGATTATTTCCGAAGTCGACACCAAAACCTTCAGATACTGAATCACTTAATGAAGTCTCTAAAACTTGAAGGAATTTCTCACCGCTACACGCTCCGTGAAACATAAGATTTGAATAGCTTGCGTCCTCTACGTGGGGATTTTCACTATTGGGCTTTAAATTTAGGTTCCCTTTTAGAATTGCGCCTGGATGAATGCCTAGCTCTTGGCAAGTCGCGCTTTTTAAGTAAGGCATTGGCCGTAAACATTCACCTGTATTCACATCAATAACAGCAGTGCAGACATTCTCATCTGTGGAAAATCTTGTTAGGTCTGTGATTATTACTTCTCTCATGTTCACCCCTTGAGATTGAAATTTATTACCATTTAACGCTGAGCGAAGAGGCGGCTGAAAGCCATCCGCCTTGCGCGATTTTTTAGGGGGACGCTGAAACCCCATTCACATTGCACGAGGTTACAATTTCTCGAATCAAGAACTCTTCAAGAGCGGCAGCCTCGAATGACGTTTCGTTGGGGACACCAACAATCCAAACGTAGCGTGGCTGTACTTTCCAGTGGTCGTGCTTCAATTTACACTTTTTATTTTGGCCGTACTGGCAATACGAATTCAGCCGAGCACTCACAGAACTCTTCATTGAAGATTTTCCTATATATACAACGCGACCATCATCATCAAGAAATGCATAGATTCCAGCTTTACCATTACTTGGCCAAGTGTCGTTCCAACAACACTTCGCTTTCAATGCACCTCCCTCTCGCTCTGGAAACAAATCGTAAAGAGGGCCGGAGCTTAAATCGCCCATCTTCGGATGTCGGTAGCATGAACAATACTCATCGACTTTAGCCTTCAGATCATCAAATGTTCCTAACATAGATATCCCATTAGCGCTTTGAATAAGCCGCCAATTGTGAGCGGCAGCGGAAAATTGGTCGGCTTCATTCACTTGTTAGATTGTTGGCCTTCTTGGACCGAAGTTATTGCGTCCAAACTCCAGGTGTTGCCTTTCCTTTGTAACAGACCGGACGCTACCAACTCGCTCCCCTCGGAATGTGCTTTTAAAGCCTTCAAATAGGAGTCAGGACCCAGTGCCAAACGAACCTCAATCAGGCCATAATCTGAATGATCAACTTTAATAGCTACTGTCCGTCTCGCACTCCCCTCCGAGGGGTTCGCAATACAATGTAAATTAACTACTCGCCCAGATATTTGCTGCGCTGTTGGCTCGACAATCTTCAATTTTTCGGATGCATAGCTGAGCATGCTAACGTGAGCTTCTCCTACAGCTGCGCTGCGGAACGAAACGACATCCTCAGACGGTTCTAATATGGTGGCCCAATCAATGTCCACGCCAAATTTAAGCTCTCCACCAAGACCAATTTGAGCTAATGCATCACACATACGAGAATTTAGTGCTCTTTCGTAGGAGGAAATCAGGATATCGGGATCATCATTACGAACTGCACTTTCGAGAGCTAATAGGCCCCTAGCTATCCTTTCAACAATACGTCTATTTACTGGAAGCTCAAATAGGTCTCGATCCTCTTTTTCTTTTATAATTGTACTAGACACTTCAAATCCAAAGCTTCCTCGGAAAGTATGGCAAAATTCAAAGTCGCCAAGATACCCTTGAGCGGCTGGTAAGGACTGTTCAAAATGAGGAAAGCTTTTTATTTCAGAGCAGCCAGAATATAAAAAAAGATTTCTAATTGCCTTAATATGCTTAGAAGCGTCATCAATAGGCAACGAGCTGACAGAATCAGGGACTTGAAGCCGCAGCTTCACTGAATCGGAATTTTCAACTATCAATCCTGAAAGTATTTCAGATACTGGCTTATCTTCAATCTGAGAAAGAGCTTCTATCGATTGTTGAACACGCTCTCTAAAATCAATAAATGATTCGCTGCTTGGAAGGATAAGCTCCAGCGATTGATCCGCATCCACATCAAGCTTGAAGAGCTGCCATTTTTCGCCGTTAGTTGCATATTGCTTCCACCCTTTTCTATAAAGGTAGTTTTTTAGGTCAAACAACCTAACTCGATCTATATTCTCCACATTAGTATTGCCCGAGCGAATCATGAGACAGCTCCCATGAGTAGCTTGTCTTTAAGGCCCAGCAATGATTCCGGCGTAAGCAATTGATCTCTAGGTATTCTAATACGCTTCGAGCTTGAGTTGGGAGATTCAGGCCCCTCGACGAAGTAATAATAACAGCATTTTTTTATAGTCAACTCGTCTTCACACGCAGCCATCCACAAAGATTTATCATCTGGTAGACAGCACAAAACCAAAGCACATGGCAAAACTGACTGGTCCCGCCTAAAAACAAGTCGATTGAATGCATCGGCTTCCATATCGTAGACAACATAGTCATCTTCCAGAGACCAATTTACGCTTGCTTTAAGCTGCAGCGAAAGAAATGCGCCCATATCAATACGCTTGTTTCCATAGGAAGCAATAGTGCGAACTTCAAGATCAATACCAAAATCCTTTGATATCGAATTTGGAACAAAGCCAGACCGAGCGACAATAGCACTGACGTAGGACTCGCTAATTAGCTCTTCAATGGTCTGAACTGGGAGCATGGACACAAACTTCCTTTTTTAAATTTAACGCCGCCATAAACGGCGCGAGCTTGCGAGCGTCCGGCGACCGAAGGGAGCGAATTTAATGGCCTTGTTAGGCGTACTACCTACCCCAGTCATGCAAGCTTCCACCAGAACCTATCCAGACTCCATCACCTAAATAAGCAGGACCTCCACTCCCGTCCGAGCACGCATCGTAGATATCTAACATTTCGTTCTTAGAAGCTTTCCTTTCTTTGGCTTTTTGCTTCAATTCTACTGTTCTTTTGTCCCTAGAACCTTGAGGAACAAAATAACGATCCAAGTGTTCTTCGTTATTTTGAAAACTATTCGCGAAACGAAGTACGCCCTCTAATAAGTTAAATCTGGTGTGAGCCAGGGAATGTCGAACTACCCTTCCATCACCGAGGGAGCCTTCATAATAGCTATATGGTTTTACTGGGTTCCCATTAACTTTGGGGATTACCTGAATATCTATGCCATTTTTTCTTGTGAAAATATAAGAAATGCTGCTTTTATTAACAAAAGCAAAAACCGCTCTATACATTTTTTGGCGAGATTTTATTGGCAACCAACCTGAAGCCTTCAGGGACTTAGTAAATGCGTCTAGCGTTGATATACCTACGTGCAGTGGGGAGCCTTTAGGAGGGTTAATATTTCCTGTTTCATCTAGTGAAGCTTCTGCCCTTCTGCATTCAATTCTTCCGTTACATTCCCAGTTCAAGTATTGAAGTTGAGAAATAGTAGCTATTCTTAATTTTCCATCAGTTCTCCGCACCACAACCTCGTCACCGGCTCTCAAATCTGTACGAAAGCACTGAACAGGAAAGTCCTTTCCGGATTCAGAAAAGGATACAAATGCGATTATATAACTCATACCCTACCTTAATCTGCCTGCGATGGGTCGTCATTACGCCTAACATTTTTTTATTCAACGGAATGCTCTTTTTTCTTCCGCACGAACCTGCCAAGATTGCAGCCTATACCTTTGCATTCTTCCGTAACTTTCTCACTTAACGGCGGAGTAACCCGGGATAAAACGTGCATGCTTATGTTCAAAGCGCGCATGCCCAAAATCGCTCTGTCGTGATTGCAAAGCCATTGATTTTTCGTAACTTTATAGCGCCTGTTCGCAATAAACACGCGCTCTGATACATCACTTCGAGCGTGCCTGTAAATCCTGTGTTTTATTTCGTATACACGAATGAATACTGCACCCAGAGAAACGGCGAAGGCATATCGCCAGTCGAAAGGCACACCTCCCCGTCACCTATAAACTACCGACCAGGCACGCTACCGCCACGGCGGCCACACGACATGACCACCCAGGCGGCGATTGCCGCTGTGCGATCACGAGTACGGAAGGAATTTAGGGCGGGTAACCGAAACGGCAGCACGCTGCCATACAGGCGGTAAGGCGCCCGCATTGAACGTCAGATTAGCGTTGGCTGGTCATCCCTTGGCCATCGTCGGCTTTCCTATCCCTGCGCGTGATCGTTGTTTTCGGGCTCGTAGCGGCACTGTTTATAGCTTGGCGTTGGCCATTAGCAGCAGAATAGACAAAAGATGTGAGGAATGGGAACGAATTTACGCGTTTTTTGGCTTAAGTCTTACAAACTGTTGAATTTCGGAAACTGCTTTTTGAAAGCACTTGCTCGAATAAAATTCGGGGATAGAGATTTGAAGCTGATACGACTGCCCTGCCCAGCGCGAGCAAGCAATCACTCGCATATGGCGGATGGGTGGTATAGCTTGTTCAGCTCGGCGCCAGGTAACCGCGATGCGTTTTTGATCCACCACCGAACCTTGCCGCAATTGACGGGAACGACTCGGCGCGCCTGTGAGGTAACGCTACCAGGAGGCGTCTTCACACCCACCGCAGCAAACGGGCCTGGGTTGCCATACTGAGCACCAAAACGAGCCAATATACGTGAATACGTCAGAATGAGCTGCGAGGCTTCAGATGGATACCCGTATACAGTTTCGTATCGATGAAGAGACAAAGCGCCTAGCCCAGCAGATGGCAGAGAGCCAGGGGCGTACGCTCAGTGGCGCCTGCAGGGAATTGGCAGAACAACTCGCCGAGCAACAGCGCCAAGCAACCTCACACCATGACTGGTTATCGCTTCAGGTCAAGCGAGCATTTGACAGGCTCGAAGCCGGTGCAGCGACCTTTGTCGATCATGAAACCGCAAAATCCCGGATGGCAGAACGAAAGTCACGGATCCGCGCCCGTGACCTTGCCCCGGTAATCGGCGATTCCAAGGGAAGAAGAGGGTCTGACAAGGCGTGAAGCCATTTTCGACTTCCTCTACCAGTTCAATCCTGTGGTTGCCGAACGGACTGATGACCTGATCGAGGAAAGGGCAGAACTGCTGGTGCTGCAACCGCTACTCGGCGTAGAGCGCCAAGGTATACCTGGTCGCTTGCTAATCCTAACGGAAGTATCGCTTCTGATTTCCTATCAGTTGGTAGGCTCAGATATCAGGATTCTGCGCGTCCTCCACCAAAAGCAGCAATTTCCGCCCGCCGATTGACGGCTAATCACTCTCTGACCGCAAAGGCTCGAAGCGGACGTATCTTCTTGGCTCGGCTGATGGACGGAGTCAGCCGGCCCCTCCCCTTCGCTCGATATCCGTTAAGCGTCATTACCTCACCTGCTCTGCATCCTGCCCATCAGTGTCTCGCTATCACGCCCTTGGCTGGCCGGCGTCGCCTGCCGCACCTGGCTCACCTACTAGCCGCTCTCGGTGTCGACATCGGCGAGGGGCTGGTCCTTGGGTGCGGGGTTGGCGTACTTCATCCAGGTCTTGCCGAGGTGGTTGCGCAGTTCGTTGCCCACCTGCTTGCCGTCGCGGGCTTCCAGGGCGGCCATGATGGCTTCGTGCTCATCCATGGCCACGGACCACTTCTCGTTTTTCAGGTTGGAGAGATAGCGCACGCGGTAGAGCTGTCGGCTCAGGGTGGCGTGGATCTCGATCAGGGAGTTGTTGCCGGAGAGCGAGACGATGCGGTTGTGGATCGCCTGGTTCAGGCGAAAGTAGTTCTGGCGGTCACGACGCAGGAAGGCGGCCTTCATCTCGAAGTGCAACGCCTGCAGCTCGGCAATGTCATCGTCGCTGGCATTGGCGCAGCAGAGCTCCGCGGCTGACTGCTCCAGTACGCTCAGCACGTAGGCCTTTTCCTGCACGTCCTGGGGGCTGACGTCGGCGACCACCGCACCCCGTCGCGGGGAGATGACCACCAACCCTTCTGCTGCGAGGATCTTGAACGCCTCGCGCATGGGGGTGCGCGAGACGTCCAGTTCTTCGGCCAGCTTGCGCTCGGGCAGCCGCTGTCCGGGCTGGAAGTGATCCATCACGATATGTTCACGCAGGTAGTTGGCGACCTTCTCCACCAGTCCTTCGCGTGCGTCCACTGCCGCTTCGTCCATCGTTATTGCCGTCATGGTCTTCGATGCCTAAAGAATGGCATACCGTTTTTTGACGGGCAAACATTTACGCGGTTTATCTCACTACATTTATTCGTTGTTATTCAATGATATAACGCACATCTTTTGCCTTATGCGACCAAGGTCTATGTCCCAATCGTTTGACCATCAAAATGGTATACCACTACATTTCTCTGCATCTTGATCCCGCCCGATCCTTCCAGACCGAGGCCTTCAACCCGCTCAGGCAGCCCCCGGCAACGCGCCAGCGGTGGGCCAGGCCAGCACGGAGACGCTCTACGACCATGAACTACCTTCACCACTTTGATACCGCCACCACCGTCGAGGCATGCGTCGCGGGCGCTGGCGATTTCGGTCGCGGCATCCTCCGTCAGGCCCAGCAGATGCCCGGCATGAACGCACGTATCGCGGTGGACATTAGCGCCGAGACGGCCGCCCAGGCGTTCGAGAAGGCCGGTATTCCGGCCTCGCAGATCGCGGTATGCCAAACACAGGACGAGGCAAGCGACGCCTGGCAGGCAGGCAAGTTTGTCGCCTGTGGCGATCTCGAAGTGGTCAAGCACCTGGATTTCGACATCCTGGTGGAAAGTACTGGTATACCAAACGCCGGTGCCACCCACGCGGCCAGTGCACTCAAGGCCGGCAAGCACGTGGGTATCGCCACCAAGGAAACCGAATCGGTGGTCGGTCCCTACCTGACCCGCCTGGGCAACCGCCATGGTCGCCTGTTCACTCCACTGGACGGTGATCAACCGAGTCTGTTGATCGGCCTGGTGACCTGGGCCCAGACGCTGGGCTTCGAGATCATCGCCGCCGGCAAGAGCAGCGAATACGACTTTGTCTGGGACGAGGCGGATCAGGCGATCTGGTGCAACGGCACCCGCTTCGACGCCCCGGACATGGCCGACCTGTGGACACTGCCCGAGGGCGACGAGCGCAGCGTGGTGCGCGCCCGTGGCGAGCACCTGAGCGCTATTCCACAGATCTCCGCACCGGACCTGTGCGAGATGACCAATGTGGCCAACGCCACCGGCCTTACCCCCGACCACCCTGCCTTCCACGCCCTGGTGCTGCGTACCCATGAGGTGCCGACCCTGCTGGATCTGGAAGGCAACGGTGGCGTGCTCTCCGGCACGGGGCGTCTGGAGGTGTTCAACTGCCTGCGCCGCCCGGACGAGCTGAGCTTCGCCGGTGGTGTCTTCGTGGTGGTGCGCTGCGAGGATGCCCACGCCTGGGAGGTGCTGGACGGCAAGGGCCACATCCTGAGTCGCAGCAAGAAAAGCGCCATGGTCTACCTGCCGCGCCATCTGCTGGGCCTGGAAGCGCCTATCTCGCTGCTCGACGCCGTGCTCAAGGGCCTGCCCTCCGGCGGCGGCCAGGCTACCCGCCCGGCGGTTGACCTGGTCGCCCGCGCCACGGTGTCACTCAC
This sequence comes from Halomonas sp. YLB-10, assembly GCF_003856855.1. Classification (NCBI taxonomy): domain Bacteria; kingdom Pseudomonadati; phylum Pseudomonadota; class Gammaproteobacteria; order Oceanospirillales; family Halomonadaceae; genus Halomonas; species Halomonas sp. YLB-10. The sequence continues at coordinate 231,249 of NZ_RRCU01000003.1, forward strand.
TAAGGGGCAGGAGCTTGAGATGAAGGGCCACCATCGCCACATCGCAGGCCTTCAGCCCGAAGTGCACCCGGCCGCTGCGCTACTCGATGCCACCCCGGTGCCCTTCTATCTGCTACCCGGCGCCGTGCTCAAGCGCGATGTGGCTGCCGGTCAGTTGATCAGTGTGGCCGACGTGCAGCTGCCGGACTCCACCCTGCTCCACCTTCGCCGTGAGCAGGACGCGATGTTCTTCTCCACCGCCGAATCTTCCTCCGAACCGGCCTGACGTCATGTCAGGCCACCTGGCAACCACTGGGCAGACGCCCATGCTCAACCACAACAACCACCCCCAGGAGAACGCCATGATCACCCGAAACGCGATCATCACCGCCAGCGCCCTCGGCCTGTCGCTCGTCGTTGCGAGCCCCGCCGCGCTGTCCGCCGACGAGGCGGCCGACTTCCCCTCCAAGCCGCTGCAGTTCCTGGTCGCCGCCGGCGCCGGTGGCGGCACCGACAACTTCGCGCGCACCATCAAGCCGCTGCTTGAAGAGGCCATGGACACCCGCGTGACGGTGGTCAACCTGCCGTCCGCTTCCGGCGCCCTGGCCCACCAGCGTACCGCCAACGGCGACGCCGACGGCCACACCCTGGACTTCGCCTCCTCGACTCTGGTCACCTCGCTTGCCGCCGGCCAGAACCCCACCGGCCTCGACCAGCTCACCCCGGTGGCGCGCATGCAGTCCGACGTGATGACACTGATCGTCGATCCGGACAAGTACGCCGACTTCGACGCCTTCATGGAGCACGCCAAGGCCAACCCGGGTCAGGTCATCATCGGCGGCACCCACGCGGCCAGCCCCGACCGCATGGCCTTCCTGTCGTTCCGTGACGCCACCGGCCTGGACATCAGCTTCATTCCCTACGACGAGGAAGGCAGCGTGGCCGCCAACGTCATGGGCGGCAACATCGATGGCCTGTTCGGCGAGATCAGCTCGGTGCTGAGCTACATGGAATCCGGCGAGATGATGCCGATCCTGGTGTTCGCCGAGGAGCGTCTGGAGAACTTCCCGGACATCCCCACCACCGTCGAGAACGGCTGGGACCTGACCGACGGCAACGAGCGCGGCATCTTCGTCCACGCCGACACCCCGGACGCCATCGTCGAGAAGCTCGAATCCACGCTGAAGAGCGTCTACGACTCCGAGACCTACCAGGAGTACGAAGAGCGGGTGAACCTGCACTACCGCGAGGGCTGGCTGGGTAGCGACGACTACCGCGAGAAGCTCGAGCAGAACCTGGAACTCTACACGCGGCTTCTGGAAAACACCTGATCCCGTGGACTGGCGGGCCGGGTACTACCCGGCCCCTCACCTTGCGCTGACGGGACTCGCTCCCGCTGGCCCGCCGTGAACCGAGCCTCACCATGCATACCAAGTTCACCGCCTTTGCCGTCCTGTTGCTGGTACTGGCCGCCGTCACCCTGGTGCCGACGCTTGATTTCCCGAGCTCCGAGGACGTCTCGACCTTTATCGGCCCGCGCCTGTGGCCGCTGTCGCTGTTGCTCCTGCTGATCGTGCTGTCGGCGACCCTGCTGGTCTCCACCCGCATGAGCCAGGCCAAGGAGCGTGCCAGCGACGCCGAGGCCAAGGAGCGTGCCAGCGACGCCGAGGCCAAGGCTTCGATGGAGAAAGCCCCAGCGACTGACCCCGGCCAACAGGCTGACGCCGGCCAGGACAGCGCTACCGACAACGTCACCGACAGCACCACCGAAGCCGCTGACGTTGCTCTTGACCCTGGGTTTCTTGCCGCCAACCGCCACTGGTGGCTGATGGGCACCACCGTTGCCTACACCCTGCTGATGCCGGCCATCGGTTTTCTGCTGGCCACCGTGATCTTCACCCTGGCCTGCACCCTGCTGCTTGGCGCGCGCCACTGGGCGGCCCTGCTTGCCACCGTGGTCATCGCCGTTGCGCTGATCCAGGGCGTGTTCTCCACCCTGCTGGGCATCCCCTTGCCATGACACCCAGCCGGTACGATTTTCCACCAGTATTTCGCGGGAGCTGACGATGCTGGAGAGTTTTCTCAGTGGGCTAGGCGTGGTCTTCCAGCCCATGAACCTGTTGATCCTGACCTCGGCCGTATTCATCGGCTTTATCGGTGGCGCGCTGCCGGGCATCAGCGGCGTGATCCTGGTGGTCATCCTGCTGCCGGTCACCTACGGCATGGAGCCCACCCAGGCGTTCATGCTGCTGACCGCCATCTACGGCTCCACCGTCTTCTCGGGGCTGATCACCGCCATCCTCTATCGCGCCCCAGGCACCCCGGAGGCGGTGATGACGGCCTTCGACGGCTACCCCATGACCCAGCAGGGCGAGGCCGGCAAGGCGCTGGGCATCGGCGTGCTGAGCTCGGCGGTGGGCGGGCTGGTCGGCACCATCGCGTTGATCATCTTCACCCCGATGCTGGCCTCGGTGGCGCTGAAGTTCTCCTCCCCCGAGTACTTTGCACTCGCCATCCTCGGCCTGACCGTGGTGGCCTCCCTCGGTGGCCGGCTGATCCTCGGCTTGATCGGCGCCACCCTGGGCCTGTTGATCGCCACCATCGGCATCGACCCGCTCACCGGTACCAGCCGCTATACCTTTGACAACCTCAACCTGGCCGAGGGGGTCGGACTGATTCCGGTCATCGTCGGGCTGTTCGCGGTGTCCGAGGTGATGAAGCGCTCCCTGAGCCGTGACGCCGAACAACCGCTGACCAAGGTCAAGATCAAGATCTTCGATGCCCCCATCCTGAAGAAGATCGGTGTGACTCTGTCGCGCTCATCGATACTTGGCGTCATCATCGGCATCCTGCCGGGCATCGGCGCCAGCACCGCCGCCATGGTCAGCTACAGCGAGACCGTGCGCTGGTCCAAGCACCCAGAGAAGTTCGGCAAGGGCGCACCGGAAGGTATCGCTGCACCGGAGGCCGCCAACAACGCCGCCGCCATGGGCGCCCTGGTGCCGCTGTTCGCCCTCGGGATTCCGGGAAGCGGCACCACCGCGATCATCCTCGGCGCCTTTATCATGCATGGCCTGCAGCCGGGGCCGATGTTCATGCTGACCTCGAGCGACCTGATCTACGCGGTGTTCGCTGGGCTGTTCGTGGTGAACTTCATGATCCTGGCGTTCTCCAAGCCGTTCATCAAACTGTTCACCCGACTGCTCAACGTGCCCTACTCGGCGCTGGGCCCGATCATCCTGATGTGCTGCATCGTCGGTACCTACTCGGTGCGCAACTCGATGTTCGACGTCTGGCTGATGCTTGGCTTCGGGGTGCTCGGCTTCCTCTTGGAGAAGATCAAGTTCCCGCTGGTCTCGATCATCCTTGGCCTGGTGCTCGGCCCCATCGCCGAGAGCGAGCTGCGTCGCTCGCTGGCCATGTCCCAGGGCGACCTAGGCATCTTCTTCTCGCGCCCGATCAGCGCAAGCCTGATCGCCATCGCGGTGCTGCTTCTGGGCACCACCATCGTCATTGCCCTGCGCAAGCGGGCGAGGACCAAAGCCGCTGCAATGGGCTGAGGTGATAAAGCCACACATTGGCTGACCACCAGCATCCTCCCCACGCAGAAACGACATCGCCCTCGCTGCCGATCAGGCAACGAGGGCGATTTTCTTTGCTGAACCACCCGTGGGCGCCAACAACGCCAGAAGGCTAGATTGATCTTGCGTACGCCTTAGCGTACGCTAGCAAAAAATGGAGGCGACTAATGACCATATTGAATGCAACAGAAGCCCGCTCGAAGCTGTACGCTCTAATTGATGAAACGACGGAAAGCCATCAACCCATTGTCATCACTGGAAAAAGGGGCAATGCAGTGTTACTGGCTGAAGAGGACTGGCGCGCCATCAACGAAACCCTCCACCTACTCTCCATACCTGGCATGCGTGAATCGATTCGTGAAGGAATGGAAACCGACCTCGCCGAGTGTGATCAGGAGCTCGATTGGTGAGCTGGAGGATCTACTACACCAGGCAAGCTCAAAAAGATGCGAAAAAGCTCGCCTCATCAGGCCTAAAGGCCAAGGCACAAGAGTTGCTGGCCATCCTTCGCATGGACCCGTATCAAACGCCACCCCCTTACGAAAAGCTTGTCGGAGATCTCTCAGGGGCCTACTCCAGAAGGATCAACATTCAACACAGGCTCGTCTATCAGGTCATACAGGAAGAAAAGACCATTAAAGTCTTAAGACTATGGACGCACTACGAGTAGAGCTAAATGACGACTCGTCACCCAGCATGCCTCTCTATCAATAGTCATGCCCCGCATCCACTGCGGCAGGCGCCTCCGGATGCAGGCGCTTGATATGGACCCGCCGGGCGAGGCGAATCAGCGGCCGTATCATCATCTCGATACTGCCGATCAGAAACAGCCAGGTCCCTATATAGGCAAGCGACTCGTAGAAAAACAGAATGCTGCCGATGATAAACCAGGTGCCGATCAAGAGGTCGTTGACGATACTGAGCACCTCGTAGCGCTGGCGAATGACCAGCTCTTCATGACCGATGTGCAAAGTCAGGGTGGGAGATTTCGACGGCTCCCGAGAGGTTGATTTATCACTCATACTGCATCTCCTTTCACCGTAATTCCCAAGCCATGCCTGGCTGCGTGAGGCGTCACCGCGTCGTCTAACGTCGATCCTGTCCAGCCGAGACGTCCAACGTCGGCAGCGACCGCCTGCCATCAATCATTTAGCCAAGGATGACGCCTGACAAGGCCATTTGCCAGCGGCGAGGCTTCCCAACAAGATGCCATGACAAGAGTGCGTGAACTGGTTCTGCGGGCCCTTCTGGCGTGCTGCAGCCCAGGGACGAACTGGGTCGAAGCTATCGACACACGGAAAAGCAGCGTCGAGATAAGACTGATGCCGCCATTGGGCAAGCGCGAGAGCGAGGATGGAGCGAATCGAGCCACGTGTCGCCGCCAGTTGGCGAGAAACAGCGAGCAGGAGAAATTAGGTCAACGGAGAAAATAGATAAGAAGGAATTCGCTACGAAGAGAGTAACAAGAAGGAGGGTTGCGCCGAGGGAACTAGCGATAAGCGCTATAAGTGCCAGATGCCGCACTGGCTCCCCGAACAGGACTCGAACCTGTGACCCAATGATTAACAGTCATTTGCTCTACCAACTGAGCTATCGGGGAACAACGATGTGCAGTACTTCAAGCTTGGCGACAATGTCAGCAATGCTGCAAGGCAAGATGGCTCCCCGAACAGGACTCGAACCTGTGACCCAATGATTAACAGTCATTTGCTCTACCAACTGAGCTATCGGGGAATTACCTTGAATTGTCGGTGCGTGACGCGGGATCAACCGTTGCGGTTGGCTCCCCGAGCAGGACTCGAACCTGCGACCCAATGATTAACAGTCATTTGCTCTACCAACTGAGCTATCGGGGAATCGCCTCAAGCACGGGGCGTAGTATACGGATCGCTCCGAGATCGTCAAGCCCGGTTGCGCTTTTGTTGACCCAAGGACTGGCTTAACCCGCTGATCCGCCTCGTAACCTGGGTTCGGGCGGCTCGGGCTGCCGTCACGATGCACTGCACGTTCTGAAGCCCTATCCTAAAGCCCTATCCTGAAGCCCTACCCTGAAGCCCTGCCCTGAACGTTGGCCCCTCGCCCACCGGGCAGGTGCGGGCGGGTCACAAACGCTGAAAGACAGTGCCAGACGATGGCTGACGGGAGGCAAAAAACCCGCCGCATACGAAAGCACCCGCTGACCGAGGTCAGCGGGTGCTTTCTAAATCCTGGTGGCTACGCCCTGACTCGAACAGGGGACCCCATCATTATGAGTGATGTGCTCTAACCAACTGAGCTACGTAGCCTTTTGGGTCGTCATGCGGCAAAAGCGCCGTGTCGACGGGGGAGAATTATGCACACCGTTCATGAACTTGGCAAGCCCGCCTGCGAAATTTTCGACGGCGGGCCTGCCCTGCTCTCTCCTGCCTGGGACGCTCTGGGTTGTTCAGCGCCCCAGTGCTGGCTTATTCAACACCCAGCTCCGCCTTGACCACCTCGAGGGCAGGCTCGCCATCGGCGGTCTCCACGCCTTCGAGCCAGGAGGCGAGCAGCTCCGGGTTGGCCTTGAGGTAGTCGCGGGCGGCCTCGTCCGGGGCGGTGCCGTCATCCATGATGGTGCCCATCAGCTGGTTTTCCATCTCCAGGGTGAAGCTCAGGTTGCTGAGCAGCGCACCGACGTTGGGGCAAGCGTCGGTGTAGCCTGCGCGGGTGTTGGTGTAGACGGTGGCACCGCCCAGGTCGGGGCCGAAGTAGTCGTCGGCGCCTTCCAGGTAAGCCATGTCGAAGTTGGTGTTCATGGGATGCGGCTCCCAGCCGAGGAACACCATCCATGTCTCGTCGGGGACGCGGGCACGCAGCTCCGCCAGCATGCCGGCCTCGCTCGAGTCGATCAGCGACCAGTCGCCGAGCCCAAAGGCGTCATCGTCGATCATCTGCTGGATCAGCTCGTTGCCGTCATTTCCGGCCTCGATGCCGTGGAGTTCGCTGTTGAACTTGTCGGCGTGCTCGTCGAGATCCGCCACCGAGGTGACACCGGCGTCGTAGACATACTGCGGCACCGCAAGGGTGTACTTGGCCCCTTCCAGGTTGGCCCCCAGGCGGTCGACATCACCCTGCTCGACGTAGGGGTCGCTGATGGACGCCATGGACGGCATCCAGTTGCCGAGAAAGACATCGAAGTCGTCGTTCTTCATGCCCGAGTAGGCGATCGGCACCGAGACGGTGTCGATACGCGTCTCGTAGCCCATGGCCTTCAGCACTTCGGTGGTCAAGGCGGTGGTGGCGGTGATGTCGGTCCAGCCGACTTCGGCGAAACGCACCGGCTGGCAGCTGTCATCGGCGGCCATCGCCTGGGGGGCGGCAAGGCCGGCGATGGCAGCCGCCAGTACGGACAGAGCGGGAATCGTCGGGGTCGTCATGATGCACTCCTTGTTGAGGTTATCGGTTGCAGTATGGTGGCCTGTTCACGACTGTGCCGTTGAATCGACCAGATTTTGATTGAACGTCCAATCAATAAAAGGCATACTCTCTACATCCTAACCTCGGGGGTGCCTCGAGGAGCAAGTCACTAGATTCAACTCTTGAGCACGATATCGCTCGAGACGCGCATCAACAGATTCACCTCTCGGGCACGTCAATGTTCGAGGGCGAACGGCACGGAGGTCTGTCATGCCCAAGGTAGGAATGGAGCCGATCCGCCGCCAGCAGCTGATCCAGGCGACCATGGCGGCGATCCACGAGGTGGGGCTTGCCGATGCCACCATCATGCGTATCGCCCGCCACGCCGGGGTCTCCGCCGGCATCATCAGCCACTACTTCGGTGGCAAGGATGGCCTCTTGGAGGCGACCATGCGCCAGATCCAGCATGACCTGGGCCAGGCCGTGGCGGCGCGGCGCAAGGCGCTGAGCGACTCAAGCCCCCGTGCCCATCTGGAAGCCATCATCGACGGCAACTTCGACGCATCCCAGACCAACGCCCGAGCTGCCGGCACCTGGCTCGCCTTCTGGGCCAACTCGATGCACAAGGCCGACCTGCAGCGGCTGCAGAAGATCAACGACCGGCGGCTGTACGCCAATCTGTGCTACCAGTTTCGCCGGCTGATGCCCCGACACGAGGCCCAGCGCGCCGCCAATGGCCTGGCCGCGATGATCGACGGCCTGTGGCTGCGCGGCACCCTGTCGCCGGAAGGCCTGGACGCGGTCCAGGCCCGCCAGCTGGCGCGGGAGTACCTGAATCGACTGCTCGACAGCCACGCGCCCGCTGCGGCTCACGAACCCTAACCGGCCTAAGTCTCTTCCGGCCAAGGCTCCGAGCCTCAAGCCGGATCTCAGGCCGACCGAGTGGGCAGGCTCAACACCTGCGCCACTCACGCGCACATTCTTGCTCTTCACTTATCGCCCCGACATCGCTGTCAGCTTGCTGACACATGCCCTTTCGACAGGAGGATGCCATGGCAACTCTCGAACTCCAGAAGCTCTACATCGACGGCCGTCTGACCGACGCCACCTCCAACGAGACCTTCAGCGTCACCAACCCCTACGATGGCAGCCACCTGGCCGACGTGCAGGTGGCAAGCCAGGCCGACGTGGACGCCGCTGTCGCCGCGGCCCAGCGCGGCCAGAAGATGTGGGGCGCGATGTCCGGCATGGAGCGCGGACGCATCCTCAACCGCGCCGTGGCGCTGCTGCGCGAGCGTAACGACGAGATCGCCGAGCTCGAGACCCGCAACACCGGCAAGCCGTTCAGCGAGACGTCCACCGTCGATATCGTCACCGGCGCCGACGTGCTCGAATACTACGCCGGCCTCGCCGCCGCCATCGAAGGCAGCCAGATTCCGCTGCGTGAAGACAGCTTCGTCTACACCCGCCGCGAGCCGCTGGGCGTCATCGGTTCCATCGGCGCCTGGAACTACCCGATCCAGATCGCCTGCTGGAAGTCCGCCCCGGCGCTGGCCGCCGGCAACGCCGTGGTGTTTAAGCCCAGCGAGGTCACCCCGCTGACCACCATGATCCTGGCCGAGGTGTTCACCGAAGCCGGTCTGCCCGATGGCGTGTTCAACGTCGTCCATGGCGAGGCCGAGGTGGGCCAGGCGATCACCGGCCACCCGGACATCGCCAAGGTCTCGTTCACCGGCGAGGTAGGCACCGGCAAGAAGGTGATGTCGGCCTCCGCCGCCTCCAGCCTCAAGGACGTCACCATGGAGCTTGGCGGCAAGTCGCCGCTGATCGTCTGCCGTGACGCCGACCTGGTCCGTGCCGCCGACGCGGCGATGATGGCCAACTTCTACTCCAGCGGCCAGATCTGCACCAACGGCACCCGGGTGTTCGTCGACAACGCCGTCAAGGACGACTTCGAGGCACTGCTCGAGGAGCGCGTGGCGCGCATCAAGGCCGGCGACCCGATGGACCCCTCGGTCAACTTCGGCCCGCTGGTCAGCTTCGAACACCAGGAGAAGGTGCTGTCCTACATCGAGCTGGGCAAGCAGCAAGGCGCCCGGGTACTGGCCGGCGGCGACGCCTGGGACCAGGGCGACTGGGCCAAGGGCGCCTGGGCGGCCCCCACGGTGTTCACCGACTGCACCGATGACATGCGCATCGTGCGCGAAGAGATCTTCGGCCCGGTGATGTCGGTGCTCGGCTTCGACTCCGACGAGGAAGTACTCGAGCGCGCCAACGCCACCACCTATGGCCTGGCCGCCGGCGTCTTCACCGAGAGCCTCAACCGTGCGCATCGCCTGATCCATCGCCTGGAAGCCGGCATCTGCTGGATCAACACCTGGGGCGAGTCCCCGGCCGAAATGCCGGTGGGTGGCTACAAGCAGTCCGGCGTCGGCCGCGAGAACGGCATCGAGACCCTGGCCCACTACACCCAGACCAAGTCGGTCCAGGTCGAAATGGGCCCCTTCGAGTCGGTCTTCTAAGGCCGGCCCGTCGCGATAGTCCTCGAACACCGCGTCACGCCTGACCCGGTCACCCCATTGCCTTCAGGGAGGCGTCACATGTCACAGCTCCGTGAATTCGACTACGTCATCATCGGCGCCGGCTCCGCCGGCAACGTCCTCGCCACTCGTCTGACCGAGGACCCGGACGTCCAGGTCCTGCTGCTGGAAGCCGGCGGCAAGGACCACCGCTTCGACTTCCGCACCCAGATGCCGGCAGCGCTGGCCTACCCGTTGCAGGGCAGGCGCTACAACTGGGCCTTCGAGACGGACCCCGAGCCGCACATGGACAATCGCCGCATGGAGTGCGGTCGCGGCAAGGGCCTTGGCGGCTCTTCGCTGATCAACGGCATGTGCTACATCCGTGGCAACGCCCTGGACTATGACGGCTGGGCCAAGCGCGACGGGCTCGAGGATTGGCACTACGCCAACTGCCTGCCCTACTTCAGGAAGGCCGAGACCCGCGATATCGGCCCCAATGACTACCATGGCGGCGACGGCCCGGTGTGCGTGGCCACCCCGAAGCCCGGCAACAACCCGCTCTACCACGCCTTTATCGAGGCGGGACAGCAGGCAGGCTACCCGGCCACCGAGGACGTCAACGGCTACCAGCAGGAAGGCTTCGGCCCCATGGACCGCTTCGTCACGCCCCAGGGACGCCGCGCCTCCACCGCGCGCGGCTATCTGGACGAGGCCAAGAAGCGCCCCAACCTGACCATCGAGACCCGAGCCACCACCGACGTCATCCTGTTCGAGGGCAAGCGTGCGGTGGGCCTGCGCTATCAGCGCAAGGGCCAGACCCAGGAGGTGCGCACCCGTCGCGAGGTGCTGCTGTGCGCCGGCGCCATCGCCTCGCCGCAGATTCTGCAGCGCTCGGGCATCGGCCCGGCGGACCTGCTGGCGGAGCTCGGCATCGAGGCGGTCCACGTCAACGACAACGTCGGAGCCCATCTGCAGGACCACCTGGAGATGTACATCCAGTACGAGTGCAAGAAGCCGATCTCGCTGTACCCGGCGCTGAAGTGGTACAACCAGCCGGCGATCGGCGCCGAGTGGCTGTTCAAGGGCAGCGGCGTGGGCGCCAGCAACCAGTTCGAGGCCGCCGGTTTCATCCGCACCAGCGAAGAGGAAGCCTGGCCGAACCTGCAGTATCACTTCCTGCCGATCGCCATCAGCTACAACGGCAAGAGCGCGGTGCAGGCCCATGGCTTCCAGGCCCACGTCGGCTCGATGCGCTCCCAGAGCGAAGGCCGCGTACGGCTGACCTCGGTCGATCCCAAGGCCGCGCCCTCGATCCTGTTCAACTACATGTCCACCGAAAAGGACTGGGAAGAGTTCCGCGACGCCATTCGCCTGACCCGCGAGATCATCGCCCAGCCGGCCATGGACGAGTTCCGCGGCCGCGAGATCTCGCCGGGGCCGGACGTGCAGAGCGACGATGAGCTCGACGCCTTCGTGCGCCGCCACGCCGAGACCGCCTATCACCCCTGTGGCACCTGCCGCATGGGCGACGGTGACGACTGCGTGGTCGACGGCGCCGGACGCGTGCACGGGGTAGAAAGCGTGCGGGTGGTCGACGCCTCGCTGTTCCCGGTGATTCCCACCGGCAACCTCAACGCGCCGACGATCATGCTGGCCGAGCGCATGGCCGACAAGATCCGAGGCCGCGAGCCGCTGCCGCCGAGCCAGGCGCCCTACTACGTGGCCAACGGCGCCCCGGCCCAGAAGCCGCCGCAGCGCCGGCTCGAGGAGGCCCACCCGACCCAGAGCGAGCGGCGCCTCTCCGCGCCTGCTGGTGCTGGTGCTGGTGCAAGTTCTGATAGCACAGCGCAGCCTGGCTGACGCCGGAAAAGCTGCCGCTGGCGGCGACACGATTTAGACGACATCGACCTGGCCCCGTGACTTTCACGGGGCCATTTTTGTGCAGCTAAGAGACCTCTAGTTCGACCATGGTGCAAGAGGCAAGGTTTTCGATGGCCGGTTGTCAGGCGATGGGCTAATCTGCAAGAATTCAAACAGGCGTTTTATTACAACCACACTTCCTCTCATCGCTCTCCAAGGAGAACCGCCCATGCTCAGCCTGCTCCTGCTCATCTTTGCGGTCGTTGGCCTGATCGCCATCGCCCGCCGCGAGGCCGGGGCCGCGCCTGCCGCCGCCCTGCCCGCTATTCTCGGGGTCGCGGGCCTGGTCCTCGACGCCGAATTCGTCGGCGTACTGCTGCTGATCACCGCCGCCGCCATCGCCGTCTGTGGCCTGCCGGCGCTGCGCCATGGCTGGCTGTCGCCACGTCTGTTCGCCATGTTCAAGAAGGTCGCCCCCCGCGTATCGGATACCGAGCGTACTGCACTTGAGGCCGGCAGCGTGGCCTGGGACGGTGAGCTGTTCTCCGGCCGCCCTGACTGGCAGCGCCTGCTCGACTTCAAGGATGACGGCCTCAGCGACGAGGAACGCGCCTTCATCGACCATCAGTGCACCGTGGCCGCCGGCATGTGCAATGCCTGGGACATCGCCCGCGAGCGCGCCGACCTGCCGCCGGAGCTGTGGGACTACCTGAAGAAGGAACGCTTCTTCGGCATGATCATTCCCAAGGAGTACGGCGGTCTCGGCTTCTCGGCCAAGGCCCAGTCGGCGGTGCTGCAGAAGCTCGCGGTCAACGAGACCCTGATGTCCACCGTGGGTGTCCCCAACTCGCTGGGTCCGGGTGAGCTGCTGCTCAAGTACGGCACCCAGGAGCAGAAGGACCACTATCTGCCGCGCCTGGCCGACGGCCGCGAGATCCCCTGCTTCGGCCTGACCGGCCCCCGCGCCGGCTCCGACGCCACTTCGCTGCCGGACGTCGGCATCGTGTGCAAGCAGGAAATCGACGGCAAGGAAGTGCTGGGCCTGCGCCTGACCTTCAACAAGCGCTGGATCACCCTGGCGCCCATCGCCACCGTGGTCGGCCTGGCCTTCCGCATGTTCGACCCGGACCACCTGCTGGGCGACACCGAGGACCTCGGCATCACCTGCGCGCTGGTCCCGCGTGACACCGATGGCATGGAGATCGGCCGCCGCCACCACCCCATCGGCAGCCCCTTCATGAACGGTCCGATTCGTGGCAAGGACGTGTTCGTGCCGCTGGACACCATCATCGGTGGCCCCGAGATGGCCGGCGAAGGCTGGCGCATGCTGATCGAGTGCCTGTCGGTCGGCCGCTGCATCACCCTGCCCTCAGGCGCTACCGGCACTGGCCGCTACGCCATCGGCTGGGCCGGCGGCTTCGCCCGCATCCGTCGCCAGTTCAATGTGCCGGTGGCCGAGATGGAGGGCATTCAGGAGCCGCTGGCACGTCTTACCGCCAAGGCCTACATCGCCCAGGCGGCGGTCTACCAGACCGCCAACACCATCGACCACGGCCAGGCGCCGGCGGTGCCATCGACCATCCTCAAGAGCCAGCTGACCGAGTTCCAGCGGGACATCCTGGCCGACGCCATGGACATCCACGGCGGCAAGGCGGTGACCCTGGGCCCGCGCAACTACCTGGGCATCGGCTACAGTGCCAACCCGGTGGCGATCACCGTGGAAGGCGCCAACATCATGACCCGCAACCTGATGGTGTTCGGTCAGGGCGCGATTCGCTGCCATCCCTACGTGCTGGAGGAACTGGCGGCCAAGGATGCCGATGACGCCAAGGCCTTCGACCGGGCGTTCTTCCGTCATGCCGGGCTGATCTTCGGCAACGCCGCCCGCGCCCTCACCATGGGCCTGGGCATCGGCAAGCCGTCCTGCCCCTTCGACGAGGTCGCCCGCCCTTACGCCCAGGACGTGGCCCGCCTGTCTGCCGGCTTCAGCCTGTGCGCCGACGCCGCCATGGCGAGCCTGGGCGCCGAGCTCAAGCAGCGCGAGATGCTCTCGGCGCGTCTGGGTGACGTGCTCTCCAACCTCTATCTGGTGAGCATGGTGATCAAGCATTGGCACGAGGGTGACAAGGTCGAGGGCGAGGCGGAACTGATGCACTACGCCTGCCGCTTCCTGCTCAATCGCGCCGAGACCGCCTTCGTCGAGGTCTTCGACAACCTGCCCAACCGGGCGCTGGGCAAGACCCTGAAGGTGCTGGTGATGCCGCTGGGCCGCCGCTGGGCACGCCCCCACGACGACCTGGCCCGGTCCATCGCCCGTGCGGTGTCCACCGACAGCGCCCTGCGCAAGAAGCTCTTGGTCGGCGCCTGGGACAGCAACGACCAGGTCCAGGACAACCCGGTGGCGCGCTACAACGCCCTGCTGGAAACCCAGGACCGCGCCGAGGTGCTCTATCGCCAGATCAACAAGGCGTACTCCAAGGGCAAGCTGCCGGTGCAGGCGCTGCACCCGGAAGAACGCCTGGAAGCCGCGCTCGAGGAAGGACTGATCAGCGAGGAGGATGCCGACTTCATGCGCAAGCGCGAGGCCGAGGTGCTCGACATGCTGAGCGTGGACGACTTCGCCTTCGACGCCTTCGTCACCGACAAGGAAAAGATGAACCACCACAACGTCACCGCGTAGCGCCGACGTTTCGCGTACCACCACGACGCCCGGGCCCAGCCCGGGCGTTTTCCTTGGCCGTTATTGCAGCGGCCAGACCAGCATGATCAGCGGGATGGCGACCACCATCACCACCAGGGTCAGCGGCAGGCCAAGGCGCCAGTAGTCGCTGAAGTGATAGCCCGCGGGGCCCATCACCAGGGTGTTGGACTGGTGGCCGATGGGCGTCAGAAAGGCGCAGGAAGCGCTGATCGCCACCACCATCAGGAAGGGGTCAAGCGACAGCTCGAAACCGCTGGCGAGACTCGCCGCGATGGGCGCCATCAACAGCGCCGCCGCCGCATTGTTGATGACGTTGGACAGCAAGGTGCTGACCATGAAGAGCCCCGCCAGCACCAGGATGGGCGGCCACTGGCTGCCAAGCCCGAGCATGGCATCGGCGATCAGGCCGGCCCCGCCGCTGGACTCCAGCGACTGCCCCACCGGAATCATCGCCCCCAGCAACACCACCACCGGGCCGTCGATGGCACGGTAACCTTCGCGCAGCGGCAGCACCCCCACCAGCAGGGTGACCAGCGCGGCCAGCGACAAGGCCACCGCCGCCGGCAGCAGATCGAACAGCATGGCCGTGATGGCGACGGCAAAGATGCCCACCGACAGCGCAAGCTGGCGCGGCTGGCCGAGGGTCAGGCGCCGGTCTGCCAGCGGCAGGCAGCCAAGCACCGTCAGGCTCTCGCCCAGCCCTTCGGGATCGCCCTGCAGCAGCAGCACGTCGCCGGGCCGAAAACGAATATCGCGCAGGCGCTGCTTGAGGCGCCCACCGTCACGGGCCACCGCCACCAGGTGCAGGCCGTACTGATGGTGCAGGCGCAGCTCGGCGGCGGTGCGGCCACTGATGGCGGCGTCGTTGCGCACCACCGCCTCGATCAGGTGCAGGTCTTCGGGGGCCTTGTCGTCCTGGCGCTCGTCGCCGTCCTCGGTGCCCCGCGCCGCCTCTCGGGTCTCGTCCAGGGTGACACGGCGCTCTCGCGCCTGCTCGTCCTCGTCGACCAGTTGGCGGGTACGCTGGGCCAGTGACGCGGACCCGGCATTGCCGTCTGCGTTCAACGGCTGGGCCGACGTCGATGCGGCCGCTGCGTTGCCCGAGGACCGCACCTGGTCATCGCTGTCGGCCTGCTCGGTGTTGGTTGGCTCGGTGTTGGTTGGCTCGGTGTTGGTTGGCTCAGTGTCGCTCTGCTCGGCATCAGGATCCGGCGCCTCCTCGGGTGTCAGACCGACCCGCAGTCCGGCCCGATCCTCCAGCGCCTTGAGCTCCTCGGGACCGGCCTCCAACAGCAGGATGTCGCCCTCCTTGAGCACCCCATAGAAAGAGTGACCGGCGTAGCGATGACCGCCCCGCACCAGCGCCAGCACCGGCACGTTGTCGTCGAGCTTGCGCCTGAGCTTGTGCAGCGACCAGCCCAGGGCCTGGGCATCGGCGTCGACCCGTACCTCCACCAGATAGTGGGCGGTATCGAACATGGCGTCGCGGCTGGCCTGGCCGGTGCGCCTTGGCACCAGGCGCCAGCCCAGCAGCACGATAAAGGCAACCCCGGCGACTGCCACGGCGCCGCCTACCGGGAAGAAGTCGAACATGCTGAAGCGCTCGCCGGCGACGCTGGCGCGGTAGCTCGAGATGATGATGTTGGGCGGGGTGCCGATCAGGGTGGTGAGGCCACCCAGCAGCGAGCCGAAGGCCAGCGGCATCAGCAGGATCGACGGCGAGGTATCGTGTTCGCGCGACATCCGCAGGGCCACCGGCAGCAGCAACGCCAGCGCCCCCACGTTGTTCATGAAGCCCGACAGCACGGTGACAAGGCCGGTCAGCGCCAATAGCTGGTACAGGAGCCTGTCGCCGACCTTGAGCACCTGGGCGGCGATCACGTCCACCACCCCGGCCCGCTCAAAGCCACGGGACAGCACCAGCACCGCCACCACGGTGATCACCGCCGGATGGCCAAAACCGGAAAAGGCCTGGTCGGCCGGCACCAGCCCCAGCACCACCGAGGCCAGCAAGGAGGCCAGCGCCACCAGATCGAAACGAAACCGCCCCCAGACGAACGCCGCCAGCGTCAGCCCGAGCACGATAAATACCAGAAGACTGTCGTCCATGCCGGCCCCTCCCTGGGCGGCGCCCTGACGGGCGATTGCAGAGTGCTGGAGGTCGCGAAAGCGTCACCGAGAAAGCGCCAGGGTACCGCTGATTCAGCGTAGCCTAAAACACCTTGTCAGCGCGCCTAGGAGGGTTCGACGAAGGGCAGGCTTCGTCAACGAGCTGGGGTTCGGCAAAGGGTTAGGGTTCGTCAAAGGGCAGCGGTTCATCGCCGCGACGGACCTCGAACACGTTCAGCGTCATCGCCACAAGGGCGTAGTAGCCAAGCACCCCGACCAGTTCCACCACGGCCTCCTCGCCGAAGGCCTCCACTGCCCTGTCGTAGGTGGCCTGATCGACGCGCCGATGCTGATACAGCACGCTGGCCAGGCGATGGACGATGACTTCATCGCTGCGCTCGAAGGTCGGTTGACGGCCTTCTCGCAAGGCCTCGACCACCGACTCGGACAGCCCGGCCTTGAGGGCGATGGGGGCGTGGATCTGCCACTCCGCCTGGGACTTCCACCAGGCCGCGGTAGTCAGGATGGCAAGCTCGGTGAGGCGCAGCGGAAGCGAGGTATGGTAGCGACAGAAAGCCCCCAGGCGCTGGGCATGGTCGGCAAGCTGCGGGCTGTGCACCCAGGCCAGGAAGGGACCATCGAGGTTGCCGCGGGGGCCGCTGAGAATATCGTCGAGCACCCGACGCTGCTCCGCGCTCATGGTGGCGTCGTCAAGCTCGGGCAAGCGGGAACGAAGGGTCATGCTGTCATCCTGTACGTGGGAAAAAAGGTAGCAAGCCCGCCCCTTGGCGGGCCTGGTGTGTCAGTGGTGTTGCGCGGGCCGAAGCGCCAGGCACGGACTCAATGGCCCATCTGGCCAAGCGCTTGCTGCAAGGCGGCGTCGAGCTTGTCGACGATCTCGTCGAGATGATCTTCCTCGACGATATAGGGCGGCGCCAGCAGCACATGGTCTCCACGGCGTCCGTCCAGGGTACCGCCAGCGGGATAACACATCAGCCCCTGGTCCATGGCGGCGGCCTTGACCGCGGCGTTGAGGCGCTGGTCGGGGTCGAAGGGCTCCTGGCTGGCCCGGTCCGCCACCAGCTCGAGTCCCAGAAACAGACCGCGTCCGCGAATATCGCCGACGTGCGGGTGGTCGCCGAAGCGCTGCTCGAGGCGAGCACGCAGCGCCTCGCCCCTGGCCCGCACCTGCTCAAGCAGGCCGCGTTGCTCTACCGCGCGCTGCACCGCCAGCGCCGCGGCGCAGGCGGTGGCGTGGCCGATATAGGTGTGGCCATGCTGGAAGAAGCCGGTGCCCTCGGCGATGGTGTCTCGGATACGCGCACTGGCCAGGGTGGCGCCGATGGGCTGGTAGCCACCGCCCAGGCCCTTGGCCACGGTCAGAAGGTCGGGGCTGACGCCTTCCTGTTCGCAGGCAAACAGGCGACCGGTGCGCCCCATGCCGCACATCACTTCATCGAGAATCAGCAGGATGCCGTGACGATCACAGATCTCGCGCACCCGCCGAAAGTATCCGGGCACCGCCGGCACCGCGCCAAGGGTCGCCCCCACCACCGGCTCGGCGACGAAGGCCATGACCCGGCGTGGCCCCAGCCGCTCGATGGTGTCCTCGAGTTCCACCGCGAGTCGCTCGCCGTAGGCTTCGGCGCTTTCGTCCGCGCGCTGGCCGCGATAGGCGTAACAGGGGCTGACGTGGGTGGTGTCGGCCAACAGCGGTTCGAAGGGACGCCGACGCCAGGCGTTTCCGCCGGTGGCCAGCGCCCCCAGGGTATTGCCGTGGTAGCTCTGGCGCCGGGCGATGACCTGGGTGCGCTCTGGCTGGCCGATCTCGAGAAAGTACTGGCGCGCCATCTTCAGCGCCGCTTCCACCGCTTCGGAACCGCCGGAGACGAAGTAGACGCTGCCGATGCCCTGGGGCGCGCGATCGACCAGGAAGTCGGCCAGCGCCTCCATCGGCTCCGAGGTAAAGAAGCTTGAATGGGCGTAGGCCATGCGCTTGACCTGTTCGCTGATCGCGGCCTGCACCTCGGGATCGCTATGCCCCAGGCAGGACACCGCCGCGCCGCCACAGGCATCGAGGTAGCGCTTGCCTGCGGCATCGATCAGATAGGGCCCATCGCCTGCCACCGCGGTGGGATAGGACGCCTTGAGGTGGCGGTGAAAGACGCGGCTCATGGAACCTCCAGCGGGTAGATACGACATCGCATAAATGCAAATATTAAATGCATTCTATTTTTACACAATGCATATTTGCAAATCGTGTCTACGCCTCACCGGACAGACGCCCGCCAAGCTGGCACACTGGCCCGCTCGTCATTCAAGGAGACGCCATGCCCTCTCGCGACTCGAAGCCCGCCACCAAGCCACCGACCGAGCGGAGCGCTCGGCACCGCCCTGTTCGCCTCGGCGAATCGAGCACCCTCGGCGACCTGAAGGAACTGGCGGCGCAGATCCAGGCCGGTGACGGCGACGTTCGCCTGGGCAAACGATCGTTGCGGGTGCTGATGGCGCTGCTGGAGTCGCCGCAGGCGAGTGCGGTGGCCTCGATCAGCGAGCTGGCCGGGCGGCTCGAGGTGAACCCCTCGACCTTGACCCGGCTGGCCCAGCGCCTGGGCTTCGACGGCTTCGGCGAGCTGCAGGCGGTGTTTCGGCGGGATCTGGCCGACGGCGGCGAGCACTTCTACAGCGACCTGGCCTCGAGGCTGTCGACCGATCGCGACCAGGGTCAGGGTGTCGCCCGGTTGGCCCGGCTCGGACGCCAGGAGAGCGCCAACTTCGCCGGCCTGCTCGAGCGACTCGACGCCGATGACTACGACCGGGTGGTCGAGCTGCTGGCCCTCGCCCGTCGGGTCAGGGTCCACGGGCAACGCCAGTTTGCGTCGCTGGCGCAGTTCATGGCCTATGGGCTTGGCATGCTGCGTGCCGATACCGGGGAGCTGGATGCGGGACACCAGGGGGTGGCCGACGCCCTGGCGCAACTGGATGAAGGGGACCTGCTAGTGGTGATCAGCTGCTTTCCCTACACCACCAGCGTGCTGGAAACCGCACGGGTGGCGGCGCGGGCGGGGATTCGGGTGGTCGCCCTGACCGACAGCGAGTCGTCTCCACTTGCCCGGGTCGCCGAGTACCGTTTCCTGGTGCCTACCGACAGCCTGTTCTTCTCCAACGCCATGGGCGCCTTCTTCCTGCTGGCCCAGGGCCTGCTGACCGAGGTGGCCGGTCGCCTGGGCGACGAGGGACTGGCCGCCCTCAAGCGGCGCGAGAGGATGATTCGCGAGCTGGGGGCGTCGCTGTAGCGCCAGGCAGAACCGACGGCGAGCAGGGCAGCCGGTACGCAAGCCACTCCGCCGTCAGGCCGACGCCTCCCTGAAATGAAAGCGGGCCCGCCAACTTGGCGGGCCCGCTCTGTCCGGAGGACAGATTCGATCAGGAAGACAGGGATCGGCAATCGATCGCTCAGGGCAGCAGCACGGTAGACCCGGTGGTCTTGCGTGACGCCAGGGCGTCCTGGGCCTTGCCGGCCTCCGCCAGGGCGAAGCGCTGGGCCACGTCGATCTTCACCTTGCCGCTCTCGATCATGTCGAACAGCTCGTCGGCCATGTCCTGCAGCCGCTCCGGGCTGTCGGCGTAGCCGTTGAGGCTCGGCCGAGTGACGTAGAGCGCGCCCTTCTGGTTGAGGATGCCGATGTTGACCCCCTCGACCGGTCCGGAGGCGTTGCCGAAGCTGACCATCAGGCCGCGCGGCTTCAGGCAGTCCAGCGAGGTCTCCCAGGTGTCCTTGCCGACGCTGTCGTAGACCACGTCGACCATCTCGCCGCCGGTCAGCTCGCGCACCCTTTCGACCACGTCTTCCTTGGTGTAGTCGATGGTCGCCCAGGCGCCGTTGCGCTTGGCAAGCTCTGCCTTCTCGACGGAGCTGACCGTGCCGATCAGCTTGACGCCCAGGGCCTTGGCCCACTGACAGGCAATCGACCCCACCCCACCGGCGGCGGCGTGGAACAGGATGGTCTCGCCACCCTGCAGCGGGTAGGTCTGACGCAGCAGGTACTGCACCGTCAGCCCCTTGAGCATGGCTCCCGCTGCGGTCTCGCAACTGATCCCCTCGGGCAGCGCCACCACCTTGTCCGCCGGCAGGGTGTGCAGTTCGGCGTAGGCGCCCAGGGGGCCCTGGGCGTAGGCCACGCGGTCGCCTACCTGCAGATGATCGACCCCCTCGCCCACGGCGTCGACGACGCCAGCGCCTTCGGTTCCCAGGCCCGACGGCAGGGACGGCGCCGGATACAGACCGGTGCGGAAGTAGATGTCGATGAAGTTGAGGCCCACCGCCTCATTGGCGACGCGTACCTCGCCGGGGCCCGGCTCGGCCGCCGGTGTATCGACGAGTTCCAGCACCTCGGAATCGCCGGTGCGTGCGAATTGAATCCGCTTGGCCATGAAAGGCTTCCTTACGCTGCTAACGGGTATGTACGCCCAGTCAAGCGCTCTGCTCGACCTCGGTCAAGTCCAAACTGGATTTGCCGTCGGCACAGCCGTGGCCACGGGATCACTGTCGGCGCTTGACAGCTCCATTGATGTCTACGAGACTCATCAACTGTATACAGTTAACATATAAACATGGATACAACTTGTGTGGTGCACCGCGCTTCCCTTTGCTGAACGCCGTGAACGGTCCGTGGCAAACCCTGCACCCACCCTATCCAGCAACGAAAAGGACGCTGTCATGAAACATGCCCTGCTTTCCTCCGCCTCCATCCTCGCGATCACCGCCGTGCCGCTGTTCTCTGCCGTGGCGATGGCGGATGACGGCGCCGCGGAAAACGTCGCCGAAGAGTGCCGGCTGACCATCGATTCCACTGACCAGATGCAGTACGACAAGAGCGAGCTGGGCGTACCCGCCAGCTGCGAGACCGTCAGTCTGACGTTGACCCACTCGGGCTCCATGGCGAAGAACGTGATGGGACACAACTGGGTGCTGGCCCCTACCGACGCCTATCAGGAGATTGCCTCCGCCGGCATGCAGGCGGGACTCGACAGCAACTACCTGCCCGAGGATGACCGCATCCTGGCCGCCACCGACATCATCGGCGGCGGCGAATCCACCAGCATCACCTTCGACACCGAAGGACTCGCCGACCAGGATCTGACCTTCTTCTGCTCCTTCCCCGGCCACTCCTCGATGATGAAGGGATCGTTCAGCCTCACCAGCGAGGGCTAGACAACTGCAAGGATCGACGGGCATCGATCCCTGACGGCGTGACCCGGGCCACCTCCGTTCTTGCTGCCCGCGAGCGGATCAACAACCACCTCGGCCCGGCAAGCGCCGACCCTTTGCCCAACGACGAAGCCCCGACCCTCGCCTCCAAAAGAGGTAAGGGCCGGGGCTTCGTTGTTGCTACCACTTCTACTAGTTCATAGCGTCCGCGGGAAGGACCCAACAGGTGCCCTTCCGTCGCTGATCACAACGTCCGCGGGAAGGACTCCAGGCCTCTGACAAAGCGGTTCTTGCCAGATCAATCGTTCGAACAGTGCCGTTCCCTTGAGAGCTTTATGCCGTCGTTGCTCATAGCGTACGCGGGAAGGACTCCAGGCCTCTGACGAAGCGGTTCTTGTAATCTTCGAACAACGCCTTGTCCTGCTTGAAGTTGGCCACCACGGAGGCTTCGTCCACGGTCAGGGTACGCGGCAGATTGTCGAGGCTGGTGGCCGTATGCTTGGGTCCCAGACCGATCTGCAGCTCGCCCGGCCCCTTGATCCAGCGCTGGATACCGGCGGCGCTAAACTCGGCCTTCTGGGCATCGCTGACCACGTCCACCCGCAGCGGCGCCCGCAGCGCCAGTTCGGCCACCAGGCGAAGGGCGGGATTCAGCTTGCCCTTGCCGGCCGGCTTTTGCGCCTCGCCCTGGCTATCGCTTTCCGCGCTTGTCTTGTTGCCGCCGTCGACCGCGCTTTCGGCGTCAGGATCCAGCGACGTCAACTGGGCCACATTCATGCTGGTACCGGCTTCGTCGCTGACCAGCAGGGCCAGGGCGATGGGACGGGACTGATCGTCCACCAGAGCGAGAAGCCGGGCGGCTTCCTGCTTGAACAGCACCCCGATGACGCCGGCGAAGGTGACCAGGGGGGCGATACCCGCCTGATGACCGTAGGCTTCCGCACACAGGCGTGCCAGGCAGGCTTCCCGCTGCTGGGGCTCGTTGATTTTGACGACCTTCATCACTGACCTCTAATTGCTGGCGCCGACCGGCGCTGACCCACTTGTCGAAACCGGCGAGACTAGCATATTCCAGGCAGCGACACCGCCCTCGGCGTACCGCTGCGACAGACGGGGTGTTCATGTCGTCGCCGTTCGGTCATCTTTGTGGCCCAACATGGAGGCGTGCAGCCTCTGGCTAGCAGGACGGTCATGTCCGATGATGACGAAAGCCGGTGCCATGTTGTGACGCCAAGCCAAGGAGAGCCCATGACGACATCTCGCACGCCCCTTATCGACCTGCCCCGCCTGATGGCGCATCGCGGCCTGTCGGCCCATGCACCGGAAAATACCCTGAGCGCCGTCCAGCTTGCCTGGGAAGCCGGTATCACCTGGGTCGAGCTCGATGTGCAATTGCTGGGTGATGGCACCCCGGTGATCTGGCACGACCCCGGCATGCGGCGCTGCTCCAACGGGCGCGGCAAGTTAAGCAAGCTGCGTCTGGAACAGGCCAGGGAATACGACGTCGGCGCCTGGTACGCCGAGCGCTTTCGCGGTGAGCGCATGGCGACACTCGACGACATGCTCAATCTGATCGATCGACGCGGTATGGCGGTCAACCTGGAACTCAAGGTGACCCGGGGGCGCGACCCGGAAGCGTTGGCCGAATCGGTGATCCCGCGTCTGCTGGAAGCGCTGCCATTCGAACGTCGACTGGTATCTTCCTTCAGCCCGGCGGCGCTCGATCACGCGCGCAGCATCGCATCACCCAGCCAACTCGCCCTGGGCGTCCTGGTCGACAAGATCGGCAAGAACTGGCGGCACGACATGGAAGCGGTGCAGGCCTACAGTCTGCACTGCGACTGGAAGAAGCTGAAGGAAGAGCGGGCTCGGGAGGTTACCCAGAGCGGCACACCGCTGCTGTGCTATACCGCCAATGATCCGGTGGCCTTCGCCAAGTACTGGAAATGGGGCGTGACCACCGTCATTTCCGATGACCCCGAACGCTTTGCCGACAAGACGTGACTTGCCAAGGCGTATCCTTGAAGCGGCTCTGGCACTGGCATGGCCCTGTATTAAAAAGCGACCTGTCCTGAAAGCGACCTGTCCAAACCTAGCGCTTGCTTGGCAGGCCAGCGGCCACTCGCTAGAGTGGGCTTGATACGTTGCTGCCAGCGAGCCACTTCATGCCCCAGGTATCTGACCTTCAGGTGTCACTTCACGACACAGACCGGCAATCGCTGTTTGTTCGTCGATGGCGTCCCGAGCCTGATACCCAGGGCGCGCCCATCGTGTTGCTGCATGACTCGCTGGGCTGCGTTGAGCTGTGGCGCGACTTCCCCGAAGCCCTGTGCCAGACCACCGGCCGCGAAGTGATCGCCTACGATCGACTGGGCTTCGGCCAATCCACGCGCCACCCGGACCGACTGACCCACACCTTTATCGCCGACGAAGCGCACCAGGCCTTTGCCGCGCTTCATCGCGCGTTAAAGCTCGAGGGTTTCGTTGTTCTGGGCCATAGCGTCGGCGGCTGCATGGCTGCCGGTATCGCTGCCCACTACGACGATTGCCAGGCGCTGATTACCCTGGCGGCCCAGGCCTTTGTGGAAGAACGCACGCTTTCGGGCATCCGACAGGCCCGCGATACGTTCGCCCTGCCCGGCCAGATCGAGCGCCTGGAGAAGTACCATGGCGACAAGGCCCGTTGGGTTCTCGACACCTGGGTAGAGACCTGGCTGGACCCCGACTTTCGGGGCTGGGCCCTGGATGACACCCTCAGGCGCGTTGCGTGCCCTGTGCTGGCGCTGCACGGTGACCAGGACGAATACGGCTCGCCAGAGCAGCCCGAACGCTACGCGCAACTACCTCAAGGGCCGTCACGGATGGTATTGCTGGTGGGGTGTGGCCACGTGCCCCATCGCGAGCAGCCTGACAGAGTCCTTGACTACATCACGAGCCTGCTGGGTGAGCAAATCAACGTAGATGATGGTGAAGAGCAAGGGACGCAATAGCGGATAATAGTACGCCTCATCGAACGGGCAATTGACAAAGACATTGCGCTCAAATGGCATATGCCGTCACTTCTTCGAGCGCAGAGGCTTGGTTGCCGCAGATGCGCGACGATAGCTCTTGCGCTCCTGGATAGTGCCATCGAGTCCGTGCACGTAAAGCTCACCGTGCTCCTTCCTGGCCGCGCGGCGCGCATATTCCACGGCTTCAGCCTTGCTCTCGAAAACCTTGCCGGCACGAGACGTGCCGCTGGTCTTTACTGCCCATCCCTTGTCTCTACTGACCACATGTTTGGATGTCACCTTCATGACCAAGCCCTCGACGCAGTTGCCATGGTGCCATCTGTACAGGGAAAGCTGTGGCACCCCCACAGTTTACGCCGGGCGCCGATATCGGACCATCTTCCTCAACCGATCAGGCGCAGAACCATCTCCATATCCAGATGCTGCTCGATGGCGTCGGCCAGACGGTCGAGCTGTCGCTCGCGGTGGGCGTCGAGGTCAACCCGGCGGGTGTCCTCGGGCGGGAGCCCGAGGCGGGCGAGCAATGCTTCGCAGGCGTCGGGGCCGTCGAACAGCCCGTGCAGATAGGTACCCATGATCTGGCCATCCTGGCTGACGGCACCTTCGTCTCGTCCTTCGAGACGCATCAATGGCCGTGAAAGCGCCTCGCCCCGGCTGACGCCCTGATGAATCTCGTAGCCGTGGATGCTGCAGCAGCCGTCGGCGGTGTCGATGCGCCCGCTGACCCGTTTCAGGCGTTTGTCGG
Organism: Halomonas sp. YLB-10; assembly: GCF_003856855.1. Classification (NCBI taxonomy): domain Bacteria; kingdom Pseudomonadati; phylum Pseudomonadota; class Gammaproteobacteria; order Oceanospirillales; family Halomonadaceae; genus Halomonas; species Halomonas sp. YLB-10. The sequence continues at coordinate 256,347 of NZ_RRCU01000003.1, forward strand.
GGCGCATGGTGGTGGACATGGCAAGCCACCCGAGCCCTTCGACGCCGCCGGGCTCGCCCTCGATGCCGTCAGGATCGTCGATCCATTCCCCCAGCATCTGAAAACCGCCGCAGACGCCCAGCACCCGACCGCCGTAACGCAGATGGCGCCGGATACGCTCATCCCACCCTTGGCTGCGCAGCCAGGCCAGGTCCGCCCGGGTGTTCTTGCTGCCCGGCAACAGGATGACGTCGGCATCGGGCATCGGCTGGTCGGGGCCGACCAGGCTCAGGCTGACGCGGGGGTGCAGGCGTAGTGGATCGAGGTCGGTGTGGTTGCTGATACGCGGCAGTGCCGGCACCACCACCTTGAGCATGTCGCCCCCCGCGTGATCAAGCCGCTGCTCCAGCGACAGGCTGTCCTCGGCGTCGAGCCACAGCCCCTGCAGGTAGGGAAGCACGCCGAGCACCGGCCTCGCCTCGCGCTCGGCCAGCCACTCAAGCCCCGGTTCCAGCAGCCCGATATCGCCGCGAAAGCGGTTGATCACGAAGCCCTTGATCCGCGCGTTTTCGGACGCGCTGACCAGCGCCAGGGTGCCGCATAGCTGGGCAAAGACGCCGCCTCGGTCGATATCACCGACCAGCAGTACCGGGCAGTCCACCGCCTCGGCGAAGCCCATGTTGGCGATGTCACCTTCGCGTAGATTGACCTCCGCAGGGCTGCCCGCCCCTTCGGCGATGATCACGTCGAAGCGCTCGGACAGCCGGCGATGGCAGTCCATCACCGTCTGGCGGGCGGTGGTCTTGTAAGCGTGGTAGTCCAGCGCGGCCATGCTGCCGTGGACGCGACCGGCCAGGATGACCTGGGCGCCCTTGTCGCTTTCGGGCTTCAACAGCACAGGGTTCATGTCGCTGTGGGGCGCTACGCGGGCAGCCTGGGCCTGCAGCGCGGTGGAGCGACCGATCTCGCCGCCATCCACGGTGACGGCACTGTTCAGCGCCATGTTCTGGGGCTTGAACGGGGCTACGCTGAACCCGCGCCGTGCCAGCATCCGGCACAGACCGGCGACCACCGTGGACTTGCCGGCATCCGAGGTGGTGCCCTGGATCATCAGCGTTGCCATGCTAGCGCTCCCTTACAGCTCGATACCCTTCTGGGCCTTGATGCCTTGATCCTTGAAGGCGTGCTTGACCACCTTCATCTCGGTGACGGTATCGGCCAGCTCGATCAGCGCCTGGGGCGCGTGGCGCCCGGTCACCACCACATGCTGCATCGCCGGTCTGGCCTGCAGATCGTCCAGTACCCGGTCGAGATCCAGGTAACCGTAGCGCAGGGCGATGTTCAGCTCATCGAGCAGTACCAGCGCGATATCGGGATCCTGAAGCAACTCGCGGGCCTTGTCCCAGGCGGCTTCGGCGGCGGCGACATCGCGCTCCCGGTCCTGGGTGTCCCAGGTGTAGCCCTCGCCCATGACGTGGAAGGCCACTTCGGGCTGGCGGCGATAGAAGGCCTCCTCCCCGGTAGAAAATGCGCCCTTGATGAACTGCACCACGCCCACCTTCATGTCGTGGCCCAGCGCCCGGGCCAGCATGCCGAAGCCGGATGAACTCTTGCCCTTGCCGGGGCCTGTCAGCACCAGCAGCACGCCCTGTTCCTTGTCGGCACTGGCGATGCGCTCGGCCATGATCCGCTGCTTGGCGGCCATGCGCCGGGCGTGGCGCTCGGGATCAACATTCTTCGGAGTCTGTGTCGTGGGGGATGGCGTCGTAGGGGACGTGTGCGTCATGGGAAACTTCCTTGGTGGGGCGCGGCGGATTAAGCGACGAGGCCACCCGCGGCATGAAGACGGCGGCGCCATCGACCTCGGCGACGCTCAACGGCTGGTCGTAGAGCCGCTCGAGGGCCGACGTCACCAGCATATCGTCGCGTGGCCCCCAGCAGGCCGCGCCGTCGGGATACAAAAGCAGCAGGTGGTCGCACCAGCGCGCCGCCAGATTGAGATCGTGCAGGCACATCACCACGGCGGCACCCTGGCTTGCCTGTTCGTCGAGCAGCGCCATGGCGGCCACCTGATGATGCAGGTCGAGGTGGTTGGTGGGTTCATCCACCAGCCAGATCTGCGGCGCCTGGGTCAGCACCGTGGCCAGGCTGACCCGCTGGCGTTCGCCGCCGGACAGGGTCGCCAGCGGCCTGTGGGCCAGGTGAGCGATATCGAGGCGTTCAAGCGCGCCCAGGGCGCGCTGGACGTCGTCCTCGCTTTCGTTCTGCCAGGCCCGGAGGAAGGGATGTCGGCCGATCAGCGCGGTCTCCAGCACGCTGGCCGGAAACTCGTCATGGCGCTCCTGGAACACCACGCCCAGACGCTGGGCAACGGCGCGCCGGCGCCAGTCAGACAAAGGCCGGCCATCAAGCCTCAAGCGCCCATGACGCGGCGCCCTGAGCCCGGCAAGGGTATGCAAAAGCGTGCTCTTGCCGGCGCCGTTGGGCCCGAGGATGCCCCAGCGACTGCCGGGCTCGATGGAAAACGACAGCGGCTGACCGTCCGCCCTGCCGGGCACGTCGATCACCAGCGCTTCGCAGGACAGCGAACAAACTGGCAGCGCCTGGTCGGTGGATGCGGGTCTGACAGCCATGAGCGCCCCCTATCCCTTGCCGTGGCTGCGATGCAGCAGGTAGAGAAAGCTCGGCACCCCGATCAACGCGGTGATCACCCCTACCGGCAACTGCTGGGGGGCGATCAGGGTTCGCGCCAGGGTATCGGCCAGGGTCAGCAGGCAGCCGCCGGCCAGCAGCGAGGCCGGCAGGATCAGACGCTGGTCGGCACCCAGTCGAAGGCGCAGCATATGCGGCACCATCAGGCCGACGAACCCCACCGATCCGGCGGTGGTCACCGCGGTGGCGGTGGCCAGGCTCGCCGCCAGATACAGTCCCCATTCCAGCGGGCGCACCGCCACGCCCAGCGCCAGCGCCTGCTGGCCGCCGCGGGCAAGCACGTTGAGGGTCCGCCCCAGTGGCACCAGCACCAGCGCCGACAGCGCGGCGATCACCAGTACCGGCCAGGGGCTGCGGGCGTAGGCCATGTCGCCCATCAGCCAGTAGAGCATGCCCGGCAGCTCTTCCACCGGGCTTACCGCCAGCAGGAAGGTGATGATCGCGCCCCAGCCGGAGGCCATGACGACCCCTGTGAGCAGCAGGCGCGCCGGAGACCAGCTGCCGCTGCCATGGGCCAGGCCAAATACCACCAGGATCGACACCAGCGCACCGGCAAAGGCCGAGGCCGAGACCAGCGCCGCGCCAAGGCCAGCCAGCATGGCACACAGCGCCGCCACCGAGGCCCCGCCGGAGAGCCCGAGCACATAGGGGTCGGCCAATGGATTGCGCAGCAGTACCTGCATCAAGGCGCCGGCCAGGGCCAGCAAGGCCCCGGTACCGAAGGCGGCCAGCGCACGGGGCAGGCGCAGCTCCCACACCAGGGTCTGGTGGAGGGGGCTGCCCTGCCCGGTCAGCGTCAGCCACAGCTCCATCGGTGACAGCGCGACGCTGCCCACCGACACGGCCAGCACCACCGACACCACACCGAGCAGAGCCAGCAGGCCCAGCGGACGACGTCGCCGGCTGGGCCGAAAGGTAGCGCTGGAGTCAGCGGCGTTCACGGGCAGCATCCAGATGTTGGCACAGGGCTCGGGTGCCCTCGACCAGGCGCGGCGTCGCCCGCTGCACCAGGTCGGGGTTGATGAAATAGAGGTTGTCGCGGACCACCGCGGTCATCTGCGGCCACTGGCGCCAGGCATCGAGCCAGGTGGAGTCCGCCTTGCCCATGCCGCCGGTGATGATGACTTCCGGGTCCGCGGCCAGCACCGCCTCCCGCGACAGTCGAGGCACCAGCGGCGCCTCGTCGGCGAATAGATTGACACCACCACAAAGTGACAGCGCCCGACTGATCCAGTGCTCACCGTTGACGGTCATCAGCGGCTGCTCCCATACCTGATAGAAGACCTCGACCGGTGCTGCGTCAACGTAGCGCTCGCCGAGGGCCGCTACCGATTCTCGCAGCTCTCGGGCCGCGGTGTCGCCGGTATCCACAGAACCGGCCAGGCGACCGAACCGCTCAAGCGTCGTGGCGATCTGCTCGAAGTTGGCCGCGTCCGAGCGGAACACCGGCAGGCCGAGTTCATCCAGGCGCTCAACCTGCTGGCCGGGATTGCCGCCGGCCCAGGCCACCACCAGGTCGGGGTCAAGCGCCAACAGCGACTCGAGGTCGAGTCGATCGTAGCTGCCCACCTGGGGCAGCGAGCGCGCGGCCTCGGGATAGTCGCTGAAGCTGACTACCCCCACCACCCGCTCGCCGGCCCCCGCCGCGAACAGCATCTCGGTGACACTGGGCGACAGCGCCACGATACGCTCTGCCGGCGCCTCCAGGCATAGCTCCCGCTCGGTGTCATCGACCACGCAGATGTCCTCGTCCCCGTCGGGCGAAGAGGACGCCATGGCGGCACTGGCCAGCGCCGACAGCACCAGGCCAGCGCTGGCCGAGACAAGCGAGCGGCGGATGATCACAGGTTGAAGCCGACGCTCAGGTAGGCGGCACGTCCGGGGTTTTCGTAGTCCCAGCCACCTTGAAAGGCAGACGCACGCGAGGTGGCGTACTCGCGATCGAAGACGTTCTCAAGCGTCAGGTTGGCCTTCCAGTCCGGCGCAAAGGTCCAGCCGGCGCGCAGGTCCAGGGTGCCGTAGCCGGCCAGACGCTCGTCGTTGTCGACGTCATTGTAGCGGTGGTCCTGGGCGACGAAGGAGGCCCCCAGATTCCAGTCACCCAGCTGGCGATCGGCGTCCAGGCGCAGGGTCTGGCTGGCGCGGCGAATCAGCTGCTTGCCGGTGTCACGGTCTTCCGGGTCGGTATAGGCGACGCTGGCGGCCAGGGTCCACTGGTCGAGCTCGAGCCCGGTGGCAAGTTCGACCCCACGAATACGCGCCTCGTCGACATTGAAGGGGGCAAAGCGGCCATCCCTCGACTCATTGGCGATCAGGTCGTCGACGTTGGTCTGGTAGAGCGCCAGATCCCAGTAAAGCCGCTGGTACTGACCACGCAGACCAAGCTCCCAGGTCTCGGACTCCTCGGGCTCAAGATCGCTGTTGCCAAAGCCGGGGAAGTACAGCTCGTTGAAGGTCGGGGCGCGGAAGGCGGTACCGTAGCTGGCGCGCAAGGTGTGCTGATCGTCGAGGGCGTAGCCCAGCGCCAGGTGGCCGGTGACCTCTTCATCGTAGGCCTCGTTGTCGTCGTGGCGCAGACCCGCCTGCAACGAGAACGGATGGAAGTCCATCAGTGCCTGGGCAAACACCGCCACGTTGTCGCGGCTGGTCTCTTCGTAATCGGTGGTGCTGTCGACCTTGTCCTCCAGATACTCGGCGCCGGCGATCAGCTCGTGGGCACCGAGCTGCAGGGTATTGTCCCAGCGAACGGTATGGGTCTCGGTGTCGAACTCGGTGGTGCTTCCAGGCCCAAAGTCGTTGGGCTCGGAGTGGTCCTCCAGCTCATCGCGGGCCTCGCTCAGGGTAAGACGCGACGACCAGATATCGGTCACCGGCACCTCGGCGTAGACACCGGCCACCTGCTGCACATAGTCGGAGTCGCCACCTTCGTATTCGTTGTTGCCGCGGGCACGCAGTCCCAGCAGCCCGAGGTTGGCGCCGTTGTCGAAGGTGTGGGACAGACTCACCAGACCCGAGGTGTTGTCGTAGGCCTTGTCCTCGCCACCGTCGCGAATCTCGGTGCCGTCGCTGTCCAGGCGGGTGGCGCTGAACTGGTAGGAGGTGCCACCCTCGCGGCCCGACAGACTGGCCGAGGCCCGCTGGGTATTGAAGGAGCCGGTACCGAGCTGCACGCTGGGCGTCGGTCCCTGTTCATCGGGCTTGTCGGTGAACAGCTGAACTACCCCGCCCACCGCGTCGGCGCCGTAGAGCGCACCGCGGGGCCCGCGTACCACCTCGATACGCTCGAACATGCGCGGCTCCAGGTACTGCCAGGCAGGCCCGCCATTGGTGGCCGAGCGCAGGCGGATACCGTCGATCATCATCACCGAGGCGGTGCTGCCGGTACCACGGATATAGACGCTCGCCTGCTTGCCGAAGCCACCGTTGGTGGAGATATCCACACCGGGCTGGCCACGCAGGGCGTCGGTAATGCTGACCGGATCGCGGCGCCTTAGCGCCTCTTCATCGATGACGCTGACGGAGGACAGCGACTGACTGGCGGTACGCGGCGAAAGCGTCGCCGACACCACCAGCGGGTCGAGTTCGGTGGCGGGCTCGGTGGTGGGCTCGATAGAGACCTGTTCGACGGAGGACGGCTCGGCGGTCGTCACGTCGGAGGAAGCGGACTGCTGGGCACTGGCCTGGCTCACCAGTAGCCAGGGGGCGGCGGCAAGGCCGACGCACAGACGCAGGCCACGGGAGCGGCAGGCAACAGAAAGACGAGCAGGGGCGAAGAAAGCAGACGACATGGTGTATCCCTTGGCACCGTGCGCACCCGCACGGCGTAGACCCTCGAAGGCCGAGGAGCGAACAGGGGACACAGAACGCTGGACAGGACACCCGGGAGCGTCAAGAACACCAAACTGACAGGCAAGCGCTGCGCGTCGGGACCCCACCGCCCCTTGGCATGGCTCTTCAGGCCGGTCTCCGGGCTGACGAGATGAACCATCGAAGCGTTTCGACGGTTCGGCGCGTTCGCCTTCCCGTGACTGGCTGAGCGGGACACAGGGTCCGGTCGCATCAGGGGTCAAGGACCCTGTCACAGTGGCGTGGTGAGCGCGCTTGACTCGATCACCGTTGCGGGGGCAGCGTCGGATTGGCACCGACTTCCCGTTTCACCCCTCGTGTCTACTTCTGGCCACGGCGTCTTGCGTCAGAAAGGACTGACGCCGTGGTCATGCTGGCACGTTTCGGGGCACCTGAGAGTGCGCGTAAGCTAGCAATCGGCACAGCGGGCGTCAACGAAAAGCGCCGTTCGGCTTGTTCGACTGGTTCGATGCCGGGTCTGTTCGCTCAGTCCGCTCGGCCCGCTGCGGTAGCCTCCTTCCCATCGAGCCGCATGGTCAGGCCATGGCGTACGTAGTGTACCTGGCTTGCCAGGCGCACCGCGTCCTGGGACAGCCAGCCCATCAGATCACGCAGGCGGCGCTGGGCCGGGTCCACCGGGACGATGCCGCGCCCCACCTCGTCAAGCACCAGCACGCGCCGTCCCGGCGAACTGGCCCAGCCAGTCAAGGCCTCGCGCCAGCGCCGGCCCAGCCGGTCATCGTCGGCGCTTGCTGACTCGTTTTCACGTTGGTTCTCAAGTTCGTTCTCTAGTTCGGCCTCGAGCCAGGCAAGCCAGCCGCTGATGACGAGGGTGTCGCCATCGTCGATGGCGGGACCAGCGCCCGCACCGGGCACCCGTCTCATCATCTCGTCGGCGTCGCGCCAGCGTGCCTCGGGGTAGCGCTCGGCTACCCGCTGACGCTTGCCTGACGCGGTACCGCCGATGAAGACGTGCATGTGATGCCCTCTGCCTGTCGAATGAGTGTCCAGCGCCGACCGGCGGCCTGACCGACGACGCCCTCCCAGAACGGCACGCCCTCGAACTCTCGGCGCAGCTCGCGGATCACCCCGCCGTGGGTGACCACCAGCACGCGCCGATGGCCGGCCTCGACGGCGGCATCGAAGATGGCGCCGAGGGCCAACGCCAGCCGGTCACGCAGGTCCTGGGCGGATTCACCACCGGGAGGCGCCAGCTCACCGGCGCTGTCGATCCACTCCCGGTAGACCGGATCGTCCTTGAGCTCTTCCCAGTTGCGCCCCTCGAACTCGCCGAAGTCGTTCTCGCGCAGGCGTTGGTCCAGGCGAGGCTCCGGCCAGCCACGGCCCTCGGCGATATGGGCCAGGGTCTGGCGGCAGCGGGTCAGGTCGCTCGACACCACAGCGTCGAAGCGCTCGCCTTCCAGTTCCAGGCGCAACCGATCCATATCGGCCAGGGCGTCGGGCATCAACAGCTCGATATCGCGCTGGCCCTGGTAGCGCTTGTCCAGGTTCCACTGGGTCAGCCCGTGGCGAACCACCACCAGCTCGAGACACACATCAGAAGCCATAGTTCTCCTCCCTCGATGGCACTGCCCAGCATATCGCCGTTGATGCCGTGAAAGGCTCGGATCATCCCCCGGGCGAAGACCCAGGTAAAGCCCCCGCTGGCGAGCAGAACCCCCACCAGCCCGGCTACGTTCGTCCCGCCCGGCTCCAGCAGCAGTCCCGCGGAAACCACCACCAGAAGAGGAACCAGGGCAAGCACCAGGTCGCGCCAGCCAAGGCCCTGCTGCCAGCTATGGGCGAGTCCCTCGGGCCGAGCAGCGGGTACGCCGATCAGCAGCGCCACCGCGCTGGCTCTGGCCAGGGCGGGTACCACGACCAGCCACAGCAGAGCCCCGTCGGTCGTGAGCCACCACCACAACAGGACCGCCTTCCAGGCCAGCAGGAACACCAGCGCCAGCACGCCAAAACTGCCGACCTGCGGGTCCTTCATGATCTGCCAGCGGCGCTCGAGCGGCGCATTGCTGCCCAGCGCATCGGCCAGGTCCATCACACCGTCCAGGTGCAGCCCACCGGACAGCGCCACCCACAGCGTCAGCAGCACCAGTGCCTGGATCGGCGTGGGCAGCGCTGAGGTCAGCGCGGCGGCCACGGCCAGCAGCACGCCGATCAAGAGCCCCACCAGCGGGTAGCAACGCGCCGCCCAGCGGCGGTTGGCGCCGTTCCAGTCGATCATCACCGGCAATGGAATCCGGGTCAGAAACTGGATCGCCAGCCCCAGCCCGGCCAGTGCCGGCAGCACTCGCGGCCTTTGATCACTCACTCGACTCTCCTCTACCCAGCCTGTTGCCCGCTCCTGCCCTCACGTCAGCGGGACGTTCCCCCGCCGGCTTCCACTCGATGGCCTGCCCCGCGACCACCTCCACCACCCGATCGGCGCACCGCGCCAACAGCAGGTGCAGACGCTGGAGCTCGCTCAGGTACCAGCGCACCAGGGCGTCCTTCGGCGGCAATTCCTCGTTGAGGTCGTTGGAGACGACCACCAGCGCGATGTCACGTCGGCGAGCGTCCGCGAGCAGCGCTGCTAGTTGGTTGAAGGCGTCTCTCGCCGCACCGCGCCGGGCGTCACGCTCAAGGCCGTCGGCAAACAGGCGCTGACTCGACCACAGCGTCAGGCAATCCAGCAGCACGGTGTCGCCTGTGCCCACCTGACGCCAGGCGACCAACAGGTCCTGCGGTGCCTCCAGCGTATGCCAGCGGCTGTCACGCCGGGCCTGGTGGCGCGCCACCCGCGTGGCCATCTCGCCCTCCTCGGCCCTGGCGGTTGCCAGGTACCAGAGCTGCCCCCGGGGCTTGTCGGCGTGGAGCGCCAGTGCCGCCTGTTCGGCAACGTGACTCTTGCCCGAACGCACGCCACCGCTGACAAAGGCGATCATCGGTTCTCTCCACGAGACTGGGCGTCGCCGAGCCAGTCGCCGAGCCAGTCGCCAAGCCATCTGAGCAGGCGATCATTGTCGGCTCGGCGCTGCAGCGCCACGCGAATCCAGGCGCCGTCCAACCCACTGAAGGTGTGGGTGTGGCGAGCCAGACAGCCATGACGGGCCAGATACGCTAACAAGGCTTCGCCATTGGCCTGCGACGGCTGGCCCGGCGGCCTGAACAGCACGAAATTGGCTTGGGAGTCCACCACCGTCAGGCCCAGATCGCGCAGGCCGGCCGTCAGATAGGCGCGCTCGGAGTAAAGCCAGTCGCGCGTGCGACGCGCAAAGTCGCCATCGGCCAGCAGCTCGGGCACTACGGCGGCAGCCAGGCCGTTGACGCTCCAGGCCACCTGATGGTGTTGCAGCGCCCGACAGCGCTGCGGGGACGCCACCAGATAGCCAAGCCGCAGCCCCGCCAGGGCGTAAAACTTGGTCAACGAGCGCAACAGCACCAGCGGCTCGCCCTGTTCCACCAGATCGGTGAGCGGGGCTTCATCGTCGGCAAAGTCGACGAAGGCTTCGTCGATGACCACCAGGGTGTCGCTGCGCCTGGCCGCGGCCACCAGCGCTTCCACGTCACTTCTGGGAAGGCGCGTGCCGGTGGGATTGTTGGGGCGACACACAAACACCAGATCGACAGGGGCAAGGCGCGCCGAGAGCGCCTCGACGTCCAGCCGAAAGTCATCTCCGCTGAGCTGCAAACGCTCGATCTCGATGTCGTTGAGTCGGCATGCCCGGGCGTACTCGGCGAAGGTCGGCTCGACGATCAAGGCGCGGGCGCGACGATAGGCCCGGGCCACCAGGTGGATCGCCTCGGCGCCGCCATTGGTCAACACCAACGACAGTGGCGCTATCCCCAGCGACGCCGCCAGAGCCGCCACGGCGTCCCGATACTCGGGGTCAGGATAGTGGCGCACCTCGTTCATGGCGCGGGCGAGCCAATCAGCAAGCCAGGCCGGCGGGCCCAGCGGATTGAGGCTCGCGCTCACATCCATGGTCGGTGTCACCGACGACAGGCCAAGTCTGTCGAGCAGCGCCGCGCCCTGGCCGCCGTGATCAGGCCAGCAAGAGCCCTGCCCCTGTGTTGGCGTCTGGCTCGCGCTTGTGTCGCTCAGGTGCCGAGTGTGGGTCGATGTCATCGCACGGCCTCCAGCACCAGGATGATCAAGGCCAGCAGTGTCAGCACGCCCGCCGTGCCGGCGTAGAGACAGCGAATCGCGGCGTCGATGTGACGCGCCTTTAACGTCTCGGTGGGCGTGCCCAGCCGCGCCCGGTCGCTGATCTGATCGCCGTAGCGGTTTACCCCGCCCAGCTCGACGCCGAGCAGATTGGCCACCATTGCCTCCGACCAGCCGGCGTTGGGACTGGGGTGAGCCGGTGCCTGTCGGCACGTCGCCGACCAGGCGCCGCGCCTGCGCAGCCCCGGAACCACCGCAGCAAGACACCACATGGCCAGCGCCGTCAGCCGAGCCGGCAGCAAGTTGACCAGATCGTCGAAGCGAGCCGAGGCCCAGCCGAACTCGCGGTAGCGATCATTGCGATGGCCGACCATGGAATCCAGAGTATTGGCGGCCTTGTAGGCCAAGGCCAGGGGCGCACCGCCGAGCAGAGCCCAGAACAGCGGTGCGGTGATGCCATCGACGGTATTTTCGGCCACGCTCTCGACGCACGCTCGGCTCACCCCTGCCTCGTCAAGCTCTCGGGTATCACGCCCGACGATGGCCGAGACCGCGCGCCGCGCCTGATACAGATCGCCCCTTGCCAGCGGTGTGGCCACCGCGCGGGCCGCTTGCACCAGGCCCCGGCAGGCAAGGCAAGTCCACAAAAGCAAGCCCTCCACCACCAGCGCCAGCCAGGGCGAGACGACACCGGCAAGGCCAATCGCCAAAGTGGCCAGCGTCCATGCAAGCCCCACCACCACCAGCGTGAGCACCACGCCCTTGGCTCGACGCGCCTGCGGCCTGCCACGGTTGAGCCGCGCTTCCAGGGCGCCGATCAGTCGGCCCATGCCAACCACCGGATGCGGCAGCCAGCGTGGATCCCCCAGCCAAAGGTCCAGCACCAGGGCGGCGAGCACCAACGCCAGCAACTCGGGGCTTAGTGGCGGCAGCGTCATGGAAACCACCACCCCCTGGCCGCGCTGTCGTCATCTACTCTCACGACGTCTGCTCGCCTCATGCCGACGGGCCACCCTCGACCCCGGCGTCGGCGAAGGTCGCCATCTCGCTGAGCATGGCGCAGGCACTGGCGAGCAGCGGATAGGCCAGGGCCGCGCCGCTGCCTTCGCCCAGGCGCAGGCCAAGCGACAACAGCGGCTCACCGCCGAGTGCGGCCAGCGCCTCACCGTGACCGGCCTCATCGCTGCGATGGCCAAACACCAGGTAGTCCCGCACGCCAGGCGCCAGCCGAGTCGCCGCAAGGGCCGCTACCGTGGCGATAAAACCGTCCACCAGCACCGGCGTGCGACCCGCCGCTGCGCCCAGGCAGGCCCCTGCCATGGCGGCGATCTCGAGCCCGCCCAGACGCGCCAGGGTATCGAGGGCGGTATCGCCAGTGCCCCGTGCCAGCGCCCTGGCGATGACCTTGCGCTTGTGGTCCAGACGCGCATCGTCGATACCGGTGCCACGCCCCACCACCTCCTCGGCGGAAAGGCCGGTAAAGGCGGCCAGCAGAGCGCTGCTTGCGGTGGTGTTGGCGATGCCCATCTCCCCCAGGATGACACAGCGGGCACCCGCAGCGCGGGCGCGCTCGACGGCACGAATGCCGACCTCAAGCGCCGCCTTTACCTCGTCGGGACTCATGGCGTCCTCGCAGGCAATATTGCCGCTGCCCGCGCGCACCCGTTCGAGCACCACACCCGGCACCTGGTCGCTGGGCGTGGCCACCCCAACGTCGACGACCTCGAGCCGGGCATTGATCTGGCGGGCAAAAACGTTGATGGCGGCGCCCCCGCGGGCGAAGTTGGCGACCATCTGGGCGGTGACCGAGGCCGGAAAGGCCGACACGCCTTCCGCCGCCACCCCGTGGTCGGCGGCGAACACGATGATGGCCGCAGGGTCGACCCGGGGTAACGGCTCTCCTGTCATCGCCGCCAGATCCGCAGCGAGCTTCTCGAGTCGACCCAGGCTGCCGGGGGGCTTGGTCAGGTTATCGAGACGAGCACAGGCCAGGCGGCGGGCCTCAAGGTCCAGCGAAGGAATGCGGCCAATATTGGTGGAAAGAGTTGAAGCAAGGGGCGAGTCGAGGGGCGAGTCAAGCGTCGAGGCGGGGGTAGAAGACGAGGACGAGGGCTGGTCACGCACGGCGATATCCTGATGGCACTAACGCCGCCCAGGCGGCGAATAAGAAAAAGACCGCCCGAGCCTTCAGACACGCGAACAGGCGGGCAACAAGCCGCCGAGCTTAGCAGATCACCGAAAGGCGATCTTCCCTCGGAAACGGATCCGAGATCGAGCGTCTATGCTGCAGGTCGTGCTGCAGGTCGTGCTGCGGGTCGTGCTGCGGGTCGCCTTGCCTCATTCAAACCCCGTTCGAGCCCCGTTCGAGGCCCCCGCATTCATCATGATTCGACAGGACGACCGACGCCGCGCCCGGGTGGGCGCGGCGTCGGTATCTATTCATGAAACGGTTCTACTGGTGAAACCGCTCGAGCGTGACCTCAGGCAAAGACGTTAAGACACCAGGTGATGGCGGGCACGGAGACCATGTCGATCAAGACGGCGCCACACAGCGGAACGATGATGTAGGCCTTGCTCGATACCACCTTGTAGTGGTCGCAGACGGCGCCCATGTTGGCGAAGGCGTTGGGAGTAGCGCCCAGGCCAAAACCGATAAAACCGGCGGAGAGTACGGCGGCGTCGTAGTTGCTGCCGAGCGAACGAAAGACTACCAGTGCCGCGATGGCAACGATCACCAGCGTCTGGATCATCAGGATCAGCGCCAGGCCAAGTCCCATCCCCTGCAGCTGCCAGATCTTCAGGTTCATCATGGCCATGGTCAGGAAGATCGCCAGGCTGACTTCTCCGATCAGATTGATGGCACGCTCGGACACCTCGACCAGGCGAAGGTGATCGTTCAGGTTGCGCAACACGATGGCCACGAACATGGCCCCGACATAGCTTGGCAGCACGATGCCGAGTTTCTCTTTCATGAGTTCGCGACAGGCCAGGCCGATGACCATCACCGGCACCACCACCGCCATAGCCTTCAGTACCCGATGCGGGGTCAGCGTCTGATCCTCTTCGCTCAGGTGCTCCTCGTGCAGATCGGCAAGCCCGCCGACCTCCTCGGCCTCGATGCGAAGCTTGAACCGCTCGATCAACCAGCGGGCGAGAGGCGCGCCCAGCAGGCTACCGGTGATGACACCGTAGGTGGCCGCCGTCATGGCGGCGGTCAGGGCGCCGTCGGCACCGAGCGCTTCCGCCTCTGGCCCGAAGGCCGCCGCACCGCCAAAGCCGCCTTCCAGCGAAGGCCCGCCCGCCATCAGGCCGATCAGGGGGTCGAGCCCGATCATCGAGGCGACGCCGATACCGATACCATTCTGCACCAGCACCAGGGCCCAGCAGGTCAACAGGAAGATCACCAGCGAACGCCCGCCCCTGGCCAGCACCGAGAGGCTGCCACCGAGCCCTACCGTGGCGAAGAAGGCGATCATCATCGGATCCTGAACGCTGGTGTCCAGGTCCAGCGTCAGCACGTCCATCGATCGTAGCAGCCATACCAGCACGGCGAAGCCGATGCCCCCGACCACCGGCGTCGGTACGCACATGCGCTCGAGCCACTCCACCCGGCGCCGAAGCTGAATGCCCACCATCAGCAGGACCAGCGCCAGTGCCATTGTTTCCACAGCGTTCAAGCCTATATTCATCTGCCTTCGCTCTCCTTCGCCCTCGAAGGACACCCTCCTGGTGACTCTTGGTGCGGCTACGCCAGGTGCCCGCACTTAGACTACTGGACAAACATTCAGGCATGAGAGGGGCCTATTTGTCGTGGAGCAAGCTTTTGCTCCCTCTTGTGTCCTCAGCGGTCCGCCCCACCCGAGGGAGGGTCCAGGCAGAAACAGCGGTTCAAACTCAGCCAAGGGAGAAGGTGCCAAGGGCCACGACCAATGACACAGAGGGCGATGACCAACGACACAGAGGGCGAGGTCACTGGCACCCTGACGGTCGAGTCGACGATGGCAAAGCAAATGAGACAACCATTTGGGCAGGCTCGGGGAAGTTGGTCATGCACAAGCAATGATCGTTTACTATGCTGTCTTGCATGCCCATCAAGGCACACTTTTAGCTGAGCCAGCAGACTCGGCCTTCCCTCCCCCTGGCTCCAGCCCAGCGGGCGGGAATCGGAGGAAATACAACGATACCGCCGGCCTTCACGCGCCGGCTGTCAGGACCTGACCAGCAAGCCGTACGTCGACCAGCAAGGAGAGCAGGCCAACACATCACTCCGCTGTATCAATGCCATGTCAATGACATCATTTAATTTAAGGGAACGATCATGAAAGTGTATTCGTCGGCAATACCTTCGCCCTGGAAGGGCATCGTGGCGGCATCGATTGCTGCGGTCGGCCTGGCAGCCAGCATTCAGCCAGCGTCCGCGACCGAAGAAGAAACCTCCTCCGAGGCGTCATCAGACAAGCCCAACATCCTGGTCATCATGGGCGATGACATCGGCTGGTTTAACACTAGCGCCTACAACAGCGGCATGATGGGTTACACCACGCCCAACATCGACAGCATCGCCGAAGAAGGCATCCGCTTCACCGACGCCTATGGCCAGCAGAGCTGCACCGCTGGGCGCGCGGCCTTCATCACCGGGCAGTCACCCAAGCGTACCGGTCTTCTCAAGATCGGCATGCCCGGCGATCCGCTCGGCCTGCAGCCGGAAGACCCGACCATCGCCGAGATCCTCAAGCCGATGGGCTACGCTACCGGCCAGTTCGGCAAGAACCACCTCGGCGATCGCGACGAGTACCTGCCGACCAACCACGGCTTCGACGAATTCTTCGGCAACCTCTACCACCTGAACGCCGAGGAAGAGCCGGAGAACGCCGACTACCCCACCGATCCTGGCTTCCGTGAACAGTTCGGCCCCCGTGGTGTCATTCGCTCTTCCGCGGATGGCCAGATCGAGGACACCGGCCCGCTGACAAAACAGCGTATGGAGACCATCGACGAGGAATTCCTGACCGCCGCCGAGGACTTCATCGAGCGCCAGGAATCTTCCGATACACCCTGGTTCGTTTGGTACAACACCACCCGCATGCACATCTTCACCCACCTCAAGGAAGAGAGTGAAGGCCGCACCGGACTTGGCGTCTACGCCGATGGCATGACCGAGCACGACGCCCTGGTGGGCCAACTGCTCGACAAGCTCGAGGAACTGGGTGCCGACGAGAACACCATCGTCATCTACACCACCGACAACGGCGCCGAGAAGTTCACCTGGCCGGATGGCGGCACCTCGCCCTTCCGTGGCGAGAAGGCCACTACCTGGGAAGGCGGCATTCGGGTGCCGTTCATGATGAGGTGGCCGGGGCAGATCGAACCGGGCCAGGTGTCCAACGAGATCCTTTCGCTTGAGGACATGTTCCCGACCCTGATCGCCGCCGCTGGCGAGCCGGACATCAAGGAGCAGCTGCTTGACGGCTACACCGCCGGTGACAAGGAATTCAACGTGCACATCGATGGCTATAACGTGCTGCCCCACCTGACCGGCGCCGAGGACGCCGGCGAGTGGCCGCGCGACACCTTCTTCGCCTTCGTCGATGATGGTTCCCTGGGTGCCGTGCGCTTCGGCCAGTACAAGGCACACTTCAGCATCCAGGAGCACGAGGGCATGGACGCTTGGCGCCGTCAGCAGACGCAGCTCAAGGCACCGCTGTTGATCGACCTGCGTGCCGATCCGTTCGAGATGGCCCCGGAAGACTCTTCCTACTACGACGACTGGCAGCTGCGCCGCATGTATGCCTTCTCCCCTGTAGGCAAGATCGTGGCGGACTTCATGGCCACCTTCGAGGAATACCCCCAGCGTCAGGAAGCCGGCTCCTTTACGCCGAAGCAATAACGCTTCCACCGGCAAGTCGACAGGAGGCCGCCCTTGGGCGGCCTCTTGCCGTTGTGCTCCCCGTTCAGCTCTTGTTCAACCCCCGTTTATCTCCTTATTCAGCCCATAGCTCTGCTCCGCGTTCGTTCGCCCCACCACCACACTGGATATATAAACAGCATTCGACTAGCCTTGCAGGCATGGATCACTATCACGACGACGGCCAGCAAAGAAGCGCTACGAGCCCCTTGAAGGGCCGCGGCGCGACCTATGATCCCGCCAATCGTTTTTCTCCCACCCGTAGCCAACAGGTGGACGACGGCTGGTGGCAAGAGGCAACGCCTGATCGCATCGCCACCGTCACCGCCACCGAGAGCGCCAGGAGCGCTCTGTCGTGGAACCGCTCGCCAGACCTGCCCTTCGATCGCTCGATCAACCCCTACCGTGGCTGCGAGCATGGCTGCATCTACTGCTACGCGCGGCCCAGTCATGCCTACTGGGACCTGTCACCCGGTCTCGACTTCGAGACCCGCCTGATCGCCCGCACCGGCCTGGTGGAACGCCTCACCGAGGAATTGTGCAAGCCCGGCTACGTCTGCCGCCCGATCAACCTGTCCGGCAACACCGACGCCTACCAGCCCATCGAGGCCGAACACCGAACCACCAGGGCACTGCTCGAACGGCTGCTGGAGTGGCGTCATCCGGTCACCCTGGTGACCAAGAGCGCGCTGATCCTGCGCGACAAGGACCTGTTGAGTGAACTGGCAAGCCGCCGCCTGGTGCGGGTGATGGTCAGCCTCACCAGCCTTGACACCGAACTCAAGCGTCAACTGGAGCCGCGCACCGCCTCACCCCGGGCCCGACTTCGGGTCATCGGCGAACTTGCCGATGCCGGTGTACCGGTGGGCACCCTGGTCTCGCCGGTGATTCCCGGGCTTACCGACCATGAACTGGAGCGCCTGCTCCAGGCCGCCAGGGACGCCGGCGCCAGCACCGCCGGCTGGATGCTGCTGCGACTGCCACGCGAGGTCGCGCCGCTGTTCGAGGCCTGGCTCGAGTCCCACTATCCTGAGCGCGCCGCCAAGGTCATGAGCCTGATTCGCCAGTGTCGCAACGGCCAGGACTACGACAGTCGCTTCGGCCACCGCATGCGCGGCCAGGGCGTCTTCGCCGAACTGCTCGACCAACGCTTCCGCAAGGCCTGCCGTCGCCTGGGCCTGTCACGACGTAGTGATAGTGGCCTTGATAGTGGCCTTGATAGCGGTCTTGATACTGATAGTGAGCTTGATACCGAGAGCTTCAGGGCGCCCCATCGTCAGGGATCGTTATTTTAGCGAGTCGCCACCGCCTCCAGGCCGCTATGCCCCAGCGCTGGACCCATTGCCGCCTTCCAACTGTCCCTGGCCGCCGCCGGTGCCACCACCTACGCTACAAGGATCCTCTGGAATAACGACCTACAATTAAAATATAAGGAGTTCTGCATGCGCCGCCAGACCAAGGGCCTGCACGCCCTCTACGCCAAGGATCCCGTGGACGCCGATCGCAAGCTGTGGGGGCGGCAGGTGGATCCCGTCAGCCGTCGTGGATTTCTCACCGGCTCCAGCCTGCTGGCCATGAGCGCGGTACTCGGCGCCAGCATTCCCTTCGCACGCTTCATGCCGGGAGGCCTGATTCCTGCAGCCCTGGCCCAGAGCGACGAAGCCTTCGAGATCGAGGGCAAGGAGGGGCTGAGGGTCCTCAACGACCGTCCGATCAACGCCGAGACACCGGCCCATCTGCTCGACGATGACATTACCCCGGCGCGCTACATGTTCGTGCGCAACAACGGCCTGCCCCCGGAGCGAGCCGAAATCGATCCCGCCACCTGGACGCTGGAAATCACCGGCGAGTCGTGCCAGAACCCCACCACCTTCACCATCGCCGAGCTGAAGGAGCGCTTCTCCGAGCACACCTACCAGCTTCAGGTAGAGTGCGGCGGCAATGGTCGCAGCGAGTACGTCCCCGCCGCCAGCGGCAACCAGTGGACCACCGGTGCGGTGGCCTGCCCGACCTTTACCGGGGTACGACTTCGCGATGTGCTGGAGGCCTGTGGCATCGCCGACGACGCCGTCTATATCGGTTACTACGGCGCCGATCGCCACGCCAGCGGCGCCGCCGACAAGGAAGCGATCTCTCGCGGTGTGCCGATGGAAAAGGCCCTGGAGGACGAGTCGCTGATCGCCTGGGCGATGAACGGCGAGGACATTCCCTACCAGAACGGCTACCCGCTGCGCCTGGTGTGCGGCGGCTGGCCAGGCTCGGTATCGGGCAAGTGGCTCAAGCAGATCGTCGTGCGCAACCAGAAGCACGATGGGGCCAAGATGGCGCCTCCCTCCTACAGCGTGCCGGCGAACCCGGTGGCACCGGGCACTGAGGTGGCCAAGGAAGACTTCGTCACCATCCAGTCGATGCCGGTGAAGTCCCTGATCACCTACCCGCGATCAGGGATCGAGCACGCCCAGGGCCAGCCGATGGAGGTGCGCGGCCACGCCTGGGCGGGGGATCTGTCGGTATCCGAGGTGCACACCTCAATCGACTTCGGCGCCACCTGGCAGAAGGCCAGCCTCAACGACGCACCCAATCGCCTCGCCTGGCAGCGCTTTACCACCCAGGTCGAGTTCCCCGAGCCAGGCTATTACGAGGTGTGGGCCCGGGCGGTGGATGAAAACGGCCAGTCCCAGCCCATGGTGGTGCCCGGCTGGAACCCCAAGGGCTACCTCAACAACGCCTGTCACCGCATCGCGGTTCAGGTCGGCTGAGGGAGGAGACTGGCATGGGAATTCGTACCACCAGAAGGCATAGGGCCTGGTCGTCGACCCGCCCGCTCTTGATGACTGGCCTGCTGCTCGGCGCGGTGCTGTTCAGCCCCTTTGGCCTGGCTCAATCGACAGGCGAGGCCTCTGGGCAAGCCACAGATGCCCCCCTCGAGACCGACCCGGACAGCGGGTTCGTGATGGCCGAGGGCTGGCAGACGGTCAAGGGCAACTGCACCGTCTGCCACT
Organism: Halomonas sp. YLB-10; assembly: GCF_003856855.1. NCBI lineage: Bacteria > Pseudomonadati > Pseudomonadota > Gammaproteobacteria > Oceanospirillales > Halomonadaceae > Halomonas > Halomonas sp. YLB-10. Next base: position 275,953 of record NZ_RRCU01000003.1, read on the forward strand.
CCGCCGCCCTGGTCACCCAGAACAGGGGGTCACGCGAGCACTGGGCCTACCTGATCGACTGGATGCAGGAGACCCAGGGCCTGTGGCAGTTCAATCCCGAAATGGAAGCCACCATCCTCGACTACCTATCGACCCACTACGGCCCAAGGACCGATGCCAGGCGGCAGAACCTGCCCAAGCATCTGATGCCGCCGCCACCACAGGCCAACGAGACCAGTGCAGAAGGTTGAAACAACGGACGCGATTGAAAGGCGGCTGGTCGGCCCGGTTCTGCGACAGCGGAATCGGGCATCCTATGCTCTGACAGATAGTCAGATGCCCTAACACAGATCCTTCAGCGCAAGTCCTTGAGCACAGTGCCGCTGGCGAGGATCTGCGCCTCGAGAGGCAACTCACGGAACGGCTCGCAAACCGCCTCGCTTTGCCATTGGCGCATGGCGGGCAAGGCGAGGAGTCGCTCGAGGTAGTCGCGTGATGGGCCACCCATGGGCAGGTCGTAGGTTCGCATCCTGAAGGCGATGGGGGCGAAAAAGGCGTCTGCGGCGGTAAAACGCTCGCCGCACAGGTAAGGTCCACCAAAGCGCGTCAAGCCGTCTTCAAACAGTTCGTTCAGCCGATGCAGGTCATCCAGCAACTCGGGCGTCTTTTCGTTCAAGCGTACGCGCAGCGCGCAGTGCATCGGACACTGCTGCCTGAGCGCGCTAAAACCTGAATGCATCTCGGCACAGGCACTTCTGGCCCAGCATCTGGCGTCCACATGCTCAGGCCAGATCTCGGAATGACGCTCGGCCAGGTATTCGATGATGGCCAGCGAGTCCCACACCACCCGTTCGTCATGATGCAGACAGGGCACTCGCCCCGAGGGCGAAAACCGACGAAAGTCGGCGTGACTGTTGCCCTGCTCATCGAAGGGGTGAAAGGCCAGCTCGAAGGGAATCTCGAGCTGGCGCAAGGTCAGCCAGGCCCTCAGCGACCACGACGACGTCTGTCGATTGGCGATATGCAGCACGTACATGACAGTGCTCCCTGGGTCGCTGACAGCGCCTGTCGCTGCCGGTGATCAAGCCGCCAGCGACATCTCGTAGCCGGTGTACTTGCGAAGATTGATCACTCCGGTATCGAAGATCAGGTACTGGCCCTTGATCCCCATCAGCGTGCCCTCGACTCGCGGATTCTTGTCGAGGTTGTGAGACGTGACCTTGGTGGGGTACTCCAGTACCGGGTAGTCGAAGCGACGTGGGCTGCCGTCCAGGGGACGGATAGCATCGGCGCCGAAGCGCTCGCGTAGATCGCCCAGCCCCGCCGACAGCCTTTCCAGCAGACGGTCGCGCTCTGCGGCCAGATCCAGCTCCTCGACCTGGCCCTTGAGCATCGCCCGCCAGTTGGTGCGATCCGACACCTCATTCTTGAACAGCACCTCGACGAAGCCAGACTGCTGACGACTGTCCACCTCGAGGATCGGCAACGCCTGGATCGCGCCCTGATCGAGCCAGCGCGTCGGCATCTGGGTATTGCGGGTGATCCCGACCTTGAGCCCGGAAGCGTTGGACAGGTAGACGACGTGGGGCTGGAAGCAGAACCGCTCGCCCCACTCGGGCTCGCGACAGGTCCCCTCGAAAAAGTGGCACAGCTCGGGCTTCATGATGCAGCTGTCGCACTGGGCCAGGCGCTTGAAGCAGGGATAGCAGTGGCCTTGCCCGAAGCTCTTCTTGGTCGCACGCCCACAGTGGGTACAGGCGATCGCCCCGCTCCACTCGAGTCGCAGGGTGCGGCCCAGGTAGTCGTTGAGCGGCAGACGGTTCTCGCCGGCCTTGAGGGTGTAGCGCGCGGGGGAGTCGGGTTCGACCCCCATCTTGGACAGACATCCGTGGGCAAGTACTTCAGTCACGACTGGCATCCCGGGCGAGCCCCGCCATGTCTTCGGAAACCCCGGCACTGCTCGATGGCCCACCGGGCCCAGCGCCGCAGGTGCGTTGCTCCAGGTAGCCGATGCGGCTCTCCTCGGGCACATTGTTGTCGTGCTCGTAGCGCATCACGGCTTCCATGCACAGCTCGATCTGCTCGGCCGTCAGCATTCGCCCGTCCGGCCACTTGCGCAGCGACACCGCCTGCTTGAGGCTCTGGTAGATCGACGGCGTCATCTGGGAAATCATTCGCTCGAAGGTCATGTCGCTCATGGCATCGCTCTAGTGAAGACGTGATTTGCGGGAATGATACCAGCCCAGCACCAGCCCCACGAGCAGACCGCCCAGGTGCGCCTCGTTGGCCACATTGCCAAAGCCCACCAGCCCGGCGACGTCGGTCATGGTGAAGACCATCCAGCCGAGCATGAACAGCACCAGCATCTGCGGCACGAAGAAGCCGCTGGCCGGCGCGCGACGGGACATCAACCAGACGTAGCCAAGCAACGCAAAGTCGACGCCCGACATGCCACCGAACAGCACCGTGCCGGTGGCGTACTGGGACAGGTTGCCGGCAAGCCCCGCCACCACCACCAGCGTCAGCATGCGCAATGGGCCATGCAGGGTCTCCACCTGACGGCCGAAATACCACAACCACATCATGTTGAAGATCAGGTGCATCCAGCCGAAATGCAGGAAGATCGGCGACAGCGGGCGCCATACCTGCCCCGCCGCCAGCGCATCGGGGATACTGCCGACGGCCAGCGCCCCGCCACGGATGCCCACAGGCACAATCGCCAGCCACGCCAGCACCATGTCTCCCCACACAGCGATGGCACCAAACACCAGCAGACACAGCCCGAGCACCGACAAGGTGACCGGATGCTGGCGCAGCAGCGGCCACCAGTGACGTGCCGGTCTCGGCTTCGAGGCACTCGGCGCGGGTATCGCCTCTCCCCGCTGCCAGCGAGTGATCACCTCGGCCAGAGCGTCCTGCTGTTTCGGGTCCATCAGCCACAGTACCTGGCCGTCGTCCTCGTCGGTGATACGGTGTCCGATGCGGTGCGACCAGAGCGCCTGTCGCAGCTCGCGAGTATCGATATCGTGGGGGATCAGCATGACCCGGAACATGGCGTCTCCAGCGCGAAAAAGGGTAGCGGCCCAGAGATGATGGCCTGAAATGACGTTGGCCGGTAGGGGCAGCGGTCACACGCGGCGCAGATGGGCGAAAGGCCCGACGGCAAGCCGGGCATGGCAGGATGTCTTTTTCATCCACACAGAAAAAGTCCGGCGGAGGGGGCCGCCGGACAAGAGCAAGGGATCATTCAAGGGAACACCTACTCAGACGCCGCTTTTGATAAAGGGTTCAGTCGGGTGCTCGACTTTAATGTAACGTTTTGTATCAATCGAAGACGATCTCTCGGGGCAAGGGCCTCGCACGCACGTCCCTGGGCACCGGCACCCATACAAAGTGGTTGGCGTCGAGGCGGGATTCAAAGCTGTAGCGATAGGCCACCAGTCGACCGAACTTCACCGCGCTGTAGTCGAGACAGGCAATATTCGGTGCCGGCAAGGCCGGGACGCCTTCGCACCAGTAGTGGCCGATGAACAGCGGGGGCTGGTCGGGGCCATAGTAGCTGAGGCTGGCCCGTTCGCTGTCGCTCAACGGCCGGTCCTCGAGGTCTCCCGGTAGATTGTCCGGCTGGAACACCACGTCACCCCAGGTGCGAGGGTCTCGTGCCCAGAAGTGGGTCCGAAAGCTTCGTCGAGTGAAACCGTCTCCGGAATGGATGACCGTGTCCCCGGGCAGGTCGATGGAACCGCCGCGGGTCAGGCGCTCGAGGATCCTCGACTCTTCGGTACCCGGGCTCGAGGCCTGGAGCAGGAAATCGTGGTCCAGACAGCCGTCGGGCCGGAGCTGCCTGAAGGATTCGATCAGGCGGTCGTCCCAGCAGGCGTGGACCACCCGGATGCCGTCGATCTCGAGACACAGGGGGATCTGGCGAAACCACGCCAGGGCATCATCCCACTCCTGGGGGTGGTCATGGTACTGCTCGAGGGTTTCACGAATGATGCGGTTGTGACGCGGTGTATGCGGGCGTAGCCATTCCCTGCCGTGCTCAGGCGGGGCTTTCTGGGTGTACGTCAGGGCATTGATCTCGTGATTGCCCAGCACGATATAGGCCTCGCCCTCTTCCACCATGCGTCTGGCGATGGAGACCGCCAGGCGGATACGCGGGCCACGGTCGATCAGGTCCCCGAGGAAGATCGCCTTGCGCTGGGGGTGACGATAGACACCGCCGCGCAGGTGATACCCCAGCCGTTCCAGCAGCGCCGCCAGGGTGGCGCCGCAGCCATGAACGTCACCGATCAGGTCGTAGCCGTCCAGTCGCCTGCTCACGTCAATCTCCCAGCCTGTTGCTCCAGCCCAGCTTGCTGCGCAGGACGTCATAGAAGTTGTGACCCAGAGGGTGCACCAGTTGAACGTTCTGGGGCTTGCGCCGGATCACCAGAACATCATCGGGCTTGGCCACGGCACGGGTCTGGCCGTCACAGCTGATGTGGGGATAGGTCTGGTTGGTCTCACCGATATGACAGCGTATCTCGCAGCCGGCGTCGATCACGATGGGCCGGCTCGAAAGGGTGTGCGGGAACATCGGCACCAGCGTCACCACGTCGAGCTTCGGATGCATGATCGGGCCACCGCCGGACATGGCGTAGGCGGTGGAACCGGTCGGCGTGGCGATTATCAGGCCATCGCTGCGCTGGCTGTAGACGAACTGGCCATCGATGAACAGTTCGAACTCGATCATCCGCACCGCCTTGCCCGGGTGCAGTACCACTTCATTGAGGGCATCGCCGCTGCCCACCAGGGAATCCCCGCGGTAGAGCTCGGCATCGAGCAGAAAGCGCTGTTCGACCTCGTACTGTCCCGCCAGCACCTCACCGACACGGGCCTCGAGCTCATCCGGCGAGATATCGGTCAAGAAGCCCAGCCGTCCGCGATTGACCCCCAGCACCAGGGTTCCGCTGCGACACAGGGTGCGGGCCGCGCCCAGCAGGCTGCCGTCGCCCCCGACCACGATCACCAGATCACATAGTTCGCCGAGCATGCGGCGACTGGCCTCGGCGTGGCCACGTTCCAGCAACGCCGAGGCGGTACGGTCTTCCACGATCACGTGGTAGCCGGCGTCATCCAGAAAACGAATCAGCCGCTTGAGGGTCTCGACCACCTTGGCGCTGCCCAGGCGCCCGATCAGTCCGATGTTCTTGAACGATTGCATCCACGCATCCTTCCCTTGGCGACCGCTCATTATGGCGAGGGGGGCCTGGCGGAGCAAACCGCGCCCGGCGCCTCAGGCCAACTGCTGGCCCAGATCGATGATCACCCAGACTGACGATGAATTAGACCGGCGCCGTCCTGTGACGCCGCTGCCACCAGGCGTTAAGCCACAGCGAACCGGCGATGATGGCGCCTCCCATGGCCAGACGTAGCAGATCAGCCTCGCGATTCCAGATCACCAGGTTCACCGCAAGGCCAGCAGGAATCAGCATGTTGTTCATGATCGCCAGGGCGCCTGCATCCACCCGCACGGCGCCCAGGTTCCACAGGAAGTAGCCGAGCCCCGAGGCGACCAGTCCCAGCCACAGCAGCACCCCCCACTGCAGGGGTGTCGTCGGCAGCCCCGAGGTGCTTCCCAACAGCGCGAAGGCCGGCAGCGCGATGCAGGCCGCACCCAGGTAGAACCAGGCGAATACATGGTGGCGAGGCAACGAGGGGGGCAGTGCCGCCGACAGGCGCCGATAGCCGACCTGCCCCATGGCAAAGCAGAGATTGGCCCCCTGCACCACCAGGAATCCCAGCCAGAAGTCGTCGTTGACACCTTTGTAGCGAATGACCGCCGCGCCGATCACCGCAAGCCCTGCAGTGACCAGATGGAAGGGCGTGAAACGACCAAACGCCAGGTCATCCAGAATGGCGATGTACAGCGGCGTGAAGATGGTGAACAGCAGCACCTCCGGCACCGACAGGAGCACGAAGGACTGATAGAAGAAGATGTACATGATGCCAAGCTGGACGGCACCAAGTGCCATCAGCGCGAGCTTGTGGCGCAGATCGAGCAGGCCGGGCTTCAACAACGGCAGGAACACCAGCGCCGCCAGCCCCACCCGCATCATCACCGCGAAATAGCTGTCCACCTGACCGGCCAGATAGACACCAATCAGCGAAAACGAGAACGCCCACAGGGCGGTGACCACCACCAGATAGCCCACCGTAAACTCCCACTAGTCAAAAAGGTTTACGGCAGTATACGCGAACACCCTCTCCGGCCCAACGCTTGCCCCCCCTGAGCCCTGCTCGCCTCAATGATTGACCTGCTTCAACCACCAGGCCCCGTACGCCACCCCAGGCAGCCAGCCCAGCAGGGTCAGCAGGAACGCAATCGCGATCCGGCGCGAACCACCTTCGGCTACCGCCACCGCCAGCGGGGGCATCAGCAGCACCAGCACCATCAAGGCGAGCCGGGCCGCTGGCGACGCCATCAACGCCGACGCCACCTGGGGCGAGGATGTCATGGGCTCGTCACTGGTGCTGGACGCATGCGCATCGGTGCCTTCCTTCTGCTCGGGCACAGGCGGTGGGGTGAAGTGCTCCACCGCCGGGCTATTTGAAGGGCTATTTGAAGGGCTATTTGAAGGGCTATCCATCGCCCCAGCCTGCGCACGCTGCGGCTGCGCGTCACGCGCTGCCTGCTCCTGGGCCTGGCGATGGGCCTCGGCGTCAATCTTCTGCTCCAGGCTTTCCGCGCCTTCGGCCAGGACATCGTGGTAACGCTCCCAGTCTTCCCAGTCATGGGGTGTCCCGGCCCTGGGACGATGGTCGTGGGACTCCCGCGCTCGGTCCCAGGCCTTTTCCTCGAGGGTGTTGGGCCTTTCCTTGTCTCGCTCACCGTCGAGCCCCTTGCGGGCCAGATACTCTCGCGCGTCCATCAGAGAACTTACCTCCAGGGTCGAATGACGCCACCGGTATCTCCGATGGCCCATTTCAGTGTGCCAATACAGGCTTTGATGTAACAGCAACGCCTGATTGATAGAGAAACCCGCCTCAACTGTCCTACTGTTTTGATAGAGGTCACCCCCACGGGTTCCCCACAGCGCCATGTTCAGCTCCCAGGAGAGACATCATGCAGGAAAGACAGGTCGAGATCGCCATTATCGGAGCAGGAAGCGCCGGCCTTGGTGCCTGGCACGCGGCGCGACAACATACCGACAAGCTGGTGCTGATCGAATCTGGCGCCTACGGCACCACCTGCGCACGGGTCGGCTGCATGCCGTCCAAGCTGCTGATTTCCGCCGCCGACGTGGCCCAGCAGGCACGGGACTCCGAGGGCTTCGGGGTCAAGGTCAGCGGCGTCAGCGTCGACGGCCCCGCTGTGATGGAACGCCTCCAGCGGGAGCGGGATCGTTTCGTCGACAGCGTACTGAGTTCGATGGCCCGCATCGAGGAAGACGACCGCATCGTCGGTGCCGCTCGCTTCGAAGACGCCAACACCCTGGTGGTGGGCGACCATACGCGTATCAAGGCCAAGCGCATCGTCATCGCCACCGGCTCCCGCCCCTCCTGGCCCGACTTTCTCAATGCCGCCGGGGATCGCCTGATCATCAACGACGACCTGTTCGAATGGGATGACCTGCCCGAGTCGGTGGTGGTATTCGGGCCCGGCGTCATCGGCCTCGAACTCGGTCAGGCGCTGCACCACCTGGGCGTGCGAGTGCGCATGTTCGGCGTCGGCGGCGCCATCGGTCCTCTTGGCGACCCCGATCTCAAGGCGCTCGCCGACAAGGAGTTCAACACAGGGTTTCCACTGGACCCCGACGCCACCGTCAAGAAGGTCGACCGGGACGGCGATCAGGTGGTGGTGACCTTCCACTGTCGCGACAGCAACACCGAGAAGACCGAGCGTTTCGACTACCTGCTGGCGGCCACCGGACGTCGGCCCAACGTGGACAAGCTGGACCTGCCGAAGACCGGGCTGGAACTCAACGACCGCGGTGTGCCGGTGTTCGACCGGCTGACCATGCAGTGTCGCTTCGATGACGGTTCGCCCGCACCGATCTTTATCGCCGGTGATGCCAACCAGGATCTTCCCCTGCTGCACGAGGCGTCCGACGAGGGACGCATCGCAGGCGAAAACGCCGGACGCTACCCGGATATTCGCGCCGGTCGCAGGCGTACTCCGTTGGCGGTGGTGTTTACCGATCCGCAGATGGCAAGCGCTGGAGTAGGCTACGCTGAACTCAAGCGTCGGGATGAACAACTGACCAACGTGGCCATCGGCGAGGTCTCGTTCGAGGATCAGGGACGGTCCACGGTGATGCGGCAGAACCGAGGCATGCTGAGGCTTTACGCAGAGCACGGCTCGGGAATTCTTCTCGGCGCGGAAATGTTCGGCCCAAGGGCGGAACACCTGGGCCACCTGTTGGCCTGGTCCATCGACCAACGATTGACCGTGGATCGCCTGCTGGAAATGCCCTTCTACCACCCGGTGGTCGAAGAAGGCCTGAGAACAGCACTGAGGGACCTCAACGTGCATCTGCGCAGGGGTCCGGCGATCACCGAACGCTGCCTGGAGTGCGGTCCAGGCGCTTGACGGTCAAGGGCCCGACGCATGGCGCCGGGCCGCTTCAAAGGAGAGCGGTTATGCCACACAAGGCACCTCCATCGATCGTCCGGGACATCATGTCCAAGGACTGCTACCGCGTCAGCGGCAAGACCTCCATTTCCACCCTGGCGGAAGGTCTCGCTCTGCACCGATTGCCAGGGGCCCCGGTGGTGGACAACGGCGATCACCTGATCGGCTTCATCTCCGAGCAGGACGTGCTGGGCAAGGTGATCGAGAGCCTCTATCTGGATCACGAGGCACCGCTGGTCCATGAAATGATGCGTAACGAAGTGCTGTCGGTGTCTCCCACCAAGAGCATCGTCGATCTGGCCCAGGAAATGCTGGGAGCAAAACCCAAGGTGTATCCCGTCACCGAACAGGGCCGACTGGTGGGTATCGTCACCCGCCGCGACGTGCTTACCGCCGTGCTCACCATGCGACGCCATCAACGAAGCGCCTGACCCCTCCTGTTGCGCAACGCCTTCTGTAGACGCCCACCGCCGGCATCACGATGCCGGCGGTGGGCGTGCTGTCGGTAGCGCCAACGCTGACACCATTGCCTGGCACCACCGCCTTGCATCGGCCTCCCCGATCCTCCAGATGCCCCTGGCGCTTGTGCAAACCGTAAGGGCGTTCATGGAGCATGCCTGATATGCCCGGGCCCAATGGAAAGGGAAGAGAGGGAGAGCACCTTCGCCCAAGCAAAAAAAAACGCCCCATGGAAGCCATGAGGCGCAACGATCGATTTAGCAAACCAGATCAACACTGCTAACGACTGCCATCGCGCATGCTGTCTGTACCACATATGACAGTCGTCACCAGAAAAGTTCTCCTTTCATCGAAAATTTTTTTTCCTCTCCTGGGCCCGACGGTGCACAGCGGTGAGAGAAGCGCCCTACTGACCACAGCGTTCTGCGTCGGTTCCAAGGTCTGTGGCAAGAGATCGACGCTGCCACTACGCGACGGCCATCAACGGGCACCGCCGGCCAGGTCGATCAGGGAATGGCATCAAGGATGTCGTCAACAGCGGCCAGCGTGAGGCGCCCGCCGGCACAGGCACCGGTATCCAGATGCAGCACATTGCCAAGCCACAGCGGTGCCTCGACGATGGTGTGCCCCACCACCACCGCATCGACGCCCTCGACGCGGGTCGAGTCCAGGCTGCCGCCGCTGTCACGTCGGAATCTACGCCGCGACCATAGCAGGTGCTCGGACGAGGTCTGCTCGATCTGGCCCCAGTCGTCGGGTGGATCGGCGTGCACCACGCCCAGGCGACGATGTCCCGCGACGATTTCCCGAGCCAGCGGAAGATGCGGGCGGGCGGCGTTCATGGTGCTACGGGCCTCCTCGACACCATCGAGAAAGACCCAGTTGCCGCCATTGCGCTGCCACAGATCCCAGGCCATTCCTCCGCCTTCGGCCAGGGCGGTGATCGCCATCTGTTCGTGATTGCCCATCACCGCAAAGCACCAGGGCTCGAGCGCCAGCGTCAGACAGGCGAGCGATGCCTCTCCCCTGTCGACCAGATCACCGACGCAGAACAGCCGGTCCCGGGCGACATCGAAGTCGACTCTCTCCAGCGCTTCCATCAACTGGGCGTACTGGCCGTGCACGTCACCGACGACGTAATCACGCCCCTTGCGGTTTGGTCCATGACGGATACAGCGCATGAGTCTTCTCCCGCCCCAGTGCGAGCTCAGGCTTGACGCCATCGCAACATTCGTCCTATGTTCCTTTTACAGAACGTTCGATAAATGGAACAACAGCTCAACCGAACAGTGACCTCATGATCGAGCCCTTCTCCCAAGCTAGCTTCTCAAGCGACGACACGCTGCATGCCGAAGCACTCGGCCGGCATCTTCAGCATCTGCGCCAATTGCGTGGCTGGTCGCTATCCCGCCTGGCCAGCGACGCCGGCGTCGCCAAGTCGAACCTGTCTCGGCTGGAACAGGGCAACGGCAACCCTACCCTGGACACCCTGTGGCGCCTGGCGAGCTGCCTCGAGGTGCCTTTCGGCACCCTGATAAAACCCGTGACCACGGCGCTGGATGACCAGGGCGTGCAGGTCCAGTTGATCGATCAGGGCGATAGCCAACCGGCCGTCGACGTCTACTGGATGCGCCTGGACCCTGACGTCTATCGGCTCAGCGAAGCGCACCCCGCGGGCGTGCACGAGACCGTCACGGTGATCTCCGGCCGGTTGACCACCGGCCCCGAGCACGAGAGCCACACCCTGGGCCCGGGCCAGAGCGTCACCTTCGCGGCGGATCGTCCACACCTCTACGCGTCCGACAACCAGGCCACTTCCGCCACCCTGACCATCGTCTACCATCCACCGGAAACCTCTCGATGACCACCACGACGACTCCTTTGCGTGCCAGCCCCTGGGTGACCGGCGTCCGCGAGGCGATCCCGCTGCTCGGCGGCTATATCCCCATCGCCATCTCCTTTGGCCTGGTAGCCGTCCAGGCGGGCTTCAGTGCCTGGGAAGCCGTCGCCATCTCTACCCTGATCTATGCCGGCGCCTCCCAGTTCGTGTTCGTCGGCATGGTGGCAGGTGGCGCTCCTCTATGGCTGGTGGTCGCCATGACCCTATTGATCAACGTTCGCCACGTGGTCTACGCCCCGAACCTTGCCGCCTCGATGAGCACGAGCCGCTGGTGGCCTGCACTGATGCACGGTCTGACCGACCAGGTCTTCGCCCTGGCGCTGACGCGTCTGCCGCAACTGCCGGAGGCGGCTCGGCTTGGCTGGTACACCGGCGCCGCCCTGCTGGCCTGGCTGGCCTGGATCGCAGGTACCGCCGTGGGTGCACTGGGGGGCGAATGGGTGGTGGAACGCTGGCCGCTGCTGGGCGAGGTGATGCCCTTTGCCCTGCCTGCCCTGTTTCTCGTGTTGGTGGTGCCTCGCCTGTCCAGCTTCCGCTGGGGCCTGGCGACCCTGGTGACCATCGCCGCAGGCGCCCTGCTGGCAGTGCTGGGGGTGGCCAATGCCGGCATCCCCCTGGCGGCTCTGTGCGGCGCACTGTGCTTCTTTATCGTCAAACGCTCACCGGTCACAAGGAGTCGATCATGACCACTACGTTGTGGATGGCGGTGGTAGCGACCACCCTGGGCACCCTGCTGATGCGAATGGCGCCCCTGATATGGATGCGTCGTCGTCTCGCCGAGCGCCAGACAGAAGACAGCGTCGAACCGATGCCGCAGTGGCTGTCGGTGCTGGGGCCTTTGATGATCGCCGCCGTGCTGGGCGTCTCGTTGGTACCGGCACAGCCGAGCATCGCCAGCTGGAGCGCCACTGGCGTGGGGGTACTGGCGACGCTGGCGGTATGGTATCGAACGCGATCGCTGGGCTGGCCGGTCGCTGCCGGCGTGGCCGCCTACGGACTGACGCTGGTATTGGCCGGTTCGCTCTGACACTCAAGTCGACGCTGACCCGAAAAGGCCTACCGGGTATTGCTGTCCGCAACCCAAGCGGTCTTGCCTTTTCCTTTCCCTGTGCCTATTTCCGTCAGGCCCGCACCGAATGGTGGCGGGCCGCTGCCTTCCTGCCCCCAACTCGCCGTGTTCCATCGTTTGACCCGCAGGCTTTTCCTGCGCGGCCAGGCGCTCTCCCTCATTTATGCGCGCAAGATACTAAAGCTCGCGCGATATCGGCCGATACTCGTTCGGCTCCAGTGCCGGCTCCAGGATGGAAAAGGCATTTTAAAAAGAAAAAACAAGAACCTGCTTCGACCTTGCTCCCAGCACCTTCCACTCCCGAGGTAACTTGATGGTATCGGCCAGAAGAATAAGCGCCCTGTATCGCGCACTGAATAGCCACACCGCCTGTATTGTCTTTCGTCCCGACGGCACCATCCGCGAAGCCAGTGATGCCTTTCTTGCCACCGTCGGCTATCGGCTCGATCAGATACGCGGCCAGCACCACCGCATGTTCTGCCCGCCAGAGGTGCATCAGGACCCCGCCTACGAGGCATTCTGGCGGGGGCTGGCGGACGGCCAGTCGAAAACCGGCACCTTTCGCCGCATCGACGCCAATGGCAATCCGTTATGGCTGGAGGCGACCTACCTTCCTGTGCGCTCCGCTCGAGGCAAGATTCACTACATTCTCAAGATTGCCAATGACGTCACCGACGATCGCCTTGCGGCGTCCGGTCAGGATGCTGTGCTCAGCGCCCTCGACGCGTCCATGGCGGTGATCGAATTCACACCGGAAGGCGAAATACTGCGTGCCAACGGCAACTTCCTGACCACCATGGGCTATCGTCTCGACGACATCCTTGGACGGCATCACAGGATGTTCTGCGACGATACCTTCTATCGAGATCACCCCGACTTCTGGCAGGAACTGGCCGCCAACACCTTCAAGCAGGGACGCTTCAGACGCATAACCGCCAGTGGGCGCACCGTCTGGCTCGAGGCCACCTACAACCCGGTGATCGACGAAACCGGCCGGGTGACACGCGTCGTCAAGTTCGCCACCGACATCACCCGCTCTGTCGAGGCCGACGATGCCGCTCGCAGTGCCGTGGAGTCCGCCCGAGTCACCGCGGAGCAGACCGAGACCATCGCCGACAATGGTCTGGTCCAGCTCGAAGAGGCTGTCGAGTCGTCGCGCCAGGCCGCCGACGAGATCAAGGCGACCCAAGCCATCGTGGCCGCCCTGGAGGAGCAGACGCGAGCGATCAACAACATAACCGACTCCATCTCGCGGATCGCCCAGCAGACCAACCTGCTGGCGCTGAATGCGGCGGTCGAAGCGGCGCGCGCTGGCGAGCATGGCCGCGGATTTGCGGTGGTGGCCCAGGAGGTTCGCGAACTGTCCCAGGGCTCCACCCGCGCCGCCGAGCAGATCACCCAGGTGCTCAACGACAACAACCAACGCATTCGACTGGCCAACCAGAAGATCACCGAGGTGGCCACCCGCAGTGACCTCAGCCAGCAACGGGTCGGCGAGGCGCAACTGGTGATACGCGAGATCCTGGACGGCGCCCACAACGTCTCGGCGGCGATTCGCAAGCTCTGATCGTGGCGTGTGATAGGCACCAATACCGCACCGCAGTCATTGTCGCCACTACAAGCCACATGACTGCGGCGTGGCTCCGGGCTCGTCCGGTTGACGAAAATCACGCCGCGCGAGCCTTTTGCTTGCAAGGCGTAACCAACGGAGATTACTATCAAAAACGCCTTGCGGGTGTAGCTCAATGGTAGAGCAGAAGCTTCCCAAGCTTAAGACGAGGGTTCGATTCCCTTCACCCGCTCCAGGGCCTCCCCTTTCTCGGTCACAGTGCTCTTGCATCCTTGCTTAGCAAGCTGACCCGCTACGCCCCTTATTTCGCTGCGCCCTTTAGTTCGCTTCGCTCTGCCTTTCACAGCGCTCCCTTCCCGCTGCGCGCTCCCCTGACCTATCCCTCATCCTGCGATCAAGCGTCGTTTTCGAGCACTGTCTCGTGCTTTGGCCTTGCCTGTTCAGCGCCCCGGGTACTGCGAGCCCCGGCATGTCGCCATTCATGCCGCTACCGCTGAATCGGCCTCATACTTAAAGACTACGCCCCCCTTCGATGGGCCCCTGTTCAAGCTCGGTTTTCGCACGCTAGGCTGGCGCCACAATCATAAAGTCGTGGGGACGCCGTATGCCTTTTTATCGCCACACCCTGCTGCTGACGCCTGTCTGGCTGCTGCTGAGCACACTTGCCATGGCCGATGGCGCGAGGGATAGCTGCGATCAGCGCGCGCAGGCACTCGAGCATGACCTCGCCTTCGCTCGTCATGCCGAGGACACCGCACGGGTGAATGAACTGGAACTCGCCCTGGATGGTGTCCGAAGCGGCTGCACCGGCGAAGACGTGCTCAGCCAGGCCGAGTCACGCGTACGTGAGGGTCAGCAGATGGTGGAACAGCGCCAGCAGGAGTTGAACGAGGCCTTCGACGAAGGTGATATCGGCCAGATAACGCGTAAACGCGAGGCTCTCGAGGTCGCCATCGAGGTGCTCAACGCTCGCATCGCCGCGCTCAAGGTGCTGCTGCCGTCGGCCAGCTGAACCTTGTACGGCTGACATTCGAGGGACAGTGCCAGCCGCAGAGCGTCAAGCGCTGGTAGCACCGCCAGTCTGACAATCGGCTGTCGGGATGCTTGCCGACCGCCATTGGCCGCGCCTAGTCCCGGTCCTGGCGTCGCTCCCAGCGCTCCTCGACGGCGAGCCCTATCCAGATGCCGGCGATCATGCAGGCCAGGGCGACGACCGCTCCCGGCGAGCCGGCCGGCAGCGCGATCAATAACTGCAGATCGTTGCCACCCAGCGCAAGCGAGGCGCCGATGCCCATCACGATTCCGGCCAGCAGATGCTTCACCCAGCGCCCCAGGGACCCCTGATACTCGCCCGGTCGGAAGTGGGCTCGCGCCGCTACCAGCATTCCCGCCAGGATCGCGACGCTGATCAGGACGCGTCCGAGGCTAGGCCAGGCGACGGCCATGTCCATCGCCAGCGGCCGCTCGGTGACGTCTCGAATCAACTGGCTCGGTGACCACAGTGGTTCCAGCACGCCCAACAGACCGCCTACCGCGCCGAACACCATGACACCCGCGTAGATACGGCGGTGAGCCGGCGACAGCCGCCAGATCGCCAGCAGCGAGACTGCGACGATACTCAGTACCAGCCACCAAGCCGGCGTGAAGGTCGTCGTCAGACGGGTGTAGGAGATATCAGGGGCGCCCAGGTACAGCATCCACCACCCCAGAACCCAGCCCAGAATGGTGGCGAGCATGTGCCACTGCCCCCGCGCCAGGGCGGAAAGGGTCGAGATCGAACAGCCATGATTGACCGCCGCGGCCAGGCCAAACAGCAGCCCACCGACGGCGAAGGGCCACCCGATCGCGTGACGTCTGAGCACCTCGCCAAGAGGGAAATGGATGAACAGGGGGCTGGCAAGCCAGAACCAGACGCCGCAGCCGACGATGGTCAGCAACAGACCCGGCCGCCACATGCGTATCCCCTGAACCGCACGCACCATGCAAAGACCGGTACGCTGGGCGAGCCACCCCAGCGCGACAGCCAGCAGCAGGGAGACCAACAGAGCCATCACATCTCCTCGTTTACACGGTTCCGGAAATACAAGGGCGGAACACTATCTGACGATCATGGCCGGCGATGGTGCGATACTGGCCGGCACGCCATGCTATTGCCCGGTGTCCCTCTACTTTCGGCATTCCTCTCTGCATTCCTGTCTGTTCAGAACGGGGGTCAGAGCTGGTGTCGCGGCGGATGGCCGGACAGGCCGTCACCCCGACGACGATCTCGAGGTCGTGCGGCCTCACATCCATCCATAATGTAACAATATGCAATGAACGCCCCTGCCACCACACCAGCGTCAACGCAGATCGGGACCCGCGACATGTGCGGCTGGATGTGAGAGCCTTGCGATCAGCCGTCCTTTCCCGTTTCAAGCGATCTACCGTGCCATGACCTTGTCCTTGTTTCTGCTCGTGTTCGTCGTCTGTCTGGTCGTCTTCGTCGCGGTGCTCGCGGTGTTGATGCTGTCCGGCACGCCACGATACCGCACCGAGCCACAGCACCTGCTTGACCTATTCGACCGTGCTCTCGACAGCACAGTTGGCGAAGATGAATGGAATGCCGTCATCCTTTATCCGATTCGCCACGACGAGTACCTGGACGGCGTCCGACGCCGCGCTCGCAGCCTGGTCGATGAACACGGGCGCTTTGGCCGGGTGACCCGAGGCAAGGCCCTGCTGGACAGCGCCGGACAGGAGGACCTGCGTGCACTGCGCGACCACCTGGCCGCTCGTATCCGCCTCAGGGAGCAGCCCAGGGGGGACTGACAGTCAGTGAGAATCCTGTACCCATCGGGTATGATGACGTCCTCGTTACCGCCTGCGGGAGCCCCCCGATGAGCAGCGCCATCAGGCAGATCCCCCTGGACACCGCGACCCGGCATCACTCCCACGACTACCATCAGATCGTGATCGCCCTGGCCGGGCGCGCCGACTTCGACATCGAAGGCCTTGGCGGCACCATCGAGGCATTCTGCGGCTGCATCGTGCCCGCCAACCACCTCCACTACTACGCCGGCACCGGCAACAACCGCCAACTGATCCTCGACCTTCCCGATGACGCCCTGGCGCTCACCGGCCATCATCATGAACTGGCCAGGCTGTTCGACGCGCCACGTTTCTTCACCCTGGACGCACCTCTGAAACAGTTCCTGGGTTTCGTGGTGGCCGAAATGAATCAGTTGGCGCTAGAGGGCCCCGTCCCTGCCCTGCATCAGGAGCGCCTGGCGACCACTCTGCTGGGCTCGTTGCATGCGCGTCTGGCCGGCGATGAAACCGGCGCGATGCACCACCGGCGCATCGACCTGCGCGCGCTCGACCGCTACATCGACGATCACCTGGCGCGTCGCTTCAAGGTCGCCGATCTGGCGGCCTTCGCCTGCCTCAGCGAAACCCACTTTACCGAACGCTTCCGCGCCCAGACGGGCCTGTCACCCTGGCAGTACGTGATGCGTCGACGCCTGGAGGCGTCACGTCAGCTGCTGATGCGCAGTCGCCTGCCGTTGTCGGAAATCGCCGCCCTCACCGGCTTCGCCCACCAGAGCGCCCTGTCCCGCGCCTACCGCAAGCATTACGGCCATCCTCCCAGCCAGACGCGACGTCATGTCAGCGAGATTTCGTCACCGAATCTCCACCATCTGACTGCCAAATCGGCACATTAAAGCTAGGGTTAGTCGATAACGCCCGTGGATTTGCCAAATCCTTCGGTGCATTTGGCAAGCATGGAAGAGGCATGCAACCTAGTCTTGCCAACATGCCCGGATTGCGCGACTGCACGTCCGCGATCGACTTTGCGGCAAGCCCTTTCTCCGCCCGCGGCGGTTCACCATTTGGGGACTGACATGCTCAACGCCAACAATATGCTCGACAACTCCACCTGGCAGCAGGATCTGGATACACTCTTTGCGCGCATCAGCGATCACTACGTGGTCGAAGAAAACGCCTTCGTAAGTGAATTGATCAAGCTGATCGATGGCAAGGACGAGCACATCGAGCGCGTCGCCGACAAGACGGCTTCTCTCGTGCGCGAAGTGCGCGAGATGGACACCGCCGTCGATACCATCGACGAGCTGCTGCAGCAGTACAGCCTGGATACCCACGAAGGCTTGATGCTGATGTGTCTGGCCGAGGCGATGCTGCGCATCCCCGACAAGGCCACCGCCGATGCGCTGATCGAAGATCGACTGGGCCCGGCCGACTGGAAGGCCCACCTCGGCAAGAGCGAGTCCTGGATGGTCAACGCCTCCACCTGGGGCCTTTTGATGACCGGCCGGGTGGTGAGCCTGGACAAGCCCAAGGATGGCAAGCCCAGCGGTTTCATCAACAAGATGGTCAACCGCATGGGCGAGCCGGTCATTCGCCGGGCCATGGTCGAAGCCATGAAGGTGATGGGCAAGCAGTTCGTGCTGGGGCGTGATATCGACGAAGCGCTCAAGCGCTCCAAGCCGCTGTTCGACAAGGGCTACACCTACTCCTACGACATGCTGGGCGAGGCCGCCCGTACCCGGCGCGATGCCGGCCGCTACTTCGACGACTACGCCACCGCCATCCGCCAGGTCGGCAAGACCAGCCGCAACCTGGGCGACAGGACGCCGGCACCGTCGATCTCGATCAAGCTGTCCGCGCTGCACCCGCGCTACGAGTTTGGCCGCCGCGAACAGGTCCTCGAGGAGCTGGTGGGCAGCGTCAAGGAGCTGGCCAAGCTGGCCCGTGACAATGACGTGGCGGTGACCATCGACGCCGAGGAGGTCGACCGCCTGGAGTTGTCGCTGGAGGTCTTCCGCGCCGTCTACGAGAGCGACATCTGCCGCGGCTGGGGCCACTTCGGTCTGGTGGTGCAGGCCTACTCCAAGCGCGCCCTGCCGGTGCTGCACTACCTCAACCGTCTGGCCGACTTCCAGGGTGACGAGATCCCGTTGCGTCTGGTCAAGGGTGCCTACTGGGACACCGAGATCAAGGAGTCCCAGCAGCTCGGCGTCGACGGCTATCCGGTGTTCACCCGCAAGGCATCCACCGATGTGGCCTACCTGGCCTGCGCGCGCTTCCTGCTGTCCGATGCCACCAAGGGTCGCATCTTCCCGCAGTTCGCCACCCATAACGCCCATACCATCACCACCATCCTCGAGCAGGCCAACCACACCAGCCGAGCCTTCGAGTTCCAGCGCCTGCACGGCATGGGCGAGGCACTCTACGATGCCGCGCTAAAGCGTGCACCTGAAGGCACCTACTGCCGTATCTACGCCCCAGTGGGCGCCCACAAGGACCTGCTGCCCTACCTGGTTCGCCGACTGCTCGAGAACGGTGCCAACTCCTCCTTCGTGCATCAGCTGGTGGACCCCAAGGTGCCGGTGGAGTCGCTGTGCGTCCATCCCATCGAGACACTGCGACAGTTCGACAGCCTGTCCAATCCCCAGATTCCGCTGCCTCGCGACATCTATGGCGAGCACCGCCCCAACTCCCGCGGCGTCAACCTGACCATCAACAGCCAGTACCAGCCGCTGATGGAGGCCATGGGCAAGCACATGGATACCCGCTACCAGGCGCGTCCGCTGCTGGCCTTCGAGGTCGCCGAGGACCCCGCCCAGACCCACGAAGTCACCAGTCCTTACGACCGTCGCCAGGTGGTCGGTAGCGTGCAGTGGACCACCCGCGAACAGACCGAGCGGGCGGTGGACGCGGCCTGGGCTGCCTTCCCGGCATGGGAGGTCACCCCGGTCAAGGAGCGCGCCGACATCCTGAGGCGCTTCGCCGACCTGATGGAAGAGCACCTGGCGGAGCTGATGGCGCTGTGCTCGCGTGAAGGTGGCAAGCTGTTGACCGACGGCGTCGACGAGATCCGCGAAGCGGTGGACTTCTGTCGCTACTATGCGGTGCGCGCCGAGGAGATCTTCGGTGAGCCCACCGAGCTGCCCGGCCCCACCGGCGAGTCCAATCGTCTGCACATGGGCGGCAAGGGGGTGTTCGCCGCGATCAGCCCGTGGAACTTCCCGGTGGCAATCTTCTGCGGCCAGATGGTCGCCACCGCGGTGGCCGGCAATACCGTGCTGGCCAAGCCCGCCGAGCAGACGTCGATCGTTGCCCACCGGGTGGTCGAGCTGCTGTACCAGGCCGGCATGCCGCGTGAAGTGGTGCAGTTGCTGCCCGGCGACGGCCCCACCGTGGGCAGCGTGCTGACCGGCGATTCGCGGATCACCGGGGTGGTCTTCACCGGCGGTACCGATACCGCCCAGATCATCAACCGCGCCCTGGCCGAGCGTGAGAATGCGCCGCTGCCGACACTGGTGGCCGAGACCGGCGGCATGAACGCGATGATCGTCGACTCCACCGCCCTGCCCGAGCAGGTCGTCGCCGACGTCATCCACTCGGCCTTCCAGAGCGCCGGACAGCGCTGCTCGGCCTTGCGGGTGCTCTACCTGCAGGACGACGTCGCCGACCGTGTGCTACAGATCCTCGACGGCGCCATGGCCGAACTCCACGTGGGTGACCCACGCGACCTCGGCACCGACGTAGGCCCGGTGATCGACGAGGACGCGCGCAAGAACCTGCAGGCGCATATCGATCGGCTGAAGGGTGAAGGACGTCTGATCAGCGAAACGCCGCTGAAGCCCGAGCACACCAGTGAAGGCACCTTTGTCGCCCCGGCGGCCTTCACCATCGATGGTATCGATGCGCTCGAGCGTGAACAGTTCGGCCCGGTGCTGCACGTGGTGCGCTGGAAGTCCAACGAGCTCGACAAGGTGATCGCCTCGATCAACGCGCGTGGTTATGGCCTGACCTTCGGCGTGCACAGCCGCAACGAATCCTTTGCCGATGAAATAGCGCGGAAAGTGCGCGTTGGCAACGTCTACATCAACCGCAATATCATTGGTGCTGTCGTAGGCGTTCAACCCTTCGGCGGTCAGGGGCTCTCCGGCACCGGTCCCAAGGCCGGCGGCCCCAACTACCTGTTGCGTTTCGCCACCGAGAAGACGGTGACCAACAACACGGCGGCACTCGGCGGCAACGCCTCGCTGCTGGCGCTAGGGGACGAGTAAGTCAGGCCCTGGCCTGCTGGTCCAACGCACTCACCCGACGGTCGGCGCACCGTCGGCAACCGGCGCTCACCCACTACCCCGAGGGGAGCGCCGGATCGCAGGGACGCGCGTGACGACCGCGCCCACACGGGGAGATCATCGCGCTCGACACAGGGCCGGTGACTTGAGAACGCCAACCACCCACGACAAAAACCACAAGGAACGCTCCCATGGTCGAAAACAACGCCACCATTGGCATCACGTTCGCGCTGTATCTGATATTGATGCTGGTCATCGGTATCATTGCTTACAAGCGCACCACCAATCTGTCCGACTATATCCTTGGTGGCCGCTCGCTTGGCCCCTGGACGTCGGCGATATCTGCCGGCGCCTCGGACATGTCGGGCTGGCTGCTGCTGGGTCTGCCCGGTGCGGCCTACGTCAGCGGTCTGTCGGCCTCCTGGATCGCCGTGGGCCTGTTGATCGGCACCTGGCTCAACTGGCTGATTGTCGCCCGGCGCATGCGCGTCTACACCTTCAAGGCCAATGACGCCCTGACCCTGCCGGACTTCTTCGCCAAGCGCTTTCGCGAGAAGGCACCGCTGTTGCGGGTGATCTCGGCGGTCTTCATCCTCTTGTTCTTCCTGTTCTACACCAGCTCCGGCCTGGTTGCCGGCGGCAAGCTGTTCGAGACGGTATTCGGCTTCGACTACACCATCGCGGTGACCGTCGGTACGCTGGCCATCATCTCCTATACCTTCTTTGGCGGCTTCCTGGCGGTCTCCTGGACTGACCTGATCCAGGGTCTGATGATGGCAGCGGCGCTGCTGGTCGTGCCGGTCATCGCCCTGACCGAACTGGGTGGCTTCAGCGGCAGTGGCCAGCAGATCCTGGCCGAGAACCCCGACATGCTGAGCTGGTTCGTCGATGCGTCCACCGGTGAAACCCTGACCGCCATCGGCATCATCAGTTCGCTGGCCTGGGGCCTTGGCTACTTCGGCCAGCCGCACATCCTGGCGCGTTTCGCGGCCATCCGCTCCGAAGCCGACATCCCCGCCGCCCGTCGCATCGCCGTGACCTGGTCGGGCCTGTGCCTGGTCTGCGCCATGGCGGTCGGTCTGCTGGGCCTGGTCTACATGACCCGCGACCTGGGTGACGGCGAGACCATCTTCATGGTCATGGTCAACGCCATCTTCCATCCGCTGGTCGCCGGTGTGCTGCTCGCCGCCATCCTGGCTGCGGTCATGTCCACCGCCGACTCCCAGCTGCTGGTGTCGTCCTCTGCCCTGACCGATGACTTCTACAAGGCGCTGTTCCGCCCCGACGCCAGCCAGTCCGAGCTGGTCTGGGTCGGCCGCTTTGCGGTCATCGGCATCGCCGTCATTGCCTACCTGCTGGCGATGAACCCGGACTCCACGGTACTGGGACTGGTGTCCTACGCCTGGGCCGGTTTCGGCGCCGCCTTCGGTCCTGCACTGATCATGTCGCTGTACTGGCGTCGCATGAACCAGTGGGGTGCGCTGGCCGGTATCGTGGTCGGTGGCATCACCGTGGTGGCCTGGGCCGAGATGTCCGGCGGCCTGTTCGATCTTTACGAGATCGTGCCCGGCGTGATCTTCGCCTACATCGCCATCGTGGTGGTGAGCTTGATGACCGCCGAGCCGAGCAAGGAGATCACCGAGCAGTTCGACACCCTGGAAGACGCCTGATCGTCAGTGATCGTCTGCCACGCAAGAAGGCCGCCCTCGGGCGGCCTTCTTCGTTACGGGACACATCCAGCACGCACCTGGCGCTCAACGCTCACTGACGGTCGAACCGCCCTGCCCACCTTAGCCGTGCACATCAGCCCCGTTCAAAACAGGCCGGCGTAGCGACACAGCAGCAGCACGATAAAGCTGACCAGTGCCAGCGGATACCAAGGCATGGCCCCCGCCAGACGCCACCAGCCGGGTACCGCTGAGAAGTGCAGCGGCATGGACAACCCCCCGCCCAGCGCCCACACGCCCAGAACTACCATGGCCAGCCTCGCCGGCGTCGGGAGATCACGAATCAGCCAGGGTTCCAGCAGCAGCCACACCGCCAACAGAGCGGTCAGTGCGAGCACCAGTGCCGCCCCGCCCCAGGGCAGCGTCGACATGCCGAGCAACCTCTCACGCCTTCGTCTGGCCACCATCCCGCACTCTCCTCCGGAGTCTTCTCCCACAGTGAAGACGATTTATCGCCGGACGGCGAGCGTTTATGCAGTGCACAAGCGCGCATCGACGTCTACGCCACAATGTGCAAAAAAATTGTACAGCATTTACATTACCTACCCGCCCAAGTCGATTTAGTTCCATAAATTCTGGCTAGTTACTGCTATCTGGCCAATTAACTATTTCTACAAGACATTTAGAAACACTGTTCGTAAACTGCGAAGCGTACAAGGTTACTTCCCTCGGGAAGGATGCCATCGGATCATCAAGGAGGTCCCGCATGAACATGACTCGACTGATGGGCACCGCAGCCCTGCTCGCTACCACCACCTTCGCCGCCCAGTCTGCCCTGGCCTATCAGGCAGGTGACATCTACGTGCGCGGTGGCTTCGAGAAGGCCGATCCCACCTCGGACAACGGCGATATCGCCAACCAGGATCTCGATGTCTCCGAGGAGAACGGCTTCGCCTACGGCGCCGGCTACCTGTTCCACGACAAGTTCGGTGTCGAGCTCAACGGCTCCGAGGCCATGGAGCACGATATCGCGGTCAACGGCGGTAATGTGGGCAGCGTCGACCGTACCCCGGTCAACCTGATGCTCAACTACTACCCGCTGGGCGGCGTGGAAAACGCTCGCGTCCACCCCTACGTTGGCGTGGGCATGAACTACACCCACTTCTCCGACGAGAGCTTCAACGCCGACCTCGATAGCTCCTACGGCGCCGCAGCCCAGGTGGGTCTCGACCTCAGCGTCACCGACAACCTGCTGGTCGGCACCTACGCCCGCTACGCCGAGGTCGATTCCGATATCGAGGTCGACGGCCACGATGTTGGCGAGGCCGAGATCGATCCGATGACCATCGGTGCCGGCGTCACCTATCGTTTCTAAGCGCCTGCGCGGTCTTGAAATAAGCGGTTAAGCGGTCAGCTCGATCACGCCGCATTCCAACCGCAGCATCGAAGGCGTCTGGCTTTGCCAGGCGCCTTTTTTGGTGCGTTGCCGGTTCATTTATGTCGACCAAAGGAGGTATTGAGGTAGATCAATAACCACGTTCTCGATGCGGCATACACTGCTTGGCAATCGGGCTCGCCGAATGGCTCGCCAAATGGCTCGCCGACCGGCTCGCCCACTTTTGCCAGTACGCAAGGAGAACACCATGCGCCACCCCCTGATCACCACCGCCCTGGTCGCCGCCATCGCCGGCAGCGCCCTCGTCAGCAGCCAGGCCTTTGCCGCCTACGGCAAGGGTGACATCTATACCCGCATCGGTGTGGCCAAGGTCAAGCCCGACTCCGACAACGGCTCGCTGATGGGTGGCACCATGGACACCGACGTCCATGACGACAACGGCTTCGCCTTTACCCTGGGCTACCGCTTCCACGACAAGTTCGGCGTCGAACTGCTGGCCGCCGAGCCCTTCGAGCACGACGTCGACCTGAACGTAGGTGGCACCGATATCGGCGCCAGCGTCGAGCACCTGCCGCCGACCCTGACCGTGCAGTACTACCCCTTCGGTGGCACCGAGGCGCGGGTGCAGCCCTACGTCGGCCTGGGGGTCAACTACACCCACTTCTCCGACGAGGATATCGCGCTGGAGGGTGCCGATCTCGATCTGGAAGAGTCCTGGGGCTGGGCCGGCCAGGCGGGCCTCGACCTGGTCATCGACGACCACTGGGCGGCCAACATGGCGGTGTGGTATCTGGATATCGACAGCGACGTCGACCTCAACGGCGAGGACATCGGCGAGATCGAGGTGGACCCCTACGTGATCATGGCCGGTATCAGCTACCGCTTCTGATCCAGGGCTCGACCGCTAACACGCAGCGCCCGCTCCTGCCTGGCAGGAGCGGGCGCTGTGCTGTCACCGTCACAAGATGGCTTCTGTGGTCGCTCGCGTGGCAGTTGCCACTGCAATTCTCGAGGGAGGGGCTGCGGTAACAGGGCAAGCAGAGGCCTAGGCTTAGTACGAAAAGCCGGCGAGCGATGGTTTGACAAGGCAAAAATCGGTAAGAAAGCGCAGTTTACGAGGTGTAAATGAGCATTTTGACGCGATTTTTAACGCCGCATTACCGAGCGCAGGCACTTTTCGTACAAGCCTTAGCGGGGATGATAACGTGACAGCCCCAGTCGCCCCAGAGTGGCATCATCGAGGTGCTCGACGGCCTCTACCGCCGCCAGCGCCTGATGATAGCCCTCGCTGAGGAAGTCCCGACCGGCCAGCAGGTGCTCAAGGTACTCGCGGGCGGGCCGCAGGTCATCCCCCTGGCGTTCGGCGCCGGCGATATAGACCCAGGCCTCGATCGGCCCTTGTTCGGTGATCACCGGCAGACGATGACGGTCGTACTCGTGTGGGTAACCTTCGAAGGGATCCATCTGCCGGATCTGCTCGGGTTCGAGGAGTTCGAACAGCGCACCCTCGACCCGATCGCCTGGCGCCGGCACCACATTGGCGTGGGCGATGCCCGGCACCCGGGAGGCCTTGTTGAAGCGCAGCGCGTAGCCTTCCAGGCTGCCGGCCAGCACACGCCGGGTCTCGCCGATGCGGGCGGCGACACGCTCAATGTTCATGTTGCTGCCATAGGCAAAGTACCAGGGCATCGCCTTCTCCTCGCTGGGGACTTCTTCCGTTACCGGCGATTCAGTTCTCGGTGATCAGCCGGTCGATATCCTCGACAACCTTCTGCAACAGCATCCGGTCCTGGGCGCGCGCGCCTTCCTGGATCAGGTAGGCGTCCACCGCCGGGGCCACATCGCAACTGGCGGGCAGGGGTGCACGCTGTTCGACCAGGGTATCGAGCCTGGCGATAAACACGAAGCGCAGCCACTGGGGCAGCGACATGGTATCGATGCAGAACGGCTGCCGACTGTTGAAGGCGGCGGCCTCCGGCTTGTCCATACGCCACATGTTGGCGGCCTTCATGGTCGCCTCGAGCTCGCGCAGGGCCGCGCCCAGGGCGTCGTGGACGGAAGGTTCGGTGGGCATGATGCCTCCGCTTTGAAAATGGGCTTGGTGCACGTCATTGTCGCGTGCCGGACCAGCGAGGGCCAGCCCGGCAGCAACACGCGCCCCCCAAGAAACCGCTGCAAATGCGGCACCTCGAAGGGCACGCCTCGACGTGCAGACTTTCTCGAACGAGGATCTCGCCGGATGGATGAGCGATTCGGCCTACAGGGGCTCGGCGGCGGGCAGTACCTTGCGCAGGAAGTCCCGGGTACGCGGGTCCTGCGGTGCATGGAACAGCTCCGAAGGAGGCCCCTGCTCGACGATGCGCCCGCCCTCCATGAACACCACCCGGTCGGCCACGTCACGGGCAAAGGCCATCTCGTGGGTGACCACCAGCATGGTCTGGCGTTCACGCGCCAACTGCTTCATCAACGCCAGCACCTCGTCGACCCACTCGGGATCCAGCGATGAGGTGGGTTCGTCGAACAGGATCACCTCGGCCTGGGCGGCCATGGCGCGGCCGATCCCCACCCGCTGCTGCTGGCCCCCGGACAGCGACGCCGGATAGGCGTTCGCCTTGTCCGACATGCCGATGCGCTCGAGGATCTCACGCGCTCGCTGGTGGGCCTTGGCCCTGGGCCAGCGGTTGACCACGATCAGGCCCTCGGCGATGTTCTCAAGCGCCGTCTTGTTGGCAAACAGCGCGTAGTTCTGGAACACGAAGGCCGTGTGTCGACGGGCAGCCAGGATCTCGGACTTGCTGGCCTGGGTCAGGTCCAGACTCAGCGGACCCAAGGTCAATCGGCCACCATCGGGCTGCTCGAGAAAGTTGAGACAGCGCAGCAACGTCGACTTGCCGGTCCCGGAGGGGCCGATCACCACGATGATCTCGCCCTGCTGGATCTCCAGATCGATACCGTCGAGCACGGTGGTATCACCGAAGCGCTTGGTCAGTCGCTCTAGCTTGATCATCGACGATAGGCCTCGTTGAGTCGGGATTCCAGGCGCCGCTGCAGCCAGGCCAGCGCCTCGACGATGGCCCAGTAGATCAGCGCCACGGTGATGAAGGCCTCGAAGTACAGGAAGCTGCCGGCGGCCTCTTTCTGGGTCGCCCCCATCAGCTCGGTGACGCCCAGGGTGAACGCCAGCGAGGTGGCCTTGATCATGTCGATGAAGTAGTTCATCAACGTCGGCACCGCGATGCGAGTGGCCTGGGGCAGCACGATTCGGCGCATCAACTGGCCGTTGGTCATGCCAATGGACAGCGCCGCCTCGGTCTGGCTGCGATCCACGCCGACGATGGCGGCGCGGATCGACTCCGCCATATAGGCCGAGAAGTGCAGCGTCAGCCCCATGATGGTGGCGGTGATGCCATCGATGGTGGTCAGAAACGACAGCACCTGGGGCAGCCCGTAGTAGAACAGGAACAGCTGCACCAGCAGCGGTGTGCCGCGAAAGAACGAGATGAACCACAGCGTCAGGCCGTTGAGAACCGGGATCTTGAGTACCCGGATCACCGCCAGGCCACAGGCCAGCACCAGAGCCAGCGCCATCCCGGCCAGCGCCATCCCCAGGGTCAGGGGCAGGTAGCTGAGCAGGATGGGCACCAGCCCGAGCATGTAGTCGAGGTCGAGAATGCTCATGGAGAGTCGATCACCGCTCAGGGCGTGGTGATATCGGCATCGAACCAGCGCTCGGAGATCTCGCTCAAGGTGCCGTCTTCACGCAGGGTGTCAAGCGCCTGGTCGACCTCGTCGCGCAGTTCCTGGTCGTCCTGGCGGAACGGCAGCGCATTGCGAATCTCGGAGAACGGCTTGCCGGCCAGCGCCAGCGGCAGCGGCTTTTCCTTGATCACCTGGGTGGCGCTGACGCGATCCATGACGAAGGCATCGACACGACCCAGCGCGGTGTCCTGCTCGATGTTGCTCTCATAGGTGCGGATATCGATCTCGTCGGCGTAGGGCAGCTCGCGCAGCAACTGCTCGTAGTTGGAGCCCAGGTTGACGGCCACGGTCTTGCCCGCCAGATCCTCGACCCCGGAGACCTCGTCATTGCCTTCCTTGGTCACCACCTGAGCACCGTCATACACGTAGGGCGAGGTGAACAGGTACTTCTGCTCACGTTCCTCGGTGATGGTGATCTGGTTGGCGATGGTGTCGATGCGCCCAGACTCGAGCATGCCGAACAACCCTGAGAAGTTGGCGGTGACGAACTCCACCTCGGTGCCCATCTCTTCGGCCACCGCTTCCATCACGTCGACCTCGAAACCCTTGAGGGTGTCCTGCTCGACGAAGGTAAAGGGAAAGTAACCACCGGACATGCCGACTTTCAGGGTGTCGGCGTGGGCACCGGCAGCGAGACCGATGGCACCTGCGGCGGCAAGAGAAACAGCCAGATGACGAACCATGGACGGCTCCTTGAAAACGATTGGGGCGGCCAGTGCGGCATGGCCCGGGAGGGTGACAGGTGGAGGCATCCATCGCCACTTCAACCCTGGGCTGCTCGATGGCTCAGCATGATTTGGAATAAACGAACTGCATTATATTCCAAATCGATAGCAGACGCAGTGAAAAATCCCAGGGTGAACCATAGCCTCCTGCTATTGCGATCGCCCTTTCCGGGAACAACCGCTGACCGCCGTCGGCGGACTGTCACAACATCGACTTATCCCCACCATCATTCATTCACAGAAGCGCTGAATGTCCCTGTGGATAACCCTTTGACAGATGACGCCGGGCCGCTTCTGACGCTCTTTCGCGGCGCTTGATCAAAAATTCACCAGCGGTGCAGCAAAATACAGTGCGAGGGATGCACAAATTTCCGCCGAGGACGGCTGACACTCCTCGAGCGGCGCGATAGAGTGCACGCTGATCTTTCGGAGGGGCCATGCAAGCGATCCATCGTCTTCACGACTTTTTCACCCTGACCGGTGCCGAGGTGCGTCTCTATCATATGGGACGGCGTGTGCACCCCTGCGCGCTCGAGACCCTGGCAGACTTCGAGAGCGGCCAGGTCCCCTGGCCGGAACCCTGGCAGGGTCGTGCCCGCCTGGCGCTGGTGTTTCGCCTGGGTGACATGAGCGACCCGCTGATCTGGTTCCTGGCGCTGCCGGTGGACGAACAGGGCCTTCTGGATGCCGCCCAGCGGGACGCCTTCCTCGAGCGCCTGCTGTCCACCCTGGGACGCAGCGCAGAAGCGCTGGAGCAGTCCGACGGCGGCGAGATCGACAATCTGATGAAGGACAACCCGCTGGCCTTCACCCCTTCCCTGACCTTTCAGGCGATGCTGCACGCTCGAGCCAGCGCCGATCTGGAGCGTCCCGCCAGCGAGCACCTTGAGCCGGTCGAAGCCTTCCTGTCGGGCCAGGGTGGCCACGACTGGCAGGCGCTGGGCCTGCAGGGGCTGGCCGACCATGTGGCGCGTCTCACTCCCGAGACTGAGGCCTCGCTGGTGGCCGCTATCCCGCAGCTGCACAGCGAAGTGCTGACATCGCTATGCTACTGTCTGGAACATGTAGCACTATCAGCAGAGCTTGCGGAGGCGCTGCGTCAGCGCGGCGAACAGGCCGCCAGCCAGGGCGACATCGAGACCTTCTGCGCCTGTGTACGCGCCGTGGGCAACGCGCCCGACAGCCTGGCCGGTGACTGGTTCGACGCCTTGCTGGCCGATAGCGATGCCTGCGGCCCGGACACCCTCGCGGCAATCGCCGCACGGGGCTGGCAACACCTGGAGCACGCCGAGCGCCTGCCGCTGTTTCTGGAGCGGGTCGCCGAATGCGACGGGGCCGACTTCCTGGCCGTTGCGAGGGACCTGGCGCAGATCCCCCGGCTGCGTCTGCCGGTACTGATGACGCTGCGTCAGGCCCCGAAGGACTCCGCCACCGCTCGCCGACTGGCGGCGGTCAAGGGCACAGGCGGTCATTGATTCGCTTGCCCGTGTGACGTTCGTTGCCACTGACAGTTCGACAACGGACGTCGCCTGAATAACAAGCAGCATCCCGCGACAAGGAGAAGACATGAAGGACCTGCCCTTTCAGGCTCAGGCCGTCGTCGGTCGCCGCGAGATGGTGATCCTGCCGCAGATGCACCTGCATCTGTGTGCCAAGGTGGACACCGGCGCTCGCACCTCGGCGCTGCACGCCGAGGAGATCGAGTCCTTCGAGGAGGACGAGATCCTGTGGGTCAGCTTCGTCACCCGTGCCGGCGGCCCCGACAGTCCGTCACACCAGTACCGTATGCACCTGCATGATCGGCGCAAGGTCACCAGCTCCAACGGCCAGGCCGAGTGGCGCTACTTTATTCGCACCCAGATGCAGATGGGGGATCTGGAATTTCCCGTCGAGCTATCCCTGACCGACCGGCGCAACATGCGCCACCCCATGCTTCTCGGTCGCCGCGCACTGCGCCGCCTGCTGGTGGCGCCCGGCGCCACCTTTCTGCACGGCGAACCCTGACGGATCCACCGCCCCTGACCTGGAGACTCGCACATGCATATCGCGCTGCTGTCCCGCAACCGCAATCTCTACTCCACTCGTCGCCTGGTGGAAGCCGCCGAACAACGCGGCCATACGGCCCGGGTGGTCGATACGCTGCGCTGCTACATGAGCATCGCTTCTCACCATCCGTCGATTCACTACAAGGGTGAGGAACTCGAGCCCTTCGACGCCGTCATCCCGCGCATCGGCTCCTCGGTCACCTTCTACGGCTGCGCCGTGCTGCGTCAGTTCGAGATGATGAACGTCACCGTGCTCAACGACAGCGTCGGCATCACCCGCTCCCGCGACAAGCTGCGCTCACTGCAGCTGCTGTCTCGCAAGGGCATCGGCCTGCCGGTGACCGGCTTCGCCCACTCCCCCGATGACATCCCGGACCTGATCACCATGGTCAAGGGCGCCCCGCTGGTGATCAAGCTGCTGGAAGGCACCCAGGGTATCGGCGTGGTGCTGGCCGAGACCAACCAGGCGGCGGAATCGGTGATCCAGGCGTTCATGGGCATGAAGGCCAACATCATGGTTCAGGAGTACATCAAGGAAGCCAAGGGCGCCGACATCCGCTGCTTCGTCATCGGCGACAAGGTGGTGGCAGCGATGAAGCGCCAGGCGGCCGAAGGCGAGTTCCGCTCCAACCTGCACCGCGGCGGCAGCGCCAGCGTCATCCGTATCACCCCGGAAGAACGCTCCACCGCCATCCGCGCGGCCAAGTCCATGGGGCTGCGCGTGGCCGGTGTCGACCTGCTGCGCTCCAACCATGGCCCCGTGGTGATGGAGGTGAACTCCTCGCCCGGCCTGCAGGGCATCGAGAGCGCCACCGGCAAGGACATCGCCGGCCTGGTCATCGAACACCTGGAAAAGAGCGCCACGGCGCGTCCACGGACCCGTACGCCGGCCAAACCCAAGGGCTGAAGCGGCAAGGGCTCAAGATAAAAGCCCCGTAAAGGATGACGCCGACGGGCGACCGATAGTACGGTCGCCCGTCTTCTTATTGGCGATCAGTTGTCCCTCATAAGCGCGAGGCTGTCCTTCGCCTACGACGATATCTCGCCGCAACCTGGTCAACTTTGTCAGCGCTTTTCGACCAAGGTCGAAGCGATCGACTATCCCACCGCAAGAATCATAAATATTTGCCACATTAGGGGTGGCAAAACTCCTGCTGGAGCCCCACAATTTGCGTCACCGGAGGAGGTGACGCGCATGTTTCTCGATAATCGCCAGGTGGCGATGGACAGCCTGCTGGAGGCCCTGGCCGACAGCGTCGACTATTTCCAGGACAATCTCGAGCGCCTGCGACCCTCGCTGCGCGACGCTCTGGAGCCCCACTTCGAGACGCGCCAGAAGACCATGCGCGAGCTCCAGGAGCTGGCGCGCGAACACCTCGACCTGCTGCCGCGTGATGCCGACGTCGAACGCGACGACTACATGTGGCTGTGGAGTCGTCTCAAGAGCTTTGTCGGCAACGACTCACAGGTGTTGATCAACGAGCTGCTCGAGCAGGAGCGGGTGCTGATGCAATCCCTCTCCACCCTGTTTACCCATCCCTTGCCGGGCCCCATCGAGCCGGTGATCGAAGAGGTATGGAAGGGTTGCCGCGCGCTGATTCGCGAGCTCTACGACCTGCAGAAGTCGACCGCCCAGAAGCGTGGCGCAGGCCGTCGAACCGTCAAACGCTGACGCCGCCGACCACAACGCCAATCCACGAAAACGCCTTGCCAGGCTCTGCCGGCAAGGCGTTTTTATTGGTGAAGCGGATGCCTGGGTAAAGGGGCCGCTCTCAGTTCTTGTCGGCGTCGGGCGTGCGCAGCAGCAATGGCGCCGCACTGGCGTCGCCTCTGGTCAACACCTCATCGATGATCTCGTGAAGACTTCGAGCCTCGATGCGAGCTGCCGGCGCCGCGATCTTCAAAGGCTCCAGCGGGCCAAGAAAGCGCGGCTCTCGTTGCCACAGGTAGAGATCGCCCAGGGTCGCCACCCGGGCCACCCACTCCCGCAGGATCAGCCAGCGAGAACCCTCCCTCTCGGGCGCCGGGCAGCCCTCGACCTCAAGCCCCAGGGCATCAGCGATGAACAGCGCCCGCGGCAGGTGCCAGTCCTGGGTAATCAATAGCGCGCGCTCCACCTCGAACACGTCGCGGGCCCTGGCCAGAGTATCGAAGGTGCTGAAACCGGCGTAGTCCAGCGTCATGTCGACCTCGCGCACGCCACGCGCCTTGAGGTCGCGCCACATGGTCACCGGCTCGTTGTAGTAGCGGGTGGCATTGTCACCGGACACCAGCAGGTGGCGCAGACGTCCCTCGTTCATCAACCGGGCGGCGGCGATCATGCGCCCTTCGAAGTGGGGATTGCGGGTACCGCTGCGGGTCCAGTGGGAGGTGCCGAAGACGATGCCGACCTGGTGGGGGCGGCATTCGACGAGTCGAGGAGCGATGCGATCGCGGGTGGTGGCCACCACCCAGGCGTTGGCCGCGACGAAGGCCAGGGCGAGCAACAGGACCAGGCTACCGAGACACAGCAGCAGGCGACGAAACATCGTGAACAGCGGCTCGCGCATGACGATTCCAATTGACAGCGGAAGTCAGGACCCGCTGCGCGGGCCAGAGAGGGCCGGGTCAGAACATGCCAAGTTCCAGCTTGGCCTCGTCGCTCATCATCTCACGACTCCAGGGGGGATCGAAGACGATCTCGGTATGCACCTTGGAAATCTGCGGTGCTCCCAGAATCTTGTTGCGCGCATCCGCCGCGATCACATCGCCCATGCCACAGCCGGGGGCGGTCAGGGTCATGCGAATGGTGACGATGCGCTCACCACTGATCAGGCGCTCGATACGACAACCGTATACCAGCCCCAGATCGACGATATTGACCGGGATCTCAGGGTCGAAACAAGTCCTCAGCTGGTCCCAGACAAATGCCTCGATCGCCGCATCGTCGGCCTCGGGGTCCAGTGTCGGGCGTGGCATCGGCTCGAGGCCCACCGCGTCCAGGTTGGATCCCTCGATCAGGTACAGACGCCCCTCGTAGGCAACACTCAGGGTGCTGCCCTTGGCCTGCATCACCGAGACGATGCTGTCCTCGTCAAGTGTCACCGTCTTGCCGAAGGGAATGGAGATGACCTCCACGTCCCGCTGCAACGGCAGTTGCTGGCCCTTGCTCAGTTGAGCAATCTGATCGTGTTCGCTCATGCAATTCCTTAGGCGGGTACGCCGAATGACTCCCTTGCCAACCAGGGCTCGAGGCGGCACGCGCCGCCCCGAGCCGCCCTGCTGCTTCAGCGCAGCATGCTGATCACCCGCTGGAGGCTCTCGACCAGCACGTCGACTTCCTCCGGGGTGTTGTAGGCCGCAAAGGAAGCGCGACAGGTGGCATCGACGCCGAACTGGGCCAGCAGCGGCTGGGCGCAGTGGTGGCCGGTACGAATCGCCACGCCGAGCTGGTCGATCAACAGACCGATATCCTGGCTATGCACGCCGTCGACCACAAAGGACAAGACGCCTGCCTTGTCCGGCGCGGTGCCCAGCACGCGAAGGCCATCCACCGCCGCCACGCTTTCGGTGGCGTGCTCGAGCAGGCGATGCTCCCAGGCGCTGATGTGCTCAAGGCCGATCGAGTTGACCCATTCGATGGCACGGCCCAGGGCGATCACTTCGGCGATGGCCGGCGTGCCCGCCTCGAACTTGTGGGGAATGGCGGCAAAGGTGGTCGGCGTCTCGAAGGACACCGTGGCGATCATCTCGCCGCCACCCTGCCAGGGCGGCATGGCCTCGAGCAGCGCCTCGCGGCCGTAGAGCACGCCGGCGCCGGTGGGACCATAGACCTTGTGCCCCGAAAATGCGTAGAAGTCGGCACCGATGGCCTGAACATCGATCGGCTCATGGGGTGCTGCCTGGGCGCCATCCACCAGAATCAGCGCATCGTGCTGATGGGCGACCCGGGCCATCTCGGCCACCGGGTTGATGGTACCGAGGGCGTTGGAGACGTGATTGACCGCCACCAGCCGGGTGCGCTCGCCGATCAGGTCACGGTAGGCGTCCTGATCCAGCGCGCCACGCTCATCCACCGGGATGACCTTGATGGTGAAGCCGCGCTCGGCCGCCAGCAACTGCCAGGGCACGATATTGGAGTGATGTTCGAGCTGGGAGATCAGCACCTCGTCACCGGGACCGAGGTTGGCGCGCCCCCAGCTCTGGGCCACCAGGTTGATCGCCTCGGTGGTGCCACGGGTGAACACGATCTCGCGGGTGCTCGCGGCGTTCAAAAAGGCACGCACGGTCTCCCGGGTGCCCTCGAAGGCCGCCGTGGCCTCGTCGGCCAGGGTGTGAAGGCCACGATGGATATTGGCGTTCATCTGGCTGTAGTAGTGATCGAACACCTCGATCACCTGACGTGGCGTCTGGCTGGTGGCGGCGTTGTCCAGATAGACCAGGGGCTTGCCGTGGACCTCCCGATCGAGGATCGGGAAGTCCTTGCGCACCCTCGCCACATCGAGCAGCAGATCGCTGAAGTGGGTCATGCTCAGTCCTCGTTGAGGGCCACGGCGGCTTCCACCAGACCGGCCAGGTGGAAGCGCTCGGGCAGCTTGCCGGCCACGGTCAGCTCGACCCGCTCGGACACCGCGTCCAGATTCACCTGGTCCATCACCTCACCGGCGAAGGCCAGGGTCAGCAGTCCACGTGCAGTGGCCTCATCCAGCCCGCGGGTACGCAGGGCAAACACCGCTTCCTCGTCGAGCTGACCGGTGGTGGCGCCGTGGGAACACTTGACGTCGTCGGCGTAGATCTCGAGCTCGGGCTTGGTGTCGATCTGGGCGCGATCGGAGAGCAGCAGGTTGGCGTTGCTCTGGTCGGCCTCGATCTTCTGGCTGTCGCGCTTGACGATCACCTTGCCGTTGAACACGCCGTGGGCGCGGTCATCGAGGATGCCCTTGTAGTTCTCGTGGGAGAAGGTGTGGGGCGCGTTGTGGTTGGCCAGGGTGTGGTTGTCCACGTGCTGGCGATTCTGGCCGTAGAACAGACCATTGAAGGTCACCTCAGCGCCCTGGCCATTGAGGTCGCTGACCAGGTCGTTGCGCACCAGTCCACCACCGAGGGTGATGTTGAAGGAGGTGAACTGAGCGTCGCGGCACTGCTCCACGTGGATACTGGCCACGTGCAGGTCCTGCTCGGGCGACTCCACCAGCTTGTAGTGGGTCAGGTTGGCGCCACGATCGAGCATCACCTCTTCCACCAGGTTGGTGAAGTTGGCGGCGCCCTCTTCACCCACATGGTGTTCGATCACGGTGGCCTGGCTGCGTCCGCCCGCCTCGATCAGGATACGCGGGTGGCTCATCACCGGCGCCTCGTTGGCCCGGGACAGGAACTGCAGCACGATAGGCTTGTCGACCACGGTGCCGGGCGCCAGGCGCACCAGCGCGCCCTCCTCGAAGAAGGCGGTGTTGAGCGCCGAGAAGGCCGAGAATTCGACCCCGGTCAGGCGCCCCAGCGGGCCGCCGACGGCCTCGTGGTTCTCTTCCAGGGCCTGGGACAGCGGCTGCACCTGCACGCCACCCGGCAGCTCGGACAGGTCCGACAGGGCGCTGGAAAAGACGCCGTCGACGAAGGTCAGACGGTGGGCGTCCAGCGGCAGCGTCAGGGCAGCGGCGCTGGCCTGGGAAAACTCGGCAGAGCCTGTGAGCTGGAAGTCGGTGCGACTAATGGCGCGCACGTCGGTGTACTTCCACTCTTCGACGCGGCGATCGGGAAAGCCCATCGCCTCGAAGCGGGCCGCACCGGCCTGGCGCCGTGCGGCGATCCAGGTGGGTTCGCCGCGGCGCGCCTCGCTGCGCTCGTTCAGACGATCGAGAAAGCGTTGCACATCACTCATGCAGCGGGCTCCTCTACGACCCAGTCGTAGCCACGGGATTCGAGTTCATGGGCAAGCTCGGCGCCGCCGCTCTTGACGATCCGGCCGTTCACCAGCACGTGGACGTGGTCGGGCACGATGTAGTCGAGCAGGCGCTGGTAGTGAGTCACCAGCAGGATGCCGCGATCTTCACTGCGCAGCGAGTTGACCCCATCGGCCACCACCTTCATGGCGTCGATGTCGAGGCCGGAGTCGATCTCGTCGAGCATCGCGAGCTTGGGCTGCAGCACCAGCATCTGCAGGATCTCGTTACGCTTCTTCTCGCCGCCGGAGAAGCCTTCATTGACGGCACGCTGCAGGAAGCTGTTGTCCATCTTCATGAAGGACACCTTTTCCTTGATCAGCTTCATGAACTCGGGTGCCGGAATCTCGCCCTCGCCGCGCGCCTCGCGCTGGGCGTTGAGCGCCGCCTTGAGCAGGTAGATGTTCTTGACCCCCGGGATTTCCACCGGGTACTGAAAGCCCAGCAGCAGACCGGCCTGGGCGCGCTCTTCGATCTCCATCTCGAGGACATCCTTGCCCTCGAAGGTGATCGAGCCCGCGGTCACCTCGTAGCCGTCCTTGCCCGCGATGACGGCGGACAGGGTCGACTTGCCGGCGCCATTGGGACCCATGATGGCGTGCACTTCGCCAGGCTGGATGGACAGGGTCAGACCCTTGAGGATTTCAGAGCCCTCGACGGTGACGTGGAGATCCTTGACTTCGAGCATGTAGACACCTTTGCGATGCCCGCCGCGCCGGGCGGCGGGAGAAAAACGAATAAGGGTGGAAGTTGCGCCGGGGGTCAGCCCACCGCGCCTTCGAGCGTCACGTTGAGCAGCGCCTCTGCCTCGACCGCAAACTCCATCGGCAGCTCCTGGAAGACGTCCTTGCAGAAGCCGTTGACGATCATGTTGACCGCGTCTTCCTCGGAGATACCGCGGCTCTGGCAGTAGAACAGCTGGTCCTCGCCGATCTTGGAGGTGGTCGCCTCGTGCTCCACCGTGGCCGTCGAGTTGCCGATCTCCTGGTACGGGAAGGTGTGGGCACCGCAGGTATCGCCGATCAGCAGCGAATCACACTGGGTAAAGTTGCGCGCGCCCTTGGCCCGCGGGCCGACCTTGACCAGACCACGATAGGACTGGTTGGAACGCCCGGCGGAGATACCCTTGGAGACGATGGTGGACTTGGAGCCCTCGCCCAGGTGGATCATCTTGGTGCCGGTATCGGCCTGCTGGCGACCGTTGGTCACCGCCACCGAGTAGAACTCGCCGATGGAGTCCTTGCCACGCAGGATGCAGGACGGGTACTTCCAGGTGATGGCGGAGCCGGTCTCGACCTGGGTCCAGCTGATGTGGGAACGGTCGCCACGGCAGTCGCCACGCTTGGTGACGAAGTTGTAGATGCCGCCCTTGCCGTCCTCGTCACCCGGATACCAGTTCTGCACCGTGGAGTACTTGATGCTGGCGTCTTCCAGCGCCACCAGTTCCACCACCGCGGCGTGCAGCTGGTTCTCGTCGCGCATCGGTGCGGTGCAGCCTTCCAGGTAGGACACCTGGGCCTTCTTCTCGCACACGATCAGGGTGCGCTCGAACTGGCCGGTGTTGGCGGCGTTGATGCGGAAGTAGGTGGACAGCTCCATCGGGCAGGTCACGCCTTCCGGCACGAACACGAACGAGCCGTCGGTGAACACCGCCGAGTTGAGCGCGGCAAAGTAGTTGTCGCTGGTCGGCACCACGGTACCCAGGTACTGCTTGACCAGCTCCGGATAGTCGCGGATCGCCTCGGAGATGGAGCAGAAGATCACGCCGGCCTCGGCCAGCTTGTCCTTGAAGGTGGTGGTCACCGACACCGAGTCGAACACCGCGTCCACGGCGACGCCAGCCAGGGCCGCACGCTCATGCAGCGGGATGCCCAGCTTCTCGTAGGTCTCGAGCAGCTTGGGGTCCACCTCGTCGAGGCTCTGGGGCTTGTCTTCCTCACGCTTGGGCGCGCTGAAATACGAGATCGCCTGGTAGTCGATGGGCGGATAGTCCAGATGGGCCCAGGACGGCGCGGTCATCTTCAGCCACTGATGGTAGGCGTCAAGGCGCCAATCGAGCATCCACTGCGGCTCACCCTTCTTCTTGGAGATGAAGGCGATGGTGTCTTCATCCAGCCCCGGCGGGATCGTGTCGCTCTCGATGTCGGTCACGAATCCTTCTTTATATTCGCGACGGACGAGCTGTTCCATTTCCTGACTTGCCATGATGTGTCCCCTCCCGGACGGTTCGGTCGGCGGGCGTTACCCGCCCAGGGTAATGAAGTCGATGTCGATGAGGCGCTGGTCAGGCTTCCGCCGCCAGGCTGATGCTCTGGATCGGCAGGCGAATCGGCAGCTTCAGCGGCGCGCTGTCGGCCAGGTGCGCCAGGGTGATGCTGTCGAGCAGTTCGCGGATCGCCAGCGACACTCGCTGCCAGTTGTCGGCCACCCCGCAGGTGGAGGCCAGGTCGCATTCGCCATCGGCGTGGCTGCATTCGGTCACCGCCACCGGCCCTTCGATGGCCGCGATGATGTCGCTGGCGGTGATCTCCGAGGCAGGACGCGCCAGGTAGTAGCCACCCTGGGCGCCGCGCCGGGACACCAGCAGTCCCGCGCGCACCAGCATCTTCAGCGTCTTGCTCACCGTGGGGTGAGGCAACTGCACCGCTTCGGCGAGCTCTCCGGCGGCGTGCGGCTGCTGGGGGTGACGTGCGATCTGTGCCATCACCACCGCCGCATAGTCCGTCAACCGGGAAAGCTTCAGCATGCCCATCTCCTCGGGGAGTTCCCCTCGTCGGTGCAGGGCTCAGCCCCTGCTTCGATTGGGGACCATTTTAGTCCTGTATAACCTCCATGTGAAGAGCGGCACACATCTATCACGTCGATAGTCCTCACGTTCTCGGCACGATCGCCGCCGATAGACACATTAAAACCAATCATTCTCATTTACTTTAACTATGCGTCCGGGTTGACAGCCTCACCCCCAAGCATCAGATCCATCAATTCCCGTCATTGCAGATCGTCATTCATGATCAAACCAAATAGATACTTCATTCTGCTAAGCTTGTGCCGTATCAACGGCCAGTGAACGCAACGCCTCGCCTCTTGTCAGGCCGAGCCGATGACGTGTGTCCTGGCCCAGGGCCGTTCACAGGCCCGACTCACCCCGCCGCGAGGCCTCGACAGGAGCTATTGCCTTGGAACTGATTCAGTACGCCCTGGACAACGCCGACCTGCTGTTGTCCCGGACCCTCGAGCACATCTCGCTGGTGGGCGTTGCCGTCGGCATCGCCACCCTCACCGGGGTGCCCATCGGCATCGCCATCACCCGCAACGAGCGCGTCGCCCAGGCGGTGCTCTACGCAGCGTCGATCATCGTCACCGTGCCCTCCATCGCGCTGTTCGGGATCATGATTCCGGTGCTGTCGCTGATCGGTCAGGGCATCGGCTACCTGCCGGCGGTGATCGCGGTGCTGCTGTACTCCCAATTACCGATCATTCGTAACACCTACACCGCCATCAACAACGTCGACCCGGCCCTGCGCGAGGCTGCCCGTGGCATCGGCATGAGCCACCGCCAGCGCCTGCGGATGGTCGAGATCCCACTGGCGGTGCCAGTGATCATGGCCGGGGTGCGCACCGCCGTGGTGCTCAATATCGGTGTCATGGCGATCGCCGCCTATATCGGCGCCGGCGGTCTCGGCACCTTTATCAGCCGTGGTATCTCCCAGTCCGACCCGCGCCAGCTGATCGTCGGCGCGGTGGCGGTCAGCCTGCTGGCGATTATCGTCGACTACGGCCTGCTGGCGGTGCAGAAGCGCTTCACGCCCAAGGGCATGGAAGGCGCCGCCAACGCCGCCTGACCATTTGTGTTCCGGCAGCGTCGGGAAAATACCGCCACGGCGGCTCGCGTCCTGCACGCCACACCGCCCGAGCGCAGCCGGAACGTCGATACGACAACAGGTGAGCCGCCGCCTCGACAGCGGCACCGTCGACGCCCATCGACGACCCGGAGCTCGCCGACGCCGACTTGCATACAAGGATTTGCTCATGATTCGTCTGGAAAACCTGACCAAGGTCTTCGATACGCCCAAGGGCGCGGTCGTCGCCGCCGACCACATCAACATGGAGGTCCCCAGCGGCGAGATCTGCATCCTGCTCGGCCCCTCCGGCTGCGGCAAGACCACCACCCTCAAGATGATCAACCGGATCGTGAAGCCCTCCTCCGGCAAGGTGTTCATCAATGGCGATGACACCACCGGCATGGACACCCAGGACCTGCGCCGCAACATCGGCTACGTCATCCAGCAGATCGGCCTGTTCCCCAACATGACCATCGAGGAGAACATCGCGGTGGTGCCCAAGCTGCTGGGCTGGGACAAGGCGCGCTACAAGGAGCGTGCCCGCGAGCTGATGCGCATGATCGCGCTGGAACCCGACGCCTTTCTCAAGCGCTATCCGTCCGAGCTGTCCGGTGGTCAACAGCAGCGCATCGGTGTGGCCCGGGCACTGGCCGCCGATCCCCCCGTGATGCTGATGGACGAGCCCTTCGGCGCCATCGACCCGATCAACCGGGCGGTGATCCAGGATGAATTCCTGAAGATGCAGCAGGACCTGAAGAAGACCATCATGTTCGTCAGCCACGATATCGACGAAGCGATCAAGATGGGGGATCGGGTCGCGGTGTTCCGCGAGGGCAAGCTGGTGCAGTACTCGTCCCCCGACGACCTGCTGGCGGCGCCGAAGAATGCCTTCGTCGAGTCCTTCCTCGGCGAGGACCGCGCGCTCAAGCGGCTGAACCTGGTCAAGGTCGCCGAAGTGGTCAGCGATGAGATCGGTACCGTCAAGCCCGAGGACACCCTGACCACGGCGCTCGCACGCATCGACGACTTCGGCTACCAGAATTCGATCCTGATGATCAACGACAAGCGCCAGCCGGTGGGCCTGATCAGCCGCTCCCTGGCCCGCACCACCAAGGGCTACTGCCGCGACCACTTCCAGAACGTGCCGGCCACGGTGAGTCTCGACGACGACCTGCGCAAGGTGGCCTCGCTGATGTTCGCCCAGGACATCACCTGGCTGCCCTGCGTCGACGAGGAGGGCCGCGTCTGCGGGCAGATCACCCAGCGCGCCATGACCCACCACCTAGGCGCCCGCTTCCGTACCAAGCAGCGCGAGACGTCCGCCGTGGCCGCCGAGCCCAAGGAGTGAGCCGATGCTGATTCGAAGCCTGAAAAGCGCCGGACTCGTCCTTGCCCTGATTGCCATCTTCCTGCTCGGGGTATGGGCCCAGGCCAGCGGCGCCATCGATGACTTCCTGTGGTACCTGCCCGACGTCCAGTATCTGGTGGTCCAGCACCTGTGGCTGACCTTCCTGTCGGGCAGCCTGGCGATCCTGGTCGCGATCCCGCTGGGGGTGTGGCTGTCGCGCCCGAGCATGGCCAAGGCCGCGGAATCGATGATGCAGGTGCTCAACGTCGGCACCACCATCCCCACCCTGGCGGTGCTGGCGCTGTCCATGAGCTTTCTCGGCATCGGCACCGTGCCAGCGGTGTTTGGCCTGTTCGTGGCCACCCTTCTGCCCATCGCGCGCAACACCTACGCCGGACTCAAGGGCGTCTCGCCGGCGCTCAAGGAGGCCGCTGCCGGGATCGGCATGTCGCCGACCCAGCGCCTGCTCAAGGTGGAACTGCCCAATGCCCTCTACGTCATCTTCGCCGGTATCCGTACCGCCCTGACCATCAACGTCGGCACGGTGCCCCTGGCCTTTTTGATCGGCGCAGGCGGACTGGGTGAGCTGATCTTCACCGGCATCGATCTCTACGATCCGATCATGATGCTGTCCGGGGCCATCCCCACCGCGCTGCTGGCGATCCTGGTGGACGCCCTGGTGGCCGGCGTGGCCTTCATCGTGGTGCCGCGCGGCGTCAATCCGGCGCGGGCCTGAACACCTGGGCTTTCCAACAACGACACCCTGCAAGGAGATATTCGCATGAAGACCCTGATGACCACCCTGACCGGCCTGGCCCTGTTTACCGCTACGGCTACCGCCACGACGACCGCCAGTGCCGACGAGATTGTGATCGGTGGCAAGAACTTCACCGAGCAGCAACTACTGGCCAGCATGACCACCCAGTATCTGGACGGGCTCGGCTACGACGTCGACACCCGCGCCGGCATGGGCTCGGCAGTACTGCGCCAGGCTCAGGAAAACGGCCAGATCGACCTCTACTGGGAGTACACCGGCACCTCGCTGATCAACTACAACGACATCACCGAATCGCTGTCCGCCGACGAGACCTACCAGCGCGTCAAGGAACTGGACGGCGAGAAGGGCCTGGTGTGGCTCGAGCCTTCCGCCGCCAACAACACCTACGCCCTGGCCATGCGCGCCGAGAGCGTGAAGGAAACGGGCATCAGTACGCTGTCCGACCTGGCGTCCGCGGTGAATGATGGCGAAGAGCTTGCCTTTGCCATGAACGCCGAGTTCTACGCCCGCGAAGACGGCTGGCGTCCGCTGCAGCGCGCCTACGACTTCCGCGTCGAGCGTGGCGCCGTCAAGCGCATGGACTCCGGCCTGGTCTATCAGGCGCTGCGCGACGGCCAGGTCGATATCGGCCTGGTGTTTGCCACCGACGGTCGTGTGCCCGCCTTCGACTTCCAGATCCTCGAAGACGACCAGGGCTTCTTCCCGGCCTACGCCCTGACCCCGGTGGTCCGCCAGGACACCCTGGACGCCAACCCGGAGCTCGCAGAGCAGATGAACGCGCTGTCGGCGCTGCTCGATGACGACACCATGGCGAGCCTCAACGCCCGAGTGGATGTCGAGCGCGAGACCATCGAGGACGTCGCCGAGTCCTTCCTCGAGGACAACGAACTGCTGTGACCCTTCAAGGCCCCCGTCCGGGGGCCTTTTTTCATGACAAGGAGATGGAATGTTCCCCTTCAAGCGACTGCTCCTCGGCGCAGCGATGACGACACTCGCCTGCACGACCCAGGCCGACGACGAGCTGACGGTAGGCGGCAAGAACTTTACCGAACAACTGATCCTCGCCTCGATGACCAGCCAATACCTCGAAGCCTGGGGCTACGAGGTCGAGGAACGCTCCGGCATGGGCACCAGTGTGCTTCGCAAGGCCCAGGAAAGCGGGCAGATCGACCTGTACTGGGAGTACACCGGTACCTCGCTGATCAGCTACAACGGGGTCGAAGAGAAACTCGATCCGCAGGAGACCTACGACAGGGTCAAGCAACTGGACGCGGAGAAGGGACTGGTCTGGCTCGAGCCGTCCGATGCCAACAACACCTACGCGCTCGCCATGCGCGAGGACCAGGCAGAGACGCTGGGCATCACTAGCCTGTCCGACCTGGCAGAGGTGATCAACAATGGCGAGGCCCTGGTGCTGGCGTCCAATGCCACCTTCTATTCGCGCGACGACGGCCTGCGTCCCATGCAGGAACGCTATGGTTTCGAATTCGGTCGCCGTAACGTCAAGCGCATGGATCAGGGCTTGACCCTGCCTTCGCTCAACCAGGGAGAGGTCGACGTCGCCATGACCACGGCCACCAATGGCCGCATCCCGGCACTCGACCTGACCGTGCTGGAAGATGACAGGCAGTTCTTCCCCAACTACGCCCTCGCCCCGGTGGTCAGGCAAGATACCCTGGAGGCGCACCCGGAGCTGGCCGCCCAGCTCAATATCCTGTCGGGCCTGCTGGACGACGCCACCATGGCAAGGCTCAACGCCCAGGTTGACGTCGAGCGCGAGACGGTGGAGGACGTGGCGGCGCAATTCCTCGAGGAACAACGGTTGCTGTGACCCTCGGCCCCCCCGGGTGCGGGGGCCTTTCACCGAGCTGTCGTATACCGGTGGCGAGCGGAACCTCCAGCAGCAGCGACCGGTCGCCCCCCCTCCTCCATTACTGCTCCCCTTGTTCGACAAAGGACCTCCCCATGAGCACTTCCCGGGACGTCATCCACTGGATCCTCACGTCTCCCCTCTACCGCCTCGATGACGCTCAGTGCCACCACGCCAAGCGCTGCCTGATCGACCTGATCGGCGTCGCCGCCGGCGCCACCGACACTGCCCTGGCCGAGCACGCACGCCGCTACG
This sequence comes from Halomonas sp. YLB-10, assembly GCF_003856855.1. Lineage (NCBI taxonomy): Bacteria > Pseudomonadati > Pseudomonadota > Gammaproteobacteria > Oceanospirillales > Halomonadaceae > Halomonas > Halomonas sp. YLB-10. The sequence continues at coordinate 320,241 of NZ_RRCU01000003.1, forward strand.
TCAGGGTGCAGCACGCGGGGGATCGCCCCTTGCTGTTCGCGTCGTCAACGGCGTCGGCTACCGGCGTCGCCCTGCACGGTGCCTGGCTGATCGATGCACTCGACGCCCACGACGGTCAGGTGCTGACCAAGGGCCACGCCGGCGTCGCCATCCTGCCGGGACTGCTGGCGCTGCCCGAGATCGAGCAGGTCAGCGGCAGGGATTTTCTCGGCCTGCTGGTGATGGGCTACGAGATCGCCACCCGGGCCGGCATCGCGCTGCACGCCTCGAGCCCCGACTACCACACCTCAGGGGCCTGGAATGCCCTCGGCGTGGCAGCGGTGACCGCGCGCCTCAAGGGCCTCGCCCCGGCCCAGCTGGAACACGCACTCGGCATCGCCGAATTCTATGGCCCGCGCAGCCAGATGATGCGCTGCATCGATCACCCCACCATGCTCAAGGATGGCAGCGGCTGGGGTGCCCAGGCCGGCGTCGCGGCCACCCTGCTGGCCGATGACGGCTTCACCGGCGCCCCGGCGGTGACCCTGTGCGACGAGCAGCAAGCCGCGGTATGGGGTGATCTGGGACGGCGTGACTACCTGTCGGAACAGTACTTCAAGGCCTATCCGGTATGCCGCTGGGCCCAGCCGGCGGTGGAGGCGGTACTCGCCATACCCGCCGCCGAACGCCAGGTGGAGAACATCGAACGCATCGAGATCACCACCTTCCACGAAGCCAGGCGCCTTCATACCATCGCCCCGACCACGACCGAACAGGCCCAGTACAGCCTGCCCTGGTCGGTCGCCTGCGCCCTCGATCGAGGCACCATCGACGTCGCCGCCATCAGCCGGGATCTTGGCGACGACGATCTCGTGGCGCTGTCACGGCGGGTGACGATCACCGAATGCGATGACTACAACGCACACTTTCCGGCCGAGCGCTGGGCCAGCGCTACGCTGCACCTGCGCGATGGTCGCCGTATTCAAAGCCCTGCCATGGAAGCCCGCGGCAACCCTCACAATCCGCTGAGCGATGACGAGATCGCGGCCAAGTTTCAGGCCCTGGCGAGCCCGGTGCTGGGCGCACGCGCCAATGAGATCGAGGAGGTCGTCGGCACCCTGGAAACACGCCCCATCGGTGACCTGTTGAGGTTGCTGGGACAACCTTGAACGCGCGAGCTTGAACGCGCGAGCCCAAGGCGTCCAACATGACGGGAGGTGACTAGGGTTAAAAGGGTGACAAGCGCCTGGTTTCGTCGGCTCTTGACCCAGGTCGCCTCGCCGTCTGTCTTTTTGGCGTATAGAAGATGTTGCTGTCAGGCATTATTTCGGCCCCGGGCGGTCCGGGGCCTCAAACGGAGCCCCTTCTATGGACACTCGCTTCTATCTCCTTATCGCCGCGGTCCTCGTCGGGCTTGCCGTCATCCACTGGATTGGCTTTCGCCTGCTCAAGCGCAAGCTGCAGCCGCCCCAGGAAAGCGATGCCATCCGCGACACAACGCCCGGACGCAGCAGAGACAACAGCGACAGCAGTGAGGAACGTTGATCCGCCGGGCAAATTGCGGCACCTTGTGGCGCCCTGCCCCCACCCTCAGGAATTCCAGCAATGCAGCATCAGGCCAAGCAGCATCAGGACCAGCTACAGGTCGCCTGCGCCCAGATCAACGCGCGCCTTGGTGACGTCGAGGCCAATCTCGCCCATCACCTCGACGTGATTCATGACGCCCGCCGTCGTGGCGTGGAATTGCTGGTCTTTCCCGAGCTCTCATTGACCGGTTACGGCCTGGGCCCGCGGGTGCTGGAGGTGGCCATGCCATCGGAAGACCCGCGGCTGATCCAGCTGGCCAAGGCGGCCGCCGGCATGCAAGTCATCGTCGGCTTCGTCGAGGAAGCGAGCCCCGGCGAGATCTACAACGCCCTGGCGATCCTCCAGGACGGTCGCATCGCGGCGGTGCATCGCAAGCTCAACCTGCCCACCTACGGCGGACTCGAGGAAGGCAAGTGGTTCAGCCATGGCGCCAGGCTGACCGAGGTGGCGGTGCGCCCCGGCTGGAGCACCACCTCGATGATCTGCGCCGACCTGTGGAATCCGGCGCTGGTGCATGCCGCCCTGCTGGCACGGCCGACGGTACTGTGTGCACCGATCAATTCGGCCTCCGGCATCGTCTCCGAGGACTTTTCCAACGAGGAAAACTGGGCACTCAACGTGCGCTTCTACGCCATGACCTATGGCACGCCGGTGTTGATGGCCAACCGCTATGGACCCGAAGGCGACAGCCACTTCTGGGGCGGATCGCGCATCCTCGGGCCACGCGGCGAGAGCCTGGCCGAGGCCGAGGATCGCGAGACCCTGATCTGCGCCGAACTGTCGCGTACCGCCATCGCCAGGGCACGCTTCGAACTGCCGACCCTGCGTGACGCCGACAGCCCCCTGATTCGCGAACTGATGAGCGGCTATCGCTGATACAGCGCCGGTTCGCATAGCGCTTTCGACAGCGCTTTCGACAACGGTATCGAGACGCCCGGCGCCGAGAATTCTCAAGGTGAAAATGCTAGGATAACGCTTCCATCTTGCAGACAATTTTCGGCGCCACCTATGACAACATCGTCTCGATCCTGCGGCCTTTCCTCTCCTTCTTGCCTGCTCGTCATGGGCGTATCCGGTTCGGGAAAATCGTATATCGGCAAACTGCTGGCCGAACGAACCGGCGCGTTGTTTATCGACGGTGATGACCATCACAGCCCCGAAAACATCGCCAAGATGTCCCGCGGAGAACCGCTCACCGACGAGGATCGGCAGGGCTGGCTTGCCACCCTGGCAGGGCTCTACCGGGAGCATCAGCAGCAGGGACAATCGCTAGTCATCGGCTGCTCGGCGCTCAAGCGCCAGTACCGGGACCTGCTGCGTGAAGGAGCACCCGCGCTGGAGATTCTTTATCTGCATGGCAGCCACGAGGTCCTGCTGGAGCGGCTGAACAGCCGTGGACAGCACTTCTTCGCCGGCGAGCACATGCTCAGGAGTCAGCTCGCCACCCTGGAGATGCCAGGCGATGACGAGGCCATCCGTTGCGATATCCAGATGACCCCCGATGCCATCATCGATGACTTCCTGGCACAGCTTGCGAGCCGTCGATAGTCCCGCATGCCAGCGCTGAACGACCTGTCGCAGTGAGACCCGACCCGACCTCGGTATCGCCCTTTCCTGACAGGCTGCTGTCAGCTTTTTTATCGGTGATAGCGCGAAGGCAAAGTTTCTCGCCCATGCAGCAGTAATGAAGCCCGTAGAATTGTCACCAAGTCGTCATGTTGCAACTCTGGTCGACCACCAGTACCGACGGCGAACAGCGTTGACCGCATCCCGGCAAATCGCGGCAACAACCGGCCGTCGACAACGGAACGTCGACATCAGCGCGTCGCTGGTCAGTACGTAACTCGTCAGCACGTTATCGGACGGCACGTTACTGATTAGTCAGTACAGTTGGCCAGCGCGTCGATATCAGCAGACAGGAGGCTCCCATGACAGATCCAATGGTAGGCAAGACGTTTGAATTCAACTGTGACGGCACCACCTGGGGCGTCGTCTTCGAGAATGCCACCCGCATGCGTCATCGCCTGGGCGGCAATTCACCGTCCCAGAAAGCTCAGGACATCAGCTCCGCCTACCTGGCGACCCCGGTCGATGAGCACCGGATCTTCGTCTACGGACTCGAGGAGCAACAGCTGGCGCTGCGCTACGTGCTGGATTTCAACGACATGACCTTTGTCGGTCATGGTGCCTTTGACGGTCTGTCCTCCACCGCCAGTGGCGAGTTCCGCCCGTCCTGAATCCTGGCGGCCGCGCCTTGATATGGCCACGCCGTACCTGGTAATCGCCTGGCACCTAAAACCTGGCACCTGAAACAATCTAGATAGGCATCAAGCACCAGCGGACATCAAGGACCGTCGAGAAACTGCATCGGTCGCCGGTCCTTGATGCCTGTGATGGCCCATTTGGGCCACCCCTCAGGCTTCGGCCTCGACTCCCCACCGCTGGCGTGCGGAGATCATCGCTGATGACATAACGCCGATGATCAAGACACTGGTGATCAGGCCTTGGTGACTAGGCTTGGGTGACTAGGCTGGGGTGACTAGGCCTGAGTAATTCAGCCCTGGTGACATGGCCCAGACAATCAGCCCGCGCGGTGGCGTTCGGCCAAGGCAACCAGCCCGGCCAGGGTGGCGTTGTCGCTGTCGACTTCCTCGACGCGAATGCCCTGGCGCTCCAGCGCCTGGCGGTAGAGCGGATTGAGACTGGACGAGCCGACCAGTACCACCGCGCCCTGGTGGTCCAGCAGATGCTCGCGCTGGGCCAGCACCTCGGCACCGATCAGCACCCCGGACAGAAAACTGCCCACCTGGTGGGCGCCAAGTCCTGCGTACAGGTGGCGGCTTCGGCCTTCGAACAGGGCGTGCATCAAGCCCGCCGGATGGTCCGCCGCCGCCAGCCCCTGGGCAAAGCCATCGGCGTCGTGGGCGTCGCTGCCCCTGGCCGGCTCTCCCGGCAGGGTATGAAACCGCACCGCATGATAGAGCTCGCCGGTCATCACCGTGGAGAAGTCGATCAGCCGCTCTCCTTCCAGACGGGCCCACTTGCTGTGGGTGCCCGGCAGACAGCAGACCCCGGCGGACAAGCCCAGCAGCGCCAGTGCACCGAAGGCCTGGATCTCCTCGCCGCGCATCACGTCGACGTGATCCTCGCGCACCACCTTGAGGCCAGGCACGATCCAGGCGTTGTCCAGCCCCGGCGCCGCTACGACATTGTCGGCCAGGTCGGTGGCCGAACGCGGCACCTCGAGCTGCGGTGCTTCGCTCCAGCCCCGCGCCGAGCCGACCATGCCCGACAGGTAGACCGGCACTTCACCGCCCTTTCGCCAGGCCCCGACCTGGGCCTCGCAGTAATGCGGGAATTCGTCCGTGCTCAACGACTTGAGCCCGGCATCCGAGCGCACGCTATCGAGACACTCGCCGCTGTCGCGGTCCACCAGAAAGGCCCGAAAGTTGCTGGTACCCCAGTCAATGGCGATCAGCCGCCGGCTCATGCGCCACCCCCTTGCTGGCCTGCCTGGTCAGCCGCCAGACGCTGCCATTCGGCCACCAGCTCGCGTGCGATCTCCCCCACCTCGACGGCGCTGCGTCCGGGCTTGTAGAGGTTGCTGCCGAAACCGAAGCCGGCGATGCCGACGGCATGCCACTCGGCCATGTTGGAGCGATCGATACCGCCCACCGCCAGCACCGGCAGGCCCTTGGGCAGGATCGCACTGATGTCCTTGAAGTAGCCGGTACCCAGGCGTGCCGCCGGGAACAGCTTGAGTGCCGTCGCCCCTGCCCGCGCCGCGGCCAAGGCTTCGGTCGGGGTCATGCAGCCGATCATCGGCGCAAGCCCACGCTCGGCGCCCAGCGCCACCAGCTCGGCCTCCGTGTTGGGGGTGATCATCAACGGCGCCCCGAGCTCGGCAAGCCGAGCGGTATCGTCTTCGTCGAGCACCGTGCCGGCACCGATCAAGACGTCGTCGGGACAACAGGCCACGGCGCGCTCGATGCTGACCCAGGGCTCAGGCGAGTTGAGCGGAATCTCGATCAGCCGGAAACCGGCCTCGACCAGGGCGTGACAGACCGGCTCGATCTCGTCCGGCGTGATACCACGCAGGATCGCCACCAGCGGCGTCTCGGCCATGGCAGCGTCCAGCACGCGACGTTGAGCGTCGTTCATCGCAAAGTCCTCGAAGTCGAAAAGAAGGAAAACTCAGCCCCATGATAAAGCGAAGGGCGGCTGTTGCCGCCCTTCGCCGTCAGGGTTCAGACCTAGTTGACTAGCCACATGGCCATCTCGGGCCACACCAGCAGCGCCGCGAGTACGCATAGCTGCAGGGCGATAAAGGGCAGCACCGAGACGAAGATGTCCTTGAGGCTGATCTCCGGTGGCGCCACGCCCTTCAGGTAGAAGGCCGCGGGACCGAACGGCGGCGACAGGAAGGACACCTGCATGTTCACCGCGAACAGGATGCCGAACCAGATCGGGCTGTAGCCCAGCTGCACGATGATCGGCACGAAGATCGGCAGGGTCAGCATGGCCACCCCGATCCAGTCGAGGAACATGCCGAGCACGATCAGGATCGCCATCATTACCAGGATGATCACGATGGGCGAGACGTCCAGATCCATGATCATGCCGGAGATGAAGCGGTTGCCGCCCATCAGGTTGTAGACCCCGACCAGGGCGGCGGCGCCGATGCCGATCCAGATGATCATGCCGCAGGTCACCAGGGTCTGGGACAGGCTCTGGTGCATCATCGAGAACGAGAACTCGCCCCGGGCCAGCACCGCCAGCAGCACGCCGAACACGCCCATGGCCGCCGCCTCGGTGACCGAGGCCACGCCACCGTAGATCGAGCCCAGCACCATGAAGGCGATCAGCGCCGGCACGATGATCGAGCGCAGCGCGGCACCCTTGGAGGCGAAGCCGGCGTTGCGGTCCTCCTCGCTCATCGGCGGGCCCATGGCGGGGTTGCGCAGGCAGCGCACCAGCACATAACCGATGTAGGACAGCATCAGGATCACCGCCGGGGTGATCGCCGCGGTAAACAGGTCGGCGATGGAGACGCTGGCGATCAGGCCGTAGATGATCAGCACGATGGACGGCGGCATCATGGTACCGAGCGCCCCGCCGGCGCAGACCACGCCGATCGACAGGTGCTTGTCGTAGCCGAGGCGGAGCATCTGCGGCAGCGCCAGGATGCCGAGCAGCACGATCTCGCCGCCGATGATGCCGGACAGCGCGGCCAGGAAGAAGGCCACCACCACGGTCTGCACGGCGACGCCCCCGGGCAGTCGCCCGGCGAACACCCGCATGGCGTTGAACAGATCCTTGGCGATGCCCGATCGGTCGAGCAGCGAGGCCATCAGCACGAACATCGGCACCGCCACCAGCGAGTACTCGGTGACGAAGCCGTAGACCCGGCTGGTCACCAGCGGCAGGGCGTTGGGGCCGAACCAGCCGAAGGTAAAGGCCAGCGCCACCAGGCCGGTGATAAAGGCCAGCGGCAGGCCGGTGACCAGCAGCGCGAAGATGGCGCCGACCAGCAGCAGGGTTCCGTCTGCGATGCTCATCAGTCAGCGCCTCCTTCGGGTGCGTCGGGGGCGGGCTTGCCCTTGATCGACTGGATCAGGTGAATCAGCGCCTGGACGCACATGATCGCCACCGCGGCGAGGATCATGCCCTTGACCAGGGCCGGGAACGGCGGGTTCCAGGAGGTGCCGGAGCGCTCCAGTTGCCACTCGCCGAGGGGGTTGTGGGAGGCGCCATAGAACATCACCCAGGCGGCGTAGGTCATGCCCAGGCAGAAGCCGAAGGTGACCAGGTCATTGAAGCGATCGAGCCACAGCCGGAACCTCGGGCCCACGGCGTCGTAGAGCACCTTGACCCGGATATGGCGGTTGGAGGCCAGCGCGGCCGGGCCGCCGAGACAGAAGCTGACCGCCACCAGCATGACCACGGTCTCGTGGACCCAGGAGGTGGGCGCGCCGAAGCCATAGCGCATGATCACCTCATAGACGCTGATGGCCATGGCGATGAACACCAGCCAGGCGGCGAACTGGGCCACCCGAACCACGCCACGGTCGAACCGACTGCGCACCACATCGGGGGCACGCTCGGGCGTCTTGTCCGTTGACGGATCGGGTGATGGGTCGGGCCCAGGCCCTGCACGTGTCTCGTCACTCATGAGACATCCTCGACATTGATGTATCGCGACGCCCGTGATCTATCGCCCCAACGGGCGCGGACATCGCAAGATGAAAAGGAGGGGGCGGTGCCTCGGCACCGCCCCGGGTTCCACTGGCGCACGCCAGCGAGGATTACAGCAGGTTGTGGTTCTCGAGGTAGGCCACCACGGACTCGTAGAATTCCTGGGTGATCTCGTTCTTCTCGGCCCAGTTCTCCCACTCCTGCTTGGCGATATTGCGGAACGCCACGCGCTCCTCCTGCGGCAGGTCGATGATCTCGATATCCGGGTTCTGGCGAGCCTCGCGCACGGCTTCCATGTCGCGGGTCTTGAGCTCGGCCACCATCTCGTAGGCCAGGGCGTCGACCGAGGTCTCGAGGATGCCCTTCAGGTCATCGGAGAGGCTGTCCCAGACGTCCTTGTTGAGCGACACCGCCACCATCGGCAGCGAGTGGAAGCCCGGGTACAGCGGGTACGGCGCGAACTCGTGCAGCCCCTGGGCCTGGTTGGTGGCGAACACGGTGTAGTCGGCAGCGTCGATGACGCCCTTCTCGAGGCCGGTATAGACCTCGGAGCCCGGAAGGTTGACCGGAGTCGCGCCGGCGGCCTCGAAGATGTTGTAGACCATGCCCTCGGGTGCACGCAGCTTGAGGCCCTGCATGTCGTCGATGGAGCGCACCGGCTTGGTCGACGGCAGCGACTCGAGGCCAGTGGCGGCGGCGCCGATCAGGTGGACGCCGTAAGGTTCGACCAGCTTGTTGTAGAGCTCTTCGCCACCGGCGTTGTTCATGTAGTCGAGGAAGTCGTAGGGATCGCTCCAGGCGCCTACCAGGTTGCCGATCATGCCGAAGGCCGGGTTCTGGCCGGTGAAGTAGCTCGGGTCGGTCAGGTGGCCCTGAAGAATGCCGGACTGCACGGCCTGCAGGGTCTGGTTGGCCTGGACCACGGCGTTGACCGGCAGGATCTCGATGGAGATGCGGCCGTTGGACATGGTCTCGACGTTGTCGGCCCAGGCCTTCTTCATCTCGAACTGCGGCTCACCCGCAGTCTCGGAGGTCTGGAAGGTCCACTCGTACTCGGCCGCCTGGGCAGAGGTCGCCGTTGCCGCGAGGATCGCCGCGCCCAACGTCGTGAGCGCGGAACCAGAGAACTTGAGCTTGGTGCTTGCCATCATGGGAATCTCATCCTTCTTGTTGGCGAGTTGCAGGGAATTCGGGAGCGTCGAAGGTGGTCTCGATCGTGGCGGGCGACCTTGTCACCCCTTCAAGACCCAGGTCCTGCCCGGTGCGCTCCAGTACCGCGAGAGCCGCTCGGGCGGCTTCCTGCGGCTGGCGAAGCCGGATCGCCTCCATCACCCGGCGGTGACGATCCATGCTGTCGTTGAGCCTGTCGGCGCTGTGGTTGGAGCGTTCCACCAGCAGCGCGATGGCGGGTTTGAGAACGTGGCTGATCTGGGCCCACACCAGATTGTGCGATGCGGTAAAGATCGCCTCATGAAAGGCCACGTCATACTCGTCGTGGCTCTTGCCATCAAAGCGTAGATCATCGTTGGCCAGCGCTTCGATCATGCCCTCATAGGCCGTCTCGATGGCCAGCAGATCGGCGGCGGTGGCGTGCTCGGCGGCGAGACGGGCGACAAAGGGCTCCACCGCCACGCGAAAGGCGAAGACTTCGCGCTGGATCACCGGATTGGGATGGGCAAAGCGCGCCAGCCAGCCGCTCACCCTGGGGTCCAGCAGGTGCCAGCCCTCCAGCGGTTGTACCCGAGATCCCTGGCCCGAGATTCGCGTGATCATGCCCGCCGCCACCAGCACCTGCAGCGCACTGCGCACGGTGGAGCGACTGACTTCGAAGCGCTCGCACAGATCCACTTCCCTGGGCAGGAAGTCCCCCGGCGCATACTCACCGGCGAAGATCGCCTCGGCCAGGGCATCGGCGATGTCCGGGCGCGCGCGACGCGTGGAAGTGGAACTTGCCGACATGGAGCCATCCATACAGGGAACGAGAGAAATCGGACATGTAGCGCCGTGTGTCGGACGGTGCTACAGGCTATGTCCGACATAGCTTGACGAAAACGTGTTTCAAACGCCTTTAGACTTTAGTCATGATTGGGTAGCGCCCTGCCGCCACGCCCTGTCCATGGCGCTCCTCGGGGAACCTCGCTGATTCGGCACAGTCGTAGTGAATAGACCTCGGACCCAGGAAGACAATCGCCCCCTTTACGAAACAGACCGACTGGTCTATTGTGGCGACCGTACACCTATCGATGATCACGGAGCGAGGCGTGAATCCGAGCGACCCTCGGCCACGCTTCGCACTCTCCGGAACGACAGCCAATCGACTTCCGGTTCATCACGCAAAGGAGGCATGATGCAGTCGAACTACTACACCATCAGCGAGTATCCCACCGGCACCCCCAGCCAGGACGTCTTCAAGCTCAAGCAGCAGGACCTGCCGGCGCTGGCTGACGGTGAAGTGCGCATCCGCAATCGCTGGCTGTCGGTGGACCCCTACATGCGTGGGCGCATGAGCGGTGTCACCACCTATATCGAACCCTTCGAGCTCGAGGCACCGCTGGAAGGAGCCGCCGTCGGCGAGGTCATCGAATCCGGTGACGATCGTTTCAAGGTGGGTGACAAGGTCAGCCACATGGGTGGCTGGCGAGACGTGGCCCAACTGCCCGCCGACGGCGTGACCGCCCTGCCCGATCTGGACGTGCCGGAACAGGCCTACCTGGGCGTGCTGGGCATGCCGGGGATGACCGCCTGGACCGGCCTGAATGCCATCGCCGAGATGCAGCAGGGTGACAATGTGCTGGTCAGCGCCGCCAGCGGCGCGGTGGGCTCTCTGGCGGTACAGCTGGCGAAGGCCAAGGGTGGTGTTGTGGTCGGCCTGGCCGGCAGCCAGAAGAAGCGCGACTGGCTCGAGTCCCAGGGCGTGATCGCGGTGGACTACCGCGACAAGGACGCCGCCACCCTCAGCGAGGATCTGGCCAAGGCCTGCCCGGACGGTTTCGATGTCTACTACGAGAACGTCGGCGGTGTCTGCCTGGAAGCCGCGCTGAACAACCTCAGGGTCGGCGCCCGCATCGCCGTGTGCGGCATGATTTCCCGCTACAACGATGAAGGCCCGGCACCGGGACCGGCCAACCTGGCGATGATCCTGATTCGCCGAGCGCGCATGCAGGGCTTTATCGTGTTCGAGCACTGGGACAACTACCCGGCCTTTCTCAAGGACGTCGGTCCCAAGGTCGCGGCCGGCGAGATCGACTACCAGGAGACCGTGCGCGAGGGCCTCGAGGCCACGCCGGAAGCCTTCCTCGACCTATTCAAGGGGGCCAACACCGGCAAGATGCTGGTGCGCCTGGGCTGATTGCTGATTGCCCTTGCTGGACGATTGACCCAGACACCGCCTACGGGCGGTGTCTCTGGTTCAGCACTGCTCGAATGACCGCCGCGCCATCAACGGCCACGGCTGGCAATCATCACGCCGGACACCACCATCAGCATGCCCACCGCCGTGACCCCACCGATCGTCTCGTCCAGCGCCCACCAGGCCAGCGCCGTGGCCGCCACCGGGGTAAGCGAGCCCAGCGCCGAGGTCGCCTCGGCCCCCAGCCGTCGAATCGCCACGCCCATCAGCAGGCCAGACCCCAGCCCCACCAGGATGCCCTGCACCACCAACTGCACCAGCCACTCCTTCGTGGGCACCAGATGCAAAGACAGGCCCCCCGCCCCGCTCGCCTCGAGCCCGATCACCGTCAGCACAATGACCAGTCCACTGGGCACCGTGACCACCGCCGTGGCCTCGAGCGCCGACAGACCGCTCTGACGCACGCTGAGGGTGAACACCGCCCACATCACGCTGGACAGCAGGAACATGCCCTGCCCCAGCAGCAGGCTCTGCGAGCCCTGTCCCCCGGACGCCAGCAGGCAGACGACGCCGAGTCCGATGGCGACCAGGCCGGCGGCACGCCCCCGCGACAACGGCTGAGCGAAGACCCAAACCGCCAGGGTACTGACGAACAGCGGCGCTGCCCCGGGGATCAGGGTGCTGCCGTGGGCCACCGGGGCCAGCCCCATGCCCACCGCCCCCAGCAGGAAGAAGGGTATGCCGGCGCCGGCCATCATGCCGACCAGCCACACCGGGTTGACCGCCAGCAGACGCTGGCGCCGACGCAGCGCCAACGGCAGCAGCGCCAGGCCAGGCACGGCGTAGCGAAACAGGGTCAGGTCGAGCGTTCCCAGTGGTGACAGCGCCCCTTGGCGCAGCGACAGGAAGTAGCACGACCAGATCAGCACCGCCCCCAGCGCAGCGGCGACCCCCAACAGGGCGCGCCGGGGAGAGGCGACAAGCGGTGCCACCTGGGTCAAGGAAGACGACATGACAGGACTCCGTGAGGTTCGATGGGCGCCTGAACGAGCCCCCTGCTGACCCTCAGTCTGCCGCCAACGGTCGGGCAAATGCAGGCAAAGACAACGACGCGCTGGACCTATATTGGCAGGACATGCCAATATTTTTCTTCGACCCGCAAGATTGAGCCAATCCGTTGAAAAAACTGGACCGTATCGATCGCCATCTGCTCGCCCTGCTCCAGCAGGATGCACGACTCACCAGCCACCAACTGGCCGAGCGGGTGGGGCTGTCGCCGTCACCCTGTGCCAGGCGCATACGCCGGCTGGAGCAACAGCGGCTGATCCAGCGCTACCGCGCCGAGCTGGACCGCGAACGCCTGGGGCTGGGGCTGACGGTGTTCGTCCACGTCAAGCTCAGCCGCCACCAGGACGCCCTGGTGGAAGCCTTCGAAGCCGCCGTGGCAGACATGCCCGAAGTCATCGAGTGCCACACCGTGTCCGGCGCCTTCGACTATCTGCTGCAGATCGTCAGCGCCGACCTGAAAGGCTACGAGCGCTGGGTGCGACAGCTGCAGACCCTGCCCATGGTCAATACCGTGGATTCGAGCTTTGCCATCCGTGCCGTCAAGCGCGCCGGCGCCCTGGATCTGCGCGACGCCCGTCCAACTGACGACGATTCGTAAGGCTCCACACGAGGATCCGCTGCACAGCCCCACCAGGCAGACGTCGCCTCAGCCGGTGATCACGGCTGACGCAGCTTCGCCAGCATCGAGCCTAGCTGACGTCGGCGCTTCACTTCGGCGTCATCAATCGTCAAGCTAGGGTCGATCCCATTGCCGTCCGGGCCCACGTACCGCCACCCAGGAGAGTTGCATGCCGACCCCGCCCGCTCCCCCACGCCTGACCCTGGAGGTCTTCAGCGATCTGCGCTGCCCGTTCTGCTACCTGGAGTTGCCCGAACTGGAGGCGCTGGAAGACAGGTTCGGTCATGACATCCGCGTCGTCTGGCGCCCCTTCGAGCTGCGCCCCGAGCCGGAACCTGCCCTCGATCCCCACTGCGACTACCTGAACGAGCTGTGGCGAGACGCGGTGCTGCCGATGGCTCAGGAGCGAGGTCTGAGCATGCGCCAGCCGAACATCCAACCACACTCGCGTCTGGCCCTGGAAACGCTGGCCTGGGCCGAGCGCCGCTATCGCGACACCCCGTCAGCCAGCCAGGTCGCTGCGCTGCGAAAGGCCCTGTTCAGCGGCTTCTTCGAAGATAGCCTGGACCTGTCGGATCCCCGCGCCCTGGCCGAGATCGCCAATCAACTGGGGCTGGACGGCGCGGCACTCGAAGCGAGTCTTGCCGCCGGTGAAGACCGCGAGGCGGTACAAGCTTCCCGCGAGGAAGGTCAGGCGCTGGGGGTTCACGGTGTTCCGGCGCTGCGCTTTCTGGTCGACGGCGAACACGCCGGCATCCTGTCCGGCACCCAACCCAGGCGCCAGCTCTTTCTTGCGGTGGAACGCCTGCAGGATGCCCTGCGCCAGCATGAGGGCAAAAGGACGTCATGAGTGACCGCACACGTCCGGTGGTGGTGATCGGTGGCACCGGCTTTGTCGGTGCTGCCGTGGTGCGCGAGCTCTACTTCGCGGGCCATGCGGTCCGCGTGGTGGCCCGCCACCCGAGACTTCCGGAAGAGGTGGAAGACGGCGATCCGGTCGAGGCGATCCAGGCGGATATCGAGGATCCGGAGAGCCTCAAGGCGGCCCTTGAGGGGGCCAGCGCGGTGATCAACGCGGTCAGCCTCTACCGCGAGAGTGGCAAGCGCAGCTTCGAGCAGGTGCATGTCGAGGGCGCCGCCAGGCTGGCCCGGCTCGCCCGGGAGGCGGGCATCGATCGCTATGTGCTGCTGTCCGGCATCGGCGCCCGGCTCGATTCGCCCTCGCCCTACGTGCGCGCCAGGGCGAGAGGCGAACAGGCGGTGATGGGCGAGATACCTCGCGCGGTCATCGTTCGCCCCAGCGCCCTCTATGGCCAGCAGTCAGGCCTGGTGGCGACCCTGGCAAGGCTGGTGAAGATGCCGTTGGTGCCGCTGTTTGGCGCCGGAGAGATGCGCCTGCAACCGCTCCACGTGGGTGATCTGGCCAGCGCCCTGGCACGCCTGGCCACCCGGGCGAGCCTGCCCAGGGCACTTTTCGAACTGGGCGGGCCCGACCCGCTGCGCTACCGCGATCTGGTCACCCAGGTGGCGCGACACCTCGGCAGAGAACCCAGGTTCATCAAGGTCCCCCTGCCCCTGTGGCACGCCCTGGCACTGGCCCTTTCGCCCTTGCCCTCGCCGCCGCTGACCCGCGATACCCTGTGGCTGATCAGCGAGGACAACCTGGTCGCCAACGGCGTCGGCAGCTTCGCCGACCTGGGCCTCAATCCGCGCAGCCTGCGTGACAGCCTGCCGCACTGCCTGCCAACGCAGGCCGGCTGAGTCCGACGGACGGGCCGCGATGGCCCCGACCCGATGCCGCCGGGGCTTGGCGTTAGATAACCGCTTCAGGCGTCGCCCATGTTCGCCATCAGGCTCGGCTGCACCACCTCGATCCAGTAGCCGTCCGGGTCCTTGACGAAGACCACGTCCTTCAACTTGCCCTGCTCGGGGCGCTTGATGAACTCGACGTCGTTTTCATCGAACCAGGCCACCGCCGCGTGCAGATCCGGCACCGCAAAGCAGATATGACCAAAGCCCTGGGGCTCGGCGTTGCCGTCGTGGTAGATCCGCCCTTCCTGCTCCTCGCTGCCCCAGTTGTGGGTGAACTCGAGCAGTCCGCGCTGCTGAAAGGTCCAGGTGGAGCGGGCGGCGGCGTCCTCGGGAACCTGATCATCCGCCTCGAGGTTGGCGAGAAAGTACAGCGAGAACTGCATTTCCTCGAAGTCCAGGCGCCTCAGAACGCTCATGCCGAAGACCCGTGAATAGAACGCCAGGGACACCTCGGGATCCTTGACCCTCAGCATGCTGTGATTGAGGCGAAAACCGCGCGTGGCCTCGGGGGCTGGCTCCACGCCGGGGTGCTGTTCGCCTTGGAAATTGTCGTGCATCTCGGTCTCCTTGGATGAGGGGTCGATTGTCGTTCAGGTGGCGTCAGATCGCCTGCTCGGCCATCTGCTGCGCGATATATTCTGCCTGACGCAGGGCCAGCGAGACGATGGTCAGGGTCGGGTTTTCCGACGCCGAGGTGGTGAACTGACTGCCATCGGAGATGAACAGGTTCGCCACCTCGTGGGTCTGGCCGTAGCCGTTGCAGACGCCGTCCTCGGGGCGCTCGCTCATGCGGCAGGTACCCAGGTTGTGGGTCGAGGGATAGGGCGGCACCTCGTAGACATCCCGCGCCCCCACCGATTCGTACAGCGCCTTGCCCTGCTGATACCCGTGCTGCCTCATGGCCACGTCGTTGGGGTGATCGTCGTAGTGCACGTTGGCCACCGGCAGGCCGAAACGATCGGTCACCTCCGGGTTCAGGGTGATGCGGTTGCTGGCCTGGGGCAGATCCTCCCCCACCAGCCACATCCCGGCCATATGATCATACTGGTCCATCGCGCCGGCGAAACGCTCGCCCCAGGCGCCGGGGTCGAGGAAGGCAGCCATGAACGGCAGCCCCAGCGACAGCGTCTCCATCTCGTAGCCGCCGACAAAGCCCCGCGACGGATCATGGCGCGCCTCATCGGAGATGATGCCGGCCATGGTGGTGCCGCGATACATGTGCACCGGTTCATCGAAGGTGGCGTAGACCGAACCCGTCATATGGCGCATGTAGTAGCGCCCGACCTTGTCCGCGCCATTGGCAAGCCCCTTGGGGAAACGACTGCTCGTGGAATTCAACAACAGCCGCGGCGTCTCGATGGAATTGCCGGCCACCGCCACCACCCGGGCCTTCTGTCGCTGTTCGCGGCCCTCGCTATCAAAGTAGACCACCGCCTTGGCACGACCCTCGTCGTCATGCTCGATACGCGCCACATGCGACTCGGGCCGCAACTCCAGGTGTCCCGTGGCGATGCCTCTGGGCAGCTCGGTATAGAGCGTCGACCACTTGGCCTGGGTCTTGCAGCCCTGGAAGCAGAAGCCGCGCTGCTGGCAGGGCGCCCGGCCATCGCGGATCTCGCTGTTGATGGCCATATGGCCGGTGTTGCAGGAATAGCCGAGCTTCTGCGCCCCGGCGTACATCACCTTGAAATTGTTGTTGCCCGGCAGCCCCTTGTTGTCGTGGGTGCGGGTCACCCCCATGCGCGCCTCGGCACGATCGTACCAGGGTGCCAGTTCCTCGTAGGACAGCGGCCAGTCGAGCAGGTCAGCGCCGTCCACCGCGCCATAGTGACTCAGGGCCTCGAACTCGTGGGGCTGGATGCGCAGGCTGGCACCGGCCCAGTGCACCGTGGTGCCGCCCACCGACTTGACGATCCAGGCCGGCAGATTGGGAAAGTCCCGTGCCAGCCGCCAGCTTCCCGAGGTGGTCCTCGGGTCCAGCCAGGAAAGCTGGTTGAAGGCGCCCCACTCGTCGGCCAGAAAGTCCGAGGTGGTGTGCAGCTTGCCCGCTTCCAGTACCACCACGTCGATGCCCTGCTGGGCCAGTTCGTTCGCCAGGGTGCCTCCACCGGCCCCCGAGCCGATCACTACCACCACACTGTCATCGTCCAGCGCAAAGGTCTTCTGACTGTCGGTCATGGCCATGACGACGTCTCCTCATCGGTCCGTATTGTTAGTTGTTGTCTGTTGTTGTCTGTTGTTGTCTGTAGCTGGCTGTTGTTGTCCGTGGCTGTCGCCAGCGGTCACCGACGCTCGCCTCACCCGCCGCGACAGCGTCAGCCCGGTACTTCATGGGGCAGGTAGCCGCCCTCGGGCCGGGGCGGATCCGGCAGCCAGTCCAGGTCATTGAAGCCCTTGGTCAGGTAGCCGGGATTGCCCGCCTCACCCTCGTAGCCGAAGTGGGCGTAGGCCAGATCGTTGTCATAGAGCGAGACGACGGCGTCGCCGCGCACCAGTTCGAAGAATGGCGAGCCGGCCCGCGCTTCCAGCAAGGCGAAACGCTCGCTCGGCGACAGCGATAGCCAATCACCACCCGCCTCACGGTCGAGCACATCGATACCTTCGGCTACCAGGGCCGCGACCTGGGGATCGGCGGCCTTGGTGTCCAGACTCTTGACCACCAGGGCGTAGACCGCGTCTTCAAGGTCTGGGTGAGGGAAGATGTGACGCGTCATCGCCAGCAGCACCTGGCCCTGGCGACTGGTCAGGGTTTCAAGGGACATGGCCCAGCTACGACTGGGCGCCAGCAGGGCGATGGGACCGGAGGCCATCGCCAGTGTGCCCATCAGCACACCACCGCTGGCCTTGAGAAAGACACGACGAGAAAAAGCGCTACCCTTCATAGCAGGACTCCTTGCCCCAGGCCGTAGAATTCAGATTCGACAAGCGCCACATGCGACACTGCGTCTCTCCAAAGCCTATGTCGCCTCCGCCTACGGCGGGTAACACTGGGGTACTACGTCGACCATGGTCTAATGCTCCTTGACGCAAGAGCCAGGCAGGGTCAGAAGACGGCATCATCGATAACGACCGGACGCCAGCGAGAGGACCACGCCATGTGCCATATGTACGCCTCCACCGACCCTGCCAAGTACGAGTGCACCACCCGTTCCATCCGCCTGCAGGGCTCGGTGACCAGCGTCAGACTGGAAAACGAGTTCTGGGATATCCTCAACGAGATCGCCGCCGGCCAGAATCTGACCACGGTTCAGTTCATCAGCGAGCTGCATCAGGAGGTGATCGAGATCCGGGGTGAGGTGCCTAACCTGGCATCGCTGTTGCGGGTGGCCTGCGCCATCCACCAGCAGAATGCCATTCAGGAGAATGTCATCCAGGGGAATGCCGCCCAACAGAATGTCGCCCAACAGAATGCCGCCCAACCCGCTGTCGAACGCCTGTCTCGGGCATCGCTGGGCATAAACTGAAACGGCGCCGGGTAAAGGGGCTCACCGACACCTCGTTCGGCCTCACATGTCTGGCCTGAGGCGCCATTGAGAACAGCACCTTTCTTGATGCGACTAAAGTCTATATCTTTTTTCTCGAAAACTACGCCTTATCTCAATCTTTTCTCTACGCTCCTTGTCATACGCGGCAATTCGTGAAGAATGGCCTCCGCATTCCTACCCAATGGACAATTTGACATGGATTCCATCGCCACCTGGTTCAACGATGCCGTCTCCGTCGGCAACGGCCTGATCTGGGGTAAACTGCTCGTTTACCTGTTGATCGGCGCCGGTCTCTACTTCACCGTCATGACCCGCGGCATCCAGTTCCGCTTCTTCGGCCATATGTTCGCCCTGCTCAAGGGATCCCGTGATGGCGGCGAGGGCATTTCCTCCTTCCAGGCCCTGTCCACCAGCCTGGCGGCCCGCGTGGGTACCGGCAATCTGGCGGGTGTCGCCGTGGCCATCTATCTGGGCGGCCCCGGCGCCATCTTCTGGATGTGGATGACCGCGCTGGTCGGCATGGCCACCAGCTTCGTCGAGTCCACCCTGGCCCAGGCCTACAAGGTCGACCACGGCGACAAGACCTTCCGCGGCGGCCCGGCCCGCTACATCGAGCGCGGGCTCGGTCAGCGCTGGATGGCCATCGCCTTCTCGATCTGTCTGATCATCGCCTTCGGTCTCGCCTTCAACAGCGTCCAGGCCAACTCCATCGCCCAGGCCATGGAGCAGGCATTCAACATCCCGACCTGGATCGTCGGCATCGCCCTGCTGGTGGGGGTTACCCCGATCATCTTCGGCGGCCTGCGCTCCATCGCCAAGGTGGCGGAGCTGATCGTGCCGCTGATGGCACTGCTCTACCTGATCCTCGCTCTGGTGGTGGTGGCGCTGAATATCGATGAGCTGCCGAGCGCCATCGCGTTGATCTTCAACAGTGCCTTTGGCCTCGAAGAAGCCGCCGGCGGTGCCGTCGGCTACGCCGTGGCCCAGGCCATGATGCAGGGCATCAAGCGCGGCCTGTTCTCCAACGAGGCCGGCATGGGTTCCGCCCCGAACGTGGCCGCCACCGCCAGCACCCGACCGAACCATCCGGCGGCCCAGGGCTTTATCCAGATGCTCGGCGTGTTCTTCGACACCCTGGTGATCTGTACCGCCACCGCCGCGGTGATCATCCTGTCGGAGCCGGCGCTGCAGAGCGGTGATGCGCCCAACGGCATCCAGCTGACCCAGGTCGCGCTGTCCGAGCACGTGGGTGACTGGGGCGGCATGTTCGTGGCCATCGCCATCCTGCTGTTCGCCTTCACCTCGCTGATCGCCAACTACTCCTACGGTGAATCCAACATCGAGTACCTGGCGGGCTCGCGTCGCTCTGCGGGCGCGGTGTTCATCTATCGCCTGGCGGTGCTGGCGATGATCATGATCGGCTCGATCGCCCAGCTCGGCACCATCTGGAACTTCGCCGACCTGTCCATGGGCATGATGGCACTGATCAACCTGACCGCCATCCTGCTGCTCTCGCCGCTGGCCTTCGCCCTGTTCCGCGACTACGAGCGTCAGCTCAAGGCCGGCCAGGAGCCGACCTTCAACCCGGACGAGTTCCCCAAGCTCAAGGGCAAGGTGGACCCAAGCGCCTGGCCGAGCTTGAGCAACAAGGCCTCGCAGGCCTCCTCCTCTGAAGCGCCCAAGGGCAGCGGAAAGGACGCCTGATCAGGCGCTGGACCAGCAAGACCGCAGGGGCCGCTTGAGCCCCGGCACCAACAACGCCACGGCCCATGCCGTGGCGTTGTCGTTTCCGACGGCCGGACACGGGCCGTCTCGTCAGGCCAGGCACCGTTGCGCCCCGATCGTCCCTACGCCCTGGGCAGCGGCGCGTCCTCCTCGTCCAGGGCACCGTCGAGAAAGTCGAGCAGTGCCCGTACCGACGGTAACTGTCCGCGGCGGCTGGGGTAGACCGCGTGGATCAGTCCGGCCCGAGGCTCCCAGCCCGGCAACACGTCCACCAGACGCCCGGCGCACAGATCGGCGCCCGCGGCCACCAACGGCAAGCGTGCCACCCCCTGGCCATCGAGCACCGCCCGGTGCAAGAGCCCCACGTCGTCGGTCACCAGCCGAGGCCGATGCTCGATGATTCGCTCCTCGCCGCCGGGACCGTCCAGGCGCCAGCGATGGCGCCGGTCCGGTTCCTCGAAGTCGAGACTGGGCCAATCGCTCAAGGCTTGCGGCGCTTCCGGCATCCCCAGGCGCGCCACCAGATCCGGTGATGCCAGCAGCCGCTGGGGGCTGCGCGACAGCCTGCGCATCACCAGTTCGCTGTCTTCCAGCGGCGGATAGCGTACCCGGATCGCCAGATCGAAACCTTCTCGCACCACGTCGACGCGGCGACTGGTCGCCACCACGTCCAGGTCGATGCGGGGGCAGCGACGCAGGAACTCGGAAAACAGCGGCGTGAACAAGGTGGCGAGAAGGCTCGGCGGACAGCTCAGGCGAATGCGCCCGCGCGGTTCGGCCTGGTGGCGCTCGACCACCTCCACCGCCGCCTCGGCCTGCCACAGCATGGCCTGGCAATGCTGATAGAAGGCCTGGCCCAGTTCCGTGACCACAAACTGACGGGTGGAACGCTGAATCAGGCGGGTATCGAGGCGTGCCTCCAGCGCCGCGATACGTCGGCTGAGCCGTGACTTGGGCAGCCCCAGGGCGCGGCCCGCCGGAGCAAAACCGCCGTGGTCCACCACCTTGACGAAATAGAAGAAGTCGTTGAGATCCTGCACGGCTCGGGTCCTGTCGAGGGTGATTGAGCGCACCATCGTTCCACATATGCAACGATGCGTCCGAATTTTGCCTACTACCGCCTCCATCGTCTCGATTCTATGCTGTCACCATGACGGATCGCCAACGATCCTTCCATGACAGGAGGTGTCCCATGAAGACCATCAACGCCGTACACGCTGCCCCTCGCGGTCACTGGGTGGGCGACGGCTTCCCGGTGCGCTCGCTGTTCAGCTACGACCGCCTTGGCGCCGAGCGCATCAGCCCCTTTCTGCTGCTGGACCACGCCGGGCCTCACCACTTCGCGCCCAGCGAGCAAAAGCGTGGCGTCGGCGTGCACCCCCATCGGGGCTTCGAGACGGTGACCTTCGTGCATCGCGGCGAGGTCAGCCACCGCGATTCCTCCGGCGGGGGCGGCACCATCGGCCCGGGCGACGTTCAGTGGATGACCGCAGGCGACGGCATCCTCCACGAGGAGTTTCACTCCGAGGACTTCACTCGCCAGGGCGGCGACCTGGAGATGGTCCAGCTGTGGGTCAATCTGCCGGCGCGCCACAAGACGACCCCGGCGGCCTACCAGAAGCTGACCCGTGACGAGATCCCGGTGGTGACACTGCCGGGCGAGGCGGGCCAGCTCAGGGTGGTGGCCGGCGAGTACCTGGAGGCACGTGGCCCGGCGCGGACCTTTACCCCGATCAACGCCTGGAAGCTGGCATTGAACGAGGACGCTGAAACGACCTTGTCGCTACCCAACGGGCACACTAGCCTTCTGGTAGTGCTCGACGGCACCCTGCTGGTACAGGATCAGGAGGTCGTGCGCGGTGGCAGCGTGGTCGAGCTGTCCCGCGATGGCGAGACGCTGGCCCTGGCCGCCAACACCGCCGCCCGGCTGCTGGTGCTGACCGGTGAACCGATCGACGAGCCGGTGGTAGGTCATGGCCCCTTCGTGATGAACAGCGAGGCCGAGATCCACGCCTCCATCGACGCATTTCGGCGTGGCCGGTTTGGCCGACTCGATACCCAGAGTGTCGGCAGCTAGAAACAGGTTGCTGGCGGCTAGGCGTCTGCCCCTGCCGACTCACCCCTTCTCAATGCTTGGCAACTTCCCGGCGGCAGTCGCCGCCGGGACCCCACCTCCAGGCTGGATGCCGGAGGCATCTCCCAAGGAAGGTTTCCCCTGACAGGAGGAGAAACCCCATGACTCGCCCCTATGTTCGTCTCGACAAGGATGACGTCACCGTACTATTGGTCGACCACCAGGCCGGCCTCTTGTCGCTGGTGCGCGACTTCGAGCCCGACGCCTTCAAGAACAACGTGCTGGCCCTGGCCGACATGGCGAAGTTCTTCGAGCTGCCGACCATCCTGACTACCAGCTTCGAGGACGGCCCCAACGGCCCCATGGTCCCCGAACTCAAGGAGATGTTCCCGGACGCCCCCTATATCGCTCGCCCCGGCCAGATCAACGCCTGGGACAACGAGGAATTCGTCGCCGCCATCGAGAAGACGGGACGCAAGCAGCTGCTGATCGCCGGAGTGGTCACCGAGGTCTGCGTGGCCTTTCCGGTGCTGTCGGCCATCGAGGCCGGCTACGACGTCTTCGTCGTCACCGACGCCTCCGGCACCTTCAACCCGGTGACCCGCGAGGCCGCCTGGGATCGCATGAGCCAGGCCGGCGCCCAGTTGATGACATGGTTCGGGGTGGGTGGCGAGCTGCATCGCGACTGGCGCAACGACATCGAAGGCTTCGGTGGCCTGTTGGCGTCCCACCTGCCGGCCTACTCCAACCTGATGCAGAGCTATTCGCAGCAGACCCAAGGGTGAGCTTCAGGCCTGGGCGTACTGCGCCCAGGTCTTGTTCTTTCTGTCGATCCCAGCCAGGTACAGCCAAACCAGGTCTAGCCATAACCGCCCAGGAGGCCACCATGAGCCTGCACGAAACGCCCCATCGCCCATCATCTTCTTTGGACTGCCCGGTGGTCGATGGACGCCGTTGTATCCAGCGCATCGGTTCCCGGGAGGCCGACGTCGGCGGCCTGCCGATCCACCGCGTACTGCCCACCCGCGAGCGCCGCCTGATCGGCGCCTGGTGCTTTCTCGACCACGCCGGCCCCAGCATCCTGCGCGAGGGCCAGGCCATGCGGGTCGGCCCCCACCCCCACACCAGCCTGCAGACCTTCACCTGGATGCTTTCCGGCGAGGTCCACCACCGGGATAGCCTGGGCAGCGACCAGGTGATCCGACCGGGTGAGGTCAACCTGATGACCGCCGGCCACGGCATCAGCCATACCGAAGAGAGCCTGGCGGAAACCGACAGCCTGCACGCCGCCCAGCTATGGATCGCCCTGCCCCAGGACAAGGCCGACACCGCGCCACGCTTTGATCACTACGCCGAGCTGCCGCGCTGGCGCCGCGACGGCGCCGACTTCACCCTGCTGATCGGTGAAGCCGAAGGCCACCACGCCCCCACCCTGAGCTTTTCGCCGCTGGTGGGACTCGACGTTCAGGCCAGTGACACCACGAAGCTGGCGGTGCCCCTGCGTCCTGACTTCGAATACGGCGTGCTGGTGCTGGAAGGCGGCCTCGAGCTGGATGACGAGGCCTTCGCGGTGGACGAGCTGGGGTATCTCGGACGTGGGCGAGACAGCCTCGAGATGTCGCTGTCGGCGGGCAGCCGGATCCTGTTGATCGGCGGCGAGCCGATGCAGGACGAGATCCTGATCTGGTGGAACTTCGTTGGCCATTCGCGGGAAGCGATCATCCAGGCCCAGCACGATTGGGAAGCCGCCAGCGAGCGCTTTGGTGACATCCCCCAGTGGCAGGGAGCACGCCTGGAGGCGCCACCGCTGCCCTGGTCTTCCTGAAGGCCGCCTTGCCGACAGGCAAGGCATTCATCCAGACACCTTGTCCTCCTGCGCGTTCAGGCTGGCCCACCAGTCGGCGTAGGAGCTGTTGTGGGGTGCGCGTCCGGACTCATCCTCGGCGCCGTCGGACCACCACACCGGGCCACGCTCGCCCAGCGCCTCCTTGGCTGCCTGGACCTGGCGGCGCGCGGCCTTGAGCGCGTCGTCATCGTCGACCTTGTTGGCCTCCTTGACCGCGCGTCGGGCCGCCATCAGCGCCTTGACGTGGCGCTTGCGGGTGTCCTCGTCCAGGCCGGGATCGGTGCAGCGCCAGAGACGATTGCGGGCAACAAAGTAGCGCCCATCCGGCGTTGTGGGGTACTTCACATCGTCCTCCTTCTGCCATCTTGATGCGATATGTTGCAGGATGAATGCACAAGATCGGCGTTGGCAATGGCTGACAGAGCGTGCGCCATTGGCTATTGGTCCATGCCTTGCCCTTTTGCACTTCCGTTCACACCGCAGGAGAACCCCATGAGCGATACCCGCCCCCGTATCCTGGTCTTTGCCGGCAGCGCCCGGGAGGATTCCTTCAACAAGCGTCTGGCCAGACTGATGGCACAGCGCATCGACGCCCTTGGTGGTCAGGCCACCTTTGTCGACCTGCGTGACTTTCCCATGCCGATCTACGACGGCGACCTGGAGGCCGGCGAGGGTCTTCCCGAGCACGCCAGCCGCCTCAAGCGGATGTTCATGGAGCATCAGGGCCTCGCCATCGCCTCCCCGGAGTACAACGGCTTCATCACACCGCTTCTGAAGAACACCATCGACTGGGTCTCGCGCCCCGACGGCGACCTGGGCGCCCTAGAGCCCTACCAGCACAAGGTGGCGGCCATCGTCGGCGCCTCACCCGGCGGGCTGGGCGGGCTACGCGCCCTGCCGCTGCTGCGTCAGCTCTTGAGCAACATCGGCGTCACGGTACTGCCGGACCAGCTTGCAGTAGGCGGCGCCGGCAGCGCCTTCCATGAAGACGGCAGCCTGGCCGACGAAGGCAAGGCCAAGGCGCTGGACAACATTTGCCAGCGCCTGGTCACCACCCTGGCGCAGTCGTCACAATGACGGCCGTCGGCCCCTGACGGTCAAAGGGCTGAACGCCGGCGGACAACCGCCCGCCACCGGTCTCGTTTCAGGGCGGCTACCACAACGCTCCGATCATGATCGTCAGACACGCCAGCATGCCGATGGCGAAGACGAGGGAGCGGGTCCACTGCCAGTTCAGGGCGTAGGCCAGCGGGTGGAGCAGGCGTGAGGTGAGAAAGACCAGCGCCGGCACGTCGAGGCTTTCAAGCTCCACCCCGGTGCCGATGGCCACCACCGCGGTGGTGGCGTAGACGATCAGCGCCTCCCAGGCGTTGGACTGGGCCGCCTGCAGCCGTGCACCGACGCCTTCAAGACGCGCCTGCTGGGCACGTGGGTGGCGATTGTCCAGGTGGCCGAACTGGCGCACACGCCAGGCGGCGCCGATCCAGGCCAGCAGGATCGGCAGCAGGGAGGCAACAAAGAGGGTGACGAGAAAGATCGACATGGAAGGCTCCGAGGGCGAATTGCCCCCAGCATGGCACAGGGAATGGCTGACAGGCGAAGGGCCAGGCGTCAGCATGGCGGTAGTTGCCTGACACCGGGCAATACCGCATCCCCGAGGTTTCCTTCATGCCAGCGAGCCGAGCCCACGACGTCACCCACGCCCCCGATGTCCACCCTGCCCGTCATGCCGTGACCAGCCGCGCCCTGCACGCCTCGCTGGCGTTGACCATCGGTCTTCTCTACCTCACTGCCTACGGGCGCAAGTGGGCGACCACCCAGCTCGAGTCGGCCAACTGGTACCTGCTGGTGGTCCACGTCAACCTGGGGCTTTTGAGTGTGGCGCTGTCGCTCGGGCTGCTGGCGGCCCACCTGTGGCTGCCGCAGCCGCCACCCCTGGGTCTGCCACGAGTGACTCGCCTCGCCCACCGTGGCCTGCTCGCCGTGCTCCTGGCGCTGCCCGTGGCGGCGTATATCGGTACCGGCTTCGACCTCAGGGTGCTGGGCCAGTGGACACTGCCCGCGTTTCAGCGCCTGCCATTGGCGGCGTCGCTCGCAGCCTTGTTCGAAGTACCGCTGATCACCCTGATGGAGCCGTTTGGCCGCTTCCATCGGGACTGGGGCGCCGATCTGCTGCTGCCCTTTTTGCTTGGTGGCCACATCGCGGCGGCCCTGTTTCACCATCTTGTGTTGAAGGACGGCGCTCTTGGCCGAATATGGTCACTGCGCCGTTGAGCGGCGCCCCATGCTCCTCGCCACCGCGGCAGACATGCGAAGAAGCCCGCGCAGTCACCTGCGCGGGCTTTTGTGCTTCGGCCTGGAGAGCGGTCTTCAGGCCTTGGCGGGCCCCTTGCGCAGCGGCACGTCCGGCACCGCCTCCATGCGCTCGCGCTCTTCGGTGATCAGCTCGAGTGCCTGGTCTTCGCTGAGCTCGGAAGCCGGGGTAAACAGACTGACCACAATACCGGCGGCCATGGCCAGGCCCACCGCCGGGATGCTCGGGTTGCCCCAGTACTCACTCCAGCTCTCCACCGAGATGACCGTCAGCGAGGTGGCGGACGCCACCACCAGCGAGGCAATCGCGCCCTGCCAGTTGTAGCGCGGCCAGAAGCGGCCCAGCACGCCGCACACGAACATGCCCGCCAGCACGGTCGCCACCATCTTGGTGATGTAGGCGATCACGTTGTCGGAGGTCAGGGCGAAGGCAAGCGCCAGGCTGATGGTGCCGACCAGGCCGACCCGCGACAGCATGACCACGCTATTGGCCGAAGGCGCGCGGCCCTTGACCAGCACGTAGAGATCGCGGATCAGGGTGGTGACACCGGCGATGGCGTCACTGCTGGCGCTGGACATGGTCGCCGACAGACCGGCCACCAGCAGCAGCAGGCCCAGCCACAGCGGCAGCACCTCAGTAGCCAGATACGGGAAGGCGAAGTTGCTGTTTTCCAGGTTGGGGTTGAGGGCGTAGGTCGCCATGCCGATGATCGCCGGCACGATGGAGAACAGCATGTAAAGGCAGCCGGTCACCAGGAAGGAGCGGCGTACCGAGCCCACCGAGGCGCCGGAGTAGATGCGCTGGCGGAAGGACGGGGTCGCCAGCACGCCGACGGCGATCACCGTGATCAGCGACAGGGCGGGCACCAGGCCGACCTTGTCGATGGCCAGGAAGCTGGTCGCCGCGGCGTCCATGGAGGCGGTCATCTCGGAGAAGCCGCCGACCTCGACCACGGCCACCGCCGCCATCAAAAAGAAGCCGACAAACAGCACGATGGCCTGCACGGTGTCGGTCCAGACCACCGCCATGTAGCCGCCGATGACGCAGTAGACACCGAAGCCCAGGGCCACCACCATCTTGGCCTGCCAGGCGGGGATATCCGCCATCCACGCCAGATACAGGCCGCCACCGAGGATATGGGCGCCGAGCCAGCCGATGCAGGCGACGTAGATGAACAATGCCACGACATTGCGCACCAGGCGGTTGGCCCCGACGTAGAACGACAACTCTTCGCTCATGGTCATGAAGCGGTAGCGGCGCACACCGGCGAAACACAGCGCCAGCAGCAGCACCCCGATCGAACCACCCAGACCATAGAGTGCGCCGCCCCAGCCGTTGGCGTAGCCGAAGCCCACCGCCCCCATGCTGGAACCTGTTCCCACCATGGTGGCCACGGTGGTACCGATGGTCAGGAATATCGGTACGCTGCGCCCGCCAAGGAGGAAGTCATCGCCGGTGCCGCGATCGTTCCGCGACATCCACCAGCCGAAGCCGATCATCAGGACGATGTAGACGCAAAAGGTAGCAAGGAAAAGATGACTGTTCATACAGACCTCTTATACTTGTCGTCTCGGTCGTTGCCGCGATCGAGACAGTGAACGTGAACGTTTGCTGTGCCTGGCGTCGGGTCCTTGCCGGGATCCGGCGCCTTCCTGTCGCTACGATGCGGGCATCCCTGCCCCGGTCGAGTTGCCGCTCGACGCAATATCCCTGGTTTAAGCGCGGTCGGCGCGGTAGCAGGTCAGGTCCACCTCGACCTTGCAGTCCACCACCAGATCCTGAACGCTGCAGATGCGCGCCGGCGGGTGATCCTTGAAGTACTCGGCGAACACCTTGTTGAACGACTGGAAGTAGCGCGAGTCGGTCAGCACGGCGGTGACGTGGACCACGTCCTCGATGTCGTAGCCCGCCTCGCGGGCGATGGTCAGGGCATTCTCGAAGGCCAGTCGGCTCTGCTCGACGATGCCACCTTCCACCACTTCTCCATCGGTCATCGGGGTCTGACCGGACACCTTCAGCCAGCCGCCGGCTTCCACCGCGCGGGAGAAGGGAAGTTTCTGACCGCCGGTACCGACGCCGCCTTCGGCGCCATAACGCTTGATCGTCATGTCAATGTCTCCTGAAAAAGGCTGATGCAATAAACGTGGCTAGAGTGGCGTGGCCGCGAGGCGCACGCTTCGGCGCAACATGCGCCCGGATCGTTGGCCCGACGCCTGACCGTTGGCGTAGGCCGTCGTGCCGTTGACCAGCACCCGGAGGATGCCGCTGGCGGGCGTCTTCGGCTGGTCATAGGTGGCGCTATCTTCCAGGCGCTCGAGATCCAGAAGGACCAGATCGGCGAAGGCGCCTGGACGAATCACACCGCGGTCTTCCAGGCCAAAGGTGGCGGCGGAAAGACCGGTCATCTTGCGTACCGCCTCGGCCGGCGGCATCAGTGCCAGGTCGCGGCTGTAATGTGCCAGCACGCGGGGAAAGGCGCCCCACAGGCGCGGGTGCGGATGCGGGTCATTGGGTAGGCCGTCGGAGCCGACCATGGTCAAGGGGTGCGCCAGCACCTGGCGCATGTCGTCCTCGCTCATGTTGTGATAGACCGCGCCGGCGGGTTGCAGGCGCCTGGCCGCGTCCATCAGCGACAGCCCCCAGTCGGCGGCGATGTCGGCCAGCGGCCGACGTGCCTGCTCCGGATGCGGCTTCGACCAGGTGATGGTGATGTCGATCTCGTCGGTGACCTGCCCCAGATCCAGGGTCGAGGAACCGGCGGTATAGGGGTAGCAGTCGCAGTGAACACGCTGGCGGCTGGCGGCGTCGGTCAACTGCGCCAGGGCCCGCGGCGCCTGGCCCCAGTTACCGGCACCGGCGCACTTCAGGTGCGAGATCACCAGCGGTGCACGGGCCTCGGCGGCGGTGGCAAAGGCCTCGTCCATCGCCTCGGCCTGTCCGGCGAACTCGTCACGCAGGTGGGTGGTGTAGATGCCGCCCGCCTCGCTGACCGCGCGCACCAGGGCACCGACCTCGGCACTTGGCGCCTGACGGGCGTTGCGATAGGCAAGCCCGGTGCTCATGCCGATGGCCCCTTCGGCCAGCGCCTGTTCCAGAGCAAGGCGCATGGCGGCGATCTCGTCGTCGCGGGCCGGGCGCTCGAAGTCATCCATCACCAGTGAGCGCAGGCTGGTATGCCCCACCAGTGCCGCCACATTGACCGCCGGGCAGGCCGTCGCCACGGCATCGGCGTAGGCGGAGAAGCTGGGGTAGGCGAAATCCTCGGCGTCGCCCAGCAGGTTCATCGGATCGGGCACCTCGCTGCCGCGCAGCGTGACCGGCGAGGCGCTGATGCCGCAGTTGCCGACCACCACCGTGGTCACCCCCTGGCTCAGCTTCGGCAGCATCTCGGGGGTGCGCACCACATTGGTGTCGTCGTGGGTGTGAACGTCGATGAATCCCGGGGTCAGCACCAGCCCCTCGGCCTGCACCACCTCGCTGGCCTCGTGCCCGGCGAGATCCCCCACCGCCACGATACGATCCCCCTTGATCGCGACATCCGCGATACGAGGATCTGCGCCGGTGCCATCCAGCAGCGTGGCGCGACGAATCAAGAGGTCATGGTGCATGTCAGTCTCCCAGCGGCTGGCGATTGTCACCGCCGCGATGGTCATCAAGTGCAATCTTCAAACGCCTGAGCTTGGTGCGGGCCTGGTCGCGATGACGCATGGCCAGCTCCAGCGCCAGCACGTCGATGGCGGCCATCAACGCATAGCGCGACGCCGAAGGGTGAAGAATGAAATCGGTCTCCCGGGCGGCGATGGGCAGCACCACGTTGGCGGCGGCGGCAAGCGGAGACCCCACGGCGGTGATGGCGATCACCTGGGCCCCGTACTGACTGGCGATCTGGGCCGACTCGACCATCTCCGGGGTGTAACCGGACACCGACAGCACCACCACTACGTCCTCGGGCTCCAGGGTGGCGGCCACCATCCTCGGCAGCAGACCGTGAGGATAGGCGCTGACCGCATAGCCCAGGCGCATCAGGCGAAACTGCAGCTCCTGGCACATCACGCTGGAGCCGCCGCCACTGCCGAAGGTCAGGATCTGGCGGGCATTGTCGAGTCGCTCCACCGCGCCTTCGATATCGGCCTCTAACAGCAACTCGCGGTTGAGCGCCAGGGTCTGGGCGGCAACGTCGTAGACGATGCTCGATCCCCGGGCGGGATCGGCGTCCTCGATAAAGCGACGACCGGCGGCCAGGGCACGGGTCAGGCGCAGCTTGAGGTCACGCACGTTGTCGCAGTCCACCGAGCGGGCGAAGCGGGTCACGGTGGCGTCACTGACGCCTGATCGCCGGGCGATCTCGCTGATGCTGGCCTCTGCCACGAAGTCGATGTCGTCGAAGATCAGCTCCGCCACCTTGCGCTCCGACTCGCTCAGGGAGCGAACCACCGCGGTGATGCGCGACAGGATATCGATCTGTTGACTCACGGCTTGCCTCCCTCCGTTGCGACGTTGCCAGATCACGAAGCCTGTCCAGGGCCCTCGTCATCTGCGGTATCCTTACGCTATGTTAGTTTCTAACAACCATCCACCGTTTTTTGAAAATTTCCGACAATGGTCGTAGTCAGATCAATCTTCGAACATTGCCAATCGTCTGGTGCGGCGTAACATGAGCCGCGTTCCGCCTTCAGGAGAACTTCCATGGCCCACTCCCCCTCTTCCTCTTCCTTCGATGCCAAGGGTTGCCACAAGGGCACCCTGGAAACCGGCGACCGGCTGCTGGCCGACGTCAGCCTGCCGGCAGCGGTGATCCACCAGGCGCCGCTCGCCCACAATCTGGCATGGATGCAGGACTTCGCCCGCCGCCACGGCGCCGAGCTTGCGCCCCACGGCAAGACCACCATGACCCCGGCGCTGTTCCGGCGGCAGCTAGAGGCCGGCGCCTGGGGCATCACCCTGGCCACCCTGCCCCAGTGCCGCGCCGCCTTCGCCGAGGGCGCCCAGCGACTACTGGTGGCCAACCAGATGGTCGGTCAGGCCAACATGGCCATCGCCGCCGGCCTGATCCGTGCCGGCGCCGAGCTCTATGTCACCGTCGACAGCGCCGAGAACCTGGACCAATTAGGCGCCTTTTTCGGGGCGGCCGGCATCTCCCTGAATATCCTGATCGAGGTAGGCGTCGAAGGGGGAAGGTGCGGACTTCGCGATGATGACGAGGTAATGGCGCTGGCGCGCCGGGCGGCTACCCTGCCCGGCATAGCCCTGGCAGGTCTGGAGGGGTATGAGGGCGTGGTCCATGGCGACGATCCGGTGGCCGGTATCCGTCGCTACGCCCAGCGCCTGGTCGACGGCGTCAAGCGACTGGCCGCCGAAGGCCTGGTCGAGCGCGACAAGCCCATCGTCACAGCCTCGGGTTCAGCCTGGTACGACCTGATCGCAGAAGAATTCCGCGACGGTGGACTCGAAGGCCGCTTCACCCCGGTGCTGCGCCCGGGCTGCTACGTGGTCCACGACCACGGCATCTACCGCGAGGCCCAGGCCGGCGTGCTGTCCCGGCGCCAGGACCTGCACCAGGGGCTTGAGCCGGCGCTGGAGGTGTTCGCACAGGTGCAGTCGCTGCCCGAGCCGGGGCTGGCCATCGTGGCACTGGGCAAGCGCGATATCGGCTTCGACCTGGCGCCCGAGGTGCTCAGGCGCTATCGCGAAGGCGGACAGGCCAGCGAGCAGCTGTCGGTGGAAGGCTGGCAAGTCGTCAAGCAGATGGATCAGCACACCTTTATCCAGCTACCGGACAGCGCCCGCGACGTGCGCATCGGTGACGTCCTGGCCTTCGGCGCTTCGCACCCCTGCATGACCTTCGACAAGTGGCGCCAGCTCCATCTGGTCGATGACGCGCTCAGGGTCGTCGATACCTGGGCGACGCGCTTCTAGACACTCTGACAAGCGAACGACCAAGGAGCGGGCGGAAACCATCCACCCGCCCCGCTCCTGCAATCTTTGCCGCAGCGCTGACGGCACGACCGATCGACGCCCTTCGCCTCTGCGCTCAATTTTCTGGCCACGCCCCCGACATACACTGACAGCGACCACCGGGCATCGCTCGGATCAAGAGGGCTGACAGCAAGGGAAGCCGATGGCCAAGAATGTCGCGCTGTTCTTCGATGGCACCTGGCAGGTGCCGGACATGGACCTGGAAGACGGTGACACCAACACCAACGTCAGCCGGCTCTACCAGGCGGTGGCCGACAATCCCATGGCCGAGGGCGGCACCGTCAAGCGCTACTACCATGGCGTCGGCAGTGACCTGCACTGGTACGACCGCCTGGTGGCAGGCGCCACCGGACTCGGGCTATCGGAAATTCTGGTCGAGGCGTACGTCGAGCTGGTCGAACTGTTGCGCCCGGACGACCGGCTGTTTCTGTTCGGCTTCAGCCGAGGCGCCTACACCGCGCGCAGCCTGAGCGGGATGCTTCACACCAGCGGTCTGCTGCACCCCGAACACCGGCAGTTGGCGGGACGCGCCTACGCGCTTTACCGCGATCGAAGACGTGGCCCGCAATCGGCCGAGGCTCGACGCTTCGCCTCGCGCTACGCCTGGGTGCCGGAGATCCACATGATCGGTGTGTGGGACACCGTGGGCAGCCTGGGGATTCCACTCAGGAGCTTTGCCGCCTTCAACCGCCGCCGATTCGAGTTCCATGACACCCGCCTGAGCCCGCTGGTGCGCCACGCCTACCAGGCGCTGGCGATCGACGAGCATCGCAAGGCCTTCGCCCCCACCCTGTGGTCGCCGCAGACCACCACTTCCACTCTCGAACAGGTATGGTTTCCCGGCGCCCACTCCAACGTCGGCGGAGGCTACCGGGACCGCGTGCTGTCGGACGTCAGCCTGGACTGGATGATGGGCCGCGCCTGCGAACAGGGGCTGCCGCTGCTGCCTGACAGTCGCCCCTTGCTTGGTTCACCACCGCGCGAGGACGACATCGTCGACTCCTACCAGAGGTTTCTTTCGCGCCTCTATCGACTGATCTCGCCCCGGCGCTATCTGCGGCGCATCGGCTTTGCCTCCTTCGGCAACGAGACGTTGCACCCGAGCGTCGCCACCCGTCGTATTGCCCTGCCCGGCTATCGGCCCGCCAACCCTATCCACCCGCGTCTTGCGGCGACGCCGCCATCCACCTCGACACCGACAGCCCCCGAGTGAGGGCGCGAGCGCCTGCCACGGATACGACAACGCCCACTCGCAAGGAGTGGGCGTTGTCGGTGGCCTGAGGCGCTCTCCCTCGTCGGGGGTCCGAGGCCGGCGCTGCGCTTGCAGGACGAGTCTGGCCTCGAGAGCGCGCTAGTTCGAGGGGAAGTTGAACTGTGCGCTTTCCCTGTCCTGGCTCCTCGGCCAGCGCTGGGAGATGGCCTTGCGCCGGGTGTAGAAGCGCACGGCGTCGGGGCCATAGGCATGCAGATCGCCGAACAGCGACTCCTTCCAGCCGCCGAAGCTGTGGAAGGCCACCGGTACAGGCAGCGGTACGTTGATGCCGACCATGCCGACCTCGATGGCGTCGGCGAAGCGACGCGCGGCCTCGCCATCCCGGGTGAACACGCAGGTGCCGTTGCCGTACTGGTGGGCGTTGATCAGCGCAATGGCCTCATCGAAGCTGGCGACACGCACGACGCACAGCACCGGCCCGAAGATCTCGTCGCGATAGACGCTCATCTCGGGCGTGACCCGGTCGAGCAGGCTCGCACCGAGGAAGTAGCCCGGTGACGACGCGACCAGCGGATGCTCGCGCCCATCCACCACCAGCTCGGCCCCGGCGTCGACGCCCTGCTGGAGATAGCCCGCCACCTTGTCACGGTGCCCGGCGTTGACCAGCGCGCCCATATCCAGGCCGCGCTCGGTGCCGGCACCGATCTTGAGTTCCCGGGCCTCCTGCGAAAGCCGTTCGACCAGGGCATCGGCGGTGTCATCGCCGACACACACCGCCACGCTGATCGCCATGCAGCGCTCACCGGCGCTGCCGTAGGCGGCCCCGATCAGGGTGCTGGCGGCGTTGTCCAGATCGGCATCGGGCAGTACCACGGCGTGGTTCTTGGCGCCACCGAGCGCCTGCACGCGCTTGCCGTTCTCGGCGCCACGCTGGTAGATCGCCTTGGCCACCGGGGTCGATCCGACGAAGGACACCGCCTTCACATCCGGCGCATCGATCAGCGCCTCGACCACCTCACGGTCGCCGTGGACCACGCTGAACAGGCCGTCGGGTAGACCGGCTTCGGTGAGCAGCTCGGCCATCTTGAGCGCCGCCGACGGCACCTGTTCGGAGGGCTTGAGAATAAAGGCGTTGCCGCAGGCCAGCGCCATCGGATACATCCACAGCGGCACCATGGCCGGGAAGTTGAACGGCGTGATCCCGGCCACGATGCCCAGCGGCTGATGATTGGACCAGGTGTCGATGGCCGGCCCGGCGTTGTGGGAGTACTCCCCCTTGAGCAGCTCCGGCACGCCGCAGGCGTACTCGACGTTCTCGATACCGCGCTTGAGTTCGCCCATGGCGTCTTCAAGCACCTTGCCGTGCTCTTCGCTGACCAGCGCGCAGATCTCGTCGGCGTCACGCTCGAGCAGCGCCTTGAAGCGGTACATCACCTGGGCGCGCTTGGCCGGCGGCGTGTCGCGCCAGGCCGGCTGGGCGCGGCGGGCCGCCTCGATGGCACTCTCGACGGTAGCAGCGTCCCCCAGGGCGACACGACCGACCGGCTCGGCGGTGGCCGGGTTGATGACATCCAGATGGCGCTGCGACGGCTGTGACTCACCGCCGATCCAATGATTCACGTCTTTCATAAAAACTCTCGATATGACTTTCTGAAAAGGCGTCAGCGCCGGGCGGCCATCTCGCATGGGGCCCGGCGCAGCATGGTACACAGATGATGCGGCTCAGAACTGGCGGTCGAGCAGCGCCTCGTCGAAGGGATAGCGGGACAGCTTTTCCACACCGCTGTCGGTGATCAGCACTTCTTCTTCCAGCTTGACCCCGTCGGCGGCACCCACCTCGCCGATGTAGCTCTCCACGGACACCACCATGCCGGGTTCGAGAACGCCATCCTTGGAGAAGCGATCGAAGTCCATATGGTGAGCGACCAGCGGGGTTTCACCGTGCATGCCGACGCCGTGGATGATGGAGGGATAGCGACGGTCGAGGAAGCGCTCGGGGATCTTCCAGGCCTGCTCGGCGATCTCGCGATAGCTCATGCCCGGCTGCAAGATGCCCATGTTGTGGTGCACCTGGTCGTAGGCCATGCGATACAGCTCCTTCTGGTAGGCGCTGGGGCGATTCGGGCCGACGTGGAAGGTACGCGAGAAGTCCGAATAGTAGCCGTGACAACCGATGGTATCGGTGTCCAGCGCCACCAGCTCGCCCGGACGAATGACCCGGTCACTGGCCTCATTGAACCAGGGATTGGTGCGCGGGCCGGACGACAGCAGACGGGTCTCGATGAACTCTCCGCCCTGGCGGATGACGTTGCCGTACATGATCGCGAACAGCTCGTTCTCGGTGATGCCCGGCTTGATCGCCGCCTCGACCTCGGCCACCGCAGCCTCGCTGCCGGCCATGGACTGGGCCAGACAGGCGATCTCCTCGGGGGTCTTGATGCGCCGGCAGTGCAGGGTGTCCTGCATGCAGTCGAAGACCTCGAGGCCCTGGGCCTCGAGTGAGCGCGCCAGGTTGAGCGCACAGCGATCCAGCCCGATCTTGCGGTTGCCGCGTCCGTGCTCTTCGATCAGTTCGGCGATCTCCACACCGAAGGGGTCCGAAGAGAGGTTGTCGCGCTGGTTGACGGCGGACCACACCACCTTGGAGGTGCGCGATTCATCGATGGTCTCGAGCCAGGTAGAGACGTGGGCGCTGCCCGGGTACTCGAACAGGATCACCGGCCCTTCCAGGGGCACATAGATGTAGCGGGTCGAGTTGCGCAGGAAGTAGCCGAACATGTTGCGCGAACCGGTGGCATAGCGCTGGTTGTTGGGGTCGAACAGCACCATGGCGGCGTAGCCTTGCTCCGCCATCGTCGCGCGCAGCCGCGCCAGGCGCCCGGCGCGCAGCTGCCTGGGATCGAAGGCGGTGGGGATGCTGTCGCCGTTGGCCATCGGCGCAGAGGGCACGACCGGAATATGGTCCGGCTCGTTGTCGGTCAGGTTGTCGAAATCGACGATGCTCATGTCAGGGTCCTGTTCGAATATGGCGGGGTCGCAAGGGGCACAGGCCGAGCCTCTACGTGCTCGGCTTCGATGTCATCGGCGTGGGCTCAGTCGGCCAGCGAATCGCT
The DNA here is from genome assembly GCF_003856855.1 of Halomonas sp. YLB-10. Taxonomy (NCBI): domain Bacteria; kingdom Pseudomonadati; phylum Pseudomonadota; class Gammaproteobacteria; order Oceanospirillales; family Halomonadaceae; genus Halomonas; species Halomonas sp. YLB-10. The sequence continues at coordinate 356,596 of NZ_RRCU01000003.1, forward strand.
GCGATTCATGCCTTCCTTCAACAGGGTCTCGTGAATCGGCGCCATGCGCCCGAAGATGCGCTGGGCACGCTCGGGGCGACCGATGAAGCCGGGTTCCTTGGCGTAGGCGAAGATCACGGTGTGACGCTCCTTCTGGCCTTCCACCGGCGTCACCCGGTGCAGCGAATAGCGGCCGAAGAACACCTGCAGGTCACCCGGTTGAAGGTCCAGCGCCTTGAGCCGCGAACGATCACCGTCCAGCACCTGCTCGACCTCGTCGAAGTTCTCACCCTCGGGGCTGCGGATGCCCGGGGCATACTCGAACCGGCCACCGCCGTGGGACTGGCGGGTCATCATGGTGACGATGAACTCGTTGGTGTCGTAGTGCCAGGGATGCTGGCAGCCCTCTCTCAGCACGTTGACCACCAGGTCCGCCAATGGGTCGGCGTACTGGTGAATCTCTTCCATGCCCACCACGGTGGCGATAAAGCGCTGGAAGTCCGGGTGCTGGTAGACCTGGCGAATGATGGTGTCTTCGCCGATGCGATCGCCGGCGACAAAGCCGTTGGTGCGATCGTCGAAGCGATTGAGCGGATGGCGGGCCGGGCGCTCGGGATCGCCGGCATTGTTGTAGGGGTTGGTCTCGGTCTGGTTGTAGTGCGCCTCGGGCGACAGCCGCTCGGTCTCGCGCTCCAGCCGCGCCAACGCCTCCTCGGGGACAAAGTTCTTGAGTACCACACAGCCATCGTCGGCCAGCTGTTCGTGACAGCGCTGGATCAGCGCCCGTCCGGACTCGCCGTCCAGGTCATGAATCGGGTAGTGCTCAAGGTCGATCAGACCGTCCAGCGAGGAAGTGGTGGGCGCATCGGTGGCCTGCATGAGGAACTCCTGCCTGTCTCAAGTGATGTTGGACAGGATAGAGAGCGCCTCTTCATAATAGAAATGAATGGTTGAGATATCACTTATTTCAAAGGCTCATCGATTATGGATACCGACCTGCTCCGCGCCTTCGTCACCGTGGCCGAGTGCCAGGGCTTCAGCGCCGCCGGCCGCGTGCTGCACCGCACCCAGTCCGCCGTCAGCCTGCAGATCAAGCGACTGGAGGACCAGATGCACAAGTCGCTGTTCGAGCGCACCAGCCGCAGCGTGCTGCTGACGTCCGACGGTGAACGGCTGCTGCCCTATGCGCGACACATGCTGACGCTGGAGGACGAGGCCAGGGCGGCACTCGGCGACCGCCAGCACGGCGAGAAGATTCGTATCGGCACCTCCGAGGAACAGGCCAGCGCCTACCTGCCGGAACTGCTGCCCCGGTTCGCCGAGGCCTATCCGCATACCCGCATCGAGGTCATCTGTGGCATCAGTGCCGACCTGGTGGACAGCTTCCAGCAGGGCCTGCTCGACGTGGTCCTGTCGATCCGCCACGGACCGACGCAATCGGGCCAGTTGCTCGGCTGGGAACCCATGGTGTGGGTCGCGGCAGAAGATGCCGATCCTACCCGTGGCAGCCGACTGCCCCTGGCACTGAATCCCGAAGGCTGCATCTTTCGCGCCCACGCCCTCGCCGCCCTGGGGCGTCAGGAACGCGCCTGGGAACTGCGTTACTCGAGCCAGTCCCCCACCGGCATCAACCTGCCGGTCCAGGCGGGGCTCGCGATCACCGTCAAGACACCCCGCAGCGTACCGGCGGGCTGTCGGATTCTCGGCGAGGAGCAGGGCCTGCCGGCGCTCGGCCAGGTGGAAATCGAGATGCACCGGCGCCCCGGACATGCGAGCGACGCCTTCAACACCTTCTGCCAACAGCTCGAGGAGGTCGTCACCCACAACGACGCAGTCGCCGTGCCCGAGTTCCAGGCCTGAGCCTGGCTCGACCGCGTGTCGGTCGAATGCCTGAGTCGCAATATCATGATCGTGACGGATTAATGGTTTGATTACCTCGTCATTACAGGCGAACTACCCCCTGATCCCTATATCGCCACAAGGAGAGATACGCCACACTTCAATAACCAGGATTCTCCGATGGTCTCGCCTGCCCGGCGGTGCCCTTGTCCTGGTCCGGAGATGACAGTGACCACGCCATTTGACGACTCCCTCGAACCTCGGGCTTCCCAGTTTGCATCGGTTGGAATGGATGGAATGGAGCTCCTTGAACAGGAACTCGAACACCTCAGAGCTCGGCATCTAAAGCTTCGCGAAGAGGTCGCAGCCATTCGCCACTATGCCGGCGACAGCCTGCCCGCCAAGGCCGGCCTCGTCATCGTAAAGATGCTGGAAGACGCCTTGAAATCCTGACCGTCTTCTCTTCCCGAGAACCAACATTCTTGCCGCTGCCAATGCATCTTCTTGCTCGTTTATCGGGGAAAGGGCCTCGACGACCTTGCCGCTTTGTCGCGCCTCGGGATTACCCGCCAGCGGGCAATAGTGCGCCTCTGGCCTCTCCTTTTCTTGCCGCTGCCATAAGGTATAGTCACGGCTATATGTCTTTGTTTTGGCTTAAACTTGCAGCCTTGGTAAAGAGTTGCATCTGTCAGCCTGCGCGCTAATATCGCCATGCAAATTCGCTATCGTGTCCATAGCCAATGCCCGGAATATCGGTCGTAACGCTGCGCACGAGGCTCTTTCAGCGACATCACGTATTTTCAACAGGCAACCGCCGGATTCGCACCTTCATGACGCCCACTTCGACCCTGCTGCTCGCCTTCTCGCTATCTTCCGATGCCTTTGCCGCCTCGGTCAGCAAGGGTGCCTGCGTGCGTCGGCTGCGTTTCGTGGTGGCCCTGCAGACCGGCCTGCTGTTTGGTCTGGTGGAAGCCACGACGCCAATTATCGGCTGGCTGCTCGGCACCAGCGCCTATGACACCATTGCCCACTGGGATCACTGGATCATCTTCTTCCTGCTGCTCGCCCTGGGCGGCAAGATGATCCACAGTGGCCTCGCTCCCGCCCCCAAGGACTGCGCCAGCTGCGATTGCGGCACGACCAGCGATCGCACCCGCTGGTGGCTGATCATCGCCACCGCGATCACCACCAGCCTGGACGCCATGGCGGTGGGCGTAGGTCTGGCGTTCATGAACGCCAACATCTGGGTGACGGCACTGGCGATCGGTGGCGCCACCACCCTGATGGCGACCCTGGGCATGCTGCTGGGACGCCGGCTCGGCAAGACGGTGGGGCCGCGTGCCGAGATCCTCGGGGGGCTGGTCTTGATCGCCATCGGCGCCACCACTCTGTATCACCACCTGCTCGCCTGATCCTCTTGCCCGGTCGACCCTGTCGCGATCCCGGGCAGGTTAACTGCCAATGACTCGCTCCTAGCGCTCATCCATGCCGGCAACACGCCTGCTCTAGCAAAGTTCGTCCACGATCTCGCCCGTTTTGTCGATAGTCTGGTGCACTACTGCCGGTATCAGACGGCTGGACACCTCATGATCCTCAAGCCCAGCGCACAGGCGGCTCGATTGCCACGATGGATAGCGGTAACCGTTCTGGCCGTTCTGCTGACCGGCTGCGCTGAGCACTCCCCTCTCTCGCCAGCAGCGTCCGCCACCAGAACAGCCACCAGACCAGCCACCGAGATGACGTCAGCCCCCCTTCCGGGTCACGGCTTCCAGTCGTCGGTACAGATCGTCCAACGTGATCAGATTTCCGGCGACCGACAGCACCTTTCGGCCAGCCCGGCGCTGCCCAGCGCCTCCCGTTCCGCCGAGCTGGTGGCCGGGGGGATCGGACGGATGACCGCCAACCAGCTCACGACTCAGGGAACCGCCGTGGCCCGCGCTGTCGGTGCCGATGGATGGGCCAGCGCTACCGAGTCCGCCCTGGCAAGCACCGGGGCCTACCTTGAGGGACCATTGGGGGGATCTCTGGAAGCGGTTGAGGGTGTGCTCGACAGCGTCGCTGCTCTGCCGTTACTGCATCGCTTCGATGACCGGCTGCAGCGGGTGCTGTCACTGGATCGCTATCGACGTCGCCTGTCCAGCACGCTGGGCATCGGCCAGCAGGAACTCGATCTCGAGGAGCCATGGGGTGATCTTGAGCAGTCACTGACCACCCGAGTGGCTAACGCCATCCAGCTCGGCCTGGAACCGATCCTGATCACCTCCGACTCCTTGCTGTGGCCAAGCCTGGCGGCGGACCTGATCGTCGCCGGAGGCGATGCGCTGTCAGACATCAGCGCCACCACCGGCAACGCCCTGGTCGACGCCTCCGCCAGCGGGCTCAGTCGTGCCGGCCAGTGGGTCGCCCTGGCCGGTCAGGTGCTGGGCGGCAGGCGTGATGAGACCAGCCTGCAAGGGGTGGCGGCGCGCACGGCGCTGCGCCATGGCGGGATCAGCCACAGCGGCATTCCGCGGCTGGATGAGCAGGCCGTCGTCGGACTGGTCGAGAGTATCGGAAACGATGAGCGCAGCACGCTCACGGCAGCGACGGACCTGGGCCGAGGCAGCCTGAGTCAGATGCTGGCCACCGAGGCAGTGGGCCTGACCGGTGAGTTCGGCGTCATGGTCACACGTCCCGGCGACATGCTCGACAACCGGGTGACACTCGCCCTGGCCCCGGCCCAGCAACTGGGCGACATGTCGGCCAATCTGTCATCGCTGGTAGGCGACACTCGCACCACCCTCGAGGAGGTCGGACGGCTGGTCGATGCCGGCCAGGACCTGTCCGGGCGTTTGCAGGGTCTGGTGCTGGCGGACAGCCTGGACAGTGGTGTCACGACCCTTGGGCGCTTCGATCAGGGCCTCGACAGGACCGGCAACCGGCTGCTGCCCCTGGCCGACACCCTGGCAGACGGGCTGGCGCAGGCCGATACCCGCATCGAGACGCTGGCCGATCGCCTGGGAGGCACGCTTGACCCCGTCACCAGCGCCCAGCAGGACGGCGTCAACCGCCTGGCGGACGCCGTGGTGCAGGCGCCGATGTCCAGTCGCCCGTTAAGCGAACTGGGAGATGCCGTGGTCGCACTGGGCGACGGCATGCGCCTTGCGCCGATCGCCGCCGGGCTCGACTGGATGATGGTGGTGCCGGTACCCGGGCGCGAAGGCCCGCTCGCAGGCGACGCACCTGCCGACTCGCCAACCGCCGGCACAGACACCGACCGGAGTCCCGGCCACCCCACCGTCGACGGCCACGCCCTCGCCGGCTCCCGCGCTGACCATATGCCCTGAGAAGCCGTTGCCTCCGTGGCCTGAGCACGCCGCCACGGCAGCGCCATCTTCGCTTCAAGCTCCCGGGCATCTCAGGCGACAGCAGCGGCTGCAGCACCGGCTACCCGATCGATTTCCTTTAAAGCAGAGCCTGTTGAAACGTTGCTCAGACAGGCCCTCTCCAGCACGACCCTGTCTGGATCAACCCTGCCTATATCAACCCACCCCAGGGCGAATGGGCCAGAGCGCTGGCCGGCGTCGGCGCCAGCGGCAGGAGGGGCAGCAGGGTCGCCTGAAAGGCGTGATAGATATCCGGCTTGCCTTCCGGCCAGTAGCGCGCGCGGGGCTGGCTGCTCTCGTCGAGTTCGTGAATCCAGCCCCCCCGGTCATGATCGATGATGTGGCGATCGATGTAGGCCCACCAGGTGGCGTACCAGTCGGCATACTGCTGACGCCCGGTGCGCACCAGCAGCGCATGCGCCGCCCCCACCGCCTCGCTGGTGACCCAGTGGCGACGGGCGGTGATCACCGGACGCTTGTCCCAGTCCAGGGTGTAGACGAAGCCCGGCTGCCCGTCAGCCTGCCAGCCATGCTTGGCGGCGGCGGCAAACAGCCCTTCGGCGTCCTCCAGCAGCCAGGCCGGCGCTGGTCGTCCGTGCCTCAGGCACGATGCCTCCAGATTGAGCAGCAGGCGCGACCATTCCAGCGAATGTCCGGGCGTCAGGCCGAAGGGCCGGAACTGATCGGCGGGCAGGTCCTTGTGAAAGTCGTAGAGCACCGTCATCCGGCGATCGAAGTGCTCGGGGACCAGGTAATCATGCTGGCGGGCGTGGGTGTGAATAAAGCGCTCGGCGATCGCCACCGCACGATCGAGCCAACGTAGCTCTCCGGTAGCGTCGCACAGCGCCAGATAGGCCTCTATCGAGTGCATGTTGCTGTTGGCACCGAGATAGTCGTCGAGCTGCGTCCAGTCCCGCTCGTAGCTTTCCAGGCACAGCCCCATGTCGTCCGACCAGAAGTGGCGGTCGATGACGTCGATGGCCCGATCCAGCAGTTCGCGGGTTTCGCGACTGCCCAGCGCCATATGCGCCGACGAGGCGGCCAGCGCCACGAAGGCGTGGGTATAGGCGTGCTTGATGGTGGCGGCGCCGGGCTCCTGCTGTCCCTGGTACCAGCCTCCGTGTTGCTCGTCGGCGAGCAGCCCAAGCCCGGCGATGCCGTGTTCGACCTTGGCGCGGGCGAAGGGCACGCCGAGGCGGTGGGCGAGCGAGAACACATGGGTGAGTCGCGCGGTCTGCAGGGTCGTTACCGGCCTCGCGGCGTCCAGCTTGCCCTCGATATCGAGCCAGCCGTAGCCGCCCTGGGGGTGTTCGGCGGCGGCGCCGAACTCGAGCAGGCGCATCCCGGTCTTGGCGAGCCAGCGGCGGTGTTCGTCCTTGCGCAATAGACAGTCGTCCGGTGCAGCGATGTAGGTGGGATGTGACATGGCGTCCTCCGGGGTGACGAATCAAGGTGGCGAGTCGAGATGAGACCAAAGTGCTATACGTCTAGGCCTGACAGCGCGCTTTCGCTATCCTAGTATGACTACCATACAAGTCATATCAGACCAAAGCTCAAAGGCCTGACGCCTTAACGGCTCAAGGCTTCAACGGCCTCAAGGCTCAGAAGCCGGAAAGCTGAAAAGTCGAAAAGCTGGAAAGAATGAAACGCTCAACAACAGGTAGGTGCCCCCATGCTGACCCCCGCAATCGCTGAACTCTGGGAACAGGATGCCGCCGGTGGATCGGTGCGTCAGCGGCTCTACCGCGTACTTAGACTCGCCATCATCCGGATGCAGTTCGCCCCTGGCCAGGCACTGTCCGAGAAGGAGATTTCCGACGCCTTCTCGGTCAGCCGACAGCCGGTACGCGAAGCCTTTATCCGCCTGTCCGAGGCAGGTCTGGTCGACGTTCGACCACAACGCGGCACCTATGTCGTTGGCATCTCGCAGAAGTCGGTGCGCGAAGCGCGCTTCGTCAGGGAGGCGGTCGAAACCGCCGTCAGCGCCTCCGCCGCCAGGCAAGGGCTCGCCGACAAGGTGATCTACGAGCTGCGGGATCTGATCGAACGCCAGATTCGCTGCGCCAGCAGCGGCCAGTATGACCAGTTCTTCATCCTCGACGAGGACTTCCACCGCGTGCTCGCCCTTGGCGCCGGACACGAGACCGCCTGGCGCGTCATCGAAGAGGTCAAGGCACAGCTCGACCGGGTGCGCTACCTCAGCGTGCCTGACACCACGCCCTTCGAAAAGCTGGTCCAGCAGCACGCCGACATTGTCGATGCCATCGAACAGAGAGACGAAGACAAGGCCCGCCAGGCCATGCTGGTGCATCAAAGCGAGATCCTGATCTCCCTGCCCCAGATGGTGCAGCGCTTTTCGTCGATCTTCGAGGACACCAACGGCTGATCGTTATCTACCCGGCAGACGTCTCTCATGGGCAAGGGCCAGCCGGCCCCTGCCCTGCGGCCTGCCGGGCCACTCCCCCGGAAGCAACTGCAACAGCAACGACAACAACTGAAGCGACAACAACAAGTGATAAGGAGACGCCCCATGTTCAAGAAGTCTGTCATTCTCGCCGCCGCTGTCCTCAGCAGCACCCAGGCCCTTGCCGCCTACGAACTGAACCTGTCCACCGCCCAGAGCAGCCAGGACCCCATGGTCAAGGCGATGGAAAACGCCGCCGAACGGATCGAGGAAAGAAGCGAGGGCGAAGTCACCCTGAACATCTTCTCCAGCAGCCAGCTCGGCGCCGACAACGACATGATCGAGCAGATCCGCAACGGCGCCAACATCGCGGTACTGACGGACGCAGGCCGCCTGTCCGAGTTTCAGCCTGAGCTCGGGATTCTTGCTGCGCCCTACCTGGTCGAGAGCCACGAGGACTACGACCGCATCACCTCTTCCGAGCCCTACCTCGAGTGGGTCGAGCTGCTGGCGGAAAACACCGGCATGCGCCTGATGAACTACAACTGGTTCCAGGGCACCCGCCAGATGTTCACCCAGAAGCCGATCGAAGGTCCCGAGGACCTCGACGGTGTGCGCATCCGCACCATCAACTCCCCAGGCTGGATCAAGACCATCGAAGGCATGGGCGCGACCCCGGTACCGCTGCCCTGGTCGGAAATCTACTCGGCCATCCAGCTCGGCACCATCGACGGCGCCGAGGCGCAGTTGACCGGCGCCCACGGCCTGCGGCTGCAGGAAGTGACCAGCAACGTCACCCTGACCAATCACATCCACCTGATGACGGGCCTGCTGGTTTCCGAGCGCTGGTACCAGGAGCTTCCCGACGAGCTGCGCTCCATGCTCGACGAAGAGCTCAAGAAGGCCGGTGACGAAGCCACCCAGATGACGGTCGACGCCCAGGCCGATGTGCGCAAGGAGATGGAAGAGGCCGGCGTCGAGTTCGCCGAGGTCGACACCGAACTGTTCAGCAGCCAGATGCAGGCGGTTTACGACGACATGGGCTGGACCGAACTGCGCGAGCAACTCGAGCCTGTGCTCAGCGCCGGCGAATAACCCCCCCTCAAGACCTGATCCAAGCGTCCACCGCTGCCGATGCCGGCAGCGGCTGGGGAGGACCCATGTGGAAGCACTATGACACTTTCGAGGAGTGGCTGGCCGTCGCGCTGCTGTTTCTCACCGCGGCCAGCATCCTGTTCAGCGCCACCACCCGGGCCATGGGCAACCCCATGCTCGGCGGCGCCGAACTGGCCCAGCTGTTCTTTATCTGGGCCTGCATGTTCGGCGCAGATATCACCCTGAAGAAAGGAGGCCAGATTCGGGTCGATGCCCTGCTGACCCGGCTGCCCCGATCAGGCCAGTGGCTGGCGAACCTGGTGACGGTGGGACTGATGATCGTCTTTCTGGCTTGCCTGGCACGCTATGGTTTCTCGCTGGCGTTCTCCAACTGGCAGCGTCCCCTCGGCTTTGCCGGGATCAGCTACGGCTACGTGACGCTGGCACTGCCCGTAGGCGCCGTCATGATGATCGTCTCGCTGGTCAGGCGGCTTGCCGCGGTCGGCATTGTTCAGGCGCTGGAGCCCGACAGCGACCAGCAGGAGCAGCTTCTGTGACGACACTCGCCATCCTGATTCTCGGCCTGGTACTGATGGCCATCGGCATGCCGGTCGCCTTCGCCATCGGCATGGCCGGTTTTACCTATTTCCTGTTGCCCGAGACCTTCCTGCCGACCAGCACGGCGGTACAGCGGATCGTCTCGGCCAGTCAGTCCTTTCCGCTGCTGGCGGTGCCGCTGTTCATCCTGATCGGGCACCTGATGAACGCCAGTGGCATTACCCCACGTCTGCTGCGCCTGGCCACCCTGCTGACCGGCTGGATGACCGGCGGTCTGGCCCAGTCGAGCCTTGCCCTGAGCGCCATGATGGGGGGCATCTCCGGCTCGGCGGTGGCCGATGCGGCGATGCAGTCCCGGGTGCTGGGCGGCAACCTGATCGCACGGGGCTATTCGCCGGGCTTCACCGCCGCCCTGCTGTCCATCGGCGGGCTGATCACCGCCACCATTCCGCCGAGTATCGGCCTGATCATCTACGGCTTCCTCGGTGAGGTGTCGATCGGCCGGCTGTTCATCGCCGGCGTGGTGCCGGGCATCCTGCTGCTGGTGGCGCTGATGATCGCCACCAGCGTGATGTCGCACCGGCGCGGCTACGTGCCAGAACTCGAGAAGGCGCCGTCGCTGGGCGAAGTCTGGCAGGCGACCAGGAGCAGCATCTGGGCGCTGCTGTTCCCGGTATGGCTGCTGGTGGGCATCCGCTACGGCCTGTTCACCCCGTCCGAGGCCGGCGCCTTCGCCATCGTCTACGCCATCGTGGTGGGCTGCTTCATCCACCGGGAGCTGACCCTGACGTCGATCATCGATGCCTTCCGTGCCGGTGTCCGCGACGTCGGCATGATCATGCTGATCATCATGTTCTCCGGCGCCATCAGCTACGTGGTGTCCTTCGAACGAGTACCGCAGACCATCACCGAGGTCACCCTCGGGGTGTTCGAAAGCCCCACCACCCTGCTGCTGGTGCTGTCGCTGTTGCTGATCGTGCTGGGCATGCTGCTGGAGGCGACGGTGGTGGTCATGCTGCTGGCCCCCATCCTGGTACCGGTGATCAAGGCCGCCGGCATCGACCCGGTGCACTTCGGCCTGTTGATGATGACGCTGGTGACCTTCGGCGGCATGACGCCACCCGTCGGGGTGTCGATGTACACGGTGTGCGGCATTCTGCGCTGCTCCTTCATTTCCTACACCCGGGAAATGCTGCCCTTTGCCCTTGCCGTGTTCGCCGTGGTGCTGGCCATCATCTTCTTCCCGCAGATCGTGCTGTTTCTACCCGACTATCTGATGGGATAGCGGATGCACCAGGATGTAGTGAAGCGGACATGTCAGACACCGGCACCACACAACCGACCGAGCCTGCGGGCCTTCCTCCGGGACTGAGGTAGAGAACAAGATGACCCACTTCGTCGAAGCACCGAACTTCGCCTGCGACATCGGTATCGTCCACCTGGGACTCGGTGCCTTTCACCGTGCCCACCAGGCGGTCTATCTGGCGCGCTATCTCGAGCGCAGCGGTGACACCGCCTGGGGGCTGTGCAGCGCCAACCTGCGCTCCAGCGTCGGCCTGGTCGATGGGCTGCGTGCGGCGGGCCATCGCTACCATGTGGCCGAGTTCACCGATAGCGACAACGTCACGCTCAGAGAGATCGGCGTGATTCAGCAGACGCTGTTCACCGGCCGAGACAGCGAAGGCCAGCAGGGCCGGGATCTGGAAGCACTGCTGACGCGATTGACGTCTTCCAAGGTACGCATCGTGACCCTGACGGTGACCGAGAAGGGCTACTTTCTCAGCCCGACCAGCGGCGATCTGCTTGTCGACGATGCGATGATCAAGGCCGACATTGCCTCACCGAACACACCGCAGACCGCCCCCGGTATCCTGGTCGAGGCGCTGGCCCGCCGTCGCGCCGCCGGCCTGCCCCCCTTCACCGTGCTGTCCTGCGACAATATGCCGGACAACGGCCGCCGCACGCGCAACGCCATCGTGCAGCTCGCCGCCCTGCGCGACAGCGACCTGGCCGACTGGATCAGCGACCAGGTGGCGTTTCCCTGCAGCATGGTCGACCGCATCGCGCCGGCCATGACCGACGCCGACTTCGCCCGGCTGGGCGAGCTGGGAGTCGAGGATCCCAACGCGGTGGTGTGCGAGGCCTTTTCCCAATGGGTCATCGAGGATGACTTCCCCCAGGGCCGGCCCGACTGGGAAGCCGAAGGGGTCGAGATGGTCTCCGAGGTGGCCCCCTTCGAGACCATGAAGCTGCGCATGCTCAACGGCAGCCACTCACTGCTGGCCTACCTGGGCGCCATCGATGGCGTCGAGACGGTCTACGATGCGGTCAGCCGCCCCGAGTTCCGCGCCCTGCTGCGTCGTTACATGCTCAAGGAAGCGGCGACAACGCTGCACATGCCGGACGGGGTCGACCTCGAACGCTACGCCGACGAGTTGCTGGCCAGGTTCGCCAACGACAGTCTGCGCCATCGGCTGGCTCAGATCGCCATGGACGGCAGCCAGAAACTGCCCCAGCGCTGGCTTCACGGCGCCCTCGAGCGGCTGCAGGACGGCCACGAGGTACCCTGCACCGCACTGGGGCTGGCCGCCTGGGTACGCTACACCTCCGGCGTCTCGCTCGACGGCCAGCCACATGAGGTGAACGACCCGCTGGCATCGCGCTTCATCGAGCTGCATGAACGTCACGGCGATGACCCTGAAGCGCTGGTGGCGGCCTTTCTGGCCCAGCAGGACATCGTCCCTGCGGCCCTGGCGGCGCAGCAGGGATTTGCCGATGCTGTCACCGATGGCTACCGCCGACTGATCAATACCGGGCTTGCGGCGTCACTGAGCACCCTCTAGCCGGGCCCGAGAAAAGGAGATTTCCATGCAACACACCTGGCGCTGGTTCGGCCCCAAGGACCCGATCCGACTCGAGGAGATTCGCCAGACCGGCGCGACCGGCATCGTCACCGCGCTGCACGAGGTGCCCAACGATGAGGTCTGGTCCCGGCAGGCCATCGCCGAGCGCAAGCAGATGATCGAGGACGCTGGCCTCGAATGGTCGGTGGTGGAGAGCGTGCCGGTGCACGAGGCGATCAAGAAAGGACTGCCCGAGCGCAACGCCCTGATCACCCACTACTGCGATACCCTGCGCAACCTGGCGGCCTGCGGCATCGATACCGTGTGCTACAACTTCATGCCGGTGCTCGACTGGACCCGCACCGACCTGCGCTGGGCGATGCCGGATGGCGCCCTGGCGCTGCGCTTTGACCAGACAGCCTTTGCCGCCTTCGACCTGTACCTGCTCGCCAGACCAGGCGCCGAGAACGAGTACAGCGACGACGAGAAGACCGAAGCCAGGAGCTACCTCGATAGCCTGGACGCCGAAGCCCGCCAGTCACTGGTCGATACCCTGATCGCCGGCCTGCCCGGCGCCGAAGAGCACTACACCCTGGAGCGCTTTCGCGAGGTACTGGCCGGATACGCCGAGATCGATGCCGCGCGGCTGCGCGAGCACCTCGGCTACTTTCTGAAAGCGGTCATCCCGGTCGCCGAAGAACTCGGCATCAAGATGGCGATCCACCCCGATGACCCGCCCCGGCCGCTGCTCGGCCTGCCCCGGGTGGTCTCGACGGCGGCGGACGCCGAGTGGATCCTTGAGGCCGTCGACAGCCCCGCCAATGGCCTGACGCTGTGCACCGGGTCCTACGGCGTGCTCGCCGCTAATGACCTGGCCGCCATGGTTCAGCGCTTTGGTCCCAGCATCCACTTCGTGCATCTGCGCTCGACCCGGCGCGAGTCCCCCGACCCTCGCTCCTTCCACGAGGCGCCTCACCTGGACGGTGATGTCGACATGGTCGCGGTCATCAGCGCGCTGGTCGCCGAGGAACGCCGCCGCGAGCGCGACGGCGGCCGACGCTTGCCGCTGCGTCCCGACCACGGCCACCACATTCTCGACGATCAGCACCGCGCCACCGCTCCGGGCTACCCGCTGTACGGCAGGCTGCGCGGCCTGGCCGAGCTGCGTGGCGTCGAGACTGCGGTACGCCAGCTCACCTGACGCCCTGGCGTTCTACCAGCCGCTGCGCTGGCGACGCCCGTCGCAGCGGGAGTGGTCCAGCGCAACGAAAACGACCAGGCGGGGAGGCACGTTCCCCACCTGGTCGGCTCAGGACACCTTCAGCCCGCCTGGTCGGGCCACGACAAGGAGCTGCATCGACGACTCCTCAGGTCGGCAGGTACTCCTCGCTCCAGCTCTCCGACACGACGCCTTCTGCGATCAACCGATCGATCTCCTCTGGGCTGTGCCCCAGCTCCTCGAGAACCTGACGGCTCGAGCTGCCGTACTTCTCCGACGGTGCCAGCGGATAGATGCGACCTCGCTTGGGACGGATGGCGTACGGATCAAGCTGCGTGATGACGTGACCGCTAGGGTGCTCGTCGTAGACGGTGAAGGAGTAGCTGCCACGATCGATGCCCGGGGTGTTGTCCCAGCGCCGCGAATTGTAGGAGCGCAGGGCCTCGATGTTCTCGCACACCGCCGCGGCGATGCCTGCCTTCTGCAGCCGTTCCACCCAGTCGGTGGCCACCGCATTGATAAAGCGAGGTGCCAGATAGGCCGCCCGCTCCTCCGGCGGAACATCGACCACCCCTTCGATCCCCGGCACCTGGGCGAACTTGTGCAGGTCCCGCTCGTAGGCGCTGATCAGCACCACCCCGTCGGCGGTGAAATAGAAGCGTGACAGATCGTCGTAGCCGTTGAGTTCACGGCCCGAGGGCTCGTCGAACAGACCGCGACGCTCGTAGTCGTAGCAGAACGGCATCTGGGCCAGGCCGCTGAGCGCCGACAGCGAGGTCTTGACCCGGCTGACCCGGCGAGTACGCAGCTTCTGGTACAGGGCGGTGGCGACACCAAGAGAGGCACCGAAGCCGCACATCACGTCGATGGTGCCGACGTGGGCGTGCTCTTCTGGCGTGTCCATGCTGCCCCCGAAGCGCAGCATGATGCCGGTGGTGGCCTGCACCAGGTCGTCGTAGCCCAGGTAGTTGGTCCGGGGGCCCGGCTTGACCCCGCTGAAGCAGTCGAGCTGGCAGAAGATCGCCTCGGGATTGATGCGCTGCATTTCCGCCTCGGTCAGCCCCATCCGCTCCACCTGCCTGTCGGTGGCATTCCACACCACCACGTCGCTCTGGCGGATCAGCTCGTCGAGGATTTCACGCCCCCGAGGCACCTGGATATCGGTCAGCAAGGAGCGCTTGGAGCGCATATGCGACAGGCCGAAGATGACCGTGTTCCAGCAGTCGTAGAACGGCTTGGCGGGGTCCACCTTGATGATGTCGGCGCCGAAGCGTGCCAAAAAGGCCACCGAGTGGGGACCGGCGATGACGTTGCACAGGTCCAGCACCTTGACGCCTTCGAGCCAACCGTCCTTGGCGTTGCGCGCGCGAACCCGGGGCAGCTTGGTCTCGATGCGATGCAGCACCGCCAGCGCCTGGTCGAACGACACCCAGCGGCGCGGCGTTGGGGTGAGCATCTCGTGGCCGCTGTCGTGCAGCCAGACCATCGGGCCGGGCTGGGTCATCAGGCCGAATTCGGGATCGTCCACTTCGATCATCAGCCCGGCGGTCTCGGCGTGGTCGTCGTGGATCCACTCCTGCAGCCAGCGCTGCGGCGCGCCGGGGAACTTGCCACGGCCGAAGATCTTCTCCCACTCCTTGGAGGTTCGGGTCAGGAAGACCTCCTTCATACGCGCGGCGATATGATCCGCCCAACGCTTGGGCAGCGGGTAGACGCCAAGTGACACGTCACTCTGCCACTGGCTGGTGGGCGCATAGGTGTCGGACTCTTCCACCAGCCCTTCCTCCACCAGCTCGTCGTAGAGACCGAGCACCTTGAGGCAGCGCTTGGCGTGCTCCTTGTGACTCGGGCAGACCACGTAGAACATGCGCCCGTCCTTGCACTTGTAGCTGCGATAGAAGGGATCGAGCAGTTCCTGCAGTTCGTCGTAGTTCAGGTTCATCGGCGCGCCTTCGATGCGGCGGCGCTCGATCTCCTTTTCGCGCTGGGTCTTGTAGCGCTCCGGCAGGCCCTCGATCTTGATCGAGTTGTAGCAGAGGCCTTCCATCAGGGCGCAGGCGATGGGCACTTCGATCTCGTCGCCGAGGCCGGTACGCTCACGCGCCTGCAGCGCCAGGGTGACGGCGGTGGCCGCCAGCATGGTGCCGTAGGCCGAGCCCAGCGGCAGCGGCGAGAAGGACGGATTGATGCCCATCAGCACCCGGTTGAGCCCCATGTCGGTAAACACCCCCGAGTGGGCGGCGATGACGCTCTCGAAGGCCCGCCAGTCACGGCGCAGCTCGTCGTTGGAGGCAAAGCCCGGCATCGACAGGGTGATCAGCTCCGGACGCTCTTCGCGCAGCGCGCTGAAGTCGATGCCCAGGCGCTGCATGACACCGGGCCGGAAGCTTTCGATCACGATATCGGCCTCCTCGATCAGCGCCAGCGCCTGTTCGAGGCCCTCTTCAGTCTTGAGGTCGATCGTCACGATCAGCTTGTTGCGCTGCAAGGTGGCGTTGGCCGGTGACTCCCACATGGGCCCCGTGGGCGGGTCCACGTGAATAACCGTGGCGCCCAGGTCGGCGAGGATCATCGCCACCGCAGGGCCGGCCATGTACTGACCGAAGTCGATGACCTTGACGTCCTTGAGCGGCAGTTGGGAATGGGGATTCGGTGACATCGGGGTCTTCCTGTAAAGCAAGGGTGGCAACGGGAGGAGGCCGAAGCCTCCTCGGTGACGTCAGTGTTTGTCGTCTTCGATGACCAGGTGGGGTTCAAGGACCTTCTTGGCGAAGTCCTGGCGCAGCCAGCGCGGCAACGTGAGGAGGCCGAAGCCTCCTCGGTGAGGTCAGTGTTTGCCGTCTTCGATGACCAGGTGGGGTTCAAGGACCTTCTTGGCGAAGTCCTGGCGCAGCCAGCGCACCAGTGACCAGGCCAGGATCGCCAGCACGGGAATCATCGGCAGCGCCACCACGATGGTGGAGGTCTGCACCGGCTTGAGCCCGCCAAGCTGGATCAGCGCTACCCCGACGCCGGCGATCAAAAATGCCCAGATCAGGCGGATCTTGCGCTGCGGTTCCTGATAGCCAGACAACTTGCGCGAGGTCACCGACGCCAGCACGTAGGCGGAGCTGTCCAGGGTCGTCGCCAGGAAGATGAAGCACAGCAGCACGAACAGGGTGGTAATCACGCCGGACATCGGCAGGGTGCCGAGGATCGCCTCGACGGCGGCGGGGATGCCTTCGGCCGAAAGAATGGCCGCCACGTCCAGGGTGCCGGAGATCTGCAGGTCCAGCGCATAGCCGCCCCACACCGCGAAGAACACCCAGCAGCCCAGGGATCCGAACACCATTTCGGCGATGATCAGCTCACGGATGGTGCGACCGCGCGAGATGCGGGCGACGAACAGGCCCATCATCGGGGCGTAGGCGATCCACCAGGCCCAGTAGAACACCGTCCAGTCGCGCCAGAAGCTGGAGTCCCCCACCGGGTCGGTCCACATGCTCATGGGCACGAAGTTGGAGACCATCTTGCCGAGGCTGTTGACCCAGCCCTCCACCATGAACAGGGTGTCGCCCACCACCAGGGTGAAGACCAGCAGTACCCCCGCCAGCAGCACGTTGATGTCCGACAGGATCTTGATGCCCTTGGCCAGGCCGAACCACACACTGGCGGAGAAGATGGCGGTCCAGATCAGCAGCACCGCGATATCCAGCATGAATGACGGTGACACCCCAAGCAGACCGCTCAGCAGCTGCGATACCAGCGGCACCGCCAGCCCCAGCGAGGTACCGACGCCACCGACGATGCCGAACACCACCACCGCATCGAGAAGCGCGCCCCACCAGCCGTCGGCATGACGCCCCAGCACCCCGCGGGCGGCCACGGACAGCCTGACGCCCGGGCGGTTGTGGACGAACATGGAGTAGGCGATCGGGATGGCCGGCAGACAATAGAAGGCCCAGGGCGTGAAGCCCCAGTGGAACTGACCGTAGGTCAAGGCCCACTCGGCCGCTTCCTGTGAGCTTGGCTCGACGCCGAAGGGAGGGCCGGTGAAATAGTAGATGGGTTCGACCCAGGCCCAGTTGACGATGGCGATGCCGATACCACCGGCAAAGATCATCGCCACCCAGCTGAAGTAGGAAAACTCCGGCTTGTCATCGGGGCCGCCGAGCCGCACGTTGCCGTAGCGGCTGATGGCCAGGCCCACCAGAAAGACCACCACGGCGATGCCGGCGAGCAGATACAGCCAGCCGAATCGCCCGGTGGCGAAGGCAAAGGCCGCATTGACCAGTGCGGCCCCCGACTCCGGGAACACGATGATGGGCAGGATCAGGCCTGCGATGACCAGCACGGCGGGTACGAAGACCCGCAGGTCGAGCCGATCGGAATGGGACTCTGGCGCGTTCATCAGGGATACCTTTATCGTTTGTTGTTGTGACGCTTGCTGCGCAGGACGCCGGCGTCAGCCGGCGGCCTCGAGCATCCAGCCCGCCGCTCGCTCGGCGATCATCAAGGTCGGCGAGTTGGTATTGCCGCTGGTGATGGTCGGCATGACGCCGGCGTCCGCCACCCGCAGGCCCTGGATGCCCCTCACCCGCAGGCGTGAGTCGACCACCGCCATGGGGTCATCGGCCTGGCCCATCCGGGTGGTTCCGACCGGGTGGAAGATGGTGGTGCCGATGTCACCGGCCAGCCGCCACAGCTCTTCATCGGTCTGGTACTGGACGCCGGGCTTGACCTCCTCCGGTTCGTACCTGGCGAACGCCTTCTGCTCGGCGATCCTGCGGGTGACGCGCAGCGAGTCCGCCGCGACCCGCCGGTCCTCGTCGGTGCTCAGGTAGTTGGGGGCGATGGACGGCGCCTGGGCCGGATCGGCGCTCTGGATCCTGACGCTGCCGCGACTGGTCGGATTCAGGTTGCAGACGCTGGCGGTGACCGCCGGATAGGGATGCAGCGGCTGGCCGAAGGCCTCCAGACTCAGGGGCTGGACGTGGTACTGGATGTTGGGGTGCTCATGCTCGTCGCTGCTGCGGGTGAAGATACCGAGCTGAGACGGCGCCATGCTCATCGGGCCTGTGCGCTTGAGCAGGTACTCCATCCCGATGCCGGCCTTGCCCCACAGGGTGCTGGCCATGGTGTTGAGGGTCTTGGCGCCCTTGACCTTGTATACCGAACGGATCTGCAGATGGTCCTGCAGGTTCTCGCCAACCCCCGGCAGTTCGTGGACGACGTCGATGCCGTGCTGCTTGAGCAGCTCACCAGGTCCGATGCCGGAGAGCTGCAGGATCTGGGGTGAGCCGATGGCGCCGGCGGACAGCACCACCTCACGGCGCGCCCTGGCCAGCTGGGTGGTGCCCTCGCGCTTGACCTCGACCCCTTCACAGCGCTTCTCGCCGTCGGGCTCGCCGCCGGCGACGATCAGCCGGTTAACCTGGGTGGAGTGCCACAGCGTCAGGTTCGGCCGCTTGAGCGCCGGGCGCAGGAACGCCTTGGCGGTGTTCCAGCGCCAGCCGGAGCGCTGGTTGACCTCGAAGTAGTCGACCCCCTCGTTGCTGCCACGGTTGAAGTCCTGGGTCCGTGGGATTCCCGCCTGGACCGCCGCCTCGGCGAAGTCGTCCAGCACCTCCCACTTGAGCCGTTGCTTCTCGATGCGCCACTCGCCGCCGTGACCGTGAAAGTCCCGGTGGGCGGCGTCGGCGTCGCCGCCCTCGTCCAGACGATAGTGATCCTCGTGCTGGATGAAGGCCGGCAGGCAGTGCTCCCAGCGCCATTGGTCGTCACCGGTGACCTCGGCCCAGTGGTTGTAGTCCCGGGCCTGGCCGCGCATGTAGATCATGCCGTTGATGCTGGAGCAGCCGCCGAGGGTCTTGCCGCGCGGGTAGAGCAGCGAGCGCCCGTTGAGGCCCGCGTCCGGATCGGTGCGAAAGCGCCAGTCGGTACGCGGGTTGTCGATGCAGTACAGGTAGCCCACCGGCACGTGGATCCAATGGTAGTTGTCGCGACCACCGGCTTCGATCAGCAGCACCCGGTTGTTGGGGTTGGCGCTCAAGCGATTGGCCAGCAGGCACCCGGCGGTGCCTGCTCCGACCACGATGTAGTCAAACTCGCTGTCGTATTGTTGTGCGGTTGTCATCGCAGATCTCTCGATTCAGGGCGTTATTTGGCGGTCGGCATCACGAACTCCGCGCCCGCCTCGATGGAGTCGGACCAGCGCTGCATGATCGACTTCTGCTTGGTGTAGAAGCGCACGCCCTCTTCGCCGTAGGCGTGCATGTCGCCGAACAGCGAGCGCTTCCAGCCACCGAAGCCATGCCACGCCATGGGCACCGGAATCGGCACGTTGATGCCGACCATGCCCACCTGGATGCGACGGCCAAACTCGCGGGCCACCTTGCCGCTCTCGGTGAAGCAGCTGACACCGTTGCCGAACTCGTGGTCATTGATCAGCTCGATGGCGGTGGCCACGTCCGGCACGCGCACGCAGGCCAGCACCGGGCCGAAGATCTCCTCGCGGTAGATCGTCATCTCCGGGGTGACGTGATCGAACAGGGTGCCGCCCATCCAGAAGCCCTCGCTGCAGCCTTCACCGGTGTTGCTGCTGTCGAAGCCACGGCCATCGACCACCAGCTCGGCACCCTCCTCGACGCCCTTGTCGATGTAGCCGGTAATACGCTGATGGGCCTGGGCGGTGACGATCGGCCCCATCTCGGCGTCCAGCTGCATGCCGTCCTTGACCTTGAGACCCCGGGCGCGCTCGGCGATCCGGGCCACCACGTCATCGGCCACGTCGCCGACCAGCACCGCCACACTGATGGCCATGCAACGCTCGCCGGCGGAGCCGAAGGCGGCACCGATCAGCGCGTCCACCGCCTTGTCGAGGTCGGCGTCGGGCATCACCACCATGTGGTTCTTGGCGCCACCGAGGGCTTGCACACGCTTGCCCAGGGCCGCACCACGCTGGTAGATCAGGTTGGCGATGGGAGTGGAGCCGACGAAGGACAGCGCCTTGACGTCGGGGTGGTCGATCAGCGCGTCCACTGTTTCCTTGCCACCCTGGACCACGTTGAACACGCCGTCGGGCAGCCCGGCCTGCTTGAGCAGGTCCGCCATCATCAGCGAGGCGCTGGGATCGGTGGGGCTGGGCTTGAGGATGAAGCTGTTGCCGGCGGCGATGGCGACCGGGAACATCCACATCGGCACCATGGCCGGGAAGTTGAACGGGGTGATGCCGGCGACCACACCAAGCGGCTGGCGCAGTGTCCAGTTGTCGATGCCGGTGCTGACCTGGTCGGTGAAGTCGCCCTTGAGCAGCTGCGGGATTCCGCAGGCGAACTCGACGATATCGATACCCCGTGCCACCTCGCCCTGGGCGTCGGTGAAGACCTTGCCATGCTCACGGGTGATCGCCTCGGCCAGGGCGTCCTTGTTGGCATTGAGCAATTCGAGGAAGCGGAACATCACCCGGGCGCGGCGGATGGGCGGGGTGTCGGCCCAGCTCGGGAAAGCCGCCTTGGCCACCTCCACCGCCTTGTCGATCTCGCTGGCGGAGGCCAGCGCCACGCGGCCACTGACCTGGCCGGTCGCCGGGTTGTAGACGTCCTGATGACCCAGGGAGGCGCTTTCGTCGATCTGGCCGCCGATGAAGTGAGGAATCGTCGAGGTCATGGGGTGCTCCTTTATAAGCGTTGTTTAAGTCATTCGAGCGTGGCCGTATGAGGAAAGGTGCCCAGCCTGCTCGTCTTGTCGCTGTACAGCCTAGCTCTGGTGGCGATCTGAGCAATTGAGTTATTTGAAACCCAGATATAAAGTTCTCAAATAACACGCTCTATGAAAGGAAGGCGCCATGCAGGACTACCCCACGCTGCGAGCATTCGTCACGGTGGCGCACCTCGGCAGCGTCTCCCGCGCCGCCGAGGCGCTGCATCTCACCCAGCCGGCGGTTAGCCTAAAGTTGAAGCAGCTGCAGGCAACGCTGGGACTGACGCTGTTCCACCGCCGCCCCCAGGGACTGGAGCTGACGGCCCACGGTCAGGCACTGCTGCCCACCGCCGAAAAGGCCCTGGAGAGCGCTCGGGTGTTCGATCAGATGGCCCGCTCGCTGCACTCGACGGTGCGTGGGCTGTTGAGAATCGGCACCATCATCGA
This sequence comes from Halomonas sp. YLB-10, assembly GCF_003856855.1. Taxonomy (NCBI): domain Bacteria; kingdom Pseudomonadati; phylum Pseudomonadota; class Gammaproteobacteria; order Oceanospirillales; family Halomonadaceae; genus Halomonas; species Halomonas sp. YLB-10. Next base: position 378,025 of record NZ_RRCU01000003.1, read on the forward strand.
TCCCGAGTTCATCCGTCTGGGCAGCTTTCTCAAGGTGCTGGTCGAGCGCGCCCCGGAACTCGAGACCGAGCTGCACCACGGCATGAGCGGTTACGCCCTGTCGCGAGTGGAGCGCGGCGAGCTGGATGCAGGTTTCTATCTGGCGCCCCCCGGAACAGGCAGCACCCACGCCGACGGTACCGGCGAACTTGCGTTTGTCGAGCTGACCCACTTTCGCTACTACGTGGTGGCGCCCTCCGGATGGGAATCGCGGGTCGAGGACACCCGCTGGTCGACGCTGGCCACCCTGCCCTGGATCGTCACACCCCCCGACTCGGTCCATCATCGACTGCTCAAGCGCGCCATGCAGGACAGCGGCGAGACGCCTCGGCGGGTCGCCCAGGTCGACCAGGAAGCCTGCATGCTCGACCTGGTACGCGCCGGGGTGGGGTTAAGCCTGGCCCGGGACTCGCTGGCTCTGACCGAGCGCCAGCGCAGCGGCCTGACCATCGTCGAGGGGGTGACGTTGGACTGCGCCCTGTGCTTTGTGTGGAAGAAGGAACGCACCCGCGAGCCGCCGCTGCAGGCCGCGCTTGCCACCCTGGAGAGCGTCTGGCCCAACCGGCCTGGGTGAGACTTGTAGGAAAAGTGCCTGCGCTCGGTGGCTTTGCGTACAAGACCCAGGGCCTGAGTCAGCCCAGGGGCAGACCCCGCGGGCAGGCGCCCGACCCCGCTGATAGGCGCCCGAACCCGCCGATACGCGCCCGAACCCGCTTTGACAGCAGCGCCAAATGCACCAGAGCTGCGCCTTTCTGCGCCTGGCGACGCTCGAATCCGTCGTCGGGTGCTACCCTCCAGACGTTGGCTGACGGCTTTCCCCGGTTCAGGTCAAGGGCGACGCCTGTCTCGATCGCTCCTTGCTCGCGCCGTCAGTGCGTACTTCCAGCCACCAGATGTCAGCGTCACGCTCCCTTCGTTCTTCACCACAAGGAATGTCCCCATGACCGACCTTTCCCGTTTCCCCATCACTGCCAAGTGGCCGGCGACACACCCCGAGCGCCTGCAGCTCTACTCGCTGCCGACCCCCAACGGGGTCAAGGTCTCGATCATGCTGGAGGAAGTCGGGCTGGACTACGAAGCGCACCGGGTCAACTTCGATACCAGAGACCAGCACTCTCCCGAGTTTCTCTCGCTCAGCCCCAACAACAAGATTCCCGCGATCCTCGACCCCGACGGCCCCGAAGGCCAGCCGATCGGACTGTTCGAGTCAGGCACGATTCTGCTGTACCTGGCCGACAAGACCGGCCAGTTGGTGCCCCAGACGCCCCAGGCCTACTACCAGGCCCTGCAATGGCTGATGTTCCAGGTCGGCGGGGTAGGCCCGATGTTTGGCCAGATCGGCTACTTCCACTTCTTCGCCGGCAAGGAACTCGAGGACAAGCGCCCTCTTCAGCGCTACGTGGACGAGGCCAAACGCCTGCTTGGGGTGCTGGACAAGCGCCTGGAACAGCGCGAGTGGATCATGGGCGAGGACTACTCGGTGGTGGATATCGCCATCCTTCCCTGGGTACGTAACCTGGTCTACCGCTACGACGCCGGAGATCTGGTCGAGTTTGCCAACTTCCCCCACGTCGACCGCACCCTCCAGGCGTTTCTCGAGCGCCCCGCCGTGCAACGAGGCCTCAAGGTCCTGGCCTGAGGCGATATAGCAGGCGCTACCAGGGTGAAGGTGGCGATCGGTAAACGTGGCGATCGGTAGAGGTAGAAGTAGAGCGAGACGAAATGAGGTGAGAGCCGCACCATCGACCCTCATCCCACGGGTGACTCGCCGCCGGGTTCAGGCGATGATTGTGCCGGCACAGCAGACTCGGCGAGCCTCAAGGCGCGCCGTCCTGTGCCTGTCCGCCTGCCCCGTGGCCCCACAGCCCCGGGCAACACCCCCACACGACGGAATCACCGCTCATGCCCGTTCGCCCCGTTCATCTTCTGCCCCTCGTCTTCGCCGTGGGGACCACCTCCGCCCAGGCGGCCTCCGCGCCAAAAGACGCCGACCGGAGTACCGTCGAGCAGCAGAGTAGCCGATTCTGCGAAAACCCGACCATGGACCAGCAGATCGAGGCACTGATGGGTCAACACGGCATCCCGGGGGTGTCGGTGGCACTGATCGACCACGGCAACATCTGCCTGAGCCACTACGGCGTCGCCAGCCGGGAGTCCTCGACCGGCGCCGCCGTGAACGACGACACCCTGTTCGAGATCGGCTCTGTCAGCAAGACCTTCACCGCGGCGCTGGGCGCCTGGGTGCAGCAAGGCGGAGCCTTCTCCCTGAGCGACAGCGCGGCCAGCATCGAGCCCGACTTCGAGGGTCGTCCAGTAGGCGAGGTCAGCATGGTAGAGCTTGCCACCTACACCGCCGGCGGCTTCCCGCTACAGTTTCCCGCGGGCGTCGACGACGCCACCCTCCACGACTACTTCGTGAACTGGCAGCCGGACTTTGCCGCCGGCACCAAGCGCCTGTACTCGAACCCCAGCATCGGCCTGTTCGGCCTGCTCGCGGCCCAGAGCGAAGGCTCAAGCTTCGCTGAGCTGATGCAGGACAGCGTGCTGCCCACACTTGGCCTCGATGCCACCTGGCTTACGGTGCCCGACGACCAGGCCCGCCACTACGCCCAGGGCTACAACGGCGATGACCAGCCTGTGCGCGTCAACCCGGGCCCGCTGGACACCCAGGCCTACGGCATCAAGACCACGGCACGGGACCTGGCACGCTTCGTTCAGGCCAATATCGACGCCTATCAAGGCAGCCAGGACGACCAGCGCATGGCACAAGCCCTGCTAGCCACCCATCAGGGCTACGCCGCCGTCGGCGAGATGCAGCAGGGACTCGCCTGGGAAAGCTACGCCCTGCCGACGACCCTCGATACGCTGCAAAACGGCACCACCGCAGAGATGGCGCTGGAGCCCCAGCCCGTCACCATGCTCGAGCCGTCAGGCGAGCCACAGCCCCAGCGCTGGTACCACAAGACCGGCTCCACCGGCGGCTTCGGCGCCTACGCCGCCTTTATGCCGGCGCATGAACTGGGCATCGTCATCCTCGCCAACAAGCGCTACCCCAACGGCGAGCGCGTCGAAGCCGCCTGGCGGATACTGGAAGCGCTGGAGCAGTAAGAACGAAAAGTGCTTGAACCCGGTGCCGCCCGGAGCAATGAAACAAGGAGCGAAGCAAGGGCGAAGCACTGGGCTGTGCAAAGGCAATACATGGGGCAGAGAAGCGTCTACGACCGGTGGTAGGCACTAACCGAGCCAACCAATGAAACCAGACGGCCTGGGCGCTGAATTCTCCAGCCCTCAGGCCCTGAAAGCCGCAGCACAAGCACCGGGGGGAAGCGCTTGGAAAAGACGATAGCTTGTCTGAATCGCAGAAAGCGTCAGGGAGCGTCGGCTCGCAACGTGAAGCCAAGGGCATTCATGACCTTCATGACTGTCGCAAAACTTGGGTTCCCATCGGCCGAAAGCGCCTTGTAAAGCCCTTCGCGGGTCAGGCCGGTATCGCGCGCCAGTTGCGTCATGCCTCGCGCTCGAGCGATATCGCCAAGCGCCGCCACGACGAGTGCGGGATCACCTTCTTCAAGGCAGGCCTCAAGATACAAGGCCATGTCTTCTTCCGTCTGCAGATGGTCAACGACATCCCATTTCTGAAGTGTGCTCATGGTGCCTCCGTCAACTCCCTCGCCAATCGCTTGGCGAGTTCGATATCTCTGGCCTGGCTGGACTTGTCGCCGCCTGCCAGCAAAATGATCAGTTCGTGCCCCTTCTGGACGAAATACACTCGGTAACCAGGCCCGTAATGGATCCTCAGTTCCGAGACTCCCTCACCGACAGCCTCACAGTCACCGACATTACCCAGTTCAACGCGCCGTAGCCGAGCCAGTATCCTGGCCTTGGCCCTGGGATCTCGCAGCTTGGCGAACCAGGCAGCATAGGACTGCGTCTCGCGGATCATATTCATACCATCAAGTGTTAACCATAGTTAACACCTTGACAAGTTTTTTGCTCGGCGTACCACGGCCTTATCCCAACGACCTAAACGCCCCCTTGGGGCTGGTACACTACGCGCCCTCTCCTGCCCGACCTCTTGATGCCGATGACTGACCGAGATCCCCTGGCCCAGGCCCGCCGATTTTCCGTGGCGCCGACGATCGGTAGGAGGTAAAGCCCACAGTCACGGGCTTTCCCGGTATCGTGCGCCAAAAATGCACCAGCAAGAAACAGTGGCACGGATCCTACCGCTGAAGTTGCGCTTGTCGGTGAGACAGGCGCGAGCATGGATGTGACGAACGCATACGTGCGCATTAGAGGCGGCCCCGCTGACCTTCCCCTGACATATCGCCTTTCCTTGCAGGAGGCTATTGAGCCCCCTTATCGAAACGCGCACAGTCGGATGTGCTCGACTCAATTCTCCTCATAGGCATCAGCCACCGCACGCTCGATAAGTTCCGGAGCCACACCGCGAGCCTTCAACGCCTCCACCAAACGCCGCACACCATCATCGAGATAGCGAGCCTCATCGCGACGCAGTCCCTCGCTGACGTAGGCTTTCAGCAGCGTCTGGTAGCCTTGAAACCCCTTCAGTGGCGCTATCGCCTTCAGCGACTCCACCACATCAACCGGCACCCGCAGCGTCACTGTCGTCATGGGACGGTCCTTCGCCAATCGCCTTTTCAAGGTCTCATTGAGCATAAATCGCCTCCTCTCGCCTGGTGGCCCGTCGCGCCGAGATGATGCGCAAGCCATCATCGCGAATCTCGACATACACCACGAACAACAATCGAGTGTGGGTATCGAAGCCAATGACGGCCTCACGAGGTTGTCCATTGCGTGAGGCGTCCTGCACTACTAGCAGCGGATCATCGAATACAGCAACCGCGGCCTCGAAATTGACACCGTGCTTGTGCCAATTGCTGATCGCCTTGGACAGGTTCCAGCAAAACGTCGTGCCACGATGCGGGTACTGGATATCCATATCGAACCCTATGTACATACATTGTATTTACATTCCTGCGAAAGGACAAATCGTACCCCCTTGCTGAACTCCATCAGTACACAGAGGCTCGAGACAGCGTCCCCACCAACGGTCTAGCTGGCACCACACAACTCCGCCTGGTACCCATCGTCGATTCCACAATACCCACTCCAACAGCAGGGCGTGGGCACAACTCCTCTATCTGCAAAAGTCTTGCCTAGAAGGCAGTACCAGAGGCAACCGTTCGTCCCCCCCCTCCGTCACCACACCAACAATGAAAACGCCCCCTTGAGGCTGGTACACTACGCGCCCTCTCCTGCCCGACCTCTTGATGCCGATGACTGACCGAGATCCCCTGGCCCAGGCCCGCCGCTTCTCTGTGGCGCCGATGATGGATGGGACAACAAAGCCCTGAACCACGGGCCTTATCAGCCAACTGGTACACTTCTGGTACACAGACCCACTTTTCAACGGAGCCGGCGCGAGCCGGCTTTGTCATATCCGTATGACTGTATCGCTGCTTTGCTGATATCTCCGCGAATGCTCGATTCTGCAGACGAGTGCGAAGTGTGCTGATAGAGCGTGACGTGACGCGCGTGCACGCATCATAGGCGGAGGGAGTCTCAGAATCCGTGGGGGGCTCGGAAAAAGGTAACAAAGGTAATGGGTTGCCAAAAAATGGCTTAACCCTATGATTTAAAAGCAATTCGAACGGGTGTCCAAAAGGTAACAAAAAGGTGATGAAAAGGTGATGCGTTACCTTTTTAAGAGGTGATATCTTCAATTTCAACAATCCATACAAATCAGACACTTACCAGAGCGTTACCTTTTGCGTTACCTTTTGCGACCTTTTTACGGTTACAAGATTTTTTATGAAAAACAGCAAGATAAGCATCGAAGAGATACCCCGTGACCGATGTTACCTTTTTCCGAGCACCCCCCACTCCCTCTGAGGAGGCTCATACCCGCTGCCCCTCCATCTCTTTGATTTCGCATGATTCCGCATGAAAACCATCACCCAACCCTTCGTGAGGAAGCCCAGTGCCTGGGCGGGCTGCACCGTGACGCATGGGTGCACAAAAAACGACAGGTTTAGCGCGCAGGCGGGGCGGGGTGTCGACGGCGCGCCAGGTGTGGTGAGCAGCGCCAGGGCACAAGAAAGCCGCCTCGTAGGGCGGCTTCTGGGACTGCTGGATACAGGTGTCAGCGGTTGGTGATGATCAGCTCCCCTTTCGGGCTCGTCGTCTTCCGGCCCACCGTGTACCGCAGTTGCGTCGTCTGTAGATCGAGCCCCTGGAACATCTCGCGCATCTTAGGCACGTCGTTGACGCTGATGACGACCTGCCCTTTCGCTGTCCGAGCCAGCTCGGCCATGCGCTCGTATTGCTCGATGCCGAAGTCGGTACCGTAACCCGCGGTCTCCCAGTACGGCGGGTCGAGGTAGAACAGCGTCTCGGGACGGTCGTAGCGGGTCAGGCACTCCGCCCAGTCCAGGTGCTCGATTACTGCACGCGATAGACGAAGGTGTGCCTGGCTGAGATCCTCCTCGATACGCATCAGGTTGAGCCGGGGTGGGCTGCTGGCTGAGGTCCCGAAGGTCTGACCGTGGACCTTGGCGCCGAAGGCGAGCTTCTGCAGGTAGAAGAACCGCGCCGCACGTTGCACGTCGGTCAGGTGGCGAGGATCCACCTCGCGCTGGGTCAGGTACTCTTCACGGCTCACCAGACTCCAGCGAAACTGGCGCACCAGTTCATCGGGGTGATGCTTGACGATGCGATAGAGGTTCACCAGTTCGCCGTGGGCATCGTTGATCACCTCCACGGGGCTCGGCTCCTTCATGAAGAAGATGGCCGCCCCTCCGCAGAAGGGTTCGACGTAGGTCCGGTGAGGCCGGAACAGCGGCAGAATGGTCTTGGCGAGGCGGCGCTTGCCTCCCATCCATGGGAGGATCGGTTTCATGGTCATCCAGATACCTGTTTATTTATCCAGTATTTGCTATTCTGTCGGTGTCGCTGGATGCGCCAGGAAGGCGTTGTAGATCAGGGACGATCTCGGCGATTCGCGCCCGCAGCCTCACGGCTCGGGCGCTTTTTCGTATCAGCGGGTGGGATCGAGCGGCGCCGCGCCGCCGGCGTCCAATGAGTAGGGGCGGAACTTGACGACCTCCTCGCCCAGGTAGTCGTTGATCTCGCTGAGGGTGGCTTGCAACGGCTCGAGCTCGTTGGCGACGAAGACCCTCGCCGCCTTCTCGATATCGCCGAAGCCGCCGGTGTTGTTGGGGATGATGCCCATCAGCTGCGGCGGGATCCGGTGGCCGGCCAACTGGTCGTCGCGGGTGATGTTCTTGATCGAGGCGAAGTCATCCTTGGCGGCGACCTCGCTGATGGGGATGATCTGGATGCCGTCCTTCTTGCCGTTGGGGCTGTAGAGGAAGAGGTTGCGGAAGTTGCCGACACCCTTCGACTCCTTCAACGCGGACCGCATGGCGTCGATGTCCTCCTGGTTCTGGGCCGCGTCCGAGACGTACATGATGAAGCCGGCGTGGCTGCCGTTGAGGTAGTACTTGCGGCGGAACAGGGTGGCGTTCTCGTTGAGGTAGATCGACTGCAGGGCCCCCAGGTAGTCCGGCACGCCGTAGACCTCCTGGTTGATGTCCGGCTCGAGCAGATGGATCAAGCTGCCCCGGGCGAACTCGCTGCGATCGGCCCAGTTGGGGACCCAGAAGTAGCGCTCCAGGTCGGCCCCGCGACGCACGTACTTGGCCCGGGCCGGGCGCAGCTGCAGCAGCTTGCCGAGGCGCCCGCGGATCTGCTCGAGGTAGCAGTTGCCGAACACCAGATAGTCGGTGGCCAGCGCGCTGAAGACCTGCCGGCTCAGCAGCGGGTGCGGCACGAAGGAGCGCACCAGGATGTTGCGCTTTACCTGGATGGCACTGCCGTGATGGGCGGTGGCGCGATAGGTCTGGGCCAGCGCCGGGAAGTCCACCGGCGGCTCGTACCACTCGCTGCCCAGCATCCAGCACCCGGTGTAGAAGAAGTCGTAGCCATCGGTGACCGGTACCGGATCGCCGAAGCTGAAGGCCTCGGCCCTCGCCGGCGTGGGCACCTGGTCGCCACCGGCGTCGGCGCGGTAGGCCGACACGCGCACCCGGGGCTTCTCTGCAAGCGGCTCGCTCATCCAAACATCTCCATCATTGATCGTCCGGTGCCGTGCTCCGCCGGCCCGTCCAGGGGTTCGTTGTGCAGGGCATGCATGGTCGCCCAGGCCAGATCGGCATGGCCGGTCAGGTTGTTGCGCCCTGCGGTGTAGGTGATCTGGCGGCCCGAGGCGGTGAGTCCGCGCCGGATCGCCATGAACGACTGGGCGAGCTCCGCCCAGCCGGCGTCGAATTCGAGCCGCCCCTTGTTGATGATCTGCTGCGCCTGCATCACCAGGCGGGCCTTGATCTCGGGGGTGTAGCGGTAGCGGGTGACCGTGGGGAAGAACTTGGCGACCAGCTGGGCGACGGCCTCGCCGAGCCCCGAGGTGTCGATGCCGATGAAGGTCACGTTGTAGCGGCGAGTCACGCCGCGGATGAACTCGGCCTGGGCCTCGTAGTCGCTGCCCTTGATGCGGTGCTTCTCGAGGATCCGGTGCTTGCCGTTCATCGCGCGCGGCGGCGCCACTACCACCAGCCCGGCACCATCCCCCTCCTCGCCGTCGCCGGCGGGGTCATAGCCGACCCACACCGGATGCTCGCCATAGGGCCGCGGGGCCAGCGGCTTGATGTCCCGCCACACGTCCCAGCTATCGACCATGCAGCGCTGCATCATCGCCAGCGGGAAGGCCGACTGGGTGTCGTCGACGAACTCGCACATCAACAGGTTCGCGAACTCGTCATCGCTGTACTCGAGGCGCAGCTGGTCGATGTCGAACAGGTCGCAGCCGCCGGCGATGGCGTCCTCGATGGTGACGATCTGGCGCCACTGGCCGTCCGGCCCGCGGGCGCCGTCCCTGAGCGCCGCATGGCCGACATCGATCTTCACCCGGTCGGCCTTCTTGCGCCGCTTGTTGAAGCGCTCGCCGGTCCAGAACGGATAGGCCTCATGGGCCACGCTCGATGGCGTCGAGAAGTAGGTCTGGCGCCACTTCTTGTGCATCGCCATCCCGCTGGTCACCTTGCGGAAGGTCTCGAAGCCGTGGATCCAGAAGTACTCATCCAGGTAGGTGTCGCCGTGGTAGCCCTGGGCCGTCTTGGCGTTGGTGCCCAGGAAGTGCAGCTCGGCGCCATTGGCGAGGATGATCGGGTCGCCCTTGAGCTCGACGCCGGTGACTTCCTTCACGAACTGCACGATGTAGTGCTTGAAGATATGGGCCTGAGCCTTACTCGCCGACATGAAGATCTTGTTCTTGCCGGTCTCCAGGGCATCGGCGATTGCCTCCCGGGCGAAGTACCAGGTCGCGCCGATCTGGCGCGACTTCAGCAGGTTGCGGATCCGCTCATGCTGGCCGGCCCGGTACCAGGTGCGCTGGTAGTCGAATAGCGAGGCCTCGAAGGCCTCGACGATCTGGATCACGCCCTCGTCGCCGACGTCGTTGGTCTTGGGCTTGCGCTTCGGCCCGACGTTGCGCCGATCGATGTTGGGATTGAGGTCGCTCTCCTTCCCGCTGCCCTGATACTTGTGCACCCGGGCCAGCCGCTCGACCTGCCGCCCCAGCAGGTCGATCTCCTTGAAGTCCTTGCCCTCCTTCTGGTCCTTCCAGATCAGCTGAACCAGACGCGCTTCGAGCGCGCCCTCGATCCGCTGGGTGGGAGTGGCGTCGTCCCAGGCATCGCGCTTCTTCCAGCTGTCGATGGTGGCCCGGGGCACGTCCAGGAACTCGGCGATACGCGCGATGCGCCACCCCGTCCAGTACAGGTGCCGGGCGGAGAGGCGTGAAGCGTCGAGGATGTCCAGGTCGGGCGTCGGTGTCGTCATGCCGCCCAGCGTACCCGCGCGCGCGACGGTGCCCTCGCGGGGCTCGGTGTAAGTCGGCCCAGCGACACCGGCAACGCGTTGAGCCCCAACGCCTCTGCGCGGAACCTGACGGCAGCACCGAGAGCCCATGAACCGAGGACACCCCATGCCCTTCTTCCGCGTCGCCACCGAAGGCGCCACCACCGATGGCCGGATCATCTCGCGCGACTGGATCACGCAGATGGCCGGCAACTATGACCCCAAGAAATACGGCGCCCGTGTGTGGATGGAGCACATGCGCGGCATGTTCCATGACGGGCCCTTCCCCGCCCTTGGCGATGTGAAGGCGGTCAAGGCCGAGGAAGTCGAGGAAGGCAAGCTGGGCCTGTTCGCGGACATCGACCCCACCGACAAGCTCAAGCAGATCAACGGCGAGCGACAGAAGGTCTATACCAGCATCGAGGTCGACCCGGACTTCGCCGGCACGGGCGAGGCCTACTTCGTCGGCCTGGCCGTCACCGACAGCCCCGCCAGCCTGGGCACCGAGATGCTCCAGTTCTCCGCCCAGCAGGGCCAGGCGTCACCGCTGGCCGCGCGCAAGCAGAAGATCGACAACCTCTTCACCGCCGCCGTCGAGACCGAGCTGGATTTCTCAGATCCGACGCCTGCGCCCGAGAAGGGGCCCAGCCTGACCGAGCGCGTCACCGCCCTGTTCAAGAAACACGACGCCAAATCCAAGGCCGGATTCGACGCCTTCAGCAAGGATCTGGAACAGACCCTCGAGCTGTTCGTGAAGCGCCACGCCGCGCTGGAATCCGACCTCGAAAAGCGCCCCACCGCCGAGGCCTTCAATGAACTGAAGACCGCCCATGGCGAACTGCAGCGCCGCTTCGACGAGCTCTACACCCGGCTCGACAACGAACCCTCCACCCAACATCACCGCTCCCGCGCCACCGGCAACGACGGCGGCATCGTCACCGACTGCTAAGGAACCGACCCGCTCATGCGCAACGATACCCGCATCCTCTTCAACCAGTTCGCCTCCCAGGTGGCGAAGCTCAACGGCGTGCCGGAAGCCACCCAGAAATTCGCCGTCGACCCCAGCGTCCAGCAGCGCCTGGAGAAGCGCATCCAGGAGTCCAGCGACTTCCTGGGCCGCATCAACATGATCGGCGTCGACGAGCTGAAGGGGGAGAAGCTCGCCCTCGGCGTCTCCGGCCCGATCGCCGCGCGCACCGACGTCAGCCAGAACGATCGCGAGACCCGCGACCTCTCGACGCTGGACGCCAACGGCTACGAGTGCCGCCTGACCGAGTTCGATACCCACCTCGGCTACGGCAAGCTCGACGCCTGGGCCAAATTTCCCAACTTCCAGGCCCTGGTGCGCGATGCCATCGTCCGCCAGCAGGCCCTGGACCGGATCATGATCGGCTTCAACGGCACCTCCGCCGCCGCCCAGACCAATCCGGCCACCAACCCGATGCTGCAGGACGTCAACATCGGCTGGCTCCAGCACTACCGCACCAAGGCCCCGGCCAGAGTGCTCAAGGAAGGCGCCACCGCCGGCACCCTCAAGGTGGGCAAGGGCGGCGACTACGAGAACCTCGACGCCGTGGTCTACGACGCGGTCAACGAGCTGATCGATCCGTGGTTCCGCAACGCCACCGACCTGGTCGCGATCGTCGGCCGCAAGCTGATGGCCGACAAGTACTTCCCGCTGATCAACCAGACCCAGCCGCCCACCGAGCAGCAGGCCATGGACGTGATCATCAGCCAGAAGCGCATCGGCGGGCAGCAGGGCCTCCAGGTGCCGTTCTTCCCCGACAACGCCATCCTGGTCACCACCCTGGATAACCTCTCGATCTACTGGCAGAACGGCGCCCGCCGCCGCTACGTCAGCGAGAACCCCAAGCGCAACCGCATCGAGAACTTCGAATCCTCGAACGACGCCTATGTGGTCGAGGATTTCGGCGCCGGCTGCCTGATCGAGAACATCGAGCTGGGCGACTTCAGCGTCTGATAAGGAGCCACGATGACCAGTCCCGCCCGCCGCCACTTCCAACGGGTCTCCGCCGCGCAAGCGGCGGGAGACGCTGGTGAGACCCCCATGCAGGGCCCCGCCTATGAGCTGATGCAGGCCGCCCTGTTCGAGGACTACCGCCGCCTCAAATCGACCCAGTCGATGGAGCGCAAGGCCGAGATCAAGCGCGAGATCCTGCCCAAGTACGCCGACTACGTCGACGGCGTGCTCGAGGCCGGCCAGGGCGCCCAGGACGACGTGCTGATGCGCGTCATGCTGTGGCGCATCGATGCCGGAGATATCGCCGGCGCCGTGACCATTGCCCGTTACGCCCTCACCCACGATCTCAATCCGCCCGACCAGTTCGAGCGCTCCACCGCGGCGATCATCGCCGAGGAAGTCGCCGACCAGGGCTTGAAGCAGCTCGATGAGGAAGGCGCCGATGTCTTGGCGCTGCTCAAACAGCTGATCGACGCCGAGATCATGACCCGCCAGGCCGACATGCACGACCAGGTGCGCGCCAAGCTGTTCAAGGCCCTGGGCTATGCCCAGCGCGCCGCCGGCCAACTGGTCGAGGCCCAGTCCAGCCTGGAGCGCGCCCTGGCGCTAAACGACAAGGTTGGGGTGAAGAAGGATCTCGAACGCATCGAGCGCGAGCTCAAGCAACAGAACGCCGGCGATCAGGGCTCTCCCCAGAACGGGGCCTGACGCTGCCACCGAGTCGCACGCCGACGTCAGGGGGCGCCGGGTGAGAGCAGGTCGATAGCAGACCCGCTCGTAACCCGGCCCACCCCCTTCAACCAGGAGTCCGGATGAACAGCTTCGTTTCGACCGCTACCACCAGCGCCCCCGCCGCGGAGCCGGTGCAGAACAACGGATTCTGGCCCGACATCGCGCCCGCCGACTTCCGCGATCGCCATCGGCTGGACGGCGCCATTACCGCGGCAAGGATCGAGGGTGCCCTGCTCGCGGCCATCGCCACCGTCAACCGCACCCTGCGCGAATGGCAGGCCCGCCAGGTCGACGCCGGCCACGCCAGCATCGACGAGGTGCCGATCCCCATATGGCAAGCCCCAGGCGTCTACCAGGGACTCTATCAGCGGGCTGTCTACTCCATGGCCCACGCCAGCCTGATCGAACGCTACGCCGACTACGACACCACCAACAGCGGCCGCGAGCGTGCCGAGAGCCTGGTGGACCCGGCGGACAGCTACCGTCGCGATGCCGTCTGGGCGATCGCCGAGATCGAAGGCCGGCCCCACAGCACCATCGAGCTGATATGAACGACGTCCCTGTCGTTCACCCGTCGGGCCAGCGCTTCGCGCTGTTCCAATCCCCTCCCGGAGGATTGGTCTGATGCCTCGCACGGCCTATGCCCAGCAGCACGACACCCTCGACGCCATCTGCCATCGCGTCTTCGGCCGCACGGCAGGTGTCACCGAGCAGGTGCTTGAGCTCAACCCCGGCGTTGCCGACCTCGGCCCGACCCTGGCCCAGGGCACGCCGGTGCAGCTGCCCGAGGCCACGCCACAGCCGCAGCGCTCCCCCACCGTGCAGCTGTGGGACTGAACCTATAAACGCGCCCGGCTAACGCCAAACCAGCGCGATAACCAGCGCCACAAGACGCGCGAAGTACGCAGAGGAACCTATGGCAGAGCCCAGCACCGCCACCGCCGTCGCCACCGCCACCGGACTCGCCGCCCTGGTCGGCTGGTTGCCGGGCGTCGACGCCAATGCCGTCATCGGCGCCTTCTGCGGCGCCACGCTGTTCGTGATCAGCGCCAAGGACCTGCCGATCGTCGTGCGCCTGATCTACCTGCTGATCAGCCTGCTGATCGGCTACCTAGGAGGCCCGCCGGTGCTGGGCCAGTGGGTTCCGCACAGCGCGGTGTCGGCATTCATCGCCAGCGCCACCGCGGTGACCGCGGGACTGCGCGCCATCGAAGGGGTCAAGACACTCGACATCAAGTCGCTACTGGGAGGCCGCAAGTGACCACCCCCACCCTCGTCACCCTGCTCTGTGCCCTGCTCATCTGCGTTCGGCTGCTGACCTTTCGCCGCCGCGGGGCCCGCTACCGGCTGGGCTATTCCTGCACCGCCTGGCTGCTGATCGCCGGCACCGGCACCGTGGCCATCCGCATCATCACCCAGAGTGGCTATCCCGCCGGCTGGGGCATCGCCCTGGTCATGGCGGTGCTGGCCTGGCTGGTAGTGCGCGCCCGGGGCAACGTCGCTCACGTCATCAAGCTCAGGAGGCTGTGATGCTGCTACGCCATGGAGACACCGGCTACCGGGTCGAATCCCTGCAACGCGACCTGGTGCGCGCCGGTCACAGCCTCGCCATCGATGGCTGGTATGGCGACGAGACCGAAGCCGCGGTGCGTGCGGTCCAGCGTCAGCATGACCTGGTCATCGATGGCCTCGCCGGCCCCAAGACCCGCGAGGCCCTGCACCGCGGCGAACCGGATCCCCTCGCCCTGTGCCAGATCGACCTGGTGCTGGCCGCCGAGTATCTGGGTGTCGAACTCGCGGCGATCATGGCCGTCAACGAGATCGAGTCGCGGGGGCGTGGCTTTCACCCCAGCGGCGAGCCGGTGATCCTCTTCGAGCGCCACATCATGCGCCGCCGGCTGATCCACCACGGCATCGACCCAGTGCCCTGGCAGCGCCGTCAGCCCGACATCGTCAACGACAAGCCCGGCGGCTACGTCGGCGGGATCCGCGAGCACCGGCGACTGGACCGCGCCCACGCCATCCATCCGGCCAGCGCCTGGGAGTCCGCGTCCTGGGGTACCTTTCAGATCATGGGCTTCCACTGGCAGACGCTGGGCTACGAGAGTGCCGAAGCCTTCGTCATCGCGATGCAGCGCGACGAGGCCGCCCAGCTCGACGCCTTCGTACGCTTCATCGCCGCCGACCGAGGGCTCCATGCCGCCCTGCGTCGCCGCGACTGGCGTGACTTCGCCCGGCGCTACAACGGCCCGGCCTTCGCGAAGAACGACTACGACACCAGGCTCGCCGCCGCCTACCGACGCCACTCCCGGGACCTGGAGATCGCCGCATGACCCGGTTCCGCCTACTCGTCGCCGCCCTGGTGCTGGCCACCACCGCCACCGGCGGCTGGTTGGCCCGGGGCTGGCTCGAGGACAGCCAGCGCCTCACCGCCGAGCGCTCCATCGAACAGGCTATCGCCGCCGCCATGGCTCGCGAGTCCGAGATCGCCGGTGCCGTCGAGGCCAGACTGGCCGAGCTCGAGGCCAATGAGCGCATCATCGATCGAGGGATCATCCGTGAAATCGAGAAGCCCATTTATCGGCGCGTTTGCCTTGAGCCTCGCCTTGTCCGGCTGCTCAACGACGCCGCCGCCGGCCGCGCCCCCGCTTCAGCAGACGTTGCTGACACCCTGCCCAACGACGCTGCCACCGCTGACTGACGGCACCGCCCGGGACGTGGCGCTGACACTGCGCGGCTGGGCCAGCCAGTACCACGGCTGCGCCACGCGCCATAACGGCCTGATCGAGTCCCTGGATCGCCGCCAACGAGACGCTCGCCCATGAAGAAGCTGCACCTGCTGCGCAAGCACCTGATCGCCGCCGTGCCGGCCCTCGCCCGGGATCCCGACCGCCTGCTCACCTTCGTCGAGGAGGGCAGCATCGAGTTCCACCGCGGCCCCAACCTCTCCCACGAGTACGCCTTCGCCGCCCAGCTGGTCCTGACCGACTTCGCCGAGGACCTGGATACCGTCATGCTGCCGCTGCTGCAGTGGCTCGCCGAGCATCAACCGGACGTCGATCCTGGGGAGGCGCTCACCTTCGAGGCCGAGATCCTCAGTAACGACGCCGTCGACCTCGCCCTGCGCCTACGCCTCAGCGAGCGGGTTATCGCCCGGGTGGACTGCGACAGCGGTCGCATCGAGGCCGAGCACGTCACCCTGCGCTTCGAGCGCGATACCTGCCCCGCCGCCCAGTGGCAGCTTTATACCCGCGAGCCCGGCGAGGACGACTGGGCCCTGGCCAGCGCCTGGGAGGCTGAAAATGGCTGACGACCTGCAGGAGCTGGCCGACTGGGCCGGGCCCTTATTGGCCCGGCTCGACGCCAAGGAGCGGCGGGCCCTGGCCCGATCCCTGGCGCGCGAGCTGCGCCGCGGCCAGCGCGAGCGCATCAAGGCCCAGCGTAATCCCGACGGTAGCGAATTCGCGCCCCGCCAGCCCCAGAAGTGGCGCGCCCGCCAGGGCGGCATCCGCCGCCGGGCGATGTTCGGCAAGCTGGCCACCGCCAAGTGGCTCAAGGCCACTGCCCAGGGCGACACCGCGGTGGTGGGCTTCTTCGGCAATGTGGCGCGCATCGCCAAGACTCACCAGTATGGCCTGCGTGACCGGGTCGACCGCAACGGCCCCACCATCGAGTACCCGCAACGCGAGCTGCTCGGCTTCACCGAGGCGGATCGGACGCGGATCCGTGACGCCTTGATCGAGCACCTCGCCTCGGTGTAAGTCCCCACAGTCACACCCGCCACCGCTTCGCGCACTCCGCGCCGGCCCGCACGATAGCGGGCATGAACCTCGTCGAACTGCTGCGCCTCATCCATAACCTGATCCGCCTGGGCACCATCGCCGAGGTGGATCATACCCGTGCCCAGGTGCGCGTCCAGTCCGGCGAGCTGCTGACCAACTGGCTGCCCTGGATCGAGGCACGCGCCGGTACCACCCGCGACTGGGACCCGCCCACCCGGGGCGAGCAAGTCGTGGTGTTCTCCCCCGGTGGCGACCCCGCCGCCGGCTTCGTGATCAGCGGGCTGTTCTCCGACGCCCACCCGGCGCCGGCGGATAGCGCCGACCTGTGGCGGCGGCTGTTTCCGGACCAGGCGCTGTTCGAGTACGACCACGCGGCCAGCCGGCTGCGCATCAACCTGCCCGGCTCCATCGAGATCAGCGCCCCCGGCGGCACCGCCTGGGTCGGCGACATCAACCACCAGGGCGCCATGAGTCGCGAGGGAGCCTACGACCAGCAGGGCGGCAGCCTGACCCACAACGGCAAGAACGTCGGCCACGACCACGCCCACAAGGGCGTCGTCGCCGGTAACAGCAACACCAAGGGGCCCGTGTGATGCCTGGAATGAACGCCAGCAGCGGCCGTGCCATTGAGGGCATCGCCCACATTCAACAGTCAGTGCGCGACATCCTGACCACGCCGCTCGGCTCGCGGGTCATGCGCCGCGACTATGGCTCGCTGCTGCCCGAACTGATCGACCAGCCGCTGCACGGAGCCACCGCCCTGCGCACCTACTCGGCCACCGTCGTCGCGCTGATGAAGTGGGAGCCGCGGATCCGCGTGCAACGCATCACCCGCCTGGCGCCCGCGGACCGCCCCGGCACCCTGGTGCTTGAGATGACCGCGCGGCGCACCGACACCGAAGAGCCCATCGAGCTGAGCGTGCCCCTGGGCAGCGCCGCCGGAGGCCTGACATGAGCAGCCCGATCGATCTCTCCCGCCTGCCGGCGCCCGATGTCGTCGAGGTCCTGGACTTCGAAGCCGTCCTCGCTGAGCGCAAGGCCGCCCTCGTCGCCCTCTATCCCGCCGACGAGCAGGACGCCATCGCCGCCCTTCTCGAGCTCGAATCCGAGCCGCTGACCAAGCTCTGCGAGGAGAACGCCTATCGCGAGCTCCACTGGCGTCAGCGGGTCAACGAGGCGGCGAAGGCCGTCATGCTCGCCCATGCCCGCGACGGGGACCTCGACCAGCTGGCCGCCAACTACAACGTCGAGCGCCTCACCATCGCCCTCGGAGATCCCTCGGCCGTGCCGCCGGTACCGCCGATCCTGGAATCTGACGAGGATCTCCGCCTGCGTGCCCAGCGTGCCTTCGAGGGGCTGTCGGTAGCCGGTCCGCGTGGTGCCTACGTCTTCCACGCCCTGAGCGCCGATGGTCGAGTGGCCGATGCCACGGCGATCTCGCCCGCCCCCTGCGAGGCCCTGGTCACCGTGCTGTCCCGGCTGGGCGATGGCACCGCCGACCAGGACCTGATCGACACCGTGACGGCCGCGCTCTCCGCCGAGGACGTGCGGCCGGTCGGCGACCGCCTCACGGTGCAATCGGCAAGCATCGTCGCGTACAGCGTCGTGGCCGTGCTCTACCTCTACCCCGGGCCGGAGCAGGAGCCGATCCTCGCCGCCGCCCAGGCCGCCCTGGATGCCTACGTCTCCACCCAGCGCCGCCTCGGGCGCGATATTCGCCTGAGCGCGGTCTACGCCGCCCTGCACGTTGAGGGCGTCCAGCGCGTGGAGCTTGTGAGCCCCGCGGCTGACGTGGTGCTGGACGAAACCCAGGCCGCCCACTGCACCGGTACCAATGTCTCGATCGGGGGCAGCGATGAGTAACGCCCGCCGCCCGCTCCTGCCGCCCAACGGCACCCCGCTCGAGCGTGCCGCCGCCGAGGCCCTGGCCGAGATCCAGCGGGTTCCGGTGCCACTGCGGCAGCTGTGGAATCCGGCAACCTGCCCCGTCCACCTGCTGCCCTACCTCGCCTGGGCCTTCAGCGTGGACCGCTGGGACACCAGCTGGTCGGACGCCACCAAGCGCGGCGTCATCAGCGCCGCGTTCTACGTCCACCAGCGAAAAGGGACGATCTCGGCGTTGCGCCGGGTCGTCGAGCCCCTCGGCTATCTGCTCGACGTCGAGGAGTGGTGGGAAACAACGCCCGAAGGCACCCCCGGCACCTTCGCGCTGCGCATCGGCGTGCTCGATACCGGCATCACCGATGGCATGTACACCGAGCTGACCCGCCTGGTCGACGACGCCAAGCCGCTCACTCGCCATATCACGGGCCTCGACCTGCTCGGCGAGAGCCGTGGCCACCTCTACCTCGGCAGCGCGGTATACGACGGCGAGGTCACCACCGTCTACCCCTATGCCGCTCCCGAGGCCCAGAGCGCCGGGCCGATCTACATCGGTGCCGGCCTCGACGTACTCGACACCACCACCGTCTACCCGTCCCCCTGACAGCCAGGAGAGCCAATGCCCAGCTTCTACACCCTGCCCACGGCCCTCGGCGAGGCGAAGATCGCCAACGCCATCGCCCTGGGTACCCAGGTCAACATCAGCGAGCTCGCCGTCGGTGACGGCGGTGGCAGCCTACCCACGCCCGACAGCGACCGCACCGCCCTGGTCAACGAGCTGCGCCGGGCGCCGATCAACCGCATCGAGGTGGACGACGAGAACCCCAACTGGATCGTCGTCGAGCAGATATTGCCCCCCGACGTAGGCGGCTGGACGGTCCGCGAGCTCGGCCTACTGGATGACGACGGCAACCTGATCGCCTACGGCAACTATCCCGAGACCTACAAGCCGGTGCTCAGCGAAGGCAGCGGCCGCACCCAGACCATCCGCTTCGTGATGCAGGTCTCGGACACCGCGGCGGTGACGCTGAAGGTCGATCCCTCGGTAGTGCTGGCTACGCGGGAGTACGTCGATGGTGAGATCGACAAGCATGAACAAAGTCGTAATCACCCGGCCGCCACTGAGTCCGCTCAAGGAATGATTCAGCGAGCCACTAGCGCCCAGGCTAAGGCTGGAAGCGATAACACTCGGGCCATGACTCCGCTGCGAGTTTTAGAGGCTTTTTCTCAGTTCGGCATAGGGGGTACACCTTATTCAATAAAAACCTTTAACAACGCAAATGATGCAAAAGTTAATGGTCTTTATGGGTGCCCTGGTGTTTCTGGGGATAACTATAAAGATAGATACGGTGCGCTGCTAGTAGCTAACAGAGGACATTCTAATTCCAGTCAGACATTTCAGATAAACTTTGGCGATTTCGAGATTTCTACTCGAGGCACCTCAGATGGTGGTGATACATGGTCTAAATGGACCTCATTTGCTAGCACAGAAATGGTAGCTTCCATGATCGCTGATGCTAGATCATCTAATCAGTTTTCAGAATATGATTCTGAACGTGTTTATAGAACTGGTGAAATTGCCCTAGGTTCTGATGGTGTTTTTTATGAGTTCTACGACAGGGATCAGTCTGGAACGGTGCAGAATGTTGATCCCATCCTCTCGGCTAACCGACCTCACATCTGGATGGAGTGGCACGGTGTACGTCCGGGGACTGTTATTGAATGGCGTTCGGAAACGCTGCCGGAAGGCTATGTCGAGAACGATGGCGCTGCAATCAGTCGAGCCGATTATCGGCGAATATTCAGCGTCTTTGGGACGATTCACGGGGTAGGCGATGGGTCGACAACGTTTAACCTCCCAGATGATAGAGGGGAATTTAAGAGGGGCTGGGATCATGGTAGGGGAGTTGACTACGGTCGCGCATTAACAAGCGCTCAGGGAGATAAATTTAGGTCTCACAGTCACCGCATTGAGAGAGCATTGAACCAGACGGGTTTTGACTCAACCGGCGGAAACATGATGACCACCGTCGATAACAATGTGGCAGACCCAAGTGGATCGATCTCTAGCACTAATATTCATCATGAAGGCGGCAGTGAAACTCGGCCACGAAACAACGCGGTTATCTACCTGACCAAGATTTGAGGACTAGTGATGCGAATTTGGGACATTAACCCAGCCGACCAGACCGTCATCGATCCTGATGGCCGGGATTGTCCGTTGGACCCCATGAGTGGCCAGCCCAAGGTGCCCGGCAATGCCATGACCGAGTTCCCGCCGGCTACTGGTGAGAATGAGGCGGCGAAGGTTATCGACGGCGCTTGGCAAGTCGTGCCGGACTGGCGGGGCCACGTCTACTGGCTGGCCGATGGCAGTCGTCACGAGATCACCGAGCTGGGCGTCGAGCCGCCAACAGATGCTTTGGGCGAGGCGCCACCCGAGCCGATAGCCGATGCCGCCATGAAGGCTATAGCGAGAGTCAACGCCGGCTATACCCAGGCCATGGCGACGATCCTGGTGGAGTACCCCGACGCCGAAACGTTGTCTTTCGACAAACAGGAGCGCGAGGCTCGCACCTGGAGCGAGTGGCAAGAAAACGGCGGCATCGAGCCGGCGACGCCGTACCTCGACGCCATGCTCGATGAACGGCCGATCGGAAAGGGCGAGCTGGTGACGCGTATTCTCGCCAAGGCCGACGCTTTCGTCGCGGCGCACGGCGCCGCCACTGGGCGACGCCAGCGCCTCGAGGACGAAATTGGGGGTGCGTTACTTGATGAAGACCGAGGTAAACTCGAAAGCATAAGCTGGTAACGTCTTAGCTAAGCCATCAGCGTTTTGGCCGGCTATAGTCGGCCAGAACATTTTGGTGTTTTATCAATGCTTGCTGTGCACCCGGTTCGAAACTTTTGAGGTCAGACCAATACAATGCATAAACACGAAAGGTGCAAAAAGCGGTAGAGTGATGGTTAAGAACAAAGTCGGAAAAAAAATCTTCCCCAAGCCTGTCTTTCGTCGGATGAGCATAGTATTTATCACGTATTTTCTTCAGTGACGTCGAGAAACCAGAAGAAAAAACAATCTGGCTATCCAAATACGGGCTTTCATCTCGAACGGCATTCATACCGCATTCCTCGATGTGATTAAGAATCTGCTTCGTGGCTATTTGTCGATGATTTTTTCCAGGTTTCTCTTTGCTTTCACTAGCAATTCTTTTAGCCAACTCATCTTCTGGAAAATTCACGCCCAGCCTCCTCTCTATCGAGACGCACAGCTTCAATATCTCGTACAAATGAGCAGCCCATGCTATATAACGATCGACCGCTATAAATCCATCCAGGCTACCCTCCTTTTCACCATCTACTATGTACTTCTCCTGGTGATGAAAAAAAGATTCGAGAGCCAAACGGCACTTAGTCGCCTCCTGATTAAGAAGGCCATAATGACTAGAAAAATCGGGCATGCAGTACTCCAAAGTCTCGTTTACCTTGTTCGATTCTAGATTGTGCGGTGTGAATCCCGCCACTTACACCCGCCGCCGCTTACCCCTGCACTCCCTGCGCCGCATGATACCAGCGTGATTTCACGTTTCCGCTGAACCGTACCAAGCCCTGCGCAGGAGCCCACATGGCAATCGACTATCACCATGGTGTGCGCGTCATCGAGATCAACGAAGGCACGCGCCCGATCCGTACCGTCAGCACGGCGGTGATCGGCCTCGTCGCCACCGCCGACGATGCCGACGCCGCCTTCTTCCCCCTGGACACCCCGGTGCTGGTCACCGATGTCTACGAGGCGCTCGGCAAGGCCGGCACCACCGGTACCCTGGCTCGCTCCCTGGATGCCATAGCCGACCAGGCCCAACCGCTGATCGTGGTGGTGCGCGTCGCTGAGGGCGTCGACGAGGCCGAGACCAAGGCCAACGTCATCGGCGGGGTCGACGCGACCACCGGCAAGAAGACGGGCATGAAGGCGCTGCTTTCGGCCCAGCAGTCGTTCGGCATCAAGCCGCGCATCCTCGGCGTGCCGGAGCTCGACGACGCCGACGTAGCCGCCGAGCTGATCGGCGTGGCTCAGCAACTGCGAGCGTTCGCCTACGTCAGCGCCTTCGGCTGCGCCACCGTCGACGAGGTAGTGATGTACCGCGAGAACTTCGGCGCCCGGGAGTGCATGGTCATCTGGCCCGAGTTCACCGGCTTCGACACCACCGCCGGCGAGACCGTCGAGCTCTCCGCCGTGGCCCGGGCCCTCGGCCTGCGCGCCCAGCTGGACGAGACCGTAGGCTGGCACAAGACGCTGTCGAACGTACCGGTGAACGGCGTCAGCGGGCTATCGAAGGAGGTCTACTGGGACCTGCAGAACCCGGCAACCGATGCCGGGGTGCTCAACGCCGCCGACGTCACCACCCTGATCAACCAGGGCGGCTTCCGGTTCTGGGGCTCGCGCACCTGCGACACCGATGGCCTCTTCCCGTTCGAAAACTACACCCGCACCGCCCAGGTAGTGGCCGACACCATGGCCGAGGCTCACCTGTGGGCCGTCGACAAGCCCATGCACGCCTCGCTGGTGAAGGACATCATCGAGGGCATCAACGCCAAGTTCCGCGAGTGGAAGGCGCTGGGCTACATCATCGACGGCAATGCCTGGTTCAACGAGCAGGCCAACAGCGAAACCACCCTCAAGGCCGGCAAGTTGTACATCGACTACGACTACACCCCCGTGCCGCCTCTCGAAAACCTCATGTTCCAGCAGCGGATCACCGACCAGTACCTAGTCGACTTCGCCGCACGGATCAACGGCTAACCACCGGTTCTGCACCGGGAACCCATAGGAGGCGCCAACGATGGCACTGCCCAAGAAACTCAAAGACCTGAACCTGTTCGGCAACGGCGACAACTGGCAGGGCCTGGTCGACACCCTGACCCTGCCAGCCCTGGCGCGCAAGATGGAGGAATGGCGCGGCGGCGGCATGGATGCCCCGGTCGATATCGACCTGGGCATGGAGAAGCTCACCTTCGAATGGACCATCGGCGGCCTGGTGCCGGCGATCTTCGACAACTTCGGCACCAACCGCCTCGACGCCGATCTGTTGCGCTTCGAGGGCTTCTACGAGCGCGACGACGTGGGCCAGACCTCCTCCGTCACCGTGGTGGTGCGCGGCCGCCACCAGCAGATCGCCATGGGCGACGCCAAGACCGGCGACAACACCGCCCACCAGATCACCACCACCTGCAGCTACTACAAGCTCGAGATCGACGGCGCCACCGTCATCGAGATCGACGTGCCGGGCCTGGTATTCAAGGTCAACGGAGAGGACCGCTATGCCGAGCGCCGCAAGGCGCTTGGCCTGTAAGGGCATGTCTGTAACCCCCAAACCCACATGAGCGCGCCGGCTGCAGCGGGCGCGCCGCCCATCACTCTCCCATTGCATAGGAAGACACCATGACCAAGGCACAGACCGCCCAGGCCATCAGCGAGACCATCACCCTCGACACGCCGATCGCGCGCGGCGATACCACCATCGACGAGATCATCGTGCGCAAGCCGACCTCAGGCGAGCTGCGTGGCGTGGCCCTGTCCGACGTGCTGCAGCTCCAGGTCGACGCCCTGGTGAAGATCACCCCGCGGCTGTCCAGCCCGGCGCTGACCGAGCCCGAGATGCGGAACCTGGACCCCGCTGACCTAGTGCAGATCGGCGGAGTCATCGCCGGTTTTTTGCTGACGAAGCGGGCCAAGGGCGAGACCGCGTAAGTCTGCCTGAGCACGTCGAGGAGGCGATGGCGGATCTCGCCGTCACCTTCCACTGGACGCCGGCGGACTGCGCCGGCTTCTCCCTAACCGAACTGATGCAATGGCGCGACCGCGCCCGTCGCCGCACCCAAGGCGACGACGACTGACAGGAGCCGCCGGTGGCCAAACCGCTCAAACTCGAAGTGCTGCTGGGAGCGATCGACAAGGCCACCGGCCCGCTCAAGAAAATCACCGAAGGCAGCGGCCAGACCGCCCAGGCACTCAAGGCCAGCCGGGATGAGCTGCGCACCCTGGAGCGTGCCCAGAAGGACCTCAGGGGCTTTCGCCAGCTCAAGCAGCAATCACAGCAGACCAGCACCGCGCTCGAGGAACAGCAACGCGAGATCCGCGAGCTCTCGCGCCAGATGGAACATGCCGAGGGCAGCACCCAGGCGCTGTCTCGCAAGCGGGACGCCGCCATCCGCCAGGCCCGCAAGCTGAAGGAGCGCTACGAGGCCGAACAACGGCAGCTGCAGCAGCTGCGCACCTCCATGCACCGGGTAGAAGGCGTCACCGGCAGCTACAGCGATCAGCAGCGCGAACTGACCCGCCGGATCCGCGAGGCGAACGATCAGCTCGCCGCTCAGCAGCGCGAGCTCAGCGAGACGGCTCGCCGCCAACGCCAGGCGGCCGATGCCGCCAAGCGCTACCAGCGGGCCACGGCCCGCGGCGGGCGCATCGCCGGGGCCGGGGCCGCCGGCGCGGCCACCGGCGGCGTTGCGCTGACCGCCATGAGCGCTCAGGCACTCAGCAACCAGCGAGGCGGCGCGCGTCTGGCCGCACAATTCGGTGAGGGCATCGAGGCCGCCGAGCGTTATCGCGAGGTGATCACCGGCGTGTACCGCACCGGTCGCGGCGGTGGGCTCGAGGAGGTGACCAATGCCGTGGGCGCCCTGGGCGCGGCCTTCGGGTCATTGGAGACCCAATCCAGCGCCCAGCTACAGGCGATCACCGAGCGCGCCCTGACGCTCTCAGACGCCTTCGGTATCGACGTGACCGAGGCCGCGCAGACGGCCGGCATCATGGTCCAGAACGGCCTGGCCAAGGACGCCACCGCCGCCTTCGACCTGATCACGCGAGGCTTCCAGGAAATCTCGGTCGGCATGCGTGACGAGCTGCCGGAGATCCTCCACGAGTACTCGACCAACTTCCGGGCCCTGGGGCTCGACGGTCAGCAGGCCATGAACCTTCTGGTGGCTGCTGCCGACCAGGGCAAGTTCGCCCTCGACAAGACCGGCGACGCCCTCAAGGAGTTCACCATCCGCGGCTCGGACATGAGCGACTCTACCCTCGAGGCCTACGAGGCAATCGGGCTGAACGCCGAGCAGATGGCCAACGCCATCGCCAGCGGCGGCGACCGAGCCCACCAGGCTCTGCTGACCACGGCTCGCAGCCTGCTCGACATCGAGGATCCCGCCAGGCGGGCCAATACCGCCATCGCGCTGTTCGGCACACCGATCGAGGATCTCTCCGTCGATCAGATCCCGAAGTTCCTGCAGGCACTTTCCGGCACCGAGGACCGGCTGGGCCGAGTCGTCGGCGCGACCCGCGAGATGGGCGAGACCCTGGACAACAACGCCGGCGATGCCCTCAAGCGCATCCAGCGCGCCTTGTCGGGCACCTTCATGGGGGTACTGAGCGACGCGCAGGACGAGATCATCGCGGTGAGCAACGCCGTGACCGGCTGGATCGAGGAAAATCCCGAGCTGGCCAGCACCCTCGCCAAGGCCGCCGCTGCCGTCGCGGCGCTGGTGGCCGTGGGCGGGACGCTGATGGTGGTGCTCGGTTCCATCCTCGGACCCATTGCGGCCGTGCGCTACGCCCTCACCCTGCTTTCCCTCAACCCGGCATCGCTCACCATCATGGGCATCGTCGCCGCGGCGGCCGCCCTCGCCGCCGGTGCCTACCTGATCTACCGGAACTGGGACAAGATCAGCGCCTGGTTCGGCCAGCGCTGGGACGACGTCAAGGCGGCATTCTCCGGCGGCATCGGCGAGATCATGCGGCTGCTCGCCAACTGGTCACCGATCGGCCTGATCTACCGCGGCGTCACCGCCGGCCTCGAGGCGATGGGCGTCGAGGTACCGACCAAGTTCAGCACCCTGGGCGGCGCCATCATCGACGGCCTGGTAGGCGGCATCACCGGCGGCCTGAGTTCCCTCGGCGACGCCATCATGGGGATGGGCGAGAGCATCAAGAACTGGTTCAAGGACGCCCTGGGCATCAACTCGCCCTCGCGGGTGTTCGCTGGGTTCGGCTCCAACCTCCTCGAGGGCCTGGTCAACGGCATCGATGCCAGCTGGCAGACGCTCAAGGACGCCATCGGCAATACCGCCGATGCGGTGGTCGGCTGGTTCAAGGACAAGCTCGGGATCAACTCACCCTCTCGAGTGTTCGCCGAGCTGGGCGTGCACACCGTCGACGGCTTGAACGTGGGCCTCGATCGGCAACGCGATGAGCCCGCCAAGCGGGTGCGCGACATCGCCCAGCGGGTCGCCCGGGCCGGAGCCGGCCTGGCCATCGGCAGCCTGGCAATGCCAGCCGCGGCGGATATCCCCATCGACCGTCGCCCGGCACTGTCCGCCCCGGCATCCAGCGCCCAGGCCGCCGGCGACAGCATCACCATCCACGTGCACGGCGCCCCAGGACAGGACGCCACGACACTGGCCCAGGAAGTCCACCGGATCCTCGAGCAACGCGACCGCGAGAAAGCCGCGCGCCGTCGCTCGTCGCTGCGCGATATCGACTGATTCCACCACCAGGAGCACACCCGATGCTGATGGCCCTTGGCATGTTCGTCTTCCAG
This sequence comes from Halomonas sp. YLB-10, assembly GCF_003856855.1. Lineage (NCBI taxonomy): Bacteria > Pseudomonadati > Pseudomonadota > Gammaproteobacteria > Oceanospirillales > Halomonadaceae > Halomonas > Halomonas sp. YLB-10. The sequence goes on from NZ_RRCU01000003.1 coordinate 404,973, forward strand.
ACTCGCTCCGTGCCCTACCAGCAACTGCAACGCGCGACTCAGTGGCGCCACGCCAGCCAGTCGCGGGTCGGCGATCGCCCGGCCTACCAGTTCGTGGGACCCGGGGCCGACACCATCACCCTATCCGGCACCCTGCTGCCTGAGTTCACCGGCGGCAGGCTCGACCTAGACGAGATCCGCGACATGGCCGACGAGGGCAAGGCCTGGCCGCTGGTCGAGGGGACCGGCCGGCAGTATGGCCTGTGGGTGATCACCGGCGTCAACGAGACCTCGAGCACCTTCTTCCGCGATGGCGCGGCCCAGAAGATCGAGTTCACCATCACCCTCGAGCACGTCGACGACCAGCGCACCGACATGATCGGCAACCTCACCACCTACGTCATCGCCCGATTCGCGGGGTCCTTCGTATGAGCTCGTCCCGCGACAACGCCACGCCCTACCGCTACCGGCGCCCGAGCTATCGCCTCACCCTCGCCGGCGAAGACATCACCCCGCGCCTGAACGGCCGCCTGATCGATCTGCGCCTGCGCGAGCAACGCGGCCTCGAGGCGGACCAGCTGGACATCACCCTGGCCGACCACGACGGCGCCCTGGCGCTGCCCCGGCGTGGCACCGCGCTGAGCCTGGCCTTCGGATGGAAGGACGAGGGACTGATCGACAAGGGCCTGTTCACGGTGGACGAGGTTCAGCACAGTGGCTCACCCGATCAGCTCACCCTGCGCGCACGCTCGGCCGACATGCGTGGCGAACTGCCCGGCAAGCGAACCTTCAGCTGGCATGACCTGACGCTGGAGGAGATCGTCGAGACCATCGCCAAGCGCCATGACCTGGATCCGGTGATCGGCCAGACCCTGGGCGGCATTCGCCTTGAGCACATCGACCAGACCGAGGAATCGGACCTCAACTTCCTGACGCGCCTCGGTGAGCGCTTTGACGCCATCGCCGCGGTGAAGGCCGGGCGCATGCTGTTCACCCTCGCCGGTGAGGCACTCACCGCCAGCGGACTGACAATGCCGGCGATCAGCCTGACCCGGAGCGACGGCGACCAGCACCGCTACAGCATCACCGATCGCGACAGCTACAGCGGCGTGAAGGCCTATTGGAACGACACCCAGGGCGCCGAACGCCAGATCGTCATGGCGGGAAGCGATGACAATGCCAAGCAGCTGCGTCCGACCTACGCAAGCCGGGCCGATGCGCTGACCGCCGCCCGGGCCGAATGGCGGCGCCTACAGCGCGGGCTGGCCGAGTTCGAGCTGACGCTGGCCCACGGGAGAGCGGACGTGCTGCCCGAGTCACCGCTGGCGGTGCACGGGTTCAAGCCGGAGATCGACGCGACGCCCTGGTTGGTCACGGTGGTTGAGCACACGCTCGGCGATAGCGGCTTCGGGACGCGGATTCGCTGCGAGGTGAGTGGCGCTCCAACGAAAGCGTAACCCTTTCGGCTGGTAGCGTGGACTGCTTCACAGCGGGCCTCCAAGCTCGAGAAGCACTGCTCCCCTTGAACTTTTTGCAAGTTGCCCCGAGCTACAAAGATCAGCCATGTCCTTGGCTGGGCCGATCAGGCTATGGGCGTTCTCGCGAACCAATTGCACCTTGGGAGTAGAAGCTGATGAAGACTTGTTTGCACTGCAACGGTGAGGGTGTAACGCCCTGCCCAGAATGTAATGGGGGCCATTCTGAAGTGAAATGCCCTACTTGTGGCGATTTGGGGCTTACTCCTGACGTGGAAGCCGAAAAGGCCAGAAGCTGCACGACCTGTGATGGCGAGGGATTGGTCGACCCTGAACACTGCTCTCGATGCGCAGGAGATGGCTCCATCGATTGCAAGCCCTGTAACGGAATTGGCGAAATAGAAGAAGATGCCTGTCTGACTTGTGGTGGCTCAGAGGTCGTGGACTGTAGAGACTGCAGCGGAAAAGGCGACGTCGAGTGCAGCGAGTGCGATGGCGAAAACCCTTTCTGCGATGAATGCGACGACAACGGTCGAGCCTCATGCGACGAGTGTGATGGAACGGGTGAAGTCGAATGCCCACACTGTCTCGAAGCAGCCTAAGTGAGAGCCCCGGCCAACTCTGGCCGGGGCATCCCCGTGACGCATACATCAGGCGGACCACCCGCGGCGGAGCGCAGTATGCTCGGCGTCACACTATCACCCTATGCCACTCCACCACCACGTCGCTGAACGAGAACCGTGGCACGTGATGTGCGAGATGAGCCACACCCTAGAGCAGAACATCTCGCCCGTCGCACCATCCCGCACAGGCCCAAGTGCATGACCAGGGCGCCCCTGAGCCCCAGAACGAAAACGACGGTGGTTGACCCCGTCGAGAGTGCTACTTTTCGCGTACAGCGGCCACTTGCAGCCTAAATTAATCGTTACTTCTAGCTAGAAAATCCTGACAGGGCAAAATACACATGTACAATTAAAGCTGCAACAGCAGGAAGCCAGCAAACTTTAAGGTAAATACGAATAAGACGTTGTATCCTTTTCTCATCATCATCAAGGTCATGAGTTATCTTATCAACATCTTTTTTCAAGTCTTCCGGATAAGTTTCCCTCTTACCCTCGATGGAATTCAAAATAATATTTTTAGAATGCACTACTCTGCGAAGACGTCTACTTTGATTTTTCAATAGCTCAGAAACAATCCAAGACGTAATCATAAGACCAAGAACTATTATAGAACTTCGCAGAATATCTCCAGCTTTAGGAATCAAAGCGACAGCGGCGAAAGAAACAGGTATACTAAGAAGCTTTCCGGCAATATCTCCAAGAATTCCAGAAAGTTTGCTGGAAATATCTACCTCCGCCTCTGCAACCTCTCTCTTTGCCTTATGAAAGGCGAATCCACTTATATATACAGCAAGATTCTTATCAAACGTTTCGAGAAAGTCACCCCAGTTTCTCACAAGATAATGAAACGGCTTCTCGCTTTCAGGCTTCCCTTTTACAAACTCCGATACAGTATTTCCAAAAACCCCAACCTTCTCTCGATAGTGAGCATCCTTGGATTGGTCAGAGTCGCACAAATCTATCAGGCGCGAAACCTCTATATCCTGTGCCAGTTCAAGAATCTCTTCGTCAACCATTGTTTCAAGAACTAACGCCTGAGAGACCCCAACTTCTTCAGGCTTAATAAAAACGAGTCGAAAAAATCTGCTCTTAGCTTTTGCATCATGGTAGTGAGCAAGCTTGGATAAGCTATCAATCAAGCAGCAAATTTTTTTCAGACTATCTACGCTAGGGTTTGCATCAGAAGAACCAGCAAAATAATCTTCTTCTACAAGGTAAAAGTCTGCCGGAAACTGGCCTTTCCCAATCTTAGGATCGTTTTTCAGAAGATCAGCTATATTCTGGTGAAACGTTTTTTCCGAGCTCCTGTGGGGCTTCACTTCAAACTGAAGCTGTCCAGATGAATTTGGAAGCTTACTAGGATCACCATCATAATCTTCATCATTGAAAACCAGTTCATTAAAACGCCCCATCCCACTCTTAGAGATTTCTAAGATCAGCTCCCGAACCTCAGACAGTTCCACCGAGCCGCTGAAACTCCCTTTGCTGAGAGTGGGACGCTCAACGATACGATAAAGTTTCACCAAAGATAAAATAGACACTATTCACTACTCGTCAGTATCATTGTCATTGGCCTCATCTTGACCGAACTCGTCGAGCGCCTCTCGTATTGCCTCATCCATGCTCTCGGGAATTCTAGTAAGTGTAACTGTGCCATCTACCCTATTATAATAAACATCTGCTGCTTCGTCTTCACCCAAGGCAGATTTTTCAAAAGAAAATTTCCAACTATCACCAGCGCTTGTGATTCGAGTATACCTATTCAACATCCTTTTACTTACAGGAAATTCTGCCGGAACAGCTACAGCTTCGCTGTTCAAGCGTTCCATGTAGCTCTCCAATAGAGCTTCAGCCTGATCTGCCAAGGCATTAGGTATATTTCGGGTCACAATATGGCCGACTTCTGATAGCTTGACCGACTCACCACTTTCCTCTTTTTCAGTTAGATAACCAACAAGCTCACTGACGAAATCCTCTCGACTTCCTCTTAACCCCTCGTTCTCTCGAAAGAACTTTTTTGACTCCCTCAGCAAGTTGTCAGTAGCTCGAGCTGGAGCAGTTCCCGGAGCACATCCAAGAGCAGTAACGAAATAGCCCGACGCCGACTTTGCAGAGCCGGAACTAATAAAGCTAAGGTAATTCAGCTCACGGCGTTCTTCAGCGCTGGCATTATCAAATTCAGACATCTTGGAGAAATTAATCTTGGCCGCCTGATGAAGCTTACTAAGATCAAGTTGCTCAAGCTCTTCCGGCTCAAGGTCTTCTGTCAAAGTCAACCCAGGAGTCTTCTTTATCATTGCCATCAAGAAGAATCTTTCCTGCTGACTAACAAAGTCAGAAAAAACTATGTATCCACCGGTCGCAAACTGACTACTAGATGCTTTGTCGTAGAGGCGTCCCATAGCTGATCTGGTCAGGGCTATAAACTGGTCATCTGTGGGACCATCAAGACCTCTGTAACCTTCAAAATCATCCGGAAACGCTCCCCGACCATCACCTGCAACGAAGGTTCCATAGTGAGCACTATTGTGACGAGTCCCGTAAATATCAATCACGCCTTCAAGCAGCTTCACTACTGCTTCATTTTCTCGGTCCAACACAGCGTTTCTGTAATTCGTAGGCTGTATATCCTGCTGCTTTTCTTTGATAAGTTCGTGGACAATGACTTTATTTATTTCCATTTCCTTTCCCCACACCAAATCCAAAAATGAATATACGTTTTTTATAAGTAAAATTGGACTATCTACATTTACGAAATGGCCAATCTTGCTCTGTGAACCACCACTCCGCGACATTCTGCTGCAGATGCAAACACCGACTCACTGGGTCGCACGGTCGGAATCAGCAGCAGTCGTCCACCCATGCGATGACACCGGAACACGCGAAGCGCATCCTCCGACTGAACGATGACCAGGTCGTCATGCTGTATCGGGCGAGACTCGTCAACGACCAGCAGGTCACCCTCGATGACATCTCCCTCCACGCCCGCTTCATCGTGCACTTCAACGAGGTAGCGCATAGGCGAGAGCAAGTTGGCATCGAGCTCGATGGATTGCGGCAGGAACTCCGGCAAGGCCGGGCCCAGGTATTGCACTCGCATGGCAACCTCAATCGAAGCTGAACGACTGGCGGTTGTCTGCGGCCTGGGTCTCCATTTCGATGCAGCCGCCCAGAGTGCTGTAGCTGCCGGAGCCAGTCACGGTTGCGACTTCTTCGCACTGACGCCTGACCCCGCCGGGGATCGACGCCCATTCGCTCTTGAGGCGGTTGTAGGCACTCTGCTCCATCTGGATGCAGCCGTTGTAGGTGACGTTGCTGAACTCGCCGCCGATGCTGGCGACCATCTCGCACTGTGTCTCGACATCGAAGCGAGGGATCTCGTCGGCGAAGGCTGCCATGGGAAGGCAACCCGCTAGCACTGTGGCTTGTAGTACACGCTTCATCCTTGTTCTCCCTGCGTATTCGCCCTCTTCACGGGGCCCGTTTTTGCGCGCATGCGCCGAAGCTACTCGGCGCCAATGTGATTTGACGCCTACGCGATCCTGCCGATGCGGATCTCGCAGCGCCCCAGGATCTCCACGTCGCGGAGTTGCTCGGGGCGGATCATTTCCGGCTGGTAGTGGGTGTTGTCGCTGATCAGGTAGAGGGCCCCGCCGGCCAGACGCTGAACCCGCTTGATGCGACGCTCGCCGCTGACCAGCAGCAGAAACACCCCTTCCTGGCGCACGTCCTGGTTGGCGCGGTCCACCAGCACCCAGTCGCCATCCGAGAGCGTGCCCTCCATCGAATCACCGCGCACCTTGACCCCCGCCACCTGGGCGGCACAGAGCCCCAACGCCGATAGCTGAGCCTCGGGGAAGTACAGCGCTCCCTCGACACGTTCCTCTTCGAGTGAGCGGCCGTCGCCAGCGGCGCCCTCGACATCATAGAGCTTGACCTCTGCCAGCCCGGGAGCCGGTGCCGTGGCTGCCTCCACAGGAGCGCCGTCATTGACGCGAACGGCCTCACGACCATCGAACGAACTACTATCGGTCGAACGAATACCTGTAACGAGATACTGAATATCGACGCCGACCTTGGCGATTTTCTCGAGATAAGCCGTATCTGGGTGCCTTTTACCCCTCTCATAGTTCGATTGAGCAAATTTTTTGACGCCCCCAACCTCCCCAAAAGCCTCTTGTGACAGGCCTAAGCGGGCTCTCTCTTCGCGTATCCGCTCACCTAAGTTGCTCGATTGCACACAGGCACCCTTGACAGTTGTCCATTCGAATACCATCATTCCATTAACAAACACGAACCCACACAGGTTAACACAATGGCCATTACCCGCGATCAGGCCCGTAAGGAGCTGGAACGACGCGGCATCAGCATCGCCGAGTTCAGCCGCTCACATGACCTCAACCCCAATCTGGTCAGCGACTTGCTAGCCGGTCGCAAGAGGGGCCTGCGCGGAGAGGCCCACCGTGCCGCCGTTCTCCTCGGTATCAAGGACGGCGTCATCGACGACGTCGAAGACTTCCCGCCCTCGGCGCCCAGTGAGTAACCCATTCCATTCCTGACCTGCTGCATAAGGACATCCGCCATGTACCAGGACCCAAAACGCGTTCGCTCCCGCTATGGAGCTATCAACCTCGACCAGTACGAAGCCCGGCTTATCGACGCCCTGGTGGACTACACCGGCCTCGACAAGGCCGCCCTGCTCCGTCAGCTGGTGTTGAAAGAAGCGCTGGAGACGCTGGGCGTTGCCGACCTCGATACCCGCACTTTGCAACCGCGGGCGTCGTGAAGGCAGGCCTTTTTAAGGACCTCAAGGAGCACTGGATTTATGGCTGACGCCTCACTCCATGACGAACTGCGCCTTCCGATGGATGACGAGCTCGAAGCCGTGCTGGAACAGGTTCGAGTCCAGCAACACCTGGCAACCCTGGAAGAAGCCGCCGAATGGCTCGTGCGCCGCCGCTTGCGCAAGGGAACCCAGGGACTGACCGGGCGCGGGCGCGCCCTCTACCTCGCAGGGAGACGATAACCATGAGCATCCAACACCAGAACAAGCACCGCATTCCGTGCCCCCACTGCGGCAATACGGCTCGCATCCGCAAGAGCCAGGGCCTCACGCCGGTGTATCGCGAAGCGGTCATTGAGTGCCGCAACGAGGACTGTGGTTGGCGCGGCAAGCTGTCGATCGAGATCACCCACACCATCGCGCCGAGCGACATTCCGAACCCCACGGTGCGCCTGCCCCTGGTGCCCCGGCTGCGGGAACTCGCCCTGGCCCAGCCGGCCGTCGCCAACGCCTGACGCACGCTCGTCGACCCACGATCTACAGGAGACCGCTCATGACTTCAGTTACCGCTCTGCACCGCCCGCACCTGGACGCCTATAACCTCGCCGCCGCGCGGCTGTTCCGCGACCGCTGGGAGAACCGCGTCACCGCCCTGGGTAACTGCATCGAACACTTGGTCGTCGACCATGAAATGACCGAGGAGGCCGCCGAGCTTACGGCCATCCAGGCCTATGCCGACCTCGAGGCCACCAACCAGCTGGCCCGCGTCGACATCGATGCCAGCACCTCCCACGTGGTGGTGGTGCGCACCGAAGGTGGCCGCCCGGTGATGTTCACCGTCACCGACCTGATGCGCATCCTCGCCCAAGCCCGCGAGGAGGAGCGCGCCGTGGTCGTCGATCGCGACCGGCGCCGCCCCGTGGTGCTCGAGTACTGAACCAGGTTCCCGCCGCCCCTTCACCACGTTCTCCACCACGACATAAAGGAGGCACAGCGTGAATCCATCGCTGCGCCAGGACATCCTCGCGCGTTTGAAGCGCGACTACCGTGCCGAAGAGCGCGGCCCGTACCTGCAGAAGGTGCAATGCCCCGACTGCGGAAAGCGGGAGGCCTATATCGCCACCGAGGCGCCGTGGATGCTGAAGTGCGGGCGTGAGAACAACTGCGGCAGCCAGCTCCACGTCAAGGAGCTGTTTCCCGAGTTCTTCGCCTCCTGGTCTGAGCGCTACGCGCCCCGCCCCGATCAATCGCCCCACGAGACGCCGGCCAGCGCCACCCCGGTGGCGGATGGCTACCTGCGCGACGGCCGCGGCTTCGAGCTCGAGCGCATCCAAGGCTGGTACAGCCAGGAGAGCTACTGGAAGCCCAAGGTGGGCGGTAGCGCCACGGTGCGCTTCACCCTGCCCGGCGGTGCCTACTGGGAGCGGCTGCTCGACAATCCCGAACGCTTCGGCAAGCAGAAGGCCAACTTCGTCGGCCGGTACAAGGGCGACTGGTGGCAGCCGCCGACCCTGACGGCCGCCGACCTGGTCGAGGCCGGCGAGGTGTGGATCGTCGAGGGCATCTTTGACGCCATCGCCCTCTACCACCATGGGATCGCCGCGGTCTCGGCGATGAGCTGCGCCAACTACCCGGATTCTGCACTCAAGGCCCTGGCCGATGCCGCCCATGCCGCCGGTACCGCGCGCCCCACCCTGGTGTGGGCGCTGGACGGCAACCGTGCTGGTCAGAACGCCACCCTCAAGCACGTCCAGCGGGCCCAGGCGGCAGGCTGGGAGTGCCGCGCCGCACAGATCCCCGGCGGCGGCCGCCACGACTGGAACGACTGCCACCAGCGCGACGAACTCACCGAGCAGCACCGCGAGACTTACCGCTACCACGGTGCCCTGCTGCTGGCTCCCTCGGCCATGGCCAAGGCGCTGATCATCTACAAGCGCACCGAGCGCCGAGAGTTCTGGTTCGAGTACAAGCGCCAGGTGTGGTGGTGGAAGCTCGACGTCGATGCCTTCGATCGCGCGGTGCGCGCCGAGGGCGAGGACGGCGGCGACCAGCAGAGTCTCAACCCAGCGATCCGCGACGCGGCCCTCGAGCAGGCCGGCAACGTCAAGCGCATCTGCACCTGCTTCCCCACGGCGCTCTACTACCAGGCCAACGCCATCACCGACGAGAGCTGGTACTACTACCGCGTCGAGTTTCCCGACGGCCGCGCCCCGGTGAAGAACACCTTCAGCGGCGGCCAGCTGGCCAGTGCCTCCGAGTACAAGAAGCGCCTGCTCGGCGTGGCACCGGGCGCGGTGTGGACCGGCACGAGCCAGCAGCTCGACACCCTGCTCCAGGACCAGATCGGCAACATCAAGACCGTCGAGACCATCGACTACATCGGCTACAGCAAGGAGCACGGCGCCTATGTGTTCGGCGACCTGGCCGTGGCCGGCGGCAAGCTGGTGCGCATCAACAGCGAGGATTATTTCGAGCTCGGCCCGCGCAAGCAGCTCAAGACCCTGAGCCAGTCGGTGACCCTGCACCTCAATCCAGACCGCGAGGCCTACCAGACCGGCTGGACCAACCAGCTGCTCGGCGCCTTCGGCAGCAAGGGCGTGGTGGCCCTGGCCTACTGGCTGGGCAGCCTGCTCGCTGAGCAGATACGCGCCGAGATGGGCTCGTTTCCCTTCCTCGAGATCGTCGGCGAGGCCGGCGCCGGCAAGTCCACGCTGATCGAGTTCCTGTGGAAGCTGGTCGGTCGCCGGGACTACGAGGGCTTCGACCCGTCCAAGGCCACCATGCCGGCACGCAGCCGGAACTTCGCCCAGGTCTCCAATCTGCCGGTGGTGCTGATCGAGTCGGACCGCGAACAAGAGGGCGGCGCCAAGCAGAAGCAGTTCGACTGGGACGAGCTCAAGACCGCCTTCAACGGCCGCTCGATCCGCGCCCGGGGCGTGAAGAATAGCGGCAACGACACCTACGAGCCCCCCTTTCGCGGCTCGATCGTGATCAGCCAGAACGCCGCCGTGCAGGCCGGCGAGGCGATCCAGACCCGCATCTGCCACCTGCATTTCACCCGCGAGGGGCAGAACCGCCAGACCAAGGAGCTCGCCGAGGCCCTGGAGAAGGCCGAGCTCGAGCACGTCAGTCAGTTCGCCCTGGACGTGGCACAACGCGAAGCCGAGCTGCTCACGCGGATCAACGAGCGCGCCAGAACCTACGCCGAGCGCCTCGCCGAGGACCCGGACGTCAAGGTGCTGCGCATCGCCAAGTGCCACGGCCAACTCGCCGCCCTGGTCGAGTGCCTGGGACCGGAAGGCCTGGGCCTGTTCAACACCCAGACGATCGATGTGGCCGCCGGCCATGTCTGGCAGATGGCCCGGGAACGCCAGCAAGCGATCAACGCCGATCACCCGCTCGTGGCCGAGTTCTGGGAGGCCGTCGACTACCTCGAGGGACTCAGGGCCGAGCCGGTGCTCGATCACTACGGCGGCGAGGGCGATCTGATCGCCATCAACCTCAAGGACTTCGAGCGGGCCTGCGGCGAATACAAGCTCCGGGTGCCCGAATTGCGCGAGCTCAAGCGTTACCTCAAGGCCAGCAAGACCCGCAAGTTCGTCGACGCCAACCGCACCGTGCGCTCCCGCATCCGCCTCAACGGCGCGAGCGTGAAGTGCTGGGTGTTCCAGGCATAGCAGGTAGAGAAAGGAGGCCCATATGCAGCGCACCTACTCACTCGACCAGGCCGCCGGCCTGCTGAACATCGGCCGCAATACCCTGGCCCGCCGCCTACGCGAGGCCGGCGTGCTGGGAGCCGACAACCTGCCCGCCGGACGCTACCGCGGCAACACTCGCCTGGTGTTGGTGGCCACCGGCACCTACTGGCACCCCATCTGCGGCTGGACCCACTACGGCCGCACCGAACTCACCGATGCCGGACTCGACCACGTGGCCGACAGGCTCGGCATCGCCATCGATCACCTGCCCGCGCATCACGCCCACCGGGCAGCACAACAACCGCACCACGCAAGGAGCGCATCATGAATCGCGAAACCCGCATGCCCAAGCTCACCGAACGCCTGAGCGAGCGAAACCGCCAGGCTCTAGAAGCCATGCACGCCGCCGAGGCCGACGCCGAGCAGCGCTTGGCCAGGGTCGAAAAGCTCGGCCCCACGGCACTGCTGCGGCTCGTCGCCGTCGCCCAGGGCGACAGCGGTCAGAGCCACCACTGCCGCCGGATCCTGCTCGCCGTCTACAACGGCCCCGAGTGGCCCCTCGAACTCACCCGGCTGCGAGTGATCGACCGAGACCTTCAGGAAGCCGCCCTGGTCGTCATCGAGTGGGCCACCTACACCGGCCGCGAGCTGCACGAGTACCTGGACGACGGGGACCGCCTGATGCAGCGCTTCTGGCTCATCGAAAACGGCGGGGAGGGCTGAGCCATGGCCGACAACGCCGACATCGCCAACGAGATCCAGGAGCGCCACCTCGAGGGCGCCCTGACCAACCGCCCCCGCTGGATCGGGATCGACTGGGCCGGAAGCGACGAATGCGAGGAATGCGGCGACGAGATCCACGCCGCCCGCCGCCAGGCCGCGCCCTGGGCCACCACCTGCATCGAGTGCCAATCCATCCGCGAAAGGAGGAACCGCCATGTCTCCTAACAACATCCAGGCGCTGATCAACACCAGCGTCACAGACGCGAAGATCTCCATGGAAGGCGGTATCGAGAACGACCCGGCATATGCTGCCCACACGGCAACCGAGCTGCTAAGAGCGATCCAGGGAAAGGAAGGCCAGGCCAGCCGCCGGAAGATGGCCGCCGCCGTCGCCCGCAAGGCGATCAAGGAACTGGAGAAGGAGCCGCTGGCATGAGCAGTACCATCGATCCTCGCGACTACACGATCATCAGGGCACTCGGGGCTCTAAGCCTCAACGTCCCGAACGTTGAACTTGCCCGCGCCTTCCTGAGCGATAGCGGTGCCGGAGAGCGGATCCACGCAGCCGTCGAAGTCGTCAATCACAGCCGAGCCAAGCGAGACGCACAGATAGCGTGGCAAACCGCCTACGAGATTCGGGACCGCATGAGCCGGGTGCTTGATCGCCAGCTGGATGAGAAGGCGCTCGAACTGATCGAGGACATCGCTGCCGAGTACTCGATGGCGCATCACCAGAACGAGGATAGGCAGAATTCTTCACATGATAAGGATGATGGTCGGCATATTGAGCAGAAGCTTGCTCACTCTAGCCAGGGGGTGACATGACGCAACCGATACCGAAAGGCGGGCCGATGGCCCGCCAGGCAGCCATGCTCTGCCAGGACAGCGCCTTCAGGCTCTATTTGGATCGGCGACGCCGTCACAAATTCGGCATGACGGAAGGCACCCTGCCCGACGGCACCCACAACGAGCAGGATGCCCGGGACTGGCTGTGCGCCGCCTGCGGCATCCAGAGCCGCGCCGAGCTGGATCACAGTCCCGAGGCGGAGCGCACCTTCCATCAGATTCGCACCCGGTTCAACCACTGGCGAACCAGGAACCGCGTCACCAACCAGAGAACAGGGAACGAAGGTCCATGAAGACTGAATTTCTGCTGATGGCCCAGTACGAGAGGGTGCTGATTCCCCTGGAAGTCTTTGCCAAGGACATCATGGGCGTCGAGCTCCAGACGGCACGCAACCGAATCGCCGCCGGCACCTTCCCGGTACCGCTGACCCGCACAGGCCGCCAACCGATGGTGCATATCACCGATGCCGCCAAGTACATCGACCAGCAGCGAGAGGGCGCAGCCTAGCGCTCTCGATCACGCCTGGCGAGATCGCCGGCTTTCAGGTTCACGTACCGGCGAAGGCTGCCCCAGTCACGATGGCCAGACACCATGGCCACCTCCTGGATCTGGTAGCCTCGCTCGAAAAGCCGGCTGATTCCTTCGTGCCTCAAGTCGTGAAAGTGCAGGTCTTCGATGTCGAGGTGGCGGCAGATCCGCCTGAAGCCGTTGGACACCGACTCGGAACCGTAGGGAAACACGCGATCATCGATCCGGGCCTGCGCCTCTATAATGCTCTGGCTCTCCCCCATCAACGGCACCTCCTGGTCACGCTTCTGGGTGGGGTGCTTGCGCAGCCGGATGATCACCGTGCCCGCCTCGAGGTCGACATCCTCCCACCTCAAACTACAGATCTCGTCGAGACGCATGGCGGACTCGATCGCGAAGCGGATCAGGTCGTGATAGCGGATCCGCCGTAGTGCCCGGTTATGCTTCGTGTGGACCAGCAGAGCCTCGAGTTCATCCGCCGTCGGCCGCCTGTCTCGACTCTGCGGCGAACCAATCAAGCCTGCACGTTGCAGCCCCACCCGCCAGCTCGCCATCTTGTCCTTGAACCCTGTGGGTAACTGAGCGCTCACTGTCGCGGTAGTCACCGCGCCGGAAAGAAACATGATGTCGTGCTTGGTCGTGGCCGGCTTCACGCCATCCATGGCGATCCGCGTCTGGCAAAACTCCTGCAGCTTCTGGAAGGAAAGCTCCGAGGCCAGAAGCTCGGTACCGAGGCCCGCTTTCAGGTTCCGGGCCGAGGTCTGATTCTTGCGCCCTCGATCCGAGGTCTGCTCCAGGTGTACCAGGTGACCATCGACGAGGTCCCCGAGGGTCGGGATCGGGCCCTGGCCAACCAGCCCCGCCTCGATATCGTTCTCGATCTGCCGCGCCCAGGCCTGGGCACGCGCTTTCGTGCTGAACGTCCGGCTCTGGGCCGGGTGCCCTTTCTTACGTACAATGGCTCGCCAACGAGTCCCTCTCTTCTGATATGTCGCCATGCTGTACCACTTTTCCGCTGCAAAAGGATATCGCCCGAAATCTGGTGCACTGATGGTACACCCACACCAGTTTTGACAGGGAGCAGCCGGTATTAAACAGTATATTTATACAGTATGTCGAGAAAGGTAAGTGCCTGATATGACGACAAAGCCCCCGATTTCAGAGGCCCGCCGATTTTCTGTGGCACCGATGATGGACTGGACGACACGCGACTACCGCGTTTTCGCGCGCACCCTGACGCGCCGGACGCTCTTGTACACCGAGATGGTGACCACTGGTGCGATCCTTCACGGGCGTCCGCGCGAGCGCTTCCTCGGCTACGACGAGGTGGAGCATCCGCTGGCGCTGCAGTTAGGTGGCAGCGATCCGGGGGAACTCGCCGAGTGCGCAGCGATCGCCGAGGGGTGGGGCTATGACGAGGTCAATCTCAACGTAGGTTGCCCCAGCGACAGGGTCCAGAACAACCTGATCGGGGCCTGCCTGATGGGGCATCCGGACAAGGTGGCGCTGGCGGTGGCGACGATGCGCGAGGCGGTGTCGATTCCGGTGACGGTGAAGTGCCGTATCGGGATCGACGATCAGGACGAGGACGCCGATCTCGAGCGCTTTATCACCCAGGTGGCCGACGCCGGCTGCGAGGTGTTTATCGTGCACGCGCGCAAGGCCTGGCTGCAGGGGCTGTCCCCCAAGGAAAACCGCGACGTGCCGCCGCTGAATTATCCGCGGGTGCATCGCTTGAAGACCAGTCGCCCCGACCTGCATATCGGCATCAACGGCGGCATCAAGAGCCTCGAGGAGTGCCAGACGCAGCTTAATCACGTCGACAGCGTGATGGTGGGTCGCGAGGCCTACCAGAATCCCTGGCTGCTGGCCCAGGTGGACCAGGCGATCTACGGCGAGCCGGGGCCTGCTGACAGTCGCCACGGCGCTGCCATGGCGCTACGCCCTTACATCCAGCGCCGCCTGGAAGAAGGTGCCAAGCTCAACCATATCACCCGCCATCTGCTTGGCCTGTTCCAGGGCTGCCCCGGCGGGCGCCGCTTCCGTCGACATCTGTCGGAGAACGCTCATCGCGACGGCGCGGGCCTGGCGGTGTTCGACGATGCCCTGGGCCTGGTGCCGGAGCCCGTCAGCGCCTGACAACGGCTGCACGACACTCCGCTGCACGGGAAAAATTGCCCTGCAAAAAAGACAACGGCCGAGCGATCTGCTCGGCCGTTCTCTATTCCTTATTGGGTCCGGGGTTGGGGACTCGATCTTCATCAAGCCCTCCGGACATCTGTCTCGCTAGCCCTACCGCTACTGCTACCTCTGCCGCCACCCCTATCGCCACCCTCATACCTTAAGGTCAGCGAGTGCTCACCTGCATGTGCAACCTTGGCTTCTGGGTGAACCGCTTCACGCCTTGAGGACTAGTAGAGTGAATCGGGCGGCGGCTCCAGGCTCGAATGGAAGGTCTCGATGGCGCTTTCGGCTTCTTCGATGGCGTCGAAGCGGGCGATATGGAACAGCGCCTCGCCTTCGTTGGCCAGGGGCAGCCGGCTCATGCCGATGACGATGCCGTCGGCCATGGACAGGATCTCGCCTTCGGTCTCGCCGAAGGGATCGGCGACCTTGCCCAGCACCTGCCCCTTGGCGACCCGGGCACCCAGGCGCACCTTGGGCCTCAGGATGCCGTCGATGGGCGCACGCGCCCAGCTCGACCCATTGGCGACCTCTGCCGCCGGCGGCTTGCGCCGGCGTTGCTCGCCGGTGAGCATGTCGAGCCGGCGCATCACCCGCAGCACCCCTCGGACACCCGCGGTGATCGCCCACTCGTCGAAGCGCAGCGCCTCGCCGGCCTCGTAAGTGAGCACTGGCGTACCGCGCGTCTGGGCGTAGTGGCGAAGGCTGCCTTCGCGAAGCTCGGCGTTGAGAATCACCGGGGCGCCGAAGGCGTCGGCCATGCGCCGGGTCTCCTCGCCGGCGTCACCCAGCTGGGCGCGGATCTGCGGCAGGTTGGTGCGGTGGATGGCGCCGGTGTGAAGGTCGATGATGTGGGTCGCGTGATCGACGATCTGCTCGCGAAACAGTGCCGCGATACGCCCCCCGAGAGAGCCCGATTCACTGCCGGGGAAGCAGCGATTGAGATCGCGCCGATCCGGCAGATAGCGAGAGTGCTGAACGAAGCCGAAGATATTGACGATCGGCACCGCGATCAGGGTGCCGCGCAGACGGTTGATCTGGCGCGAACGCAACAGACGCCTGACGATCTCGACGCCGTTTATCTCGTCGCCGTGGATGGCGCTGCACACCAGCAAGGTGGGGCCGGGCTGGCGTCCGTGAACGACCTCCACCGGGATATCCAGCGGTGCATGGGTGTAAAGTTTGGCCACCGGCACGTCGATCTGGGCACGCGTGCCCGGCTTGACGGTAATGCCGGCCAGTTCGAAGGGGGCTCTTGCCATGAAAGTTCCTTAGTCGCCATGCCGCGCCGTCGAAAACACGACAGCACCTGTCGTCCTTATACCTTTGTGACGTCGCCAAAACGAGTCCAATTTACCTCAGTGCGCGTATCGATGCCGCTGATCTCGCGGGGCCAGTCCGGTAGAATACGCGGACTGACCCACCGCCGGAGCGCCCCGCCCCCATGGCCCGCCGTACCAAGCAAGAAGCCGCCGCCACCCGAGCCGCATTGCTCGATGCCGCCGAGGAAGTGTTCCTCGAGCGTGGTGTCTCGCGCGCCTCGCTCGAGGTCATCTCGCGACGGGCCGGCGTTACCCGGGGCGCCCTGTACTGGCATTTTCGCAACAAGGGCGATCTGTTCCGGGCCATGCTGGAGCGTGTCCATCTGCCGTTCGAGGACCTGCTCAATGAGCTCGACGACTCCTCGGTCGATCACCACCCGCTGGAGGCCATTCGCTTGAGCTGTCATGTCGGGTTGCGTCAGGCCGATACTCCGCGCCACCGCCGGGTTCACGGTATCCTGCTGCACCACTGCGAGCGTACCGACGATTTCGACCCGCTGGAGGCCAAGGCCGAGATCGCCCGAGAAACCTGCCAGGCCTTGCTGCGCCAGTTCAAGCAGGCTGATCTCAAGCAGCAGCTACGCCCCGGGCTTAGCCCGGAGCGTGCCACCGACCTGTTTCACTATGCCCTGAGCGGGCTGTTCTGGGAGTGGCTACGGGCGCCCCAGACTTTCACTCTCAGTGAACGAGGCCCTGCCCTGGTCGATGACCTGATCAGCCTGATCGGTCGCGACTGACCCGTCGTCGCGAACTGCTACGCGATCGACTCGAGAAGGGCTCGACACGCTTCAATGCTGATGGCCGTGGGAGTGACGATGGCCTTGCCCGTGGTAGTGTTGCCCGTGCGTCGGCGCCTCGTGGGGAGGTACCGGCTCATGACGCTCGATCAGCTTGAGCCTTACCAGGCGGGTACGCGCATCGAGAAACTCCTGCTCGGCCACCGAGCGGAAGCTGTCGTGCTCCTCCAGGTACTTGACCAGCACCCGTACTTCCCCTTCCCGCGGCATCGCCCCCGGCTTGCCCCTCAGGCAGATCTCTCGGGTCCCGTCCGAGCAGAGCACCGCACGGCAGCACCCCTGGCCATCGATGAAGCCGA
Organism: Halomonas sp. YLB-10; assembly: GCF_003856855.1. Taxonomy (NCBI): domain Bacteria; kingdom Pseudomonadati; phylum Pseudomonadota; class Gammaproteobacteria; order Oceanospirillales; family Halomonadaceae; genus Halomonas; species Halomonas sp. YLB-10. Next base: position 422,231 of record NZ_RRCU01000003.1, read on the forward strand.
CCACCTGGACCCGCTCGCCAAGCAGGCAACGGCGGTTGAACGAGGGCCGATCGCGATAGCGCTTCAACAGCACCCGACAGAAGCGGGACGCCAGCGGAGACGACAGCGCAAAGGCCCCCCACAGCACCACGATGCCCAGCGGTACGATCACGATCGCCAGATTGAACCACTGCAGTATCAGCAGTTCCGCCACCAGCGTGAAGACAGCAGCGAACAGGATCAGCGCGGTCAAGGCCACCGTCACCGGCACCCCGGCAAACCCCAGCGATACCATCGTGCTGGCCATGTGATCGTCACGCAGGCTGTCACGTTCGAACAGTTGCAGCGGCACCAGCTTCAATGCCACCAGGATCCAGTAGAGCGCGACGAGTGGAAGCAGCACCGTGAACAGAATCAGCGGAAAACTCAGGGCAATATCCCTGATCAGCGTTATGTCCATACCACCTCCCGTGGCGTTGCCACTTGCGTACTTGCTACCCGCAGCATAGCGCCATAGGCCAAAAACCTCGACCCGCACATCCCAATTTTTCCTTTGGTGACAACATGTTGCAACGCACAATATGCTGCACTGCACACCTCGCCCAGGCCCGCCACAAGCGTGTAATACGAAATAAAAAGCTCCCTGTCACCAGCGACTCACCGCCTCTGCAGCATAAAAAAAAGCGCCGCCTGAAAAGGCGGCGCTTTGACCTGCATCAACCATTCTACCGATGAGGGGCGGTCATGTTGACCCGCCCACCCCGTTCAATGATCGGTGGCAGTGCCCTTGGCTTCTGAGGCGTTCTCGTCCTCATCGTCGTCGGAACCACGCTCTCCGAACAAGCGCAGGGAGAGCGACGCGATCATGGCGTAGAACGACGGCACGAAACAGCTACCCAGTATCGCCACCGAGGCCATGCCCATGGCCACCGTGGTACCGATGTGGTGGCTGCTGGTGTCACTGGCGCCGGTGGCCATGGCCAGCGGAAGAGTACCAAAGATGAACGCCATGGAGGTCATCACGATGGGCCGGAAACGCAGCTCCGCCGCGGTGATCGCCGCCTCGCGGATGCTCTTGCCCATCTCCTTGCGCTGGAGCTCGGCGAACTCGACGATCAGGATGGCGTTCTTGGCCGCCAGGCCGATGACCACCAATACCCCGATCTGGACATAGACGCTGGTATCCAGGCCACGCATGGCGATACCGGCGATACCCCCGAGGAAGGCGAACGGCGTGGCGGTCAGTACCGCCAGCGGCAATGACCAGCTCTCGTACTGCGCCGCCAGGATCAGGAACACCATGACCATGCCGAAGATGATGGCGATGGTGCCGGCGTTACCCGCTTCGCTCTCCTGGTAGGCGGTACCGGTCCAGCCCATGCCCCAGTCGCTGCCAAGCGTATCCTGGACGATCCGCTCCATGGCCTGGAGCGCCTGGGTCGAGGAGTAGCCTTCCGCCGGGCCACCCTGGAACTGGGCCGCCGAGTAGACACCGAAACGGGTGACTACCGCAGGTGCGGCCTTGCGCTCGAGGGTCACGAACTCCGACAGCGGAATCCGCTCACCATTGCCGCCGCGCACATAGACGTTGTTGATATCGTCCGGGGTGTCGCGGTACTCCGCCTCGTTCTGCAGGTAGACCTGGAAGTTGCGGTTCTGGTAGCTGAAGAAGTTGACGAAGCCATTGCCGAAGGTGTTCGACAGAGTGGCATTAAGGTCGGTCAGCGACACGCCGTAGCTCAGCGCCTTCTGCTGGTCGATCTCGGCCCGGAAGGACGGCACGTTGACGCTGAAGGTCGAGAACACCTGGTTGAGCGCCGGATCCTGATTGGCCGCCTGCATCACCTTGAGCGAGGCCTGGTAGATCTCCTCGGGGGTGGCACCGGAGAACGACTGCAGGTAACCGGTGAAGCCGCCGGTGGTGGACAGGCCGATGATCGGCGGCATGTTGAAGGCCATGACGTTGCCGCCGTCGACCTCGGCACCGATCTGGAAGATCCGGCCGATCAGATCATCCACCGTGGTCTCGCGCTCGTCCCAGTTGTCCATGTTGATGAAGATGATGCCGCGCGCGGTGTTGACCGAGCTGGTCAGCATGTCGTAACCGGCGATGGCCGAGGAATAGCGCACACCGGGCACTTCCTCGATGCGCTTGCTGACCTCGGCCATATAGGCCTTGGTGCGGCTGAGCGATGCCGAGTCCGGCAGGCTGACGGCTGCCAGGGCGATGCCCTGGTCGGTTTCCGGCACCAGCGTCGAAGGCGTGTTCTCGTAGAGCCAGAAGGAACCGGCCCCGACCAGCCCCACCAGCAGCAGGGTCAGCACCCAGGCCTTGACCAGCGCCTTGACCGCCACCATGAACACCCTGGTGACGCCGTCGAAGAAGCGGTCGAACAGGCGCAGCGGGGTGCGCACCGCCCGCATGAAGGAGGATTCCTTCTTGTGCAGGTCGTGCTTGATGAAGATCGCCGACAGCGCCGGGGTGAAGGTCAATGCCATCAGCGCCGAGAACGCCACCGAGATGGCGATGGTCAGGGCGAACTGCTGATAGATCTGCCCTGTGAAGCCGCCGAGGAAGGCCACCGGCACGAACACCGCCGCCATGATCAGCGAGGTAGCTATGACCGGCCCACCGACCTCCTTCATGGCCTGAATGGTGGCCTGGCGAACCGTGATCTCCTCGTCTTCCGACAGCACCCTTTCGACGTTCTCCACCACCAGGATGGCGTCATCCACCACGATGCCGATGGACAGCACCAGGGCGAACAGCGTCAAAAGGTTGATCGAGAAGCCGAACACGTAGAAGCCAGCGAAGGTGGCCAGTACCGATACCGGCACCACCGACATGGCGATCACGGTAAAGCGCCAGTTCTGCAGGAAGATGAACAGGATGACGCCGACGATCAGGAAGGCTTCGATAAAGGTGTGGAAGACGGTTTCCACCGAGGCGTCGATGAACAGGGTGGTGTCGTAGGGCACCACGTACTCGAGGCCCGGCGGGAAGCGCACCTCCAGCTCGTTCATCTTCTCCTTGACCATGTCTGCCGTCTGCAGGGCATTGGCGCCCGGCTGCTGCTGGATCATGATCGGCGTCATGATGGCGCCGTTGAGGCGCGCCTCGACGCCATAGAAGGAGGCGCCCAGCTCGATCCGTGCGACGTCATCCAGGCGCAGCGCAGAGCCGTCCTCGTTGGTGCGCAGCAGGATGTCGCGGAAGTCGTCGGCGCTGGACAGACGTCCGCCGGCGGTGATGGTGTAGGTGAAGGCTCGCGGGCTGTCGATCGGCGTGGACGCCAGGCTACCCGCCGGTACCTCGGTGTTCTGGGCACGAATCGCCGCCGCCACCTCGGTGGGGGTCAGGTCGTACTCGGCCAGCTTGTTGGGGTCCATCCAGATGCGCATGGCGAACTCGCCACCGCCCAGCACCTCGGCCTCACCGACGCCGGGAATCTGGCGCAGCTCGTCGAGAATGTTCAGGGTGGCGTAGTTCTGCATGTAGATGTTGTCGTAGTCGTCCTGGGGCGAGATCAACGACACCAGCATCAGGATAGAGCTGGAGCGCAGCTCGACCTGGACGCCCTGCTCCTGCACCGCCTCGGGCAGCTGAGACAGCGCGCCCTGGACCCGGTTGTTGACGTTGATGGTGTTGATATCACCGTCGGTCCCGATGTCGAAGGCCACGCTCAGGCTCATGGAGCCGTTGTCGGAGCTGGTCGAGTTCATATAGAGCATGTTCTCGACGCCGTTGATCGCCTCCGCCAGCGGCGCGGCCACCGTCTGCGCCACGGTCTCGGCATCGGCCCCCGGGAAGGTGGCGCTGACCGACACCGTGGGCGGCACCACGCTGGGATACTGCTCGATCGGCAGTACCCGCATGCTCATCGCCCCGATGATGGTCAGGATGATCGCCAGGACCGAGGCGAAGATCGGCCGCTTGATGAAGAAGTTGGCGAAATTCATTCGTTACCCTCTCCTCGAGCCTCCTCGGCCTCCTGATCGCCCTGCGGCGCATTCATCGGCGCCTGCTGGGCGGCCTGGGTGGCACTCGCGGCATCCTCGCCCTGACCAGCGCCCTCGGCAGTGCCCTGCCCGCTCTGATCGGCCGCTGGCTCGCCCGGTGACGCCGCTTCCTGCTCAGCTTGCTCGGGCGCGGCCTGGCCGGCGCCCTGCCCCTGCTGCTCGTACTGGGCTTCTTGCATCAGTGCCTCGGCGTCGCCGTCGAACGGCTGGGGATCGATCGGGGTACCCGGCTTCAGGCTGCCCGGATCACCGACCACCACACGCTCGCCGGGTTCGACGCCGTCGAGGATGATCTGCCAGGCGCCCGCCAGCTCGCCGAGCTGCACCGGACGCGCCCTGGCGACGTTGTCTTCATCAAGCACGTAGACCTGCGGGCCCATCAGGCCCTGGGTCAACGCCAGCTCCGGCACCGCCAGCACGCCGAAGCGCGCCAGCCCCTCGATCTTCACGCGCACGTACTGACCCGGCAGAACCGCGCCGTCCGGGTTGGCAAAGGTGGCCTCCGCCTGGACGGTGCTGGTCTCGGGATCGACACGGGAGCCAAGGAAGTCCAGGTGGCCGCTGAGCACGGCAGGCTCATCCCCACGCGAAGAGAACGCTTCGAGCGAGGCGGCGATGTCCTCGATGCTCATGTCCTTCAACTGACGACGCAGCTCGAAGGCGTCGTTCTGAGGCATCTGGAAACGGACCTCCAGCGGGTCCAGCGGAGTGATGGTGGCAAGTTCGGTATTGGGTGACACAAGGTTGCCGACATTGACCTCACTGAGACCGATCACGCCAGACACCGGCGCCGTGACCTCGGCGTAGTCCAGATCGAGCTGGGCGCTCTTCAGCGCCGCCTCGGCCTGGGCCACGCTGGCCCGCGCGACGCGCGCGTCGGCCAGGGCCTGGTCGACCTGCTGACGGCTCACCGAGTTCTGGGCTGCCAGCTGCTGGAAACGATTGGCGTCACGCTCGGCCCGCGACAGCTCGGCCTGGGCGCTGGCCAGGTCGGCCTCGCGCTGGGCCACGGTGGCCTCGTACAGGTCCGGCTCGATGGTGTAGAGGCTCTCACCCTGCTCGACCTGATCGCCGGGTTCGAACTTGCGCTCCTCGAGCACACCGGTGACACGTGCGACCAGGGTGACTTCCTGCTCGCTCATCAGCTTGGAGGGGTAGGACTTGTCCAGTGGAATGTCCTGGTAGGCCAGCTCGGCCACCTCGATGGCCTTGGCGGGTGGCTGACCACCGGCCTGGCCGGCGGACGGGTCTTCTTCCTGACCACAGCCGACCAGCAGCAATGCTGCCGCCAGGGCGGCCCAGAGGCGGCCGCGATAGATGGTGGTTTTCATCCCTTGATTCCTTCGGGGTAATTGGATCGTCAGATGCCGGGCGCTGACCGCCTCGAGGGAGGAAGCGGTCAGCCTGGACGCCTAGGCGTGCGTCAGCCGTCCTGGCGCGGCGGTGCGCCGATATCGAGAACCGCGTCGTATTCGTCGGCCTCGCCCTGCTCCGGCAGGGTGAAGTTCACCTGCCCTTCCTCGACCAGGAAGGCGTTGAGCTCGGCGATATCCTGGGCGTCGAGCACCCCCGCCTGACGGTGCAGACTGAGCAGGTTGATCACGTAGTTGAAACGGGCATCGGCGTAGTCAGCGATGGCGTTGTACAGGTTCTGCTCGGCGTTGAGCACGTCGACGATGTTGCGGGTACCCACCTCGTAGCCCGCGCGGGTGGCATCCAGGGCACTCTGGTTGGAGACGATGGACTGCTTGCGCGCCGCCACCGTGGAGACGTCATTGCTGACCTGGGTGTACAGCGAGCGCACCTGCAGCACCGTCTCGCGGCGCTGGGACTCGAAGTCGTACTGGCTGGACTCCAGGTCGTAGGTGGTCTGGCGCACCGAAGCGCTGGTCCGACCGCCGGTGTACAGCGGCATGCTCGCGCTCACGCCCACCTGGCTGTTGGAGTTGTAGTCCTCGAAGTTGTCACGCTCGTCGTCGCTGTAGGCGTAGTTGGCGAAGGCCTCCACCACCGGCAGATCGGCGGCCCTGGCCACATCGATCCGCTCACGCGCCACATCGACGCCAGCCTGCTGCGCCAGCAGTTCCGGATTGCGCTCGATGGCAAGCTCGATCCAGGCATCACGACTGGACGGCTCGGGCAGCGCAATAGGCAGATCGTCCTGGAGCATCTCGATGCTGTCGTAGCGCTTGCCGGTCAAGCGCTCCAGCGCCTCGAAGGCCACCTGGAGGTCACTCTCGGCGACGATCCGGTCGGCCCGTGACTGGTCGAAGGTCGCCCGCGCTTCCTCGACCTCGGTGATCGCGATCAAACCGACGTCGAACTGCTCCTGGGCCTGCTCGAGCTGACGCCCGATGGCGCGCTCCTGGGCCCTGCGAGCTTCGAGGATCTCGTAGGCACGCAGAATATCGAAGTAGGCCGACGAGGTGTCGATCAACACCTGCTGCTCGGTAGCCGCCAGGGTGTAGGTCTGCTGCTCCAGCTGGGCCTCGGCCACGTTCACTTCGCGGCTGTTCAGGGCGTCGTAGAGCTTCTGGGTCGCCTGCAGGTTGAGGCCGTAGCTGAGGTAGTCGTCATCGCTGCCGGTACCGCTGAAGCCGGACTGCGACTGGGTCTCGAAGATATGGTTGTAGGCCGCCTCGCCAGAGGCGGTCACCTGAGGATTGAGATCCGCCTGTTCGACGTTGATGCCTTCTTCCGCACTACTGGTGGTGGACCGCTCGGAGGCCAACTCGGAGTTGTTGTCCAGCGCGTCGCGGGTAATGGTCAACAGATCGGCGGCCTGGACCTGGCCTATCATCAGGGCGGCGACAGCGGCACACAGAAGGCGGCGGCGAGAAGGAACCCGCGAGGTCAGAGTGACGGGGACTGGTCGGGAAGGCGTCATTGATAGCATCCTCGGATCTGTTGCTCGGCGTTGTCCACAAGTCCCTTTGACCAGGCCACAGAGACATCACACCAGGGACGCCGCGCGACGCGAGCACGACCTCCCTGACACACTGTCCTTGCCATTTCCTGGGCGCCTCGACTTCCTGGAAAGCACCGGGTGGCGTTCGAATCTAGGGGTATTCGATATACATACATTGTCGCATGTTTGGCGTCGTATTCTACCGCCCTTCATGCAAGGATGGTGAAAAATTCGCAATTCCGCACTATATTGCTGGCTAAACCACAATGCTGCACTGCAACATAGCCAAGATCGCCCTCCCCTGCAGGACCATCACCAGGAGCCACCATGGACACTCTGAGACTGGTCACCTTCCGAGAGCTCGAGATCGCGGTACGCGTGTTTCATCCCGAGGCCCCCAGAACCGTCATCGCCTGGCACGGACTGGCACGCCACGGCGGTGACTTCGCTGCCCTGGCCCGGGAACTTGGCCCCGAATGGCGAGTCCTGGCACCCGACACACCGGGGCGAGGACTGTCGAGCTGGTCGCTGTATCCTGCCAATGACTACTTGTACTCCCATTACATGACAGTCGCGTTGGCCGTCATGGACCACTTCGAACTCGACCGGGCAGCCTGGGTGGGCACCTCCATGGGAGGGCTGCTCGGCATGCTGCTGGCCGCCGATCCATCCAGTGCAGGCCGCATCGAGCGACTGGTGCTCAACGATGTCGGTCCGGAACTGGTGCCACAAGGCCTGGCCGAACTGGCCACCTACTTCACCGTCCCCCACCGTTTTTCCCGCTTGAGCCAACTGGAGGCGGAGCTTCGCCGCCACTACGCCGGCTTCGGCATCGATGACGAGGACGCCTGGCGCCAGCTCACCCTGGAGAGCGCCCGCCGCCTGCCGGACGGTAGCTGGACCTACCACTACGACCCGCGCATCGGCGAGCAATTCGTCCACGACACGCCCAGGGACACCTGGGCCGACTGGAAGGCCATCCGCTGCCCCTTGATGGTCGTGCGTGGCGAAGACTCACCTTTGCTGTCCGAGGATATCGTCACCCGCATGGGCGAGGCTCAGCCACAGCTCGAGACGCTGACGGTCCCGGGCTGCGGCCACGCCCCGATGCTCGATCGCCCGAGCCAGGTCGCGCCAATAAAGGCCTTTCTCGAGAAAAGCCTCGCCGAGCAGCCTCACGAGCCGTCCAGGGCGGTTGCGCGTCCCTGGTGGCGACGCCTGCTGGGGCTCGGCGCCTCCTGAAGCCCGCTCTGTCTAGTCGTTGGAGTGCTGCTCCAGCCGCGTGATCGTTCGCAGCACTGCCGCGTGATAGCCACGGCCGAACAGCAGCAGGTGATTGAGCAACGGATAGAGCTGGAAGGCGGCTTCGCGCCGGGGCCAGTCGGCGGGGGCGCGCTCCCGCCCCTGCGCCTGCCAGTAGGCCTCGAAAAATGCCTCACCCGGCGCGCCGAACAGCGTCAGCATGGCCAGATCCACCTCCGGGTAGTGGCGATAGACCGCCGGGTCGATCAATGCCGGGCCCCGCGAACTGTGGATGACGTTGCCGGACCACAGGTCCCCGTGCACCAGACTCGGCGCCTGGTCAGGCAGCCACGCCTCGAGCTGGTCGGCCACCTGCCCCAGGCGGGCAAGTTCGCTGCGCGACAGCAAGCCGCGGCCGTGGCAGGCCTCGCCCAGGGGCATCAATCGGCGCTCACGCTGGAAGGCGCGTCCGTCGTGAAGCGGCGCATTGGGCTGGGGCGTCGCCCCGCAGGCGTTGTCGTGCGCCCAGCCGTGGGCGGCCTCGCAAGGCGCGTGCAGCTCCGCCAGCCCTCGACCCAGCGCCGTCCAGTCGGCGGGCCCCGGCTCCAGTGCTTCCATCACCAGCCAGGAGCCGACCTGGCCCATCACTGCGGGTATCACCAGCGAGCTACCGGCATCCCCGAGTGCGGCAAGGCCCTCGGCCTCTCCTGCCAGGCGTTCAGGATCGTCGCGCTTGGCCACCACCGCGCCCTGCGCTGTCTCGATCCGCCACACCTCGGCCATATCACCGCCCGACAGGGCACGTGGCGGTGCCGTGGCGGCTAGCCCCAGCGTCTCGAGGGCGTCATTCAGTTTCATGCTGGCTCCTGCTGGCTGCTGGCAGATTCGCCGGGCGCAGGTTGCGCGTCGCCACCCTCGGGTGGTACACCCGGCTCGACCATCCCCCAGCTTACGCAAGGAGACCCCATGTACAAGCTTGCCTTCTTCGTGCCCAGAGACGACGCCGAGGCGGTCAAGGAAGCCGTGTTTGCCACGGGTGCCGGACGCATCGGTGACTACGAGGCCTGCTGCTTCCAGACTGCCGGTCAGGGCCAGTTTCGCCCGCTGGACGGCGCCGACCCGCACATCGGGCAGGTGGGTGAGCTTGAGCGGGTTGAGGAATACAAGGTGGAGCTGGTGTGCGAGGACGAGCTGATCGGCGCCGCCATCTCCGCGCTCAAGCTGGCCCACCCCTACGAGGAGGTAGCCTACGACGTCTGGCGGCTGGCAGATCTATAACGCGAACGAAAGCGGACGAGCCGGCCAGGGGCCTTTCGAATCTGCGTCGGGCCACCGGGGGCAGACCTGGCCCCGCCCCCGGCAAGCCTTGAAAGAGTGCCGTCAGGCGCTGCCGAAGAAGCGCCTGCGCTGATCCGGTGTGATATCGCTGATGTGCAGCGGGAAGGTCGCGCTTGCGCGGTCCTCGAAGAAGTGACGCAGGGTACGCTCGATGGTGGGAAAGGCCAGTTCGTCCCAGGGCACCTCGTGCTCCTCGAACAGCGCGACCTCAAGACTCTCGGGACCGGCGGCGTAACCTCCATCGAGCTCGGCGAGAAAGATCATGAACACCTGATTGATATGGGGCAGGTCGATCATGGTGTAGAGCCCCGACAGCGCTACCTCGGCGCAGGCCTCCTCGCGGGTCTCGCGCCGTGCTGCGTCCGGGGTGGTCTCGCCGTTTTCCATGAATCCCGCCGGCAGCGTCCAGTAGCCTTCACGCGGTGCGATGGCGCGACGACACAGCAGCACCCGTGACCCGCAAACCGGCAGCGTGCCGGCCACGATGCGCGGGTTCTGGTAGTGGATGGTGCCGCAGTCGTCACACAGGTAACGCGGACGGTCGTCCCCCTCGGGGATGACGAAACGGACGGTCTGCCCGCAATGGCTGCAAAAATTCATGGGCTGCAATCGTTCATGTCGCTCCCGGCTCGGGAATGGAGGACGGGCTTGACGCCACTGCACGGGGCTGGGTACAAGGAGTGAAACCCTGCGGATCCCCCATGTTAGAGAAACTTCGCAAACGCCTGCAAGCGCATTCCCCCCGCCGCCTGACGCTGAAGCTGCCCGAGGCGGCGGTACTCATTCCGTTGGTCGATCGGCCCGAGCCCGGCCTGCTGTTCACCCGCCGCGCAAGCCACCTGTCGACCCACAGCGGCCAGGTCGCCTTTCCGGGCGGCAAGCGGGAGCCTCATGACGCCGACCTGCTGGCCACCGCCCTGCGCGAGTCCGAAGAAGAGATAGGCCTGCCCCCCGGCCAGGTAGAGGTGCTCGGCCAGCTCTCTGATGTGCTGTCGCTGCATGGTCTCAAGGTCACCCCTTTCGTCGGACTGATTCCGCCGGATCTGCCGCTGGTCCCGGACCTGGGCGAGCTGGACGCGATCTTCGAGGTGCCGCTGTCGCACTTTATCGATGACCAGCGTACCCACACCGACGTGATCCCGGTGGACGGCAACGACATCTATGTACCGAGCTACCTGATCCCCGCCGACCAGGGCGACGACTACGTGATCTGGGGGCTGTCCGCCATGATGCTGGTGGAGCTGCTGGCCAAGGGATGCGACCTGGACATGAGCCTTTCTCGCCGCCCGGAGGGTAGACTACGCCATCTGCCTCCGAGAAGAGCGCCAAGATGACCAGGCACGGCCCCGCGATGACAAGACGAGCACCGATTTCATGAGCTACCCCGATCCCTGCCCCCTGCCGCCGCAACGGATGGAGGAGCTGGTGGACGCCCTGGTGGAACGCGGCTTCTATGTCGGTGAAGCGATGATCGACGCCGAGCTGTGCCAGGCCTTGCACGCCGAGGTCGAGGGCCGAGCGCACCAGCAGGCCCTGGCCCGGGCCGGCATCGGCCGCGGATCCGACTTCGATACCCGCGAAGACATTCGTGGCGACGCCATCCACTGGCTCGATCGGGAAACCCTGGCCCAGCGCCGCTATCTGGACGCCATGGGCGAACTCCAGCAGAGACTCAACGAGAGCCTGTTTCTCGGCCTGTTCGAGTACGAGGCGCATCTGGCCCGCTACCCTGCCGGAGCCTTCTACCGTCGCCATCTCGACAGTTTCCGAGGCCGCGCCAACCGCGTGGTCTCCACGGTAGGCTATCTCAATCCCGACTGGCCGGAAGATGGCGGAGGCGAGATGGTCATCTACGCTGAACAGGACCCGCAGAGGGAGCTCACCAGGGTCGCCCCCAGGGCCGGCACCCTGGTGTGCTTCCTGTCCGAGCAGGTGCCGCATGAAGTACTGCCGACCCGCCTGCCCCGCGCCAGCATCGCCGGCTGGTTCAGACGCAATGCCTCGCTGGGTGGCGTGGTAGACCCGGCTCGCTAGGGCCTGATGACCATGCGCCACGACAGCAACGACGCTAAAGCCTCCAGCGCCGAACCGCGAACCGAAGAGGCACGCTTGCGCCAGCAGGTAGAGGCGCTCAGCGAACGGGTACAGCAGCTCGAACAGGAGAAGCGCCACTATCAGTGGCTGGCCGAGAGCACCACGGATCTGATCTCGCGCCACGACCACAACGGCGTTTTCCTCTACGCCTCCCAGGCCGCCAGGACCCTGCTGGGCTATGATCCTGACGACTTGATCGGTGTATCGGCCTACGACCTCTTCCACCCGGACGATCTGGCGGCGCTGCTGTCCAAGTCCCCTCGTATCTACTACCACGAGGGCTTCTACGAGCAGACCTACCGTTTTCGCACCCGCAGCGGCCACTACATCTGGTTCGAGACCACCAGCCGTACCCGTCGCGACCCCGCTACCGGCGAACTCACCGACGTGCTGTGCGTCTCCCGCGACGTCAGTCGGCGGGTCGAGTCCGAGGCACGCCGCGAGCGTCTGGCAAGGGTGGTGGAATCGACCACCGATTTTGTGCTGTTCTGCGACCAGGACGAACACGTGGTCTACTGCAATCAGGCCGCACGCAGCCTGTTCAGGCTCGACGACGAAGGCGCAAGCACGACCATTGCCGAACTGTTGGTGCCAACGTCGGCACAAAGATGGCGTGAACAGGTGCTGCCTGCCGTCACCCTGGAGGGGCGCTGGAGTGGCGAGCTGGCCCTGGCCTCACCCTCAGGCGAGATCCCGGTGCTCAGCGTGGTCCAGCTGCACCGTGAACAGGGAGGGCAGACGCGACTGTCGATCCTCAATCGAGATCTCAGTCTGCGCCTGGAGGCGGAGGCCCAGGCACGCCGCCATCAGGAGCAGATCACCCACGCCAATCGCCTGGCGAGCCTGGGTGAACTGGCCACCAATATCGCCCACGAATGCAATCAGCCGCTGGCGGCTATGGGCAACTACGCCAGCGGCGCGCTGATGCAGCTCGAGCGCGACCCCGACCAACCCGCCCACCAACTGGCGCTGCCCCTCAACCGCATCAACGATCAGATTCAGCGCCTATCCGAACGCTTCAAGCATATCCGTCGCTTCGTTCGCCGCGGCAGTCTTCACCTCGCGCCCCAGGATCTCGCCGAGATCATTGGCCAGGCCTGCGACCTGTGCGAGCCCCAGTGTCGGCACGAAGGCGTGCATCTGGCGTCACGCCTGGCCCCTGGCCTCGACCTCGTCATGGCCGACGCCATCGGCCTGGAACAGGTACTGGTCAACCTGATCCGCAACGCTCTCGACGCCTGTCGCGACATCGCCACTCCGCCCAGGCCTCCGTGCATTCGCCTGGAAGCCTACCCGCTTGGCTCCCGCGAATGCTGCGTGGACATCGTCGACGACGGCCCCGGCGTGGCACCAGAGCAACGCCAGGGCCTGTTTACGCCCTTCGTCAGCGGCCGCAAGGACGGTCTCGGCATGGGGCTATCGATCAGCCTGTCGTTGATCGAGGCCATGGGCGGCAACCTGGTGCTGATCGATGACGGCGACCCACCGAGCGCAGACGCTCTTCCCCCCGGTCCCGGTGCGAGGCGGCCAGAAGATCCTGACGCGCCACAGGGTGCGCGCTTTCGCATTACCCTGCCCTCCGCCTGAGGGCTTGAACAGCTGATACCTCGGCGCGTCCCCTGACTTGAGGCGCCAAGCGCCAGCCAGGCGGAGATCAGGCACCAGGCTTTGTGCGAAAACCCGGCGACCAGGCATCGCCTGGCACGGTCCCCTTTGGCCGGGGGATCGGCTAGCATAGGGGCCTGCCCGCGAGACTCGCCCAACCAGCGAAGTGACCATCATGCCTGTCGACACTGCTGACCAGCCAACCATCGCCATCATCGACGACGACGATGACCTGCGCGAGTCGCTCGCCTGGCTATTGCAGTCGGTGGGACTTGGCAGTCAGGGCTACGCCAGCGGCGACGCCTTTCTCGCCTCGTCGCGGCACCATGAGGTGCTGTTGCTGGACGTGCGCATGCCCGGCCTCAGCGGTCTGCAGGTCCAGCAGCGGCTGGCCGAGCGAGACCGTTGTCCTCCCCTGATCATGATGACCGGTCACGGTGACGTGCCCATGGCGGTCGCCGCGTTGAAGGCGGGAGCCTTCGACTTCATCGAAAAGCCCTTCAATCAGCAGCAATTGATCGATGTCATCCAGCAGGCGCTGGCCCACCACCAGCACCGGCAGCGGGCCCAGGCCGATCTCGAAGAGCTGCGACAGCGATACGAAGGGCTGAGGGCCAACGAACAGGCCATTCTGGTCGAGGTGGCCCGCGGGCTTACCAGTCGAGAGATCGCCGAGAAGCTGACGCTGAGCGCCAAGACCGTGGAGGTCTACCGTCAGCGCATCATGAAGACACTCGGCGCCGATAGCCTGGCGCATCTGGTCAGGCTGGCCGTGGCGCTGGGACTGGTGGCAGCACTGCCCAGGCAGGATAGCGACGTCGGCCGAGATGCCGGCGCACCGTCATGAGTCTGGTGATAAGGGCAGAGTGAGAGGCCACCAACTGGCAGCCGGCTCAGTTCGACATGCAGCAGGAAGTGATGCAAAGCGGTTCAGGCCGAACGCCGTAGCCAGTCATCCGGACCCGCTAACCCCGGTCCCCTCAGCCGTGCCAGACGACTGGACAGCGGCTCCAGCCCGAGCGCCTGACGACGTCGATCGACGTCATCCGGCCGTTCGATGACGCTGGGCACGGGCCAGCCGTCGTCGCCGATCTCGAATTGGGTGCCATAGCGCTGGGGCCGACCGGTCAGGACCCTTATGCGATCCTCGAGAAAGGCCAGCTGCCACCCGGGCGCCTGGCCGGCGGCAACCGCCTGAATCAGTGCAGAACAGCAGCGTTGCATGAAATCCACGTCGAAAACCGCGTGCATCGCGATGTACCAGGCTGCTTCGCTGCCGTCTTCCCCGACGGTGTCCTTGCCCGGCCAGCCGTGACGATCGATGACCGCAGACAGGCGCTCGGCGTTGGCCTGATGCAGCGCACGCACTCGCGGATGATAGTCGGCGGAGGGGATCTCCCCCGAGGCCGCGAGTTCATCCAGCAACGCTCTATCCTGCTCGGCCAGCGCCACCATCTGCTGGGCCAACATGGTATTCCTCGTGTTCATGCAACGCACCTCATTTGCAGGCCAGCTTGCCGACAACCTACAGCGTCCTAGGGTTACCCTTCGGCATCAATAGTCGATCCGCCGGGCGCTGCGTAGGAAAATGCCGACGCCAGAAGCATATTTCAGTGAAGAATCACGTATCTGGCTGTCCGTCATCGGACAACTTTGGTCCATGCTAGAGTCAAGCCAAGGCCACAGATATCCCTCCCCGGAGGCATCCTTCCCCAGGCAGGAGGCCGCCCGCGGATCATCTTTATGAGGAATACTGAATGAATTCGACCGATCGTCAGCACCTGCGCCGCTGCGTTGACCTGGCCAGGGAGGCCCTCGAGGCTGGTGATGAGCCGTTCGGCTCGCTGCTGGTGGATCCGCAAGGGCAGGTTCGCTTCGAGGATCGCAACCGCGTCGCCGGCGGTGACGCGACCCGCCACCCCGAATTCGCCATCGCCCGCTGGGCGGCCGAGCACCTCAGCGTCGAAGAGCGCGCGCACTCGACCGTCTATACCTCCGGTGAACACTGCCCCATGTGCGCCGCGGCGCATGGCTGGGTCGGACTCGGACGCATCGTCTACGCCAGCTCCTCAGAACAGCTCGGCCGCTGGCTAGGCGAGTGGCAGGTGGCACCTGCCCCGATCGCCCCGCTGCCGATCCAGACCATCGTGCCGAGTGCCGAGGTGGAGGGGCCGGTTGAGGAGTTTGCCGACGAGATTCGCGAGCTGCACCGGCGGCTCTACCGGAAGTGACGTCGTGATGGAGGACGGGAAGGACGGGAAGAACGTGAGAGCATCGAGAAGTCGGACAGCGGCGTCGAGTCGTTGGCCGGCAACGCCGGTGATCAACCGTCAGCTCAGGCTCTCGAGCACGTCGCCCACACGCAGGATGGCCCCCACGCCCTGCTCGACGACGGCATTCTGGCCAAAGAAGGCGCCCTTCCAACCGGGCTGGGTATCCATTTCCACCAGGGTCTTCAACGGTTCCTTGGCCGAGGGCGCCTCACCGCTGCGCTGATCCAGGGTGATGATCTTGCAGCGCTTGCATGGCTTGCGCAGGCCGAAGCGATAGCCGGGCCCGGCCAACGAGGCCCAATCCCGTTCGGCGAAGGGATCACCGCCCGACACCACCAGGTTGGGGCGGAAGCGCTCCATCGGCACCGGCGCCTCCCCCTTGGCTTCCAGCCGCTGGTTGAGCGCCGCCAGCGAGGCCTCGGAGGCGATCAGCAGGGGGTAGCCGTCGGCAAAGGCGGTATGCACCACACCGCGCTCCGCCGGCGGCAGAAACTCGGTCTCTACCCAACGGCGCTGCTCGTGGGGCAGGCGCACCAGCCGCAACCGCCGGAAACGTCCCGCTTCGCCCCGGGGTGCTGGCAAGGACTCTGGCAAGGACTTTGCCAGCGCTTCTGCCAGCCAATTCGCCGCACCGTCGCCTTCGTCCAACGCCTGGCATTCGCTCTGCCAGACCCGCACCCGGCGCACCGCCGCCTTCGGCTCGTCCAATGACAGGACGAGCGGCGCCATCCTGTCGTGGACCAGGCGCAGCGTGTCGGACGACAGTTCGACACCGATGGTCGCCAGGGCGGGGATCTCACGCTGGGTGACGAAACGCCCGTCGTCGTCGACCAGCATCCAGCGCCGATCGAAGGCGAGCCCGCGCTCGGTGAGTTCAGCCCTGGACAGCGCGATGCCGCGCAGCGACTTGACGGGGTAACAGGCGAGAGTGGAAAGCTTCATGGGCATCCTTGCCAGGGGCCATCGTATCAAGTTGGTGGCACGGGCACTGCACGGAGCCAGTACCAGTGCTAATAACCAGTACCAGTATCAGCCTAGCGCCAGTTCGACGGCCCTGCGGGCGTGAATGGCCGTCGTATCATACAGCGGAATCTCGGTGTCGGCCTGAGCGACCAGCAAGGCGATCTCGGTGCAGCCCAGTATCACCGCTTCCGCACCACCGGCCTTGAGCTCTTCCATGATCGACAGCATCACCTGGCGTGACGCCTGCTCGATTTCACCATGGCAAAGTTCATCGTAGATGATCCGGTGGACCTGATCGCGCTGGGCCTTCTCGGGTACCTGTACCTCGATACCGTAGGCCTCGAGCCGGTCCTTGTAGAAGCCCTGCTCCATGGTAAAACAGGTGCCGAGCAGCCCTACCCGCTTGACCCCGTCGGCGATCAGGGCATCGGCGGTGGCGTCGGCAATGTGCAACAGAGGGATATCCACCGCCTTTTCGATGTCTCGGGCCACCTTGTGCATGGTATTGGTACACAGCACGATAAGGTCCGCGCCCGCCTCCTGAACGCGCCAGGCGGCGTCGGCGAGCAGCCCGGCGGCATCCTCCCAGCGGCCCTGATGCTGAAAGGCCTCGACCTCGGCGAAGTCCAGACTGATCAAGGCAATCTTGGCCGAATGATGTCCACCAAGTGCGTGGTTCACATCCCGATTGATGACCTGGTAGTAGCTCACCGTGGACTCCCAACTCATGCCGCCCAACAGCCCGATGGTCTTCATAGCGCCCTCCCGAGGACTTCCCTGGCCCAGTCAGTGTTGCGGTACCGTCTACTTCAGCATACAAGAGTCATCGGTGGCTCACAGCACCCTCACCCTCAACGGCTTTCCTGTTTCGCGCATCTCGCATACTCTTAGCGGGCTAGCAAAAGTGCTACCACTACCTCCACCGTCCCACGACAAGGAATCTCGATGACGGCCTCAGACACCCTCAAGCTGGTCCTGCTGTCGAGCCTGTGGGGACTGTCCTTCATCTTCATGCGGGTGGCCTCGCCGGAGTTCGGCGCCGTCCCGGTGGTGATGATCCGCATGGGGGTCGGCGCCCTGCTGCTGCTGCCCCTGCTGGCCTCACTGCACTACCTGCGCCAGGTGCGCGACAATATCGGACGCCTGGCGCTGCTCGGCTTCATCAACCACGTGGTGCCGTTTTCGCTGCTGGCCCTGGCGACCACCCAGCTCGAGGCAGGCTTCACCTCGCTGGTCAACGCCACCACTCCAATCTTCACCGCGCTTATCGGCGCCGCCTGGTTCGCCACGCCGATTCGCCGCCGTCAGTACCTGGGTCTGGCGCTGGCCTTCGTCGGTGTCTACGTGTTGTCCGCCGATCGGCTGGACTTCCAGCTGGGCGGCGATGGCTGGTACATCCTGGCGATTCTCGGGGCCACCTTCTGCTATGGCATCGCCGGCAACTATTCGAAGACCCACCTCGGCCATCTGCCGGTACGCGTGCTGGCCGCCGGCAGCTGCTCGATGTCCGGGCTGATGCTGCTGGTACCTGGGCTCCTGATGTGGCCGCAGCAAGCCGTCAGCATCGAGGCCTGGGGCAGCGCCCTGGCCATGGCGGTGCTGTCCACCACTGTCGCCTTTCTGCTGTTCTTCAGCCTGCTGGCCAGCGCCGGGGCTACCGCCGCCTCTACCGTGACCTTTCTGGTACCGGTCAGCGCCCTGCTGTGGGGCTATGTGCTGCTCGACGAGACCCTGGGGCTGCGCACCCTGGTGGGCATGGCCATCACCCTGGCAGGCACCGCTGTGGCCACCGGCATGCTGTCGCCGGGCCGGGACAAGGCCACGCGACCATTGCCCCGCTAGGCGCCCCCAGAATCCTCGCGCCTGAATGACGAAGCGGCCATGGCATTCGCCATGGCCGCTTCAGTGCTAGGCGCTGTCCGAAAAGTCGACGAGCGAAGGTTAGACAAGGCAAAAATCGGTGAGAAAGCGCAGTTTACGGGGTGTAAATGAGCATTTTGATCCGATTTTTAACGCCGTATTACCGAGCGCAGGCACTTTTCAGACAAGCCCTAGCTGAAGGCTTGTGAAAGGGACTCAGAAGTTGGGCTTGCGCTTCTCGACGAAGGCGCTCATGCCTTCGCGCTGCTCGTCGGAGGCGAAGCACAGGGCAAACAGGCTGGTCTCCAGCGCCAGGGCGCTGTCCAGATCCTGGTCCATGCCGTCGTGGATCACCTGCTTGGCGCTGCGCACCGCGCCGGGGCCATTGCCGGACAGCTGCTTGGTCAGGGTGGCGGCGTAGTCCTCGAGCTCGGCCTGGGACATCACCTGATTGACCAGGCCGATGCGCAGGGCCTCCTGGGCGTCGATCTTGCGACCGGTGGTGCAAAGGTCAAGCGCCATGGCCGGGCCGACCCGACGCGGCAGACGCTGGGAGCCACCGAAGCCGGGAATGACCCCAAGCAGTACCTCGGGCTGGCCAAACACCGCGTTGTCGCTGGCCACCGCCCAGTCACAGGCCAGCGCCAGCTCGCAGCCGCCGCCGAGGCAGAAGCCGTTGACCAGCGCCACCACCGGCACCGGCAGCGTCTCGAGGCGCTTGATGGTCTTCAGCGCCTGACCGGCGAAGTCGCGCGCCTCGAGCGGGTTCATCTCGCGCATCGCGGTGATGTCGGCCCCGGCCACGAAGGACTTCTCGCCGGCGCCGGTGATCAGCACCGCGCGCAGGCCCTCGCGACCTTCGAGCCGATCAAGGATCTCGGCCAGCGCCTCGATGACCTCGCGATTCAGGGCGTTCAACGCCTTGGGACGGTTGATGGTGAGGCGTACCACGCCATCGTTGTCGACCATCTCGACCAGTTGTTCGCTCACGAAATGCTCCTTGTCAGAGTTGTCAGTTGTCGGCGAGGCCCGCCTGGCGTCGGCGGAGCCTGGCGCGTTCGTCACCTTTGGCCCAACCCTAGCGAACGCTTGGTAGGCTCACAAGCCATCCTTTTGGCGCATGCCACCGCCTCAACCGCTGTAGTCGTGAAAGCCGCGGCCACTCTTGCGTCCCAGATAGCCGGCGTCGACCATCCGCTTGAGCAGCGGACAGGGGCGATACTTGGGATCGCCGAAGCCATCGGCCAGTACGTTCATGATCGCCAGGCAGACGTCCAGGCCGATCAGGTCGGCCAGCGCCAGCGGGCCCATCGGGTGGGCGGCGCCAAGCTTCATGGCGGTGTCGATGTCTTCGGCGCTGGCCACCCCTTCCTGCACCAGGAAGGCGGCCTCGTTGATCATCGGCACCAGCAGGCGGTTGACCGCGAAGCCTGGGGCGTCGCCGATCGCCACGGCGGTCTTGCCCATGGACTCGGCCAGGGCTTCGACACGGGCCACGGTCGCGTCGCTGGTCTGCTCGGCGCGGATGACCTCGACCAGCTTGAGTACCGGCACCGGGTTGAAGAAGTGCATGCCGACGACTCGCTCTGGCCGCTGGCACACCGCCGCCAGACGGGTCAGCGACAGCGAGGAGGTGTTGGAGGCCAGCACCGCCTCGGGGTTGAGCTCATCGAGCTCCCGGAACAGGCGTTCCTTGAGCTCCGGCGCTTCCGGCGCCGCCTCGATGATCACCCCGCAGTCGGCCAGGGCCTGAAGCGAGTTGACCGTGGTCAGGCGCGCGCGGGCCTCGTCCCGCTGTTCGGCACTCAGCCGCTGCTTTTCCACCAGCCTGGCAAGGCCCTTGTCGATCGCCGCGCTGGCCCGCTCCAGGGCGGCCTCGGCAACATCATAAAGGCTCACCTCGAAGCCGCTTTGCACCAGCACCTGGGCGATGCCCTGACCCATGGTTCCACCACCGACCACACCGATCCGCGTCTCGCTCACTTGCTTTCTCCCTTGATGGATATTTCCCTCGATCATGACACAACCACGCCGCCCCCGGTCACCCCGAAGGCGGCGTCTGATGATCTGCTCCCCGCTCTGTCTCTGGCGGGCTTACCCTGCCATCAGCGGATGGCAGGCGGCGATCAGCTCTCCTTGGCCTGCTGACGCAGCACGAACTTCTGGATCTTGCCGGTCGAGGTCTTCGGCAGTTCGGTGAAGACGACGCGCTTGGGCACCTTGAAGCGCGCAAGCTTGCCCCGACAGTGCTCGATGATGTCCTCTTCGGTCACCTCACCGCTGGTGGCCTTGAGCTTGACGAAGGCGCAGGGGCTTTCGCCCCACTTCTCGTCAGGCTGGGCCACCACCGCGGCCTCTTCCACCGCCGGGTGGGCGTAGAGCGCATCCTCGAGTTCGATGGTGGAGATGTTCTCGCCGCCGGAGATGATGATGTCCTTGGAGCGATCCTTGATCTCGATGTAGCCATCGGCGTGCCACACTGCCAGGTCGCCGGTGTGGTACCAGCCACCATCCAGCGCTTCCCGGGTGGCGGCCTCGTTCTTCAGGTAGCCCTTCATCACATTGTTGCCACGCATCATGATCTCGCCGATGCTCTCGCCGTCCTTGGGCAATGGCTCCAGGGTCACCGGGTCGGCCACGCAAAGCGCCTCCAGCATGTGCCCACGCACGCCCTGGCGGGCCTTGATGCGGGCACGCTCCTCCAGCGGCAGCTCGTCCCAGGCCTCGCGCCAGGCGCACACCGTCACCGGACCATAGACCTCGGTCAGACCATAGACGTGGGTCACATCGATGCCGAGCGACTCCACCCCGGCGATCACCGCAGCAGGCGGCGCCGCCCCGGCGGTGGTGGCCTTGACCGGGTGGTCGATGGCACGACGCTGGGACTCGTCCAGATTGACCAGTCCGTTGAGCACGATCGGCGCGCCGCTGAAGTGGGTCACCTTCTCGTCGGCGATCAGTTCCATGATCTTCTTCGGGTCGACCTTGCGCAGGCAGACGTTGACCCCGGCGTTGGCGGCGATGGTCCAGGGGAAACACCAGCCGTTGCAGTGGAACATCGGCAGCGTCCACAGGTACACCGGGTGATGCGGCATCGCCCACTCGAGGATGTTGCTGACGGCGTTGAGGTAGGCGCCGCGATGGTGATAGACCACGCCCTTGGGCTTGCCGGTGGTACCGGAGGTGTAGTTCAGCGAGATGGCGTCCCACTCGTCTTCGGGCAGGCGATAGGGGTAGTCGGCGTCACCTTCGGCCAGCAGGTCCTCGTACTCGATCTCGCCCAGGCGCTCGGCCTGGCCCTCGAACTCGGGATCCAGCACGTCGATGATCAGAGGCGGTTTATCGAGGCCCTTGATCGCCTCACGTACCACCTCGACAAACTCCGGGTCCACCAGGATCGCCCGGGTCTCGGCGTGTTCCAGCATGTAGGCAATCGCCGAGGCATCGAGACGGATATTCAGAGTGTTGAGTACGCAACCGGCCAGGGGCACGCCAAAGTGAGCCTCGAACATCGCCGGCACATTGGGCAGCATCACCGACACCGTATCCCCCTTGCCGAGCCCACGACGCTCCAGCGCCGAGGCCAGTCGCCGGCAGCGCTGCCAGGTGGTGGCCCAGTCGCGGCGCGTCTGGCCGTGGACCACCGCCGGCAGGTCCGGATAGACGCTGGCCGCGCGTTCGATGAAGGTCAACGGCGAGATCGCCACGTGGTTGGCCGCGTTGCGCGGCATGCCCTGGTCGTAGATGTTGCTCATTAGACACTCCTGATTGAAGGTCGCATGCGTAGCCACTGGCGGCCTGCGCCTCGCTACGAGGGAAATGACGATGGCCGATCCTGAACAGAAGATAGCCGCCGGTGGACACCGACGGCCAATCGGTTCAGCCAAGCGATACGCCAAGCAGTTCGTCGAAGCCAGCCTCGATGACGCGACGCTGGGCGCACCCCTCGGGGAGCCACTGGCGCACGGCGAAGTCGGCACAGGCCAGCTTGCGCCGGTAGAAGTCGTCGTCGCTGCCGGCGTCCAGCGCGGCCCGGGCGATGATCGCCGCGCGCCCCATCTGCCAGGCGCACAGTACGTGGCCGGTCAGCGACAGAAGCGGTGTGGCGTAGGCCTGGATGGCGTCGGCGCCGCGTTCGGCGTCTGCCCCCGCCTCCAGCACCAGGGCCGCACAGGCACGCAGATCCTCGGCACCGGCGGCAAGCTCTGCCCCCAGCGGAGCAAGAGAAGAATGGGCTGACAGCGCTTCGGCGGTGGCCTGCACTTCGTCGATCAGCAGTGACAAGGCCGCGCCGCCATCGCGCTGGAGCTTGCGCCCCGCCAGATCGAGCGCCTGGATGCCGTTGGTGCCCTCGTAGATCGGTGCGATACGCACGTCCCGCAACAGTTGCGCGGCGCCGGTCTCCTCGATGAAGCCCATGCCGCCGTGGACCTGAACACCCAACGAGGCGATGTCCACCGCCTGGTCGGTGGAGAAGCCCTTGACCACCGGGATCAGCACCTCGGCCCGCGCCTGGGCCTCGCGACGGCGCGGTTCGTCCTCATGGTGACGAGCCACGTCGAGTTGCTGAGCGCACAGCAGCGCCAGCGCCCTCAGGGCGTCGGTGCGCGCCCGCATCGACAGCAGCATGCGGCGCACGTCCAGGTGCTCGCCGATGGTGCATGGCTCGCCTCCGCGGGACGGTGGTGTGCGTCCCTGGGAGCGATCGTTGGCGTAGGCCAGGGCGTGCTGGCAGGCACGCTCGGCGACACCGATACCCTGGATACCGACCTTGTGGCGAGCCTCGTTCATCATCGTGAACATGTGGTTGAGGCCGCGCCCGGCCTCCCCCACCAGATAGCCGACGGCGCCGTCCTTCTCGCCGAAGCTGAGGGTGCAGGTGGGGCTGCCGTGGATGCCCATCTTGTGTTCGATGGAGGCACATACCACGTCGTTGCGCTCGCCAAGCGAGCCGTCCTCATTGACCAGGAACTTGGGCACCAGAAACAGCGAGATGCCCTTGTTGCCCTCGGGGGCGTCGGGGGTGCGCGCCAGCACCAGGTGGATGATGTTCTCGGCGGCCTCGTGTTCGCCCCAGGTGATGAAGATCTTCTGGCCGAACAGCCGGTAGTGATCGCCTTCCGGCACCGCGCGGGTGCGCACCCGAGACAGGTCCGAGCCGGCCTGAGGCTCGGTCAGGTTCATGGTGCCGGTCCAGCTGCCTTCTACCAGACGCGCCAGGTAAAGCTGCTGGAGTTCGTCGCTGCCATGGTGAGCCAGCGCCTCGATGGCACCCGCGGTCAGCATCGGACACAGGCCCAGCGCCATGTTGGCGCCATGCAGCATCTCCTGCACGCTGCTGGCCACCACCTCGGGCAGCCCCTGACCGCCACGCTCCTCGGACACACCGATCCCGTTCCAGCCGCCCTCGGCGTAGGCCTGGTAGGCCTCGGCGAAGCCGTCGGGCAGTGTCACGCTGCCGTCTTCCAGCCGGCTGCAGCCCTGGCGATCACCACTGGCATTGAGCGGCGCCCAGACATCAGAGGCGAGCTTGGCGGCCTCCTCGAGCACAGCGTCGACCAGCTCGGGGCCAACCTCGGCAAAGGGGGCCAGGTTCAAGGACTCGTGCTCGAGCATTTCCGACAGCACGAAGGACAGGTCTCGCAGGGGAGCGGCGTAGGGATACATGGGGCACCTCGTGAAAACGATACCCGGGATAGTAGTTTCCCTAGTCGGCTCACACTATTGGGCCAAGGTCGCAGTAGACTTCAGGGTTGATCGGGGACAAGCGGCGTGCTCGATAGCGCACGGTAAGGAGGGAACGGACAGAAAATGGGAGGCCGTGGAAAAGGTGCGGAAGGGAGGCCGCCGCCGAGCGTGATCGGCGGCGGCAGGTGTGATCAGCGGGTCTGGCGAATCACGTCGGTACCCTCAGGCACCTCGAAGCGGTAGCGCTGGTCATCGATGTTGCCGTTCTGCTCGGCGTTATCGAAGGCGATGGCGGTACGCTGACCGGTGCTGTCGGTCATCTCCAGCGCCGCCAGCTGCTCGCTGTAGAAGGTCAGGCGCAGGCTTTCGAACAGGGTGTCCGAAGCCTTGGGCTCCAGGGTGAAGGTCTCGGCGGTGCCTTGCTGCGAGCTCTTGACCTCGTAGCTGTCGGTGAGCTCATTGGCGCTGCCGGACAGCAGCAGAGCCGGGGTGTGGGTGATGCGCTCATCCAGCGGCTGGATGGTGGCCTGCTCGAGATCGGGGTCATAGAGGGTGACCTCGTCGCCGTCCGACACCACGATCTGCTCGTAAGGTGCCTTGACCTCCCAGCGGAACTTGCCGGGGCGCGACAGCCACATGTGCCCTTCGGTCTGCTGCAGGCGCTGGCCACTGCCGTCGAGGATCTGCTGCTCGAAGTCGGCGGAATAGGTGTTCAACGGCTCCAGCATGCGGGTCAGGCGCTCAGCGCCGTCGGCCAGGGCGGTGGCGGGGATCGCCAGCGCCAGGGCCAGCGTGGCAAGACCGGAACTCAAGGTAAGGCGTGCGGGCATAGCGTCTCTCCGTCGAAATCGTCGAAATCCTTGTCGCGCCGGAGCGGCTCCGGCGCCGGGAGGATGTCCGTTTGAGTCCAGTATGCCTGGCAAGTTGCCGCTGAACCCGGTCGTGACACCCTCTTGCATGGTGATTACATCCTGACGCGACACTGTCCCCAAATGGAGACAGTGTCGCGCCGATCGGGTTAGCCTGCGGTGGGCGGCGGTGCCAGCACCTCTCGCCCGCCGTTGCTGCCCATGGACGATACCACCCCGGCCATCTCCATGGCCTCGACCAGGCGTGCGGCGCGGTTGTAGCCGATCTTGAAGCGCCGCTGGACCGCCGAGATCGAGGCTCGGCGCGTCTCGGTGACGAAGGCCACGGCCTCGTCATAGAGGGCGTCCTGCTCGGCGTCGCTGTCATCGCCGGTGCCTTCGGCCTCGAGCCCGGTCAGGGCATCGGCGGAAACACCACCGGAGAGGATCTCGTCGATGTACTCGGGCTCGCCGCGCCGCTTCCAGTCTTCCACCACCCGGTGCACCTCATCGTCATCGACGAAGGCGCCGTGCACGCGGGTCGGCTGACCCGAGCCCGCCGGCAAGTAGAGCATGTCACCATGGCCCAGCAGGTTCTCGGCGCCGCCCTGATCGAGGATGGTGCGGGAGTCGACCCGCGACGACACCTGGAAGGCCATGCGGGTGGGGATGTTGGCCTTGATCAGGCCGGTGACCACGTCCACCGAGGGACGCTGGGTCGCCAACACCAGATGGATACCGGCGGCGCGGGCCTTCTGCGCCAGTCGGGCGATCAGCTCCTCGACCTTCTTGCCGACGATCATGAACATGTCGGCAAATTCGTCGATCACCACCACGATGTAGGGCAGCTTTTCCAGCACCGGCGGGGTCTGGTGCATCTCCCAGGGCTGGGGCTCCCATAACGGATCGGCAACCTGGGCACCGGCCCGCTCGGCCTCATCGAGCTTACTGTTGAAGCCGGCGATGTTGCGCACTCCCATGGCGGCCATCAGCTTGTAGCGACGCTCCATTTCGGCCACGCACCAGCGCAGGGCGTTGGCGGCCTCCTTCATGTCGGTGACCACCGGCGCCAGCAGGTGCGGGATACCGTCATAGACCGACAGCTCCAGCATCTTGGGGTCGACCATGATCAGCCGAAGCTCGTCGGGGGTCGCCTTGAGCAGCATCGAGATCAGCATGGCGTTGACCCCGACCGACTTGCCCGAGCCGGTGGTACCGGCGACCAGCACGTGGGGCATCTTACCCAGGTTGGCCACCACCGCGGCGCCGCCGATGTCCTGACCCAGCGCCATGGTGAGACCGGAGGCCTCGTGCTGGTAGCGGTCCGAGTCGATCACCTCACGCAGGCGGATCATCGCGCGATTGGGGTTGGGGATCTCGATACCCACGGTGGGACGCCCGGGTATCACCTCCACCACGCGTACGCTCTTGACCATCAGCGAACGCGCCAGGTCCTTGGCCAGGTTGCTGATCTTGGAGACCTTCACCCCCGCCGCCGGCTTGATCTCGAAGCGGGTGATGACCGGGCCCGGCCAGGTATCGACAACCTCGGCCTTGACGCCGTATTCGCGCAGGCGCATCTCGAGCAACTCCGCCATGTCGGCCAGTTGCTGCTCGGTGTAGTTGGGCTGATGCGGCTCCGGCGGGGTCAATAGCCTGAGGCTTGGCAGCTCGCCGTCGGGTTCCGGCAGGTCATCGAAACCGGGACGCTGGCTTTGCAGGTGCTCTACCGTCCACAGCGTCGGGCCGTCATTGTCGGCGGCCTCACGGGCTTGCTCTGCGGTAGCCACACGTCCTTCGCCCACGCTGTCGTGGCCTCCGGCAACATTCGCGCCCGCGGCGTCGTGACCTGGCTCAGCGCGGGGAGGCTCGGCCGGCGTGCCGGCGTCGCTGCGCTCCGCTTCCTGCTGCACGCGCTGACCAGCATCCTGACCAGCGTCCTCAGCAGAAGACGGACGGGGAGAAGAACTGGGGGCCTGACTCGAGACACTACGCGGCGCCTCATGGGTGGCCGCCAACAGACCGGCACCCGCCCCTGCAGCGATGGCGCCGCCAGCCAGGGCACCACCATCATCAGGCAGCACCGGCTCGGGGATTTCTTCGGCACGACGCTCCTCTCGACGAGGCTGCGTCTGGTGGCTCGACGGCTCCTCCCCGCTCGAGAGCCCCTCCTGGCTCGACGGCTCCTCCCCGCGAGCGGGCTCTTCCCGACGCGGCTCCTGTGGAGCGCCAGTCGCCGACGCGGACGGCGCAGCCTCGGACTCCTGAGAAGAGCTAGGCGCGGCGGGCGCGGCTTCGGGCGCAGTTTCGGGCGCCTGCGGAGAGCGCGCCTGTGAAGAGCCGGGCGCGGCCCCGGGCGCCTGTGGAGAGCGCGCCTGAGCAGTAGGCCCGGCTTCGGGGGCCTCTAAAGAGCTCGGCTCGCTTGCACGTTCAGGCGAAGGCACCGGCGCATCCCTCTCAGCACGCAGCGACATCGGCTCTTCTGCCCTTGCCGCCAAAGGTGCCTCTGCCGCAAAACTGCCGCCCAGGGTCGGCTCTCGCCGCTCTCTGGAAGCCGTGGACTCCGGGGCCAGGGTCGGCTCTCGCCGACCACCCTCAGGTTCGGTGGGACGGGTGTCCCGCGGCGTTGTGGTGCCGTCCTGAACGCTACCTTCATGGCGGCGGCGAGGCGCGGCCTCGGCAAAGCGTTCGGTATAGGCAGCGCCAGGCTGCTTGGCCGACGGAGTGGATTCCGCCACGTCCCAGGGAATATCGGTGTTGCCGTCGTCGCCCATGGACGACCCCGCGGCCTCATCCAGGTAGGTCGGAGTCCCCTTGCCGCGCAGGCGCTGCCACAAGGAGGGCCGGGGCGTTGTATCGCCTTCCTCGCCATCTTCGCTGTCGATCGGCGATGACGCCTTGGCCCTGGGCTCAGGTGCACTGTGCTGGTCGGCGCTCTGCCCTGCGTCGTCCTCGTCTTTAGACGACGCGAAGCGGGACTTGAGCCAGCGTCCCAGCAACAGACAACGGTGGCCCGCCTCGTCCATGACATTGAGCCAGGACAACCCGGTAAACAGCGGCATTCCGCCCAGGATAGCGACAACGGCGAGCAGACCTGTTCCGCCGACGCCTACCAGTGGCCGCAGGGCGCCGACCAGCCCGACCCCGAGGATGCCACCGGTGGAGTATGGCAACACGCTGTCGGGCTGATGGAAGTAGAGCGCCCCCAGGGTGGTGCAGCCCAGCAGCAGCAGAATCAGCCCGCCGCAGCGCACGGCCAGGGCGGTCGCATCCCACTCGAACTCCACTCGACGGGAACGGATCAGGTACCAGGCGGCAAACGCCAGCATGCCTGGCCACCACAGGGCGCTGATGCCAAACAACGAATACAGCACGTCGGCGAGCCAGGCCCCGATGGGGCCCATCCAGTTGGCCACCGCGGTCTCGGGGCCACTGCTCGACCAGCCGGGGTCCGCCGGCTCGAAGCTGAACAGTGCCAGCAGCAGGAATACGCAGGCAGCCAGCAGTACGATGATCACACCTTCCCTGGCAGAGCCATGCAGACGCAACCCGACCTTGCGGGCGGTCTCCTTGGCGGCTGCCGCCGTCGCGCGTGACGACATGGACTTCTTGTTGGCACTCAAACGGCCTTCCCCTTGCGCCATAACGGCGTCTTCCATCCTTCTGACTGGAGGTCATGATACCGAGCCAGCCGGTGAGCGAATAGGCCCAGCATACCTTGAGCGAAGCGCGGGCTGGGGGCACACTGCCCCATCTTCCACCCGGTATTGCGAAGGGAGCCCTATGCTGCCCTGGCTCAACGAACATCCTGTGACCTTTCCTTCGGTCGATATTGCCCTCGACGACCCGGACGGCCTGCTGGCCGCTGGCGGCGGGCTATCTCCCGAATGGCTGATAGAGGCCTACCGCCGCGGAATCTTCCCCTGGTACAGCGACGACCAGCCGATTCTCTGGTGGAGCCCCGATCCGCGTATGGTGTTGCACCCCGAAGAGCTACGCGTGCGCCGAAGCCTCGCCAAGCGGCTACGCAACGGGGGCTTTCGCGCCACCGCCGACCAGGCGTTCGACGCCGTCGTTGACGCCTGTGCTGCACCGCGCAACGATGGTCATTCGTCAGGCACCTGGATCACCGATGAAATGCGTGACGCCTACTGCGACCTGCACCGGGAGGGGGTCGCTCACTCGGTGGAAATCTGGCGTGACGACCGGCTGGTCGGCGGGCTCTACGGTGTCGCCCTGGGACCGGTGTTTTTCGGCGAATCGATGTTCAGCCGCGAGGCCGATGCCTCCAAGATCGCCCTGGTGCATCTGGCCCGCGCCATGGCGGCCGGCGGCGGGCGTCTGATCGACTGCCAGATGCACACGCCCCACCTAGCCAGCCTCGGCGCTCGAGGTATCGCTCGATCAGCCTTCATCGGCTATCTTGAGAGGTGGCTGGATGATCTGGACAGAGACAGCCTGACGACGCCGGCATGGTCATTCACCGGCATCGGTGAATGACCTGGTATCAGAAGGCCATGTATGACGACCACCATTGACACGACCCATACCAACGCCTGATCCATCACTCGATGCCATCCGACAGGGAGACGGCAGCCTTGAGCAGCAATACACCGCGTCAACCCGTACGCGACCTGCGGTTCTTTCTTACTGTGCCGCACGCCTGCAGCTATCTGCCGGGCAAGGAAGCGACCACCCTGTTCCTGGATCCCAAGGAATCCCCGGGACAGGGCGTATATGACGCGCTTACGCTACTTGGCTTCCGTCGCAGCGGTCTGCATCTTTACCGCCCTCACTGTGAAGGCTGCCACGCCTGCATCTCAGTGCGAATCCCGGTAGCGGACTTTAGCCCCAATCGCACCCAGCGACGCCTGATGCGGCGCAATGCCGACCTGACCATCGAGGTGGTGCCGGCGCAGTTCGACTCCCGCCACTACGACCTCTACGCCCGCTATATCTGCACGCGCCACCATGACGGCGACATGTTCCCACCGAGTCACGAGCAGTAC
This sequence comes from Halomonas sp. YLB-10, assembly GCF_003856855.1. NCBI lineage: Bacteria > Pseudomonadati > Pseudomonadota > Gammaproteobacteria > Oceanospirillales > Halomonadaceae > Halomonas > Halomonas sp. YLB-10. Next base: position 452,058 of record NZ_RRCU01000003.1, read on the forward strand.
CGTACCTTCCTGAGCCTCGATCAGCCCTACGCGAGACTGCTGGAGATGCGCCTGGACGGAAAGCTGGTAGCGGTATCGGCCTTCGACGAGCTGCGCCACGGCTTGTCCGCCATCTACACCTTCTTCGACCCGGACCACAGCCTCGAGCGCCGTTCTCTTGGCACCCAGGCGGTGCTGGCGCTGATCCAGATGGCATCCCTGAAGGGGCTTCCCCATGTCTACCTGGGCTACTGGATCGAGGAGTGCCGCAAGATGAGCTACAAGAGCAGCTTCTCGCCCCTCGAGCGCCTGGATGGCCGGCTCTGGCGACGACTGGTACCGATCGACAGCGAGTAACCGCCCAACCCGATAGCTCAAGCACGTTCTCTGCTCCCTAGAGAGCGGCAGAAGATCGTGAACTTTGCTTATCCTTGAGAGCTAACCTGCCATCTGCCTTTGCCATCTGCCTCCGGGGATACTGGAAAGCAGCAGAATATCGCGCACCTTGAGGGCCGATCAGCCATCTGCCTTTGCCATCTGGCTCCGGGGATACTGGAAAGCGGCAGAATATCGCGCACTTTGAGGGGCTAGCCTGCTATCAATGGCCATCTGCCTTTGCCATCTGCTTCCGAGGATACTGGAAAGCGGCAGAATATCGTGAACTTTGCTTATCCTTGAGAGCTAACCTGCCATCTGCCTTTGCCATCTGCTTCCGGGGATACTGGAAAGCGGCAGAATATCGCGCACTTTGAGGGCCGATCAGCCATCTGCCTTTGCCATCTGCTTCTGCATCCGGCAGAATATCGCGCTATCCTGACCACAGTAACGGCAGTGACGCCTCAAGGTCAGGCATCTTTTCGATTTCACCAGCGAGGATTCGCCTATATGGCACGCGAAGACCATATCGAAATGGAAGGCGTGGTCGTCGACACCCTTCCCAACACCATGTTCCGGGTCGAACTGGAAAACGGCCACGTGGTGACCGCCCACATCTCGGGCAAGATGCGCAAGAACTACATCCGCATCCTGACCGGTGACAAGGTCAAGGTAGAGCTGACTCCCTACGACCTGTCCAAGGGTCGCATCGTCTACCGTTCCCGTTGAGAACGGCCGGCGTCAGCGCTTCAGCGCCGACGCTACTTGCCGGTAACGCGCCTTAGCGGCGCGCCCCACCCCACCGGCAAGCGCAGCCCCCTTTCGCAAGACAGCAAGACTCTGGTGCAGCACCAGCCCTGCTTTGCCTGACGCAGCAGGGCGGCACCGCCTCGTCCAAAAGCCGGGCAACGACCCGCTGCCGGGGACTCGCACGGCTGTTGCCGTCCAGACCCTGCTGGAAACAAACGACGACGCCCCGTCGTTGACGGGGCGTCGCGTAGTTTCACATCCTGACCAGTCGAAGCAACCGACTTGCTGATAGTCTCAACAGGCAGGCTCAACAGGCAGGCTTCATGCTTGGCCACACCCCACAAAGCCTGCCTCGACACTCAAGGCGCGTCGGCCATCTCCACGTCGGTGGACAGGTGAAGCTCTCCGTCCTCCAGACTGACGTGCACCAGACCACCGTGCTCGGCCAGATCGCCGAACAGGATCATCTCCGCCAGGGGCTTCTTCAGCTTTTCCTGGATCAGTCGAGCCATGGGGCGGGCGCCCATGTCCGGGTCGTAACCCATGGTCGCCAGCCAGTCGCGCGCGTCGTCGTCCACCTCGAGCTGCACCCGTTTCTCGTCGAGCTGGGCCTGCAGTTCCACCAGGAACTTGTCGACCACATTGCGTACGACAGGCTTGGCCAGCGACGCGAACTGGATGATGCCATCCAGACGGTTGCGGAACTCCGGCGTAAAGGTCTTGCGAATCGCCTCCATGGCATCGGTGGAGTGGTCCTGGGTCTGGAAACCGATCGAGCGACGCGTCGCGATCTCGACCCCGGCGTTGGAGGTCATGATCAGGATGACGTGACGGAAATCCGCCTCGCGCCCGTTGTTGTCGGTCAGACGGCCGTGGTCCATGACCTGCAGCAGCAGGTTGAAGACCTCGGGGTGCGCCTTCTCGATCTCGTCGAGCAGCAGCACGCAATGGGGCTGCTTGGTGACCGCCTCGGTCAGCAGACCACCCTGGTCATAGCCGACATAGCCAGGAGGTGCGCCGATCAGCCGCGATACCGTGTGCCGTTCCATGTACTCGGACATGTCGAAGCGCAGCAGTTCGACCCCCATGATATGGGCCAGCTGACGCGCCACCTCGGTCTTGCCGACGCCGGTGGGGCCGGCGAACAGGAAGCTGCCGACCGGCTTGTCCGGCGACTTGAGCCCGGCGCGGGACAGCTTGATCGCCGCCGCCAGGCTGTCGATGGCCTCATCCTGACCGAACACCAGCATCTTGAGATCGCGGTCCAGATTCTCGAGCAGCTTGCGATCGGAGCTGGATACGCTCTTCGGCGGAATCCGCGCGATGGAAGCGACCACCGCCTCGACCTGATCGACGTCGATGGTGTCCACGCGCATTTCCGGCGGAAGCAGGCGCTGGTGGGCACCGGCCTCATCGATGACATCAATGGCCTTGTCCGGCAGGAAGCGGTCGTTGATGTAGCGATCCGCCAGCCGCGCGGCGCTGTCCAGCGCGGCGTCGGTGTACTTGAGCTGGTGGTGCTCCTCGAAGCGCGAACGCAGCCCCTTGAGGATCTTGATGGAGTCCTCGACCGAGGGCGCCATCACATCGACCTTCTGGAAACGACGTGCCAGGGCACGATCCTTCTCGAAGATACCGCGGAATTCCTGGAAGGTGGTGGAGCCGATACAGCGCAGCTCGCCGGAGGACAGCAGCGGCTTGAGCAGGTTCGATGCGTCCATCACTCCACCGGACGCCGCACCGGCGCCGATCACCGTATGGATCTCATCGATGAACAGGATGGCGTTGGGCAGCTTGCGCAGTTCCGCCAGCAGGCTCTTCAAGCGCTTCTCGAAGTCACCACGATACTTGGTACCCGCCAGCAGCGCGCCCATGTCCAGCGAGTACACCACGGCGTCGCCGATCACATCGGGCACGTCTTCCTCGACGATGCGCTTGGCCAGGCCCTCGGCGATGGCAGTCTTGCCGACGCCGGCCTCACCGACCAGCAAGGGGTTGTTCTTGCGCCGCCGTGCCAGAATCTGCACCACCCGCTCGAGCTCGTGATCACGCCCGATCAGGGGGTCGATCTTGCCCATGCGGGCCTGCTCGTTGAGGTTGGTGGCAAAACCGGTCAACGGATTGCCGCCGGCCTCGCTGCCGGCTTCCTCGGCGTCCTCGGCCTCGGGAGCCGCCGAAGACGGGCTCTGGCCGTGGCCGGTGACCTTGGAGATACCGTGGGCGATGTAGTTGACCGCATCGACCCGTGCCACGTTCTGCTGCTTGAGGAAGTAGACCGCCTGGCTCTCCTGCTCGGAGAAGATCGCAACCAGTACGTTGGCACCGGTCACTTCGCTCTTGCCAGAAGACTGCACGTGGAACACGGCCCGCTGAAGCACTCGCTGGAAGCCCAGCGTCGGCTGGGTCTCGCGCTCGGTCTGGTCTTCCGGAATCAGCGGGGTGGTGGAATTGATGAAATCCTGCAGGTCGGACCGCAGCTTGTCGAGATTGGCCCCACAGGCACGCAGCACATCTGATGCTGAAGCATTATCCAGAAGCGCCAGCAACAAGTGCTCCACGGTCATGAACTCATGGCGCTTGGAACGCGCCACGGTGAAGGCCGTGTTCAGGGTCAGTTCAAGTTCTTTGCTCAGCATGGCAGTCCCCTTCTCGCCGCATAGGGCTTGCATCGGATCTTTTGTGGTCCGGCACCATCAACATCGGGTACAAATGGCGCCGTTGCAAGTTCTTCGTCAACGCAGCAGCCGTCTCTCGTTAACGCGGGGCCGGCTTGTGCGGATCTGTGACCACTCGTCGCCGCCAGCGGCAGCACTGTCAGGGCGATCCGATATCGACCCGTCTCAGTCCGCTGCCTCGATATCGCTCAACAGCGGATGCTGGCACTCTCTCGCATACTCGTTGACCTGATGGCTCTTGGTCTCGGCGATGTCATGGGTAAAGACACCGCAGGTTGCCTTTCCGTGGCTGTGGACCGTCAGCATGATCTGCACGGCGGTCTCGCTGTCCAGATGGAAGAAGGTCTGCAGCACCTCCACCACAAACTCCATGGGGGTGAAGTCGTCGTTATGCAAGACAACCTTATACATGGGTGGCCTGGCCACCTCGGGGTCAGCCTCCTGGGTCGCCAGATCACCGTCATCCTGCTCGCCCGGCTCACTGGGCGGACGGGTCATTCCGGCGAAGGGGGCGCGGATCCAGACAGGATCCTCCTCTCTTGCGTTGAACATAGGCCTCACACTGTCAATCGGGTGCCTGCGCCCACCCGCGTCGAGCATTGGACGTCGGCGGCGCGGCAGGGTTCCGTTCCGTCTCCCATTATCGGAAATCCGACGGACGCTTTCACGCAAAAAACGTACAAAGCAAAAAGCCCCCGCCCGAGCGGGCGAGGGCCTTTTCAGAGCGCCGCGATGAACAGCCGGTACGGGCGATAGCGATCACCGGCACCAGACGCTGTCATCGGACGATCGGTACGTCGCTTACATGTTGTCGGCGACGGCCTGACCGAACTCGGAGCACTTGAACAGCGTGGCGTTTTCCATCAGGCGATGGAAGTCGTAGGTGACCTCGCCCTTGCTGATGGCCTTCTCCACGCCCTTGAGCACCAGATCGGCGGCCTCGACCCAACCCATGTGGCGCAGCATCATCTCGGCGGAGAGGATCAGCGAGCCCGGGTTGACCTTGTCCTGGCCGGCGTACTTCGGCGCGGTGCCGTGGGTCGCCTCGAACATGGCGGTGGTGTCGGAGATGTTGGCGCCCGGCGCGATGCCGATGCCGCCCACTTCCGCCGCCAGGGCGTCGGACAGGTAGTCACCGTTCAGGTTCAGGGTGGCGATGACGTCGTATTCGGCCGGACGCAGCAGGATCTGCTGCAGCATGGCGTCGGCGATGACGTCCTTGACCACGATGTCCTTGCCGGTCTTCGGGTTCTTGAAGGTCATCCAGGGGCCGCCATCGAGGAGTTCGGCGCCGAACTCTTCCTTGGCCAGCTCGTAGCCCCAATCCTTGAAGGAGCCTTCGGTGAACTTCATGATGTTGCCCTTGTGCACCAGGGTCAGCGACTCGCGGTCGTTGTCGATGGTGTACTGCAGGGCCTGACGGACCAGACGCTTGGTGCCTTCGATGGAGACCGGCTTGACGCCGATGCCACAGTTCTCGGGGAAGCGGATGTTGGTGACACCCATCTCTTCACGCAGGAACTTGATGACCTTGTCGGCTTCCGCGGTACCGGCCTTCCATTCGATGCCGGCGTAGATATCTTCGGAGTTCTCGCGAAAGATGACCATGTCGACGTCGGCAGGCTTCTTGACCGGGCTCGGCACGCCTTCGAACCAGCGCACCGGGCGCTGACAGACGTACAGGTCCAGCTTCTGGCGCAGCGCCACGTTCAGTGAACGGATGCCGCCACCGACCGGCGTGGTCAGCGGGCCCTTGATGGAAACGATGTAGTCCTTGACCGCTTCCAGGGTCTCTTCCGGCAGCCAGGTGTCCGCGTCATAGACGTGGGTGGCCTTCTCGCCGGCGTAGACTTCCATCCAGTGGATCTTGCGCTCGCCGTTGTAAGCCTTCTGCACAGCGGCGTCGATGGCGATCTTCATCGCCGGGGTCACGTCGACACCGATACCGTCACCCTCGATGAAGGGAATGATCGGATTATTCGGTACGTTCAGGCTGTTGTCGGCGTTGGCGGTGATCTTTTCGCCGCCCTCAGGGACGACAATTTTCTGGAAACCCATTGAGAACTCCCCTGTCAGGTCTATTCAGTGGAGCGCGGAGTATAGCATTACCCCCCGCGCCCGGAGTAGGCTTTGTCGACAATCTCTGGAAAAGGCCTAAACGGCCCGCCGCCACGCCTTCCGAGCCAGATCATCGAGCCCGCCCATGAGTCAACTTTATCTGCTGCACAAGCCCTATCGGGTGCTGTCCCAGTTCACCGATGACCAGGGACGCAATACCCTGGCCTCGCTGATCGACGTACCGGACATCTATCCGGCCGGCCGCCTCGACTACGATTCCGAAGGCCTGTTGTTGCTCAGTGACGATGGCGAGTTGATTCATCGTATCAGCCACCCGCGCCACAAGCAGCCGAAGACGTATCGAGTGCTCGTCGAGGGACAGCCGGACGATCGGGCCTTGAAGGCGCTCGCCGAAGGGGTCACTCTCAAGGATGGACCCACCCGGCCGGCCAAGGTCCGGCGACTGACGACCAGCGGGCTGCCCGAGCGCACGCCGCCCCTGGACCCGAAGCGCCATCCCGTTACCTGCTGGCTGGAGCTGACCATCAGCGAGGGGCGCAACCGCCAGGTGCGCAGGATGACCGCCCATGTGGGCCACCCGACGCTGAGGCTGGTACGCGTCGCCATCGGCCCCTGGCGGCTCGACGGCCTGGCCCCGGGACAATGGCAGCGCCAGACGCTGCACGCGCCAAAGCGCCCCCGGGGCTCAGCCCCTACAACAAGGAGACGCCGATAATGCGCTGGACCCCCTACGTGACCGTGGCCACGGTGGTCGAACGAGCCGGTCGTTTCCTGCTGGTGGAAGAAGACCGTGGCGGCCCCCATACCCTGTTCAACCAGCCCGCCGGCCACCTGGAACCCGGTGAGCGCATCCGCGACGGCGCCCTGCGCGAGGTCGCCGAAGAGACCGCCTGGCGGGTCGGCATCACCGACTACCTGGGCATGTACGTGTACGAGGCCCCGGACGGCAAGACCTTCCACAGCCACGCCTTCTTCGGCATGGCGCTGGCCCACCTGGGCACCGAACTGGACCGGGATATCATGGCCATCCATTGGCTGACCCTGGAGGACGTCGAGGCGCTGGAGCGCGAGGGCCGCCTGCGCAGCCCACTGGTGATCAAGCGCATCCGCGACGCCCTGGCCGGCAAGACCTTCCCGATGGAGGTGCTGCACGAACGCTGAGGCTTCGGTTGACGGGTGCAATTCGTGTATAATCACCGCCCATTTGCCCCACCACTCCGAGAGTCGTTATGTCAGCGTCCACCGGCAAAGTCATCGTCGGCATGTCCGGCGGCGTCGATTCCTCCGTTTCCGCCCTCCGCCTGATCCAACAGGGCTATCAGGTGGAAGGGCTGTTCATGAAGAACTGGGATGAGGACGACGGCACCGAATACTGCACCGCCATGGAAGACCTGGCGGACGCCGAAGCGGTGTGCAAGAAGCTCGACATCCCCCTGCACACGGCCAACTTTGCCGCCGAGTACTGGGACAATGTGTTCGAGCACTTCCTCGCCGAGTACAAGGCCGGACGCACACCGAATCCCGATATCCTTTGCAACCGCGAAATCAAGTTCAAGGTGTTCCTCGACTACGCGGAGATGCTCGGCGCCGAGATGATCGCCACCGGTCACTATGTTCGCCGCGGCGAGCGCGACGGCCGCCCGCGACTGCTCAAGGGACTCGACGGCAACAAGGACCAGAGCTACTTCCTGCACGCCGTGCCGGAAGCCGCCATCGCGCGCACCCTGTTCCCGGTGGGCGAGATCGAAAAGCCCGAGGTTCGCGCCATCGCCGAACAGCACGATCTGGTTACCGCAAAGAAGAAGGACTCCACCGGTATCTGCTTCATCGGCGAGCGCCGCTTCAGCGACTTTCTCAAGCAGTACCTGCCGGCCCAGCCGGGGACCATCGAGACACCGGACGGCGACGTCATCGGCGATCACATGGGCCTGATGTACTACACCCTGGGCCAGCGCCAGGGCCTCGGCATCGGCGGTCTCGCCAACTATTCGGAAGACCCCTGGTACGTGGCCGGCAAGGACCTCGAGCGCAACGTGCTGATCGCGGTTCAAGGCAAGCATCACCCTCTGTTGTACACCGACAGCCTGGCCACCGAGGCGATGGATTGGGTCGCCGGTGAGCCGCCTTGCGCCGAGGGGCGCTTCAGCGCCAAGACCCGCTATCGTCAGGACGACGTGCCATGCACGCTGACGACCCGGGCCGATGGCGGCGTCGCGGTACACTTCGACGACCCACAGCGGGCCGTGACACCGGGCCAATCGCTGGTCATCTACGACGGTGACGTCTGCCTCGGCGGCGGCGTCATCCGGTCCACCTGGAACGCCGAGGAGCGAGCGGCATGACCGATTCGGTACCTATCCACCGCGCCCCCGAGTCCCCGGCGGCTCGCCAGGCGATCGCCCTGGCCGGCGTATTTCAGGCCGCCCATCTGGTCGACGAGCTGGCGCGCACCGGCCAGGTCGACAGCCGCGCCTGGGACACCCAGATCACCGCCACCCTGGAAACCAACCCGCCAACCTTCGAATCCATCTATGGCGGGCATCCCAACAATCTGCGCCTGGGGCTCGAGACCCTGGAGGCAGTGCTCGGCCGACGCCAGGCCAACCCGGTGGTGATGCGCTACGGCTTCAGCCTGATGCTGCTGATGAACAAGCTGCGCACCCAGCCCGACATGATGGACGCGCTCGGCACCCACCTGACCCGCATCCAGGGCCAGGCCGAACACTTCGGCCCGACCCACGAGAACGTCGTGGCGAGCCTCGGCGAGGCCTACCAGCAGACGCTTTCCACCTTCAAGAACCGAATCGTGGTCCAGGGCGACCCTTCGCTGCTGCAAAGCCGGATGATGCCGGAGCGGGTCCGCGCCTGCCTGCTCTCCGGCATTCGCTTCGGCCTGCTGTGGCACCAGCAGGGCGGACGTCGCTGGAAGCTGATCTTCCAGCGGGGCAGCCTCAAGCGCGCCCTGGACACCCTCTGATCGCTCGATCTTCCTTTCCTACCCGTACCGGAAAACCGCCATGCAACTCTCCGCTCTCACCGCCCTCTCTCCCGTCGACGGTCGCTACGGCAGCAAGGCCGAATCACTGCGCGAACACTTCAGCGAATTTGGCCTGATCCGCGCCCGCGTCATCGTCGAGATCCGCTGGCTGGAGCGCCTGGCCGCGCACCCGCAGATCACCGAGGTGCCGGAACTGTCGGCCACCGCCACGGCCTTCCTGGATGGCCTGGTCAAGAACTTCAGCGAAGCCGACGCGGCGCGCATCAAGGACATCGAGCGCACCACCAACCACGACGTCAAGGCGGTCGAGTACTGGATCAAGGAAGCCATCGCCGACAATGCCGAGCTGCATGCCGTCACCGAGTTCGTGCACTTCGCCTGCACCAGCGAGGACATCAACAACCTGTCCTACGGCGTGATGCTGCGCGATGGCCTCGACAGCCTGCTGCCGACCATGCGCCAGGTGGCCGACGAGATCGCCCGTCTGGCCGAAGAGCACGCCGCCGTGCCGATGCTGTCGCGCACCCATGGCCAGACCGCCAGCCCCACCACCTTGGGCAAGGAAATGGCCAACGTGGCCTACCGTCTGCGCCGTCAGCTCAAGCAGATCGAAAGCGCCGAGGTACTGGGCAAGATCAACGGGGCCGTGGGCAACTACAACGCCCACCTGGCCACCTACCCGAACATCGACTGGGAGGCCAACGCCCGCACCTTCGTCGAAGGACTGGGCCTGACCTTCAATCCCTATACCACCCAGATCGAACCCCACGACTATATCGCCGAGCTGTTCGACGCGGTCTGTCGCTTCAACACCATCCTGATCGACTTCGATCGCGACGTCTGGGGCTACATCTCGCTGGGTTACTTCAAGCAGCGCACCGTGGCCGGCGAGATCGGCTCCTCGACCATGCCGCACAAGGTCAACCCGATCGACTTCGAGAACTCCGAGGGTAATCTGGGCCTGGCCAATGCCATCCTCGCCCACCTGGCCCAGAAGCTGCCGATCTCCCGTTGGCAGCGTGACCTGACCGACTCCACCGTGCTGCGCAACCTGGGCGTCGGTCTGGCCTACGGCCTGATCGCCTACCAGGCCTCGCTGAAAGGCATCGGCAAGCTCGAGGCCAACCCCCAGCGTCTGGCCGAGGACCTGGACGCAAGCTGGGAAGTGCTGGCCGAGCCAATCCAGACGGTGATGCGTCGCTACGGCATCGAGAAGCCCTACGAAAAGTTGAAGGAGCTGACCCGCGGCAAGCGCATCGACCAGGCCGGTTTCGCCGCCTTCATCGATGGCCTGGAACTGCCCGACGAGGTCAAGGCAGAGCTCAAGCAGCTGACCCCCGGCAACTACATCGGCAATGCCGTCGAGCAGGCTCGCGCCCTGCCGCAGCACTGAGCCGGAGCCGCTGACAGAACCCCGCTTCACCCCGCCAATCGGTGGGGTGAGGCGTTTCTGGAGCCCTCTCTTCGGGGCCGGGGCCGATACCTAGCCCGCTACTCCCAATCACCATCAGGATTCCTCATGTCAACTGATACCCCCCTCACCCTGCTGGGCGGCCTGACATCGGCAGAGTTCCTGCGCGATGTCTGGCAACAGCAACCGCTGCTGATCCGTGGCGCCTTCCCCGACTTCGACAACCCGCTGACGCCAGACGAACTGGCCGGGCTCGCCTGCGAGGACAATATCGAGGCACGCCTGGTCGAGGAACAGGGCCCCGACGGACCCTGGCAGGTCAGCCACGGCCCCTTCGACGAGGCCACCTTCGCCCGCCTGCCGGAGCGCGACTGGACCCTGCTGGTACAGGCGGTGGATCACTATGTGCCGGAGGTCGCCGCCCTGCTGGAGGACTTCACCTTCCTGCCGCGCTGGCGCCTGGATGACATCATGGTCAGCTACGCGCCTCCGGGCGGCAGTGTCGGCCCGCACCTGGACCAGTACGATGTCTTCCTGCTCCAGGGCAGCGGTCAGCGCCGCTGGCAGCTTGGCGGCAAGGTGGCCGATGACGCACCCATCGTGCGCGGCATCGACCTGCGTATCCTCGAGACCTTCGAGGTCAACGCCGAACAGGACTGGGTGCTGGAGCCCGGAGACATGCTCTACCTGCCCCCCGGCTGGGCGCACCATGGGGTCAGTCAGAGCGATGACTGCATGACCTACTCGGTGGGCTTTCGCGCCCCCTCGGCGGACGAGGCGATCACCTCCTTCGCCGACTACCTGGGTGAGCAGCAACCCCCCTCTCGCCGCTACGGCGATGCCGGAATGACCCCGGCCGAGGACCCGGGCGAACTCGATCGGGCGGCGCTGTCACGCATGCGCCAGTTGATCCTCGAGACCCTGGACGATCCGGCCCAGATGGCCCAGTGGTTCGGCCGGGTGATGACCCAGCCCAAGTACGTGGACCAGCTCGAGCCCAGCGAGACACCGACAGCGCCAGACGAGCTTGTTGCTGCACTACAGGAAGGCGAGGTGCTGGTGGCCGCGCCGGGCTCTCGCTTCGCCTGGCACGCCCTGGCGGACGACCGGGCCACCCTGTTTGCCGACGGCGACGGCATCGACTGCGATCTGGCGCTGGCCCGCGAGATCGCCAACCGCGGCGAGTTCGACGCCTCGCTGCTCGACTACCCCGGCGCCGCCGAGGTGCTGACACGGCTGTTCGACGCCGGCAGCCTTGGCTGGCCGGTTGACGACATGGAGGACGACGATGCCTGAGGTGGTGATCGAACAGGGAAGCTGGGAACAATTGGGCGAAGCGGCCGGTGACATTCGCTATCGCGTCTTCGTCATCGAACAACAGGTGCCGATCGAGGAAGAGTGGGATGGCCTCGACCCCGACTGCCTGCATTTCCTGGCGCGCCAGGACGAGCGTGTACTGGGTACGGCGAGACTGCTGCCCGATGGCCATATCGGTCGCGTCGCGGTGCTTGCCGAAGCCCGGGGACTCGGCGTCGGCGTGGCGCTGATGCGCGCCACCATCGAGGCTGCGCGACAGCGTGGTCACTCGAGCGTCGAGCTCGCCGCCCAGACCCATGCGCTCGGTTTCTACGAAGCCCTGGGCTTCCGCGCCGAGGGAGATATCTTCCTCGACGCCGGCATTCCGCATCGCAATATGACCCTCTCCCTGAACGACTGACCTCTCCGTCAACTCCTCCGTTCAGGAAACTCGACTACAGGAATGTGCCTCTGCGGCGCTTTCCTGTAGTCGGACTACAACGCCTTGTCCCCCCAAGTACCAATGGCGAACCCCCGCCACTGTGGGCCATAGTCACTACCATGGCGCAGCGGACAGACCTCGATGGCGAGTCAGATCGCTCACTTTGTAGTCGACCTCTACCGTTCCGCCAAGATTCGACCAAGGCCGTAAAGACTTCTCGGCCAAGGTGCAGGAACCTGACTACACTTCGCAGGTGCAGCATGGCATGGCGAGCAGTCGATCCTCTTGCAATGACGCCAACCGCAAGAGCCTGCAAGCCACTGGAGCCAAAGGCCGGTCGAAAGCGACCGCCCCGACACCGCCCCTCACCATGGATGCCAGGCAAGTCGTATCAGAACGTCGAACCAAACAGTCGATTCAACATCAGGACGGCCCGATCATGACCTTTCGTGAAGAACTGAAGACCCTGACCCAGCTTCGTGAAGCCCAGCGCGGCAAGTGGGACAACATCGATCCGGAAAGCGCCGCCCGCATGCGCGTGCAGAACCGTTTCCGCACTGGTCTCGACATCGCTCGCTACACCGCCGCCATCATGCGCGAGGACATGGCCGCCTACGACGCCGACACCGCCAACTACACCCAGTCACTGGGCTGCTGGCACGGCTTCATCGGTCAGCAGAAGCTGATTTCCATCAAGAAGCACTTTGGCAACACAAAGCGCCGCTACCTCTACCTGTCCGGCTGGATGGTCGCCGCCCTGCGCAGCGAGTTCGGTCCGCTGCCCGACCAGTCCATGCACGAGAAGACCAGCGTGGCATCGCTGATCGAAGAGCTCTACACCTTCCTGCGCCAGGCCGACACCTGGGAGCTCAACCACCTGTTCCGTGCCCGAGAAGAAGCCAAGGAAGCCGGTGACAGCGCCAAGGTCGACGATCTGACCAACCAGATCGACAACCACGAAACGCACATCGTGCCGATCATCGCCGACATCGACGCCGGTTTCGGCAACGCCGAGGCCACCTACCTGCTGGCCAAGAAGATGATCGAGGCCGGTGCCTGCTGTATCCAGCTCGAGAACCAGGTGTCCGACGAGAAGCAGTGCGGCCACCAGGACGGCAAGGTCACCGTGCCCCACGAGGACTTCATCGCCAAGATCAACGCCGTACGCTACGCCTTCCTTGAACTGGGCGTGGATGATGGGGTGATCGTGGCCCGTACCGATTCCCTGGGTGCCGGCCTGACCCAGAAGATCGCGGTCACCAACGAGCCAGGCGACCTGGGCGATCAGTACAACAGCTTCCTCGACGGTGAAGAGATTTCCTCGGCCTCCGATATCGACAACGGCGACGTGGTGATCAAGCAGAACGGCAAGCTGGTCAAGGTCAAGCGTCTCGCCTCCGGCCTCTATCAGTTCAAGCCTGGCACCGGCGAAGACCGGGTGGTGCTGGACTGCATCACCAGCCTGCAGAACGGTGCCGATCTTTTGTGGATCGAGACCGAAAAGCCCCACGTCGGCCAGATCGCCGGCATGGTCAACCGCATCCGCGAGGCGGTGCCCAACGCCAAGCTGGTCTACAACAACTCGCCGTCGTTCAACTGGACGCTGAACTTCCGCCAGCAGGTGTTCGACGCCTGGGAAGCCGAAGGCAAGGACGTCTCCGCCTACGAGCGTGCCGACCTGATGAATGCACGCTACGACGACACTGAGCTTGGCCAACTGGCCGACGAGTGGACGCGCAACTTCCAGCGTGACGCCGCCCGCGAGGCAGGTATCTTCCACCACCTGATCACCCTGCCGACCTACCACACGGCCGCCCTGTCTACCGACAACTTGGCCAAGGGCTACTTCGGCGACGAGGGCATGCTGGCCTACGTGGCGGGTGTGCAGCGCCGCGAGATCCGCGAGGGTATCGCCACCGTTCGCCACCAGGACATGGCCGGCTCCAATATCGGTGACGACCACAAGGAGTTCTTCCACGGCGACGCGGCACTCAAGGCCGGCGGCAAGGACAACACCATGAACCAGTTCGGCTAAGGATCGCGGGCCAGCGGCACCCAGTCACTGAGCCCAGACACTGAGCCCTGTGACTGTAAGCAAGGGAGGCCGTCGGCCTCCCTTTTTGCTGTCCGTGATCTTGCTCTGCCAAGCCAGCCTTTCCTTCTTCCCTGGCAAGGGCCTACTCTCGAACTAACACGTCTGGCTCCAGCGAGGCCGACAACTGCAGCCATGCGACCCCCTCCGATGCCCATTGGCCTGGCAGGTCCGGTTCGGCATATGATGAATGTCAGGAAAGCGCTGTCGGCGCGACTTAGTGGCAGTCGCGGGGCGACAAGGGAGACAGGCGGACGGCTACCATGAGACGGACGAGACCCGATCATCGTTGGATCCGGGGAACCATCGCCCTGTCAAAGCCTCCAAACAGGCGTTACACTATTTTCGAACAGCGTTTGCGAACTTTGGTGCGGTACTACCAAAAGCAAATGTGACCCGAACCGATGCGTTCAGAATTCGGCGCAGAAGACATTCAAGGAGAATCGCCATGAAAACATCCATCCTTCCTGTCCTGGCGCTGAGCGTCGTGGTGCTTGGCGGCTGCACCGCCACCAACCAGTACTCGGGTAACGTCTATTCTGGCAACCAGGCACAGACCGCCCAGAACGTGCAGTTCGGCACCATCACCGCCCTGCGTCGCGTCCAGATCCAGGGTGAAAGCTCCGCCGGCGGCATCCTCGGCACCGGTGGTGGCGCGGTGATCGGTGGCCTGCTCGGCAACCAGGTCGGCGGCGGCTCCGGTCGCACCATCGCCACCGCCGCAGGTGCCATCGGTGGCGCCGTGGCCGGCAACCAGATCGAGAAAGGCGTCAACCGCACCGACGCCTGGGAGATGGAGATTCGCAAGGACAGCGGCCAGACCGTGGTCGTCGTGCAGAAGGCAGACCAGGCCTTCCAGGTGGGGCAGCGTGTTCGCCTGATCGGCAGCGGTTCACGTCAGAGTGTTGCCCCCTACTGAGGGCTTGACGAAAGCGCTCGAGAAAGGGGCTTGTCCTTGTAAGCGACAACAGCGCTTCGCTCCCCCGCAAACATCTCTGCGTTACATACTCTCTGCGTTATATACAAAGGGCCCTGAGGCGTATCCGCCTCAGGGCCCTTTCGGTGATCACCTGGAGAAGGCCAGGTGATTCACGTCGTCACCGAACTAGTGGACCTTGCCCATCACCCAGCAGCCCAGCTTGCAGCCCACCAGGGCGATGATGCCGATCACCAGCAGTGTCATCAGCATATCGATGGGGAAGACGATGAAGGTGGCCCCCAGCACGGCAAGGGCGGGGCACCAGATCCACTGGTCATCGTCACTGCGCAGTACCGCCGGCAGCAGGCTGCCCAGGGCACAGCTCAGGCCCTTGTCCCAGGCCTTGATCATCACCGCCAGCAGTACCGCAAAGGCCAGCACCCAGATCACAAATAGCGTCATGTTCAGCTCCGCAAGAAAAGCGTGAAAGGCAGAATCGAAAAATCTCACAAGAGGGTATCCCCACCACCGATACTGCGCAACAACCCGAAGGTGGCAGAGGGCGCGCGTGAATACCGTTCAGGATATGACCACACAAGGTGAAAAATGTCCCACGCCCCTGACAGCCCCAGCACCCACGCGTTACCATGCGTCCTCACACGCACTCACCAAAGGTTCATCAATGCAAATTGCGCAAAATTCCGTTGTCGCGTTCCACTACACCCTGACCAATGATGCAGGTGAAGTGCTGGACAGCTCGGAAGGCCGCGAGCCGCTGACCTACCTCCACGGCGCCGGCAACATCATTCCGGGTCTGGAAAAGGAACTCGAAGGCAAGGCCGCCGGCGACAAGGTCAACGCCAAGGTTGCCCCCGCCGAAGGTTACGGCGAAGTACAGGAGCAGCTGGTCCAGGAAGTGCCGCGTGACGCCTTCCAGGGTGTCGAGAGCATCGAGCCGGGCATGCAGTTCCAGGCGCAGACCCAGGGCGGTCCGCTGATGGTCACCGTGACCCAGGTCGAAGGCGACACCGTCACCGTCGACGGCAACCACCCGCTGGCCGGCCAGAACCTGAACTTCGACGTCGAGATCGCCGAAGTCCGTGAAGCCAGCCAGGAAGAAATCGAGCACGGCCACGTGCACGGCGAAGGCGGCCACGAGCACTGATCAGCGCTACGCTCGTCGGAAGCACCACGAGCATGCATGATCAAGTGCCGGCAAGATCAGGTGCCAGCAGGATCAAGCGCCAGCAGGATCAACAGCCGGCATGGTCAAGAGAAAGGGCAGCCCAGGCTGCCCTTTCGCGTGTCTGAGTATCACGTCTGATGAAAGGCCCCTCACCTCGCGAGCCACGACCGGGGATCAGCTTCTGTCCTCGACGCCAGCGCCTCGCTCGATTGCCCTGAGGGTATGATAGCCGCCCCATAGCCGAGTGGCGGTGGTCAGCAGACAGGCCGCGGCGAACAGCCCTGCCAGCACAGGAAAGTGCGCCGGCCACAGACAAAAGGCCACCAGCGCCAGCACGGTCTCGGTACCTTCGGTCAGGCCGTGCAGATAGTAGAAGGCCTTGCGCTGGAAGCGTGGGCGCTCGAGATCATGGCGCGCCGCCATGATGGCGAAGGCCAGAAAGGACGTCCCGGTGCCGATAAAGGCAAACAGCAGCAGCGCTGCCGGCAAGGCATTGCGCTCGCTGTCGGCCAGGGCAAAACCGAGCACCACGGCGGCGTAGAAGACGAAGTCCAGCCCGATATCGAGAAATCCCCCGGCATCGCTGGGCGTACCCCGACGGCGCGCCAGCGCCCCGTCCAGGCCATCGGCGAGTCGATTGAGGAGGATAGCCGCCAGCGCCCATCCATAGGCCTGAACGGCCAGCAGCGGCAGTGCCAGCAAGCCGATAAGAAATCCCACTAGAGTCACCTGATCAGGCGTTACCTTGCAGCGCTCCAGCATCTTGACCAGAGGCGCCAGGGGCGCCTGGGTTCTGGGCATGGTCCAGCGATCCAGCATAAAAGTCTCGTCAGCAGTAAAACGTCGATTCGGCAGAAGGAAAGCACAAGCGGCGGGCCAGGGCCCACCGCTTGTGTCTTCAGGTCCAGGCTACTGCCTGGGCGGTTCGCTCAGTCGTTGGACTGGGCAGAGGACAGCGACGATGCTTCGTGTCGCTCGGAGCTCGCACTGGCTCTGTCTCCCGTCACCGGCTGGCTTGAGGAATCGGCGTCGCCTCCCCCGCCTCGCCGCCAATTGAAGTAACGCTCCAGATACCCCAGGACCCGCTCGGGCTTGTTCGCGTTCTTCCACACCCCGGCGGCGGCCTTTACGGCTTCCGAGTGGGTCGGGTACGGGTGGATGGTCCCCAACAGCTTGTTCAGTCCGATACCGCGGGTCATTGCCAGGGTGAACTCCGCCAGCATCTCGCCAGCGCCAGCACCGACAATGGTGGCACCGAGAATGCGATCCTTGCCCGGTACGGTCAGCACCTTGACGAATCCGGTGGTATCGCCCTCGGCGATGGCCCGGTCGAGCTCGGACAGTGAGTAGCGGGTGACCTCGAAGGGCACCTTTTGCTCCTTGGCCTCGCGCTCGTTGAGCCCCACTCGCGCCACCTCCGGGTCACAGAAGGTGACCGCCGGCAGCGCCCGATAGCTCACATTGAAGCGCTTGAACTCGCCAAACAGGGCATTGACGGTGGCGTGCCAGGCCTGGTGGGCGCTGGCATGGGTCAGCTGGAAGGGCCCGACCACATCGCCACAGGCCCAGACATTAGGCAGCACTGACTGCAGCCCGCCATCCACGTCCAGGGTGCCGTTGTCGCGAGTGCCCACGCCCAGTTCTTCAAGCCCGAGCCCCTCGACGTTGGCCTGTCGACCCACCGCCACCAGCAACTGATCGAACTCCAGTTGCTCGATACGTGTCTCGCCTGCCTCGTTGACCTCGATCTCGAGTCGATGGAGATCGCCGTCACCGGCCACCACCTTGAGCGCCCGAGTCGACAGGCACAGCGTCACGCCGCTGGCCTCGAGCCCCTGAGCCGCCTCCCTGGCGACGTCCTCGTCTTCGCGTGGCAAGAGTTGCGGGCCCATCTCCACCAGGGTGACCTGGCTACCCAGCCGGGCGAAGCTCTGTCCCAGTTCACTGCCGATCGGACCACCACCAAGCACTACCAGGCGCTTCGGCAATGCCTTTAGCTCCCACAGGTTGTCGGAGGTCAGCACCTCGATATCATCGATCCCCGGCAACGGCGGGACTCTGGGGCGGGCACCGCTGGCGATGATCACGTGACGGGTGGTCAGCACCTGTTCGCCAACCTGCACCCGCCAGGGATCGAGCAGCCTGGCTTCTCCTTCGACCACATCGACGCCCAGGCCCCGATAACGTTCCGGACTATCATGGGGCTCGACCTCGGCGATGGCGCCGTGGACGTGGCCCATCACAGCGGCGAAGTCGACGCTTGGCTCACCGGCGCTGACACCATAGGACGGCGCCCGACGAATGTCCTCGGCGGCGCGAGCGGCGCGAATCAATGCCTTGGACGGCACACAGCCGGTATTGAGGCAGTCGCCGCCCATGCGGTGGCGCTCCACCAGGGTTACCTTAGCCTTCACCGCCGCAGCAATATAGCTTGCCACCAGGCCCGCCGAGCCCGCACCGATCACGACGATATCCCGGTCAAAACGCGACGGGCGCTGGTATTCGGCGGCGAGCCGGCGACGCTTGAGCACCGCCACCACGGCCTTGGCGATCCAGGGAAACAAGCCGATCAACACAAAGGACAGGATCAGCCCTGGCGACAGGATGCCCGCCAGCGACTCGAGTTCACCCAGTTCCCGGCCAGCATTCACGAACACCATGGTACCCGGCAGCATGCCGAGCTGGCTGACCCAATAGAAGGTGGACAGACGCATGCGGGTCAGGCCGACCACCAGGTTGATCACGAAGAAGGGGAAGATCGGAATCAGCCGCAGCGTGAACAGGTAGAAGGCGCCTTCGCGCTCGATGCCGCCGTTGATTCGCGCCAGCTGGCGCGAAAAACGCGTCTCCAGCGTCTCACGCAGCAGGGTCCGGGCGATCACCGCGGCAAGGGTCGCGCCCAGCGAACTGGCAAAGGACACCAGCACCAGACCGATCCAGAAGCCGAACAAGGCCCCCGCCAGCAGCGTCAGCAACCCCGCCCCAGGCAGCGACAGCGCCGCCATCAGGATATAGACCGCGAAGAAGCCACCGGCCACGGTCCAGGGGTCCTCGTGGAACCACTGTTGAAATTGCGCCTGTTGGGCCTTGATCGCGTCCAGCGTAAAGGCCTCGTTGGCGCCGGTGACAAAGAACGCCACCACGGCGACGGCAATCAGTGCCAGCAAGATCCATTTGTTACGGGTCACCCGCGTCTCCTTCTAGGTCAACTGGTGTCGATGATCGGGTCGATGATCGATAGGTAGCCGTGGCCAGCAGCAGCGGCACCCGTTGTCCTGCGCCCGTCCTGCGACGAGACGATGACGTTACCAGGAGCTGTGCGGCCGGCTATCGGGATGCAATCGAGATTAGCAGTCTGCCTGAGTCGCGCACAGGCGACCGAGCCTTACGACCGAAAATGCAAAAAATCATCCCCTTATCGACAGCGCATGTAAGGATGCGCCTGCCACAATGACTGAACCAACCGGGAACTGCCCTACTCGAACCTTACAATGACGCCATCCTGACGGAGCCTACGAATGCGATATCCCTTCAATCAGCGTACCTTCCTGCTGGCCGGCCTGCTGACTGGTGCCGTGCTTTCCACGACCCCCGCCCTCGCCGCCGAAGAGAAGGCCATCTTCGCTGGCGGCTGCTACTGGTGTGTCGAGGAAGCCTTCGACAAGATCGATGGTGTCGAGGCCACCATATCCGGCTTTGCAGCAGGTAACACGGAAAACCCGACCTATGAACAGGTGGGCGCCGGTGGAACCGGGCACGCCGAAGCCGTCGAGATTACCTACGACAGCGACAAAGTGAGCTACCAGGATCTGCTCTACGTCTTCTGGCGCAATATCGATCCCTTCGTCGCCAACCGCCAATTCTGCGATGTGGGAGATTCCTATCGCTCCGCCCTGCTGCCCTTGAACGACGAGCAGCGTGAACTGGCCGAGGCCAGCAAGGCGGACATCGCCGAGCGCTTCGACCAGCCGATCGAGACCACCATCGAAGATCCTGGCACCTTCTATGCCACCAAGGATGAACACCAGGACTACTACCAGAAGAACAAGGTGCGCTACACCTTCTACAAGAACTCCTGCGGCCGCCCTGACCGGCTAAAGGAAATCTGGGGAGACGAAGCCATGCCCCACGAGGCGCCAGAGCAGTCCGCAGCGTCCTAGGGCGCGGCGCTGACAGCAACGTCATGCCACACCGATCGACCCTGGTGCGAGCCAAGGTCGATCGGTCTCTGCAACGCATCTGCAACCTATCGGCAACCGCGTCGCAGTAGCGGACTCATACGTGTTCGAGTCGACGCTCGACGACGCACTGGTGTTGTGCACGCTGCAGCCGCTTTCCTAGCCGCCAGGACAGCCAGCCCGTGGTCGCCAGCACCAGCCAGCTGGCCGCCACCACCCCAGGCCAGCCCCGCCACAGCCAGAACGGCTCGAGCCACAGCGGCCCGAGACTCGCCCCCAGGTAGTAGAACACCAGATAGAGCGCCGATGCGCCGCCTCGTCCTTCGCGGGCCTGGCGACCGACCCAGCCCGAGGCGGTGGCGTGGCACAGAAAGAAGCCGAAGGCGCTGAGGGTCAAGGCGGCAATGATGACGGCGAGCATCGGTATCAGGGACAGACCCAGCGCCAGCATCATGATGACAACGCCCAACCCCATGGTGGCGGGCGCTCCCGCTCTGGCGACGACCCTGGCAGATAGCGTCGAGCCCAGAGTGCCGCCCAGGTAGGTCAGAAACAGCAGGCCCAGCCAGCGGGGCCCGAGAGCAAAGGGTGCCTCGGCCAGACGAAAGGTCATGTAGCTGTACTGGTTGATGAACACCAGGAAGTTGAGACCACCGATCAGATAGGCCGACAGCAGCCATGGGTTGGCCAGGTGGCCACGCATCTGGCGGCAGGCGTGCCCCACTCGAAAGGGTTGAGGCGCAAAGGCACGGGCCGCCGGCAGCAGCCACCAGAACACCGCCACGCCCACCAGGGTCAAACCGCCAATCGCCACGAAACTCGCCTGGACGCCATACCATTCACCGATGACGCCTCCCAGCACGCGACCACCGATACCGCCCAGGGTATTGGCCGCGATATAGAGCCCCACGGCTCGACTCATCGCCTCCGGCGAGAACTCGTCGCCCATCCAGGCGATCGCCACCGCCGGCAGCCCTCCCAGGGCGACCCCCTGCAGCACGCGAGCGACCAGCAGCCAGTCGAGCCCAGGCGCAAATGCCGCCAACAGTGTCGCGACAGCTGCCACCGACAGGCTCGCACGCATGATACCGCCCCGCCCGATGGCGTCGGACAAGGGCCCATAGACCAGCAACGAGAGCGCCAGGGTCAGGGTGGCAAGCGACATCACCAGGCCCACCTTCAGGGTCGAAGCCTCATGGGTATCGCGCAGCAGCGGCAGCAATGGCTGGGGGGCGTAGAGGTTGATGAATACCAGCATCGAGCCCAGACACAGAGCGAGGGTCGCCCTGCGCCAGGCAGGGGTATTGGCGTGAATCATGGCGGTCTCCGGTTGGCCTCGCCCATCTTCCATGCTTCACTACCATCACACCAACAGAAGAACATGATGCTATCCATCACATTCCCTTATGTCGCTACCCTTTGACCTGCGCTCGCTGTCGCTGTTTGTCGCGGTGGTGGACCACGGCGGCTTCAGCGCCGCCGCCCGCGCCCGTCACATCGCCCAGTCCGCCGTCAGCCAGACCATCGCAGGCCTGGAGCGACGCCTCGACACTCGTCTGTTCGAACGCCATGATCGGCGTGTTCGACTGACACCAGAAGGTGAGGTGCTACTGGAACATGCCCGACGGCTACTCGCCGACGCCAGTGCCACCGAACTGGCGCTGAAGGAACTCAACGGCCTGGTAAAGGGCGAAGTGCGCATCGGCATCCCCTCGATGCTGGGCTCCTACTATCTGCCGCCGCTGCTGATGGGCTTTGCCGCACGCCACCCCGGTATCCGCATGACGGTGATCGAGGCGGGCGCCCGGCGACTGCAGGCAATGATCAAGGCACGCGAGCTGGACCTGGGGATCGTGGTCGAAGATGGCAGTACCTGCGAACTGGAAACCGAGGCCCTGCTGCGCGCGGAGATGGTGGTCTGCACGCCCCGGGACCACCCCTTCACGGCACGCCACAGCGTGACCCCGGAAGCCTTTCTGAACGAGCCGCTGGTGCTGTTCCAGGACGGCTACTTTCACCGCGAGTTCGTCGACGCCATGGCCAGACGGCTGGATATCCAGCCCCGCCTGACGTTCCAGTCGAACCTGATCCCGCTGACCAAGGCCATCGTCCGCCAGGGCTTCGGTATCACCACCTTTCTGCGTCGGGTGATCGAGGAAGATGACCTGTCGGCGGTGTCCTTTGACCCCGCCGCCTGGCTGACCCTGTCGCTGGCCTGGCAGCCCCAGGGCTACCTGTCACGCGCCGAGCGCGCCTTTATCGACTACGCCCTGTCGCAACGCGACTCGTTGTAGCCCTGGAGGCGCCGAGGGCTGGCCAAGGACTGGCCGAAGCCTCGCCAGCCAAGCACCAAGGCGACCCAACGCAAACGGGGCGAGCCCAGTGAAAGGCTCGCCCCGTTGTGGTGGCGACGTCGATGGCGCCGAGGACGCTTCAGCCGCCCATGCCAGCCGGGCTGTAGGCGAACTGGCGCATGCTCAACCGGGTGGGTTCCAGCGGTCGACGCGCCTGCCAGTAGTAGCGGCGCCAGTAGCTGTTATCCAGCTTGGAGATCATCACACCGCGCGACGATGAGGCGTGCAGAAAGCGCCCCTGGCCGACGTAGATGCCGACGTGGCGGTTGCCCGGAGGACGAAAGAACACCAGATCGCCGGGTGACAGCTGATCACGCGTGATCGGTTCGCCGGTATGCACCTGGCTGCCGGTGGTGCGCGGCAGCTGCACCTGGAAGGCGTCGCTGAAGATGTTCTGCACCAGCGCCGAGCAGTCGATGCCGCTCATGCCGGTGCCGCCGAAACGATAGGGCGTACCCGCCCAGCGATCGTGCTCCGCCATCAGCGCCTCGCGGATGGCAGCGGCGGGATCTTCAAGGAAGCTGCCCCCTGCCGCGGGGTCCTCCAGCGGGGACATCCGCGAGGCGGCGCGTTCGGCCAGGCTCGGCATATCGCGGGAAAAGTAGTCGTTATCGGCGGTATTCTGGTAGTTCGATGCCGCACAGCCTGACAGCAGGCCAAGCAACACCATCGCCGCTGTCACGCGGCTTGTCTGGGCGACGCTCATGCGACACACACCTCATTCCCTGAACCGGCCTGGCTGACGGCCTGCCGGCGCCCAAGAGCCGCTGTGGAAGTGACGCACTCGTGTCACTACCATAACGCCCCTCAGCTGCAAGTTTGACAATTCGGCCTCCTTCTTGATGGGAGGCCTGACGAAAGATCAATACGATACTAGCCAAAATTATCCGATCTGACGATAGATCAGGACAATTTTTTGGCGTTTTTTTCTGCTGTTTCGCGACGATCAGTGCAGGGTTCGTCCATCTCCCGGCAAGGTATCGATGTGAAGCGGTGCCCAATGGCGGGGACGCGCACCCGGGAAATCCAGGCTGGCCCAGGTGCCGGCGAGGGGCGGAGCGCCCGACAGCCAGGCCACCAGCGCCTGGCGGAAGCTGGCCAGAAACGCTTCGCGCTCAGGGGTTTCCCCCATGAAGAACGAAAATCCTGCATAGAGACCCCGGGCATACTCCTGCCAACCGGCGTAGTGCTCCGACGCCAACTGGTGCGCACGCTCGAGCAGTGCCAGGAAGTCCTGCTGAGCCAGCCAGCCCAGCTGGCGACCGGCGATCGCCAGGTCGACCGCCTGGGCCAGGTCCCAGGCGCACATGTCGACGTCATTGCACTGGTCGGCGTTGTCACGTACCCGCAGCAGGCGCTCCAGGTGATTGCGCTCTTCCTCGTTGCACTCACCGGACTCCAGGGTCGCAATCTCGGAATTCAGGCGCGCGCTGTTGAGGGTATAGGGCGCGTAGTTGATCTGATATTCCTGGCGATCACCGGCGTCCAGCAGAAAGCGCACGAAGTCGATCAGCTCGGTGGCAGAGTGCAGGCCGTAGTGTCCATCGATCCACTCCAGGATCGAAGCCCCTTCCCGGTCGCTTTCCGGCTGCGGCAGGCTCCAGGCGGCGGTGTTCAAGGGCCCCACCAGCGACAGCGCGGTAAAGTGCATCAGGCTCGGACGCTCGCCAGGCTCGCGCCAATCGCCGCTGCGCCATTCGAGCCAGTGGAACAGGCTACCCGGATCGTCCAGGTGCCAGCGAATCTCGTAGGTCAAGGAAGGCTGATCCGGTTCCGGCAACAGCGCATCCCAGGTCGCCCAGGCCTCGAGCAGGCGCTTGGGGGTGCTGTAGAACCGACACAGCACATCGCGCAGGGACGCCGCCATATCGGTCAGGCTGTCCTCGTCGAACTGCTCACTGTCCATGCTCATCAGCAAGTAGAAGGCGTACTTCTCGGCCATATGGATGGTCGCCGAATGGCGGGTCGCCCTGGCCAGGCCATCACGACCTGCCAGATCCGCCTGGGGCGCATCACCAAAGGGGGTTCTGGCCGAAGGCAGCGCTCGATGCGACGCGTCAGCCGCCAGCTGATTGAGATGATGGGCCTGGGCCGGCAGCCAGTAGCGCACCAGTGAGCGGGCGCCCTCGTCGGGGTGCAGATCGAGGGTCTCCGCCAGGTACTTGCGCGCCTCGTCACGACGCGCCTGGGGCAGCGGCGGAATCGGCCCCTGACGTGCCGCCAGCTCGGGTTCACGCACCGAGGCCAGCGCCAGCACCCAGTGGCGAGGCGAGGCGCGCCACTGCCTGGCCGCCTGACGTGATGCCTCGACCTGCTCCTGGCCGAGCAACTCCTGCAACGAGCCATGCCAAGGGCTCACCGGCGAGCCCATCAGCAACTGCCAGTCGGCTGCCAGGGTCGGCAGCCGGTCCTGACCTTCGAACAGACCACGGCCGCGCTGATAGGAGCGCGCCAGGGCGCTCCAGTCACTGTAGCGACGCTGGACCAGATCGCCTGCGTGATGCGCCAGCAGCGACGCTTCCTGGGGTGTCAGCCAGCCGATGCAGCTGCCGGCCCAGGCCAGATCCACCGCCCTCAGCCAGTCCCAGGCGGCCCACTCCAGCGGCTCCCCCTGATCCACGTAGCGACACAGCAGGCGGCCGTATGGGCGCTCCTGAGGCGCCAGCCCCTCACACCAGGCCTGGCGTTCGCCGGCACTGACCGCCATCAACCGCGCAGCGTCGATATCCCAGCCCTGGCGATCGCCCTGACTGGTCAGCCACAGCAAGGCGCGCTTGAGATCCTCGGCGCCGTGAATCTGCCAGACTTCCCCCAGCCAGGCCTCGACCCCGTCCCAGTCATCGATGCTGGCCGGCGTCATCAGTACCGGCGAGAAGGCCGCCCGCAATCGCCAGACGCGATCTTCCGGGCTGTCGGGCCAGAGGGCGGCGGCAGGCTCGCGACTCAGCGCAGTGCCGAGCAACGGCCAGGTGATGCCGACGCCCTCGCCTTCCAGCTTCGACAGTGCCCGGCAGGTATCGAGCAAGCCCTCATCGCCGCGAAGCCAGCCTTCGCCGCTGCGGGAGGCGCAGAGTGCCTCCAGCCATTCATCCAGGCTTGCGTGACGATGGTGGATGTCGCTGCACAGGCGTGCTGCCCAGCCACGACTCACCTCGGCCGACATCCATCCCGACGCCCCTGCCAGGGCCACCAGCTCAAGCGCTCCCAGCAGATGGGAGGCAGGCAGCGTGTTCGACGCATTGAGCTCGAGCAGGCGCCACCCCAGTTCGCCCCGGTCGGGGATCTCGAGGGCGGCCAATCGCTCACGTGCCGCCTCTTCAGGCAGCATCAAGGGGTCAGGCATAAAGGCCCAGTCGCACAGCACCAGTTGCTGAGCCCACCAGGCATTGAGCGGATCAACCAAGTCTCACCTCGCAGAAACACGGAGTCAGGCCAGCCCGGTCCGGCCTGACACAAGGCGCCAAGGACCATCGCTTCGGGCAGCTAGAAGTCGGCGACACAGTGTACCGGAAACTGTTCGCCACGCCGATGGCGATTGTTGCCGATAGATCTTCCAGACCTGGGCCTCGAGGGCCCGGCAAGCCTCATCGATGCATTCTTCGAACGGGCGTAAAAAATTCCGATCACAGCCCTTGGCGAGATGTTTCAAATAATGCACACTCGTCAATCATGACATAACACCCCTCTTCTCTGACCCTTTCCGGAGCTCCCGCATGTCCCACGTTCAGGACCTGATCATCGACAAGGCGTACATCGGCGGCCAGTGGCGTGACGCCGATCGCCACTTCAGCGTCACCAATCCCGCCACCGGCGAGACCCTGGCCGAGGTGCCGGACTTGAACGCCGAGGAAGTCCGCGAAGCCATCGGTGCCGCCGATGCGGCCTGGGCCGGCTGGAAGCGCAAGACCGCCAAGGAACGCTCGGCCCTGCTGCGCGCCTGGTTCAACAGCATCATGGACCACCAGGAAGCCCTGGCCGAACTCATGACCCGTGAACAGGGCAAGCCGCTGGCCGAGTCCCGTGGCGAGGTCGCCTACGGCGCTGCCTTCGTCGAGTTCTACGCCGAGGAAGCCAAGCGTGTGGCTGGCGAGACCCTGCCGGGCCACGGACCCGACAAGCGTATCCTGGTGTTCCGCGAGCCGGTCGGTGTGGTCGCCGCCATCACCCCCTGGAACTTCCCGCTGGCGATGATCACCCGCAAGTGCGCTCCGGCCATGGCCGCCGGCTGCACCGTGGTGGTCAAGCCGGCCGAGGCCACCCCGCTGACCGCCCTGGCACTGGCCAAGCTCGCTGAAGACGTGGGCATCCCCGCCGGCGTGCTCAACGTGGTGACCTCGAGCTCCCCGCGCGAAGTCGGCCCGGTACTGACCGGCGATGCCCGAGTGCGCAAGGTGTCCTTCACCGGCTCCACACCGGTGGGCAAGATCCTGCTGGCCCAGTGCGCCGACACCGTGAAGAAGGCCTCCATGGAGCTTGGCGGCAACGCGCCCTTTATCGTCTTCGATGACGCCGACCTGGACGCCGCCGTCGAGGGAGCCATCGCCTCCAAGTACCGCAACTCCGGCCAGACCTGCGTATGCACCAACCGCTTCCTGGTTCAGGACGGCGTCTACGATGCCTTTGTCGAGAAGCTGGCCAAGCGCGTGGGCGAGCTGAAGGTCGGCAACGGCCTCGAGGACGGTGTGGTTCAGGGTCCCCTGATCAACTCGGCAGCGGTGGACAAGGTGCAGTCGCACATCGCTGACGCCCTCGACAACGGTGCCCGCCTGGTCGCCGGCGGTGAGGCCCTGAAGGGCACCTTCTTCCAGCCCACGGTACTGGCCGACGTGACCACCGACATGCGTGTCGCCCGGGAAGAGACCTTCGGGCCGCTGGCCCCGGTGTTCCGCTTCTCCAGCGACGACGAAGCCATCGCCATGGCCAACGACACCGAATTCGGTCTGGCCGCCTACTTCTATGCCACCGACTATCGCCGTATCTGGCGCACCATGGAACAACTCGAGTACGGCATGGTCGCCATCAATGAGGGCATCCTCTCTACCGAGCTCGCCCCCTTCGGCGGCGTCAAGGAATCGGGTCTCGGTCGCGAAGGTTCACGCCATGGCCTCGATGAGTACACAGAGCTGAAGTACGCCTGTGTCGGCGGCCTCTAAGGGCCAGCCCCGTCTCCCCGGGGCACGCCCTGCGTGTCCCGGACCTAGCGTCTACCCTATACATTCAGTGCCCTCAAAGGAGTCACGACATGAATAACGCTCAGCTGAACGAACTCAAGGACAAGTACGTCGCCAAGGGCGCGGCCAGCCCCGCCACCGCCTTCGCCGATCGCGCCAAGAACGCTGAACTGTGGGATGCCGATGGCAACCGCTTCATCGACTTCGCCGGCGGTATCGGCGTGCTCAACATCGGTCACTGCCACCCCAAGGTGGTGCAGGCGGTCAAGGACCAGCTCGACAAGGTGATGCACACCTGCCAGACCGTGATGCCCTACGAGGGCTACGTGAAGGTCGCCGAAAAGCTTGCTGCGATCACCCCGGTGCGCGGTGAGGCCAAGGTGATGCTGGCCAACTCCGGCGCCGAGGCGCTGGAAAACGCGGTCAAGATCGCCCGCGCCGCCACCGGTCGCAACAACGTCATCTGCTTCGACGGCGGCTACCACGGCCGTACCTTCATGACCATGGCGATGAACGGCAAGGTTGCCCCCTACGCCAGCGACTTCGGCACCATGCCGGGTTGTGTGTTCCGCGCCGGCTACCCGGTGGCCGAGCACGGCATCAGCGAGGAAGAGGCGGTGCGTCGCCTCAAGATGGTGCTGAAGACCGACGCCAACCCCAAGGACACCGCCGCCATCGTGCTCGAGCCGGTACTGGGTGAAGGCGGCTTCTACCCCGCGCCGCAGAGCTTCCTCGAGAAGATCCGCGAGATCTGTGACGAACACGGCATCCTGATGATCGTCGACGAGGTCCAGAGCGGCTTCGGTCGTACCGGCAAGATGTTCGCCATCGAGCACAGCGGCGTGAAGCCGGACCTGATGACCATGGCCAAGAGCATGGCCGCCGGCATGCCGATCTCCGCCGTGGTCGGCACCGCCGAGCACATGGACGCCTCTGGCGGCAACTCGCTGGGCGGCACCTACTCCGGCAGCCCGGTGTCCTGCGCCGCCACCCTGGCGGTGATGGAGGTGTTCGAGGAAGAGGACATCCTGGCCAAGAGCCAGGCGCTGGGCGACAAGCTGGCCAAGCGTTTTGCCCAGTGGGCGAGCGACTTCGACGCCGTGGTCCACCCGCGCAACCTGGGTTCCATGGCCGCCTTCGAACTCAACGGCAAGGACGGTCAGCCGGCTCCGGATCTCGCCGCCGCCCTGTGCAAGCGTGCCCGGGAGCAGGGCCTGATCCTGCTGTCCTGCGGCATGTTCGGCAACACCATCCGCTTCTTGATGCCGGTCACCATCGAGGACAAGGTACTCGAGGAAGGCCTGGACATCGTCGAGCAGAACCTCAAGGCCCTGGTCGGCAGCGAAGCCGCCGCCACCGCCTGATCGTGAAGCCTTGACGGCCTGAGCCGTCAGCCGATGACGCCACCGGTCCCGCCGGTGGCGTCGTCGTGTGTGGGGGTTGGCAACACTATGCCGAATCAAGCTAGGGTAAGGGTCCATCCATGGACGCGAGGGACCCGACCATGCAAGAGGACGAACTGGGCATTCTGGGCGTTGCCGCGCTGACGGAGCACTATCGCAGTGGCGACGCCTCCCCCCTGGAAGCCACCCGGGCGGCGCTTGCGCGCATCGAGTGCTTCAACGACGCCGTCAATGCCTACACCTACGTCGACGCCGAGGGTGCCGAAAAGGCGGCCAAGGCGTCGGCACGTCGCTGGGGCCAGGGCAAGCCGCTGAGTCCGATCGACGGTGTTCCGGTCTCGCTCAAGGATCTGACCAACGTGGCCGGCATGCCGACGTCCAACGGCTCGCTGCTGGGTTCAAGCGAGCCCTGCGATGCCGACGCGCCACCGGCGAAACGCCTGAGGGAGGCCGGCGCCATCCTGCTGGGCAAGACCAACACCCCGGAAGACGGCTGGAAGGCGGTCACCGACAATCGGGTGTTCGGCGCCACCTGCAACCCCTGGGATACCCGCCTGACCGCGGGAGGCTCGTCCGGCGGTGCTGCCGCCGCAGCGGCCCTAAACATGGGGGTGTTGCACCAGGGCGGCGACTCCGGCGGCTCGATCCGCATTCCTGCCGCCTTCTGCGGGGTGTTCGGCTTCAAGCCGACCTTCGGCTGGACGCCCCAGTGGCCGCCGGCGGAAGAACCGACGCTGTCCCATATCGGGCCCATCGCCCGCAGCGTCGACGACGCCGTGGCGATGCTCAATGTCATTGGCCGCTACGACTATGTCGATCCCTACGCCACCCGGGGCCAGCCGGAGGACTGGGGCCAGGATATCGGCAAGGGGCTCGAGGGACTGCGCATCGCCTTTTCCACCGATCTGGGCTTCGCCGAGGTGGACCCTCAGGTCGCTACACGGGTCAGAGAAGCGGCGGATCGCATGCGGGATCTGGGCGCGGAGATCTGCGAGGTGGATCCAGAGCTGCCCTCGCCGCTATGGATCTTTCAGCGGCTGTGGTTCACCGCCTCGCTGGAGATGGTCTCGCAGCTCAGCGACAGCGAACGCGCCAAGCTGGATCCCGGCCTCTACGAGAACGCCCTGCGCGCAGAAGAGTGGAAGGCCGTGGAGCTGTTTCGCGCCCAGGCGGCCCGAGCCGAGCTGACCATGCGTCTTGAGCAGTTCAACCAGGACTACCACCTGCTGATGACGCCCTCGGTGCCGATCAGCCCCTTCGAGATCAACCACCAGGTGCCGCCGGGTAGCCAGATGCGCGACTGGGAGGAGTGGGCGCCGTTCTCCTACCCCTTCAACCTGAGCCAGCAGCCGGCCGCCTCGGTGCCCTGTGGTTTCACCGACCGTGGCCTGCCGGTGGGTTTCCAGCTGGCCGGCGGCAAGTTCGACGACGCCCGGGTACTGCGCGCCTGCCACGCCTTTCTCGAGGCGCATCCGCCGCGCTTCCCGACCCTGCCGGACCCGGCCCAGCGCGCCGGCTGAGCAGTGCATCAGGCCCCTGGCAGGGGCCAGCTACGACAAGGGCCCGGTGCAGTGCACCGGGCCCCTTGCGATGACGGCGAGTCGACGCCATTCGGTCGCTGATCAGAGCGCGCTAACCGCGTAGCTTGCCCACACCCCACAGCAGCACCACGGCACCCACCACCGCTGTGACCAGTGAACCAATAAAGCCGCCGCTGGACAGCCCCACCAGGCTGAACAGCAGGCCGCCAATCAGGGCACCCACCACGCCGACGCCGATGTTGCCGAGCAGGCCGAAGCCGCCGCCACGCATGATGTTGCCCGCGATCCAGCCCGCCAGACCACCGATGATCAACCACGCGATAAAGCTCATTGCGTTCTCCTTTCGTCACTGAATGGAAACTTGCGAATCATTCACCCTCGCTCCTTCGACCAAATCCCTTGACCAGGGCGCGAGGTGCCGCGTCGATCGCCCGGGGACGATCTTCACCGTTCACAGCTATACCATTACATCAATGCATACGAAAGTAGGGATATGTCACGTAATGTGAGACGCGACAGCACGAATACCGTCCGGTGACGCTGGGTCAGCGCCGATGACAGGCCCTTCGTCGCGACTAGAATCGGTTGCCGGGCTGGGCAAGAAAGGCCAGCTCCTCGGCGGTGGACGCTCGTCCCAGCGCCTCATTGCGCTGAGGATAACGACCAAAAACGCACCAGTACCTCGCGGTGGCGATGTTCGTGGTGCAGGTTGTGCTCGAGTCCCGGTTGGTCGAACAGGCGCAGCGCCTCGTCGTGCACACGCAACGACTCGCTGTGCATATAGGGCATGTACAGGAAGGCTCGCCAGGGAGGATCGAGCACCCGATCTGCGCGCTGGGACACCCCCTCCTGGGCCAGTACCAGGGCCTGACCGTCACAGGCGAAGGCTCGCGGCTCGCCGCGGTAGATGTTGCGAGAGAACTGATCGAGCACCAGGATTTCCGCCAGCCGCCCGCGGGCCGAGGTACGCCACTGCCAGGTCTCGCCGGCGGCCGCCGCCGCCAGGGTCGCACCGAAGTCATGGCGGATACGGCCATCCAGCGCATCATCCTTGGCAAACCACTGTTTTGGTGTCAGCGTCTGAAACCAGAACTCGATCACTTCGTCGGCTCGCACCACCCTGTCGGTCATGGCAGACTCCCCTTCGCTCGCTTGTGACCCAGGCGGCCGCGCCCTTTCGCTCGCGGATTCCGCCACGTCGCCCCTCTGCCACAGGATGCCCAGGGACAGCCCATGACCTCGTTTGAACTGCTTCGATCGCTCGCCGTGGTGTTTCATCTCACGGGCTTGCTGGTCTGCCTGCTCGGCCTTCACCTGGCACGCCACCCGCAGCGCCGATGGCCCGGTCGTGCACTGGCCCTGTGCGGCTTTATCATCGCGGCAACGCCGACACTGCTGCAACTGTTCGGCATCATCGAGCCTGTGCCGATTTCAGCAGCTCCACCAAACTGACCCGCTGCGACAAAAGACGTATGGCTCGCCACGGAGAGCCGATTAGACTTGCGATCACGTAGTTGGAATACGCAACCGTCCGTTAACTTAATCCTTTAAGTTCGACGTCTTTCTGGAAAAAGACGAAGACTTTCGGAATTTCCACCGACTTGACGTCAATGCGACACTGCGCGAACCCGCGCTGCTTCAGCGCCAAAAGATGCACTGCAGCGGGCAGGATGACGCAAGCGCTGCAAAGATACTTCCTGGGTGTCGGCGCCACTGGTCTGCCAGCTGGCGCTCGGCACGGACATCGACCCAAGTGCGGTAATCGCCATGCCCCCTTTGGGAGGTGGCTCACGACCACGCCGCACCGGACAACGACCGCAAGGATGACACCATGCCCCTACTCACCTTCGCGTCCTTCCTGTTCTTTACAGGACTGGTCGCCTTCATCACCTGGCGCATCACCCGCCGTGACGACCATTCAAGCACCAGCGGCTTCTTCCTGGCGGGCCGCAGCCTGACCTTCCCGCTGATCGCCGGCTCGCTGTTGATGACCAACCTGTCCACCGAGCAGATGGTCGGCCTCAACGGCTCCGCCTTCACCGATGGCCTCAGCGTGATGGCCTGGGAGGTGGTGGCGGTCATGGCGCTGGTGGCGCTGGCGCTGTTCTTCCTGCCGCGCTTTCTGAAAAGCGGCATCGCCACCCTGCCCCAGTTGCTCGAGATTCGCTTCGACAAGGGCACCCAGCTGATCACCAACGTGATCTTCCTGATCGCCTACGCGGTGGTACTGCTGCCGATCATCCTCTACTCCGGCGCCATCGGCCTGCAGGGCATGCTCGACCTGTCCGGGCTCACCGGCATCGAATCCAGCACCACCCTGCTGTGGCTGACGGTGTGGATCGTCGGCATCATCGGCTCCATCTATGCCCTGTTCGGGGGCCTGCGCACCGTTGCCGTGTCGGATACCCTCAATGGCGTCGGCCTGCTGATCGGTGGCTTTGTGATCGTCTACTTCGGCCTTCAGGCGGTCAGCGACAGCGGCGGTGTGCTCGCCGGCTGGGAGATCCTCAAGGAATCCAACCCCGACAAGATGAACTCCATCGGTGGCAGCGAGCAGAGCGTCCCCTTCTTCACCCTGTTCACCGGCGTCTTCCTGATCAACGTCTTCTACTGGACCACCAACCAGCAGATCATCCAGCGGACCTTCGCCGCCAAGAACCTGGCCGAGGGCCAGAAGGGCGTGCTGCTGACCGGCTTCTTCAAGCTGCTGGGGCCCCTGTACCTTGTCCTGCCGGGCATCATCGCCTACCACCTGTACGCCGATCAGGGCGTCAAGGCTGACGCGGCCTACGGCCACCTGGTGTTCAACGTGCTGCCGGCGCCGCTCACCGGCTTCTTCGCCGCGGTGATGGTCGGCGCCATCCTGTCTTCCTTCAACTCGGCGCTGAACTCCACCACCACCCTGTTCAGTCTGGGCCTCTACAAGGCGGTACTGAAGAAGGACGCCACCGAGGCCCAGGTGGTCAAGTCGAGCCAGGTGTTCGGCTGGATCATGGCCATCTCCGCGATGATCATCGCGCCACTGCTGGCCGGTCAGGAAAGCCTGTTCGGTTATCTGCAGAAGATGAACGCCATCTACTTCATCCCCATCCTGGCGGTGGTGGTGGTCGGCCTGCTGACCCGGCGGGTGCCCCCCATGGCGGCCAAGATCGCCCTGGTGGGTGGCTGTCTGGCCATCTTCTGTGGCTACTTCATCCCGCCTTTCAACAAGCTGCCGGTGATCATGCACGAGTTCCACTTCGTCGCCCTGGTGTTCGTGCTGCTGGTGGCATTGATGCTGGTGATCGGCAAGCTGCGCCCGCGCGCTGAGGCCTGGAAGCAGGAGGACGTGGGCGCCGTCGACCTGACGCCCTGGAAGGGCGCCGTGCCGGCGGGCATCGTGCTGGTGATCCTGGTCATCGCCATCTACCTGGCCTTTGCCGGCTGATGCTCCCGATCTCCGACGGACCAGAACCTGACCGTCACCACGGTCTGCTCTGACCGCGACGCCCCGCCCTGTCAAGGCGGGGCGTCGTCGTTGTGGACACCACATGTCCATATCGGTGGGGTAATGGTCCTTGCCGACATTCCTGACCTCCCCCAGACTCCAGAGATTCGCTGTCGCGCCGTTGTCAGGTGCGCCCCCCCTTCTCTGGAGCCCCATCGTGACCACGACTCGAGACGTCGCCCTGCTGGCCTACCCCGACTGTCAGATGCTCGACGTCAGCGGCCCCTGGCAGGTCTTCGCCAGCGCCAACGACGTGCTGGGCAAGCCTGCCTACCGGCTACGTCTGATCGGCCGAAGTGCGAGCGAACTGGTCACCAACGGCGGTCTGCGACTCCTGCCGGATCTTGACTGGGAAGAGTGGGAGAGCGAACTCGACAAGCCCCCCGATGCTGGCGGCAACGGCCGCGACCTGACCACCCTGCTCATCGCCGGAGGCCACGGCGTCTTCGTCCAGTGCCAGCAACAGCGCTGGCGCGAACGACTGACGCGGGTGGCGCCGCACCTCGGGCGCCTGGGCGCCGTCTGCACTGGCGCCTTCCTGCTGGCCGATGCGGGCCTGCTTAACGGACGCAGCGCCACCACCCACTGGCGTCACTGTCGACGGCTTGCCGACGACTTTCCACAGGTAAGGGTCCAGGCCGATGCGCTCTACGTCCATGACGCCGGGCGCTACACCAGCGCCGGGGTCACCGCCGGCATCGACCTGGCACTGTCGCTGGTCGAGAGTGATCTGGGCGCAGAAGCCGCCGCAGCGGTGGCCCGCGAACTGGTGATGTTCCTCCATCGCCCCGGCGGCCAGTCCCAGTTCAGCGAACTGCTGTCTCGCCAGCATCGTTGCGGCCCCCGCCTGCGCCCCTTGATCGATCGACTGCACGCCGACCCCGGCGGCGCCTTCGACCTGGAGAGCATGGCCGACAGCCTGAAGATCACCCCACGCCACCTGACCCGGCTGTTTCGCCACCACCTGGACACCAGTCCCGGCGAGTATCTCACCGGACTGCGCCTGGAGGCGGCTCGGCGCGAGCTGGTGCGTGGAGAAACCTCGCTGGAACGCCTCGCTGCACGCTGGCGCCTGGGCACCAGCGAACAATTGAGACGCCAGTTCCATCGCCACTATGGCGTTTCGCCGTCGATCTACCGCGCGCGCTTCGGCGCCGATTCAGCGAACCATCGCTGAGCTACCGCCTCAGTCTTTTTTATCCACGACCTTCATTACCGGAGACTCCGCCATGCCCCCTGTGACTTCATCCCGCCTCCCCGGCGGTGTGCTTCTGCTGTCGCTGTGTCAGGCGCTGCTGGTGAGCGGCAACATTCTGTTGATCGCCGTCTCGCCGCTGATCGGCCAGAGCCTGGCGCCCTCGCCCTGGCTGTCCACCCTGCCGGTGGCGACTCAGTGGCTGGGGTTGATGCTCGCCACCCTGCCGGCCTCCTTGATCATGGGCCGACTGGGGCGCAAGCGAGGCTTCGTGATCGGCAACCTGATCGGCTTCGCCGGCACGGTGGCCGCCTACCTGGCGCTGCTGGCCAATCACTTCGCCGCCTTCGCCGTGGCGACCATGGCGATCGGCGTGGGCATCGGCTTCGGTCAGCTCTATCGCTTCGCGGCGATCGAGCTGGCCCCGAGCGGCGCCAGGGACAGGGCTATCGGTCTGGTCATGGGCGGTGGTGTGCTGGCCGCCTTCTTCGGCCCCTGGCTTGCACGTATCAGTCAGGATGCTGTCACGACGCCCTTTCTCGGAAGCTTTGTCGGCCTGGGAGCGCTCTACCTCATCGCTCTGGCCCTGTTGCTGGTGGTACCTTTGCCCCCGCTGGACCCGAGCACCCGTCATGGCAGGAGACGTCCGCTCGGGGAGCTGCTGGCACAGCCCAAGCTTTGGCTTGCGGTACTCGCCGCCATGATCGGCTACGGCGTGATGAACCTGGCCATGACCGCTCCCCCCCTGGCCATGGCCTCCGATGGCCACGCCTTTCACCACGTATCGATGACGATTCAGTGGCATGTGCTGGCGATGTTCGCGCCCTCGTTCTTCACCGGCCAACTGACCCAGCAGTTCGGCACGACACGCATGATCGCGCTGGGTTGTGTGCTGCTTTGCGCCAGTGCCCTCAGCGCCCTGGCACCCTCCAGCCTGGCGGGCTTCAATGTCACTTTGATCCTGCTGGGACTGGGCTGGAACTTTACCTTTCTGCCGGCCACTGGCCTTCTGACCGAGTGTCACCTGCCCGCAGAAAAGGCTCGTGTTCAGGCCGCCAATGAGTTCCTGGTGTTTTCCACTGCGGCGATCACCGCCCTGGCGGCCGGCCCGCTGATCCAGTGGCTTGGCTGGCAGACGCTCAATCTGTGGCTGTTGCCGATGGCTGCCCTGCCGCTGATACTGATCGCGGCGCAGCGTCTTGCCTTTGACGCCGGTCGCCCCCAGATTAAGGAATAACTTTCACCGACGGAGTGGCAATGCCAACGGACCTGACCCGTGATCTGATGGACCTGATCGAGCGCGGCCGAGACCGCCAGTTGCGTCTGGCGGTGACCGGGCTATCTCGGGCCGGCAAGACGGCATTCTTGACCTCCCTGGTGGACCAGTTGCGTCACGCCGGGCTCGAGGCGCGGCTCGACCTGCTCACGGCCAGCCGCGAGGGGCGCCTGCTGGGCGCCCAGCGGGTTTCCCAGCAGGATCTCGCGGTCCCCAGGTTTCCCTTCGACCGAGCCCGCGCCAGCCTCGAGAGCACGCCTCCCGAGTGGCCCCAGCCCACCCGTGGCATCAGCGAGTTGCGCCTGAAGATTCGCTATCGCCCTGGTCGCCAGCAGTGGTTGCGACCCGATACCGCCGAGTTGACCCTGGACCTGTTCGATTATCCTGGCGAGTGGCTGCTCGACCTGCCGCTGCTGGACCACGACTTCCTGAGCTGGAGCCTCGCCCAGTGGGACGCGGCGGGGCCAGCAAGGCGCGCCATGCTGGCCGACTGGGAAAGCGCGGTGCGTGAACTTCGGCTCGACGACGAGGCCGACGAGGCCCGCCTGGCGGAGATCAGCGAGCGCTACGCCGAAGGCCTGCGCGCCGCCAGGGAGGCCGGCTTCTCCGACCTTCAGCCCGGCCGTTTTCTGCTGCCGGGGGAGCTGTCCGGCGCCCCGGTGCTGCAGTTCTTCCCCCTGCCGGGGCTGGAGCAGGCATCGTCCGACGACCTCGAAAGGCTGCCCGAGACCAGCGTCTACCGTACCCTGGCCCGGCGTTTCAGCTACTACCAGCAACATATCGTCAAGCCGTTCTACCGCGAGCACTTCCGGCGCTTCGACCGCCAGATCGTGCTGGTGGACGTGCTGGGGGCACTGAACGCCGGGCCGGAACGCTTCGAGGATCTGTCCAAGGCGCTCCATCGTCTGATGCAGAGCTTCAACTACGGCCAGCGCAGCCTGTTCTCGCGGCTGTTCACGCCACGCATCGACCGCCTCGCCATCGCCGCCACCAAGGCCGACCATGTGACCCCGGAACAGCATGCCCGCCTGGTCGGGCTGCTCGAGGCGCTGCTGGCCGAGCCGCTGAAGAACCTCAAGTACGCCAATATTCCGGTCAAGGCCATGTCGCTGGCGGCCATTCGCGCCACCGAGGCCCGCGAGGTCACCCACCAGGGCAGGAAATCCCCTGCGCTCAAGGGCGTCACCCTGGAAGGCGAGCCCTTGCTGGCCTTCCCCGGCGAGGTGCCCAGCCGCCTGCCTGACCCGGCCTTCTGGGATCGCCAGGGGTTCGATTTCACCGCCTTCCGCCCTCAGCCCTCGACCACCGGTGCGCTGCCCCATATTCGCATGGACCTGGCGCTGGACTGGCTGATTGGAGACAAGCTCGCATGACTCGAGATAGCCGTGACGACCCGCGCCCTGCGGTACGCTTTGCCGATGACGACGATGCGCCCTCCGCTGCCGGCGTCGACAACACCACCTTCAGTGACCCGCGTCCGGGCCTGCGCTTCGACGATCACCTGGATAGCCGAGCGCTGACCCCAGCCGAGGCGCCGGAAACCGATACCAAGGTAGATCTGGAGGGCTCTCTGGGACGCCCACGCAAGCGCCGCTGGGGCCTGATCGCAGTACTGGGAGCGGCGGTGGGACTCGGCGGCGCCGAACTGGTGACCGGGGTCCCCGCTACCCTGGCAGGCGGTGACCTGATCGCCACCGGCTGGCAACTGCTGGGACTTGCCACCATCGGCCTTGGCGGGCTCGCCCTGAGCCGGGAGCTGTTTCGCCTCAGGCGCCTCAAGCGCCACGACCAGTTGCGTGAATCCCTGGCCGAATTGCCGTCGCGCTCCCCCAGGGACGCACTGTCCATGGTCAGACGGCTCAAGCATCAGCTGGCCCTCGGCGACGACGATCCCCATTGGCTGGCCTTCGAGGCGGCCCGTGAAGACCACCATGACGGCCGTGACCTGCAGGCGCTGGTGGCCCACCATCTGCTCGCCCCCCGTGACCGAGAGGCGCGCCGGCTGATCTCGCGCATGAGCGGAGAAACCGCCGTGATGGTGGCGGTCAGCCCGCTGACCCTGGTCGACATGGCACTGGTGGCCTGGCGCCACCTGGCGATGATCGATCGCCTGTGCCGACTCTACGGATTGGAGCTGGGCTACGCCGCCCGGGTACGCCTGCTGCGCAGCGTGCTCTATCAGATGGCCTTCGCCGGCGCCACCGAGCTTGCCGCCGACGCCAGCATGCAGATGCTGTCGCTGGACCTGGCCGGGCGGCTGTCCACCCGCGCCGCCCAGGGCCTCGGCGTGGGGCTGCTGGGGGCACGTCTGGGGCTGCGCACCCAGCGTCTGGTGCGCCCGCTGGCCTTCGCCCCTGACGAGCGCCCCCGAGTGGCGGACCTGCGCCGCGATCTGTGGCGCCAGCTCAGGCGCATGGAGGCACCGAAGAAGGACGCCTGACGGCCCAGGACGGTGTGGAGCGCCGGCCGTGGCAGGGCATCGGCCGGCGCCGATGACAGATGCCTAGCGATCCAGCCGCTCGAGCACTTCCATGACTTCCTGACAGGCGCCCATGGTGTGGTAGTCGACCTTGCCGGCAGGGCTCTTCAGGTTGTCATAACGACGATTGTCCGGCGTCAGGATACGCACCCAGGCGCCATGATGGTGGTCGATCATGTGCTGCCAACTGTAGTCCCACAGCCGCTGGTACCAGCGTCGATAGCTGGCCTTGCCGGTGACCTCCCAGAGCACGGCGGCCGCGGCGAAGCTCTCCGCCTGGACCCAGAAGTACTTGTCGCCGTCACATACCTGCCCGTCGAGATCCAGGCCATAGACCAGGCCGCCATGGGTCCTGTCCCAGCCCGCTTCGCAGGCGCTCGAGAACAACCGCTCGGCGGTGGGAATCAACCAGGCATCATCGCGATAGCGTGCCAGCAGCACCAGCAGCTTGGCCCATTCGGTCTGGTGGCCCACCTGATAGCCCCAGGGGCGGAACAGGTGCTTGGGATCGTCGCGGTTGTAGTCGAAGTCGCGCTGCCACTGGCGGTTGTAGTGCTCCCAGATCCAGCCATGGGGATGGTCATCGCTGGCCTTGGTGATCGCGCGGGCGATGGCCATGGCCTGGTCCAGATAAGGGGTCTCGCCGGTGGCCTCGAAGGCGGCGATCAGCGCCTCACAGCCATGCATGTTGGCGTTCTGGCCGCGATAGTCGCTGAGATTCCAGTGCTCATCTGCCTCATCGGCGAAGCGCTGCCACTGGGGTTCCCAGAAGCGCTTGTCGAGCATGGCATGTACCCGACCGATGCCCTCGTAGGCTTCATCGATGCCGGCGCGATAGGCCTCGGCGTAGGCCAGCAACACGAAGGCCAGGCCGTAACAGTGATGGGTGGGGTCTTCGACCTTTCCATCGCGCAGGGTCCAGGCGTAGCCCTGATGGCGCGTCTGGAAGTGGGCCTTTTCGAGATAGGCCAGACCATGGCGGGCCCAGTGCAGATACTCGGGATTGCCGGTCTGGCGAGCAAAGCGAGCGTAGGTCACCACGAAACGCGTACTGGAGACCAGATGCCGATGTCCTGCGTCGACGATGTGGCCATCGTCACGAAAATACTGGAAGAAACCGCCGTGCGGATCGATCGCCCGCGGATGATAGAACGCCATGGTGTCGCGCACATGGCGATCGAGAAACATCGGGTCAAATCCGTTCATCACTGCCTCCTGTTACAGGGGATGCAAGACCTCGGTATGACGGCGCTAGCCCGCCGCCCCACCACTGCCCCAAGTGTGGCCTCAGTGTAGCGCGCTGCCTTTGCCTCGGCCGCCCCGTCAGCCGTCCAGTCCAAACCGCTGCCGCAGGTGCTGGGCCACCGCTGCCTCGGCGTGGTGACCGATCACGCGGGCCTCGGGCAGGTCCTCGGCCAGCCTGGGATGGGCGTTGGCCATCACCTGGGCCTCGCCGGCCAGCGCCAGCATCTCCAGATCATTGAGGTTGTCGCCGAAGGCCAGGCAACGGGTGGCGGGGATGCCGAGGTCGTCAAGCAGTGCCGAGACGGCGGTGCCCTTGTTGACCCCGGCGGCCATGATCTCCAGCGAATGACTCATCGAGTAGGTGATGTGAAGCGCCTCGCCTGCCGCCTCCCGGGCGCCGGCTTCGATGTCGGCGAGCAGACTGGGGTCACCGATATAGAGCACCTTGCCGACCCCCTGGACGTCCATCTCTCCCGGTCCCTCCACCCGGTAGCCAAAGCCGGTGGCCTCGTGCAGCGACAACAGACCCGGGGCGTGATCATCGATCACCCAGGCCTCGTCGCGGTACATGTTGAGGCGTACGTCGGGATGACGCGGCAGCTGGATCAGCGCCTCGACCAGCTCCGGGGCGAGGTGTGCCGACCGCACGCAGCGGTCGCTCGGGTCCAGCGTCCAGGCGCCGTTGCTGGAGATGATATGGGCGTCCACCCCCAGGCGATCGCGAAAGCCGATCATGTCGCGATGATGACGGCCCGAGGCCAGGGCGATGCAGTGGCCATCGGTGGCCAGTCGACGCAGGGTCTCGACGGTCAGCTCGGCCAGGTCATGGTTGGCACCCAGCAGGGTACCGTCGAGGTCGGACACGATCAGGTGAGGCAGCATGGCGACTCCGGGTCTTCAGGGGGAACGGGGAAGTCTACACCAGATGGCCAGGCGTAGAACGCCAGCGGCGGCACACCCTGAAGTGTGCCGCCGCTGGCGGTAAGGCGAGATGACCGCAGGTGGCGGGCGCATCACACTCGCCACCTGCCACCCAGCGGGCTGCCACTCAGCGGGCTACCACTCAGCGGGCTGCCAGCCCAGCCTGGTGCAGACCACCGGCCAGGGCCTCGGCGTCCTTGCCCACCACCAGGTGCCAGACGCCATCGGCTACTCGCATCACGCCGTGACAACCCAGCTGCGCCAGCGCCTGCTCGTCCAGCGCACCGTCGCTGCCGACCTCCAGGCGCAGACGGGTCGCCGCCCGGGCTTCCAGCGCGCGAACGTTGTCCGAGCCACCCAGCGCCTTGGTCCAGGCGTCTATCTGCTCATCATTCAGACTCTTGGCGCTCACCACCTTGGGGACGCCGGTGGCGATGGGTGCGGGGTCGGCGCCCACCGGCGGG
Organism: Halomonas sp. YLB-10; assembly: GCF_003856855.1. Taxonomy (NCBI): domain Bacteria; kingdom Pseudomonadati; phylum Pseudomonadota; class Gammaproteobacteria; order Oceanospirillales; family Halomonadaceae; genus Halomonas; species Halomonas sp. YLB-10. The sequence goes on from NZ_RRCU01000003.1 coordinate 493,974, forward strand.
GTCTGGCCCTCGGCGGCCATGGCGGCGCGGATCTCATCGGACACGCTGTCGGCGATGGGGCCCAGGATGACCTGGATGCCACCTCCGCCGAGGCGCATGATGCCACGCGAGCCCAGCGCCTTGAGTGCCGGCTCGTCGATCTGCTCCGGCTCCTTGAGCACCAGCCGCAGGCGTGTGGTGCAGGCACCGACGGCCTCGAGGTTGGCGGCACCGCCGAGTGCCGTGACGAAGGCCGGCCCCCGCTCGCCCAGGTCCTCGGCCTGTACCTTGGCGCCCTCGTCCATCGGCTCACGCCCTGGCGTCGGCAGATCGAAGCGCACGATCGCCCAACGGAACAGCACGTAGTAGACGCTACCGATCGCCAGCCCCACCGGCAGCATCAGCCAGCCGTTGGTGGACAGACCGTAGGACAGGGCGTAGTCGAAGGCGCCGGCCGAGAAGGTGAAGCCAAGCTTGACGTCGAGCCACTGCATGATCGCCATGCTCAGCCCGGTCATCAGCGCATGGAAGGCGTACAACAGCGGCGCCAGGAACATGAAGGTGAACTCGATCGGTTCGGTCACCCCGGTCAGGAAGGCGGTCAGCGCCAGCGACATCAAGAGCCCGCCGACCTGGGCGCGACGGCCCTTGTCTGCGGTGTGATACATGGCCAGTGCCGCCGCCGGCAGACCGAACATCATCACCGGGAAGAAGCCGGCCATGAAACCACCCGCCGCCGGGTCACCGGCGAAGAAGCGATTGAGGTCACCGGTGGCGTCACCGAAGCTGCCGAACACGAACCACACAAAGCTGTTGAGCACGTGGTGCAGGCCGGTGACGATCAGCAGTCGATTGAGAGCACCGTAGACGAACTTGCCAAAGGCGCCGGCGTCGATCAGCCAGTGTCCCAGGGTGTCGATGGCGTGCTGAATCGGCGGCCAGCCCCAGCCGAAGGCGATCCCCAGCACCACCCCGGCAAGGCCGGTGGCGATGGGCACGAAGCGCCGTCCGCCGAAGAAGGCCAGATAGTCGGGCAGTTTTATCGCCTTGAAGCGGTTGTACAGAAGCCCGGCTACGGTACCCATGATGATGCCGGCCAGCACCCCCATGTCGATCTCGGGGCTGAGGCTTTGCAGCACCGCGTCCAGCACCAGATAGCCGATCACCCCGGCGAGCCCCGCCGCGCCGTTGCTGTCGTCGGCAAAGCCAACGGCGAGGCCGATGGCGAAGATCAACGCCAGGTTGGCGAAGATCGCCTGACCGGCGCTGGCGACGAAGGCGATGTCCAGCAGGTCCGGCTGGCCCAGGCGCAGCAGCAGGCCGGCCACCGGCAGTACCGCGATCGGCAGCATCAAGGAGCGCCCGAGCAGCTGAAGCGCCGCCATCAGGCGTGAACCAAAGGAGGTGGTCATGTCAGGATCCTCTCGGGTGTGGGTTCGACGTCGAGGGCGGCGTCCACCAGCGGTGCCAGAGCCTTGCGCACCGAGGCCGCATCGGGCATCGCCAGCAGGGTGTCGATTTCACGCGCGATCACGGCGGCATCAAGCCTGCGCAGGCGGGCCTTGACCGAAGCGATACGCGACGGCTCCACCGACAATTCCGACACGCCCATGGCCACCAGCAGCGGGCCGGCCAGGTCGTCTCCCGCCGCGGCGCCACACACCCCCACCGGGCAGCGGTTGGCGGTGCCCGACAGGGTGGCCTGGATCAGCCGCAGCACTCCGGGATGCAGCACGTCGGCCTGGGCCGCCAGCTGAGGATCCTCGCGGTCCATGGCCAGGCCATACTGGGTCAGGTCATTGGTGCCGATCGACAGGAAATCCGCGACCTTGGCCATGGCGGCGGAGCACAGCGCTGCGCTGGGCACCTCGATCATGGCGCCGAGCAGCGGCAGTTCGGTCAGCCGCATCTCGGCGGCCAGCGCCTCCATGCGTTCGCGCACCCACTCGAGTTCGCTGGCATCGCTGACCATCGGCACCATGATGCGCAGATGACGCAACGGCTTGACCCCGAGCAAGGCCTTCAACTGGGTATCCAGCAGGGCCGGCTGGGTCTGCCACAAACGCATGCCGCGCACGCCCAGCGCCGGGTTGGGGACGGTGGGCAGGGTGAGGTACGGCAACTGCTTGTCGGCACCGATATCCAGAGTACGGATGATCACCGGCCTGGAACCCAGCGCATCGACGCTGGCCTGGTACTCCTGACGCTGGGCGTCCTCGTCCGGCGCTGCGTCACGCCCCAGAAAAAGAAACTCGGAGCGCATCAGGCCGACGCCATCGGCGCCACAGTCGCTTGCCTGGCGGGCTTCCTCGGCGCTGCCGATATTGGCCGCCACCTCGATCATGCGGTTGTCCCGGGTGACCACCTCCAGGTGAGCCTCGGCGCGTTCTTCCTCGGCACGCGCCTGGCGGGCTGCGATGTCCGCCACCACCTGATCGCGACGCGCCTGGTCGGGCTCGAGTTCCAGCCGGCCGTAGTCGGCATCCAGCACCACTGCCCGATCCAGACACGACTCGGTCGCTTCCATCAGGCCGCCGCCCATGGCGACCAGGCACGGCAATCCCCTGGCCCTGGCCATGATGGCCACGTGGGAGGTGGTGCCTCCGGCGGCCAGGCATATCCCTGCCGGCGCCAGGGCGCAGAGATCGACGAAGGTGGACGGTGTCAGATCCTCTGCGACGACGATGGCGCCGGGGGGGATATCACCGAACCCGCTGCCCTCGCCTTCGCTGAATTCCAGCATCACCTGGCGTTGCAGATCACGCAGGTCGGCGATCCGCCCGATCAAGATGGGGTTACCAGTGGCCCGCAGCCGATCGGCCTCGGCGTCCAGCGCCTCGCGCCAGGCCTGGCCAGGGCTTAGTCCCTCTTCCAGGCGGCTGATCGACGAGGCCACCAGGTCAGGGTCTTCAAGCCACGCCTGGTGCGCCTCGAACACCTCCGCCTCAGCGGTCTGGCCGCTGCGCTCGGCGCGCTCTCGGGCAGCCTCCAGTTGACGCCCGACGCGCTCGAGCGCCTCTTTCAGACGCGGACTTTCCAGCTTGCGCCCCAGCCCTTCCAGCGGTACCTCGGGTAACTTGACCGACAGTGTCGCCAGCGGACCGGTCGCGATCCCGGCGCTGGCCACAAGACCTGCGAGCTGTCCGGCGGGCAGATCGACGCTGGGCGCTGCCGATGATGTGGCGGCCTCCGCCTGCCCTGGGCCATGCCCTTCCGGCGTGGTCAACAGCGCCATCGCTGCCGCCAGGGCCGCTTCGGCCTGACGCCCCTTTACTCTGATGACCACCTCGTCGCCGCACTCGAGGCCCAGGTTCATCAGGGCGCTGACACTATCCGAATTGGCCGTGCGAGCGTCGCGCAGCAGGCTCAGGCTCACCTGGTGATCACGCGCGATGGCACGCAGGCGTGCCGCCGGCCGGGCGTGCAACCCTGACTCGATCGCCAGTACCAGAGAGCGCTCCAGCGCCTGGCCATCGCCGCCTTCTTCATCGATGACATCTTCGGCAAGCCTTTCGGGGCCCAACACCACCAGCGGATCACCGCGCTGGACGATATCGCCGGCACGCAGGTCCAGCGACACCCACTCACGACCTCCGGCATCCAGCACCACCAGTGGTGTCACCAGCGATACCGCCTCGCATACCAGTTGATCTACATCGAAGTAGCACAGCGGCTCGCCCGCCTCGATGCGCTGGCCCAGGCTGACGCAGGGCTCGATACCCTTGCCTTCGAGGGCGACGGTGTCGAGGCCAAGATGAACCAGTACCTCGACGCCCTCGTCGCTCTTGATGGTGAAGGCGTGATGGGTACGGGCACACTGAATCACCTCGCCTGCGCAGGGCGCGTGCAGGCAACCGCCCAGGGGATCCAGGGCGATGCCCTGGCCGAGGGTACCCTCGGCAAAGACCGGGTCTGGCACGTCGGCCAGGGGGACTACCACCCCCTTGACCGGCGCCACCAGAGTGACATTGCTGGAAGTCATGATCGGCTCCGTATGATTGTCGTAGTGATTAGAGCGTGCAGGTCACCTTGCGCAGGTGCCTCGGTTGATCCGGATCGATACCGCGAGCCTCGGCCAGGCGGGCCACCATCGGATAGAAGCTCTGGATCACCGACACCGGTTCCAGCGCCTCGTGACCCGCCGAGGTCAACGTCAGATGGCGCTTGGCCACACGGTCGTCGGCGGCCAGCAGCACCTTGGCACCCACGCTCTCGAGCCACTCGGCCAGCTCCAGCAAGCCCTGCTGTTCGGCGCCGGGGGGGGCGAACACCAGTACCGGGTAGCCAGGCTCGATCAGCGCCATGGGGCCGTGCTTGACCTCGGCGCCACTGAAGGGCTCTGCCTGAATGGCGCAGGTTTCCTTGAACTTGAGCGCCGCCTCCTGGGCGATGCCAAGCCCGGTACCGCGGCCGATGACCATCAGCCGATCGGCGTCCTTGAGCGCTTCTACTGCCGGGCTCCAGTCCTGGGCGGCGGCATCGGTGAGGCGGTCGGGCAGCTCATTGAGCGCCCCCAGCAGCATGGCGCTCTCGTTCCAGTGGGCCATCAGCTGGGCACCGGCGGACAGGGTCGCCAGGAAGCTCTTGGTGGCCGCCACACTCTTCTCTTCACCGGCAAACAGCGGCACTTCCAGATCGCTCGCCCGGCCCAGTGGTGACTCCGGCGTATTGACCAGCGCGATGGTGGTGGCGCCACCCTGCTTCAGCGCCTCCTGGCTCGCCACCAGGTCGGGACTCTGGCCCGACTGGGAGATGGCGATGGACAGCTGGCCGGCCAATCGCCAGTGCGTACGCGACAGGGTCGACAGTGACGGCGGCAGCGAAGCCACCGGAATGCCGCGATTCTGCATGCACAGGTAGGCGAGATAGCTGGCGGCGTGATCAGAGCTGCCCCTGGCCACGGTGACGGCGCCTGTCGGCGGCTCGGCACGCAGGCGATCACCCAGTTCCCGCAGCACTGTCTGGTTACGCGTCAACTGACCGCGCAGGCGTTCCGGCGCGTTCAGCGCCTCTTCAAGCATGAGTGACATGGGATTCTCCAGAGACAAGACGACCGTCCAGATGGACAGAGGTAAGGGTGAGTTCGGGGTCGAGGGTCACGATATCGGCGCGGGCCCCGGCCTCCAGGCGGCCGATGTCACGGCGCCCGAGGAAGTCCGCGGGAAAGCGCGACAGCCGATCCGAGGCCTCGGCCAGACTGAGCCCGACACTGACGAAGTTGCGCAGCGCCTGGTCCATGGTCAGGGTGCTGCCGGCCAGGGTGCCGTCGGCCAGACGCACGCCGCCCAGGCACTTGGTCACCTTCTGCTCGCCAAGGCGGTAGTCACCGTCGGGCATGCCAGCCGCCGCGGTGGAATCGGTCACCGCATAGAGCCGCGGAATGCAGCGCAGCGCGGTGAGAATGGCGCCGGGATGTACATGCAGCAGATCGGGAATGATCTCGGCGTACTCGGCGTGGGCCAGCGCCGCCCCGACCATGCCCGGCTTGCGGTGGTGCAGCGCGGTCATGGCGTTGAACAGGTGGGTAAAGCCGCAGGCGCCGTGGGACAGCGCCTCGACACCTTCTTCGTAGCTACCCAGGGTATGGCCCAGCTGGACGCGCACGCCCTTGTCGGTGAGGTGACGGATCACCTCGCCATGCCCGCTGATTTCCGGTGCCAGGGTGATCAGCAGGATGGGCGCCAACGCCATCAGTTCATCCATTTCGGCGACGCTGGCGACCTGGGCGTGGGCCGGCTGGGCGCCGAGCTTGCCAGAATTGATGAAGGGCCCTTCGAGGTGTACGCCTAGCACCCGGGAAGCCGCGGGGTCCGGGGCTTCCATATAGCCTGAGATCTCGCCCAGCACCGCACGCACCTCTTCCGGGCGCGCGGTCATGGTGGTCGCCAGCAGGCTGGTGGTGCCAAACCGCAGGTGAGTGCGGGCGAGCGTCGAAACGGCCTCGCGCCCCTCCATGGCGTCGGCTCCGCCACCACCATGTACGTGCAGGTCGACGAAGCCGGGGATCAGCCGAGGGGCATCATTGGTAGAGGGGTCCACGGGGGAGCCCTTGATGGCGGCGATCCGGCACTGTTCCAGCCGAATCTCACCCAGGCGCCAGCCCTCAGGGGTCAGCACGTTGCCGGCAAGGCGGGTGGGAGCGGTACTCATGGCGGTCTCCTAGCGGGCGAGTTCGACGGTGAAGTCGTAGTAGTCGGTACGGCAGTAGGTGATGGTCAGCTCCGCCGGGGTGTCGTCGGCCAGGTAGCCCAGCCGCGTCACCTTGAGCAGAGCCTGGCCTTCGGCCACCTGGGCAAGCCCGGCGAGTTCGGCGTCGGCATTGACCGCGGTGACCTGCTGACGGGCACGCACGATGGGGCGACCAGCCTGCTCGAGCCATTGATACAGCGAGACGTCGACCGCCATGGGGTCCGGCAGCACCGTGACCGGCAGGCAGCTCTCCTCCACCGCCATCACCACGTCATCGGCCAGACGCAGACGCTTGAGTCGCGACACCTGGGCATTGCTCGACAATCCCAGGCGTAGATTCTCCTCGGAGCTCGGCTGGCAGCGCTCGCGCCTCAGCCACTCGGAGCGCGGCGAAAACCCCCGCTGGATCAGCATGTCGCTGAAACTCGCCAGTCGGGTCAGCGGTTGATCCATGCTGGGGCGAATAAAAGTGCCGGAGCCGCGGTCGCGTCGGATCAGGCCGCTTTCCTCCAGCTGGTCGAGGGCCTTGCGCGCCGTGATGCGTGACACCGCCAACGCCTCGGCCAGGTTGCGTTCCGACGGCAGCGCCTCTCCGGCGCGCCAGCTGCCACTGCGAATGGCCGCCTCCAGGCCGTTGGCCAGCTGGCGGTACAGTGGCGTGGCAAGCGAGGCGTCGAGGTGCAGGTGCTCGAATCGTGAATCCATGGCGGCGTGGTCCCTGGGAGCTTGGTGATAACCACTATAGCTCCACATAGAGACCAATTGAATACCAATCCAATACCACATTGGTCGAACCCTGACTGTGCATTTCACGGCGCCCCGCACGCCCCCTCAACTCCTCTACCGAGGTATTCCCACGGGAGCGAAAGGAGGCGTGGCAAGGATGCCGCACAGGAAGCGGTGAAATTTTGCCGGATACCGTTTCCAACCCCTTGATTTGTGGCCTCGGGCTCCACGGGGTTTGGCCGGGGCTGCAACAATCCGTATAGTGGCCCCCTTATTCCCGCCACTCGATCGTGACCATGCTGCAGAACAACGCCTTGCTGGCTCAGCTCAAGCAACAGATCCGCGATAACACCCCCCGCGTCACGGGTGTCATCAAAGCCACCGAAAAGGGCTTCGGCTTCCTCGAGTGCGAGGACGGTGCGTCCTATTTCGTGCCGCCCCCCGCCATGAAGAAGGTGCTGCACGGCGACCGCGTCGAGGCAGTGCTGCACGAGGAAGGCGAGCGCAAGTCGGTGGAACCCGACACCCTGATCGAGAGCAACATGCAGCGCTTCGTTGCCCGGGTGCAGAAGCGTGATGGACGCCTGGCGGTGGTGCCTGATCACCCATCGATCAAGACCGCCATGAAGGCACGCATCAAGCGCAGCCTCGAGGAAGACGCCATCGGTGACGGCGACTGGGTAGTGGCACGTCTGGTGCGCCACCCGCTCAAGCCCGACGATCGCGCCTTCTTTACCCAGATCGACGAGCTGGTGGCCAAGACCGATGATCCCGCAGTGCCCTGGCGCGTTACCCTGGCCCGCCACGCCCTCGAGCAGGAATGCCCCGACGCCGGCAACGACTGGCCGCTGCGCGACGAAGGCCTGGAGCGAGAGGACCTGACCGCCGAGCCCTTCTTCACCATCGATGGCGAGAAGACCCGGGACATGGACGACGCCTTGCGCGTCGAGGTCCGCGAGGACGGCGGCTGGCGCCTGTCGGTGGCCATCGCCGACCCCACCGCCTACGTCGAGGAAGGCCACGCCGCCGACCTCGAGGCCCGCACCCGCGCCTTCACCGTCTACCTGCCGGGCCAGAACGTCACCATGCTGCCCGAGCAGCTGGCCGACGATCTGTGCTCGCTGCACGAGGGCCAGGAGCGCCCGGTGCTGGCCTGTCGCCTGGACGTCAACGCCGATGGCAGCCTCGGTGACTATCAGTTCTTCGCGGCCACCGCGCGTTCACAGGCTCGCCTGGTCTACGACAACGTCTCTGACTGGCTCGAGGGCCAGGGCGACTGGGCACCCGACGACACCATCGGTGAACAGCTCAAGGCCCTCCGCGATCTGACCGAGGCACGCACCGCCTGGCGTCAGGAGCACGCCCTGGTGTTCAAGGACCGTCCCGACTATGTCTTCGACCTGGACGAGGCCGGCAACGTGCTGGCGATCCGCACCGAAGAGCGGCGCATCGCCAACCGCATGATCGAAGAGTCGATGATCGCCGCCAATGCCTGCTGTGCGGCGTTGCTGGCCGACAAGGTCGGTCACGGCATCTTCAACGTCCATCGTGCCTTCGAGGACGACAAGGCCGAGGCCGCCCAGAGCTTCCTGGCGACACAGGACATCGCCGTCGAGCGTGAGGCGCTGACCGACCTGTCGCGCTACAAGGAACTCAAGCGTGCGCTGGAAAGCCGCGACGATGCCTGGCTCGACGCCCGCCTGCGCAAGTTCCAGGGCTTTACCGCCATGTCCGCCCAGCCGGGCCCGCACTTTGGCCTGGGACTGGCCGCCTACGCCACCTGGACCTCGCCGATCCGCAAGTACGGCGACATGGTCAACCACCGCCTGATCAAGCGTGTGCTCAAGGGCGAGCAGGCGCCGAAGGAGGCCAGCGTCGAGTTGACAGAGCAGCTCACCGAGCGTCGTCGCCTCAACCGCCTGGCCGAGCGCGACGTCAAGGACTGGCTCTACGTGCGCTACCTGACCCCGGCGGCCAAGCAGCAGGACGTGTTCGATGCCGAGATCATCGCCATCAACCGCGGCGGCATGCGGGTGCGCCTGACCGCCAACGGCGCCACCGCCTTCGTGCCGGCACCGCTGATGCACGCAGATCGCGACAAGGTGGTGGTCGACGACAAGGAAGGCCGCATCCAGATCGAGGGCGAGGAGCGCTTCAAGCTCGGCGACGCGGTACGCGTCGCCCTGACCGAAGCCAAGGAAGAGACTCGCTCACTGGTGGCCCAGCCCGCCGCCTGAGCGATCCTTCCTGCTCGGTCGCGGCGGTAACACCGCGATCGACCTGGAAGTACAGAAAACGGCGACCTTCGGGTCGCCGTTTTCTTAGATGGCTTCAATTGCTGCGGCCCAACGGCGGCAAGACCAGGCAAGACTGGCAAGGCTCCCGGTGTTTCACGCCATCATCCGCCTTCCCCACAGGCCTCAAGGATCTCCTTCGTCCAGGCCACCCTGCGGCTGGTCAGCATCGAGACAAAGTGCCCCAGCGAGAACAGCGCCAGCATCGGCGACATCAGCACCATGCGCCATTGGGAGTAACGAATATCATGGCCCCGCGCCTTGTCACGCTTCATCTCCCGCAGCGGGAACCAGCGCAGAAAGGACTCCTTCAGAGAGAGCCTGTCGGTGTGGTACCAGCCGGGCTCCGGCACTTCATCGGGCCCTTCTTCCATATAGCGGCGGATATACTCCCACCAGCCCAGGCACTCCTCGTGCTTCACTAACTCCCCCCCCACCGGAAAGCTGTCGTAGTAGCGGGTTCCGTCCGGCGTTGCCGCCATGATGTTCAGCACAAAGTAGCCGCCGTTGTCGAAGGGGGTGATGGTCGCCAGGATATCGTCCCAGTCATAGCTGCGTGGACCGCCCAGCTTGGGCGTATAGAACACATGCACCTGACGGGTTCGACGGTTAAAGCGAATCGCCGCATGGCGATAGGTAAAGCAGTCCCAGGCGGAGTGGGCGTTGCAGACTACGTAGGAAAGAAAAAAAATGAAAACAGAACAAAAAAATAGCGCCACACATCTCAGAACGCTTATACCATCAGTATAAAAATCCCAGGCAACCTCAAGAAAAAACAATACAGCAAAGGGAATCAACCCACCAAAAAGAAAACCAAACATTGCTGTGTACATGCCCCGCCGACAAAACTCATCGGCATTGACGGTTTCCAGAAAAACATCTTTCTTTGTGTAGATAAACTCGGCGTCATAGGGCTCATCGGTTGCTCGAGTCTTTAGGTCAAAGGGGATATCGTCGTCCACAGGAATATCCAGCGGCTCGGCAAACCAGTCGAGCCCCCGGTCGCGATACAACAGCTGGGTAAAGTACTCGTTGATCATCGCGGCCATCCTCTAGCGCGTCATATCGTCCAGCGCATCGAGCGCCGCCTGAAGATCCCGGTAACGAACGTCAGCATCTCCATTGCCAAAGACGCAGCGGGTCAGCCAGGTCTCGAGCTGGTTCTTCTCCAACGCCACGATCAACAGCGCCACCGCCAGGCCAATCCAACCCAGCCTGGCAGCCACCAACGACCAGCCAGAGCGACTGATGATCAAGGAACCCATCGCCGCTTCCGTTGCCGATATCTTGCCTACCTGTTGAGCCACAGCAGCCAGCGCGGAGGCTCCAGAGCCCAAAAAGACAAGTGAGGAAGATGCGTACAACGCAAATAGAACCAAGTCCCCGCTTTGATATGCCTTGACTGCCTTAACTGCATGCCATACGCCAAAAATCCAGGCCCCCAGCGCTGCGGAAATTCCTCCGCCCCAGGCCAGCCCTCTGTAAAGACGGCTCTCCGGCGCCGCCACCGGGTGGATCATCTGATTGGTCACCCCGACCAGACTACTGGCCAGATACAGCAGCCCACCGCCAAACATCCAGTTTCGCTCCGCCTGACTCCTGGCGGAGTTCTCGTCAAACACGGCTTCGCCCAGATACACCGAATTGATCAGCTCCAGGCTGGCGGCGAAGACGCCCAACCAGGAGCCGGGCGTCATTGCCGATGCGACGGCTATTCGCCGCATCTCGATCGACTGGGCAAGTTCCGCCTGGATGATCGGGCGCTGCAGCGGGTCCACGGAGGTGGGAACAAAGGCCCACAGACGTATCGGCACATCAGGAGGCCCTTCCGGCAAGGGTGGGAAGAAGTGGCGCAGGTCATGCCGAATATTGCGGAAGGCCAGTTCATCACGCCAGAGCACCTGGTCGTACATGGACAACAGCTGTCTGGGGGTGGCATCGAACACCATCAAGGACGTCTTGAACCCATAGCGCACCCAGCCAACCGCCTGCCACAGTCGTGCCAGCGAGTCGTTGGCGATATTGGTGTAGCTGACCAGCCCGAGCTTTTGCGCGATCTGACTGGCCATGGTGGCCAGCAGTTGCTCGGTCTGGGAGCGGTTGTCCATGTCAGCCCCCAGCACCCGCCTCAAGGGGCCCAGAATCTTGCTGCCCCAGAAGGCACTTTCGTAGACCAGATCCTTGACCATGTCGATGGCCGGGGCGTGATTGGCGAAGGTGGCACGCCACAGGTAGGAATCCACCTCGTCGATCGATCGTTCGATCAACTCGGCGACGGTTTCCTGCCCCGTCTCTGTCGTGGTCATGCCCACCGTCATGGCGGCCACTGCCACCTCATAGGCCGCCCCATTGTCCAGATCCTGGTCGTCGTAGCCCAGCATGGCGTCACGGACCAGATCGGACATCAACCAGTCACGGTGAATCTCGGCCAGCTTCACCACCGCTTGGCTGTCACGTTCAAGATGGGCGCTATAGCGCGACTCGAACTCCAGACGCCGCTGCTCGTCGTAGCAGGCCTGATACTTTTCCCAGCTCTGCTCGATGGCACGACGCTGATAGGCTAGCGCGTTATCAGCCTGCTGAGCGCGCAGCAATTCGAGCTCGCGGCGCCCCCGCTCGACTCTTCGCCTGTCGATATCGCCCATCAGCGCCCAGCGCCTTGCCTTTTCTGATGCGTCCGTCAGCGCATCGAACTCCTGAGCGAGCCTCTGGTCACCAAATACCTCGGCTCGACGTGCCCGTTCAATATGTTTCTCAGCCTGGTGCTCGGCCTTGCTTTTCACCGCTTCTCGTATGCCCTCGATCAATTCCGACGTCACCTTCTTTTCCACCACATCCTTGCGGCGGGCATAGCGATCGAGGCGAGCCTTGGCCTGGTTACGAAAATGATTGACGGAGATGCACATACCGATAGGGTCAGCCACCGCTAGTACCGGGGTCCTGTCGATCCACTGAGGGGCGTCCTGGACCATCCAGTTCATCCGATCGCGAAGCTGGCGCACCGTCGACGGCAATCGCTCGCAGACGCCAACAAGAGGAAAACCATCGTTTTCCAGTAGTTCCTCGGGACAGGCGTCATTGAACTCCATGACATGCGTGCCGAGTTGCGTAGAGGGAATCACGCCAGCGGCCTCTCCCTTACCGAGCCAGGCAGCCACATCGAAAGGGCTAAGCAGGCGATCACGCAGACCGCTGTCGTTGCGCTCCAGCCGCCCCAGCATCGCCTGCGTGAAGGGATGGTCACTATAGCCAACGTGAACGATGCCAGCTTCCTGAGCCTTCGGTAGAGAAATCAGGCGCGCCGAGAGGTTATTCTCGGGAATATTGCAAGGCGCGTCGATGTGCGAGTCCCCGTAGGCCGCCTCTCTCGGCCCGCGCCCATAGGGGTCAAATTCTTCGAAACGGGAGTCGTGAGTGATGCGCCAGGCTTGCCAGCGCTGGCGCTTCTCGTCGAACAGGTAGAGATAGCCCTCGCGCATCAGGCGCAGGACATAGCGCGTCTCACGCGGGGCAGGAAAGTGGCGATTGGCGTGCACCGCCATCGACCTGGGAAGGTCTTGCGACCAGTCGCTGACGTGACGGTCCGATACCGCGTAGCGCACCGGCAGGATGGGTAGTCCCACCCTGTCGCAGCAAGGGCAGCCCTGCTGCTTCGTTCTTGGCAGCGGGCTGTTGTCGTCCAGTGCCTCGAGCCAGTCGGCAATCTCGCTGATCCTGACGTCCGCCATACTTCTCCCCCTTCCCTGAAGTCGCCTTCCCGCTCCATGTGCTGGTGGCGATGAAACGCGGCTTGGACCTTGCCGCCGCTGTTTCTCTCAGCATAAGGGGTCGCCACCTCCAACTTCTGTACGAGAACACCTAACCACTACTCCGGTTCGACAAGCGCGCTTCCGGAGCGTATCGAGATCAAGGCGCCAGCGACGGAAGGCACATCCGATGCAGGGGTCAGTCCACCTCGCTTACTTCTTGCCCAGCTCATGTCGAGGATGATGACGTACTGCCCACCCCTGTCGCTGAACTGACTTATTTCCCTCGTAGGCTCATGGCAATGACGCGCTCGCCATGGAGGCCCCTTTTGCATCTCGCCGACGTCACCATGTTTCACGCCCCCGCCAGCGGCGGCGTACGCACCTACCTTCAAGCCAAACACCGGGTGTTTTCACGCTTCCCGCAGTTGCGCACCAGTCTGCTGGTGCCGGGGGCCGAGCGAGACAGCCTCGGCGACCATCACCAGTTGCCTGCACTGCGCATCCCGCTGGGCCAGAGCTACCGCTTTCCGCTGCGCCGCCGGCCCTGGCGCGACGCCCTGGTGGAGCTATCGCCGGATCTGATCGAAGCCGGCGACCCCTACGTCACCGCCTGGGCGGCACTGGACGCCGGCCAGCGTCTCGGCGTGCCGGTGGTGGGCTTCTACCACTCGGACCTTCCTCGGTTGATGGGGGATCGCTTCGGGCCGATGGTGCAGCGACGGCTGGAGCGCTACGTGGTCGACCTTTACCGCCGCTTCGACAGCGTACTGGCGCCCTGCCAGGCGATGGCCGACCGTCTGACGTCCTGGGGCGTCAAACGGGTGCGGGTGCAGCCCCTTGGCGTCGATCTGGCGACCTTTCACCCGGACAGGCGCGATCCCGAGCTCAGGCGCAAGCTGGGGCTCGGCAACGACAGCCGTCTATTGGTGTTCGTCGGGCGCTACTCACGAGAGAAGAACATCGAGGTGTTGCTGGACACCGCCAGGCGCCTTGGGCCTCCCTACCACCTGCTGTTGATGGGCCCCGGCATGCCCACCGAGGTGCCCGCCAACGTCAGCGTCATCAATCGCTGCGTCGGCGTGCATGAGGTCGCCCGTGCGCTCGCCTCCAGTGATGCCCTGCTGCACGCGGGCACCCGCGAGACCTTCGGGCTGATCGCCCAGGAAGCCATGGCCAGCGGCATCCCGGTGATCGGCGCCAGGGCCGGTGCGCTGATCGAGAACGTGCCATTGGGCGGCGGCGTGCTATGTCAGCCACATTCGGCAGCCGCCATGGCCGAGGCCACCGAGGCGCTGTTCGCCAATGATCCGCAATCGGCCGGGCGCCACGCTCGGCGCTTCGTCGAGCGCCAGTTCGACTGGGACAAGGTGATGATTTCGCTGCTCAACCATTACGAAGCCGTCATCGATCCGGTCTGCCCGCGCGATCGGCGCCATGGCTAGGTTTGGGCCAACACCATCGCTGGACAGGCGCCTGCGTGCCCCTGCCGGGATGCGATCACGCCTGTGGTGGAAGGCCGCCCTGCTGATCCTGACCCTGGCCATCACCCTGCTGCTGCCGTGGTGGCTGGGGGGCGCCGGCACCTTCACTGCGGTTATCGCCTTCCCGCTGCCCCTGCTGGCGCTGATGGTAGCCCTGGCGGTGATCTGCTGGAACCTCAACGCGGCGCGCCTGCGGCTGATGCTCGACGGACGAGCCGGCCGCCTCGGTCAGGGCGGTGCCCTGGCGATCGAGATGTCGTCGAAGTTCGCGCTATGTGCCACCCCGGCCGGGGGCGGAGGCGTCGCCACCCTGCTGTGGCTGCTGGCACGCCGGGGCTATCCGCCGGCCCAGGCCTCGGCCATCTTTCTGGTCGATCAGCTCGCCGACATGCTGTTCTTCAGCCTGATGCTGGGCGTACTGGTGTCGCTGTCGATGAGCGGACTGGCCAGCTGGCCTCACCAGACCCTGGTCGAGGCCTCCCTGGCGGCGCTGCTGCTGGCGCTTGTGGTGTTTGCGGTGGTGATCGTGTGGCTACCCTGGCTGCTGCGCCATGTCCCTCCCCCTCCCTTTGTCGGCTCGGGGCCCAGGCGCTGGATGACCCGACGCCTGCTGCGCTGTCGCCGGACCCTGGCGAGTACGCTTGCGCTGCCCAAGGGCGTGCTGATGGCGATCTTCGCGCTGTGCTGCCTGCACTGGCTTGCGCGCTATAGCCTCCTGTATCTGGCGGTGCTGGGGGTGGGCGGCGGCGCCGACTGGGCCTGGACCTTTCTGGTGCAGATGCTGGCCATGGCCGCCAGCCAGTTGAGCGTGCTGCCGGGCGGCGCCGGCGCCGCGGAGGTCAGCGTAGGCGCCCTGCTGCTGCCGCTGATGGCCCGAGAGCAGGCCGCGGCGGCGGTGATCGTCTGGCGCCTGGTCAGCTACCACCTCTATCTGGTGGCGGGCGCGCCGGTGTTCGTGGCACAGGTGGTCGGCTGGTGGCGCACGCGGGCCAATCAATCGTCGCCTCGTCCCTAACGCCTTCCGCGTACTTCCCCCTTCGACCCGCCCCTTCGTCGCATCTGGTGGAGTTCCAGCCACAAAAAAGGCCACCCGGAGGTGGCCTTTATTCTGACGCTTATTCTGACGGTAGGACCGCTTACCAGCCGGTCGCTTCCTTCAGGGCGTCGCCGATCTCGGCCAGGGAGCGCACGGTCTTGACGCCCGCGGCTTCCAGGGCGGCGAACTTCTCGTCCGCGGTGCCCTTGCCACCGGCGATGATGGCGCCGGCGTGGCCCATGCGCTTGCCGGGAGGAGCGGTGACACCGGCGATGTAGGACACCACCGGCTTGGAGACGTGCTCCTTGATGTAGGCAGCAGCCTCTTCCTCGGCGGTACCGCCGATCTCACCGATCATGACGATGGCCTCGGTCGCCGGGTCCTTCTCGAACATCTCGAGGATGTCGATGAAGTTGGAGCCCGGGATCGGGTCACCGCCGATGCCCACACAGGTGGACTGGCCGAAGCCGTGGTCGGTGGTCTGCTTGACCGCTTCGTAGGTCAGGGTGCCGGAACGCGACACGATACCGACCTTGCCCGGCTTGTGGATGTGACCCGGCATGATGCCGATCTTGGTCTCGCCCGGGGTGATGACACCGGGGCAGTTCGGACCGATCAGACGCACGCCCAGCTCATCGCACTTGACCTTGACGTCCAGCATGTCGAGGGTCGGGATGCCTTCTGTGATGCACACGATCAGCTTGATGCCGGCGTTGGCGGCTTCCAGGATGGAATCCTTGCAGAACGGGGCAGGCACGTAGATCACGCTGGCCTCGGCGCCGGTCTGCTCGACGGCTTCCTTGACGGTGTTGAACACCGGCAGGCCCAGGTGCTCCTGGCCGCCCTTGCCCGGGGTCACGCCGCCGACCATCTGGGTGCCGTACTCGATGGCCTGTTCGGAGTGGAAGGTCCCCTGTCCGCCAGTGAAGCCCTGGCAGATGACCTTGGTGTTCTTGTCGATCAGGATGCTCATTACTTGCCCTCCGCTGCCTTGACGACCTGCTGAGCCGCATCGGTGAGGCTCTTGGCAGCGATGATGTTCAGACCGCTGGAGGCCAGTTTCTCGGCACCCAGCTCGGCGTTGTTACCTTCCAGACGCACCACGACCGGCACATTGACGCCGACCTGCTCGACGGCACCGATGATGCCTTCGGCGATCATGTCGCAACGAACGATGCCGCCGAAGATGTTGACCAGCACGGCCTGCACGCTGTCGTCGGACAGGATGATCTTGAACGCCTCAGCCACGCGCTCCTTGGTGGCGCCGCCGCCGACGTCAAGGAAGTTGGCCGGCTGGCCACCGTGGAGCTTGATGATGTCCATGGTGCCCATGGCCAGGCCTGCGCCGTTGACCATGCAGCCGATGTTGCCTTCCAGGGCGACGTAGTTCAGGTCCCACTGGGCAGCGTTGGCTTCACGCTCGTCTTCCTGGGACGGATCACGCATTTCCTGCAGGTCCGGGTGACGGTACAGGGCGTTGCCGTCCAGGTTGATCTTGGCGTCGAGGCAGTGGAGGTTGCCTTCGTCGGTGATCACCAGCGGGTTGATCTCCAAAAGCGCCAGGTCCTTGTCGTGGAACATCTTGGACAGACCCAGGAAGATCTTGGTGAATTGCTTCACCTGCGCGCCTTCCAGGCCGAGGGCGAAGGCCAGCTCACGCGCCTGGTAGGGCTGAGCGCCGACCAGCGGGTCGATCTCGGCCTTGAGGATCTTCTCGGGCGTCTCTTCGGCGACCTTCTCGATCTCGACACCACCTTCGGTGGAGGCCATGAAGACCACACGCTGGGTGCCACGGTCGACCACCGCGCCAAGGTACAGCTCGTTGGCGATGTCGGTGCAGTTCTCGACCAGGATCTTGGCGACCGGCTGACCGTTCTCGTCGGTCTGGAAGGTCACCAGGTTCTTGCCCAGCCACTGCTCGGCGAAGGCCTTGGCCTCGTCCGGGCTCTTGATCAGCTTGACACCACCGGCCTTGCCGCGGCCACCGGCGTGGACCTGGGCCTTGACGACCCACATGTCGCCGCCGATCTTCTTGCAAGCCTCATAGGCTTCTTCGGGGGTGTCGCAGGCGAAGCCCTTGGAAACGGGCAGACCATAGTCGGCAAACAGCTGCTTGCCTTGATACTCGTGAAGGTTCATCGATTCATGCCATTGGTTGCATGTGACTCGAACGGCGACCCACCCTGCCCCGAGGGACGAAAGTCATCGGGTCGCCACCGACCGCCACCGATACATGGTCGGCGGCGATGCGCTCGCGGAAAACACCGGCAAGCCTGCCAAAACTGCACAGGCTTGCCTAGGATTACCGGGCGCTTGTTGTCTTGCTAGCGCTTCTTGCGGTTGGCCACGTGGATGGCGTGCCCTTCCACCGCCAGCGCTGCCTCGTGCACCGCCTCGGACAGGCTCGGGTGCGCGTAGCAGGTCAGCGCCAGATCTTCGGCGCTGGAGCCGAATTCCATGGCGATGACGCCCTGGGCGATCAGCTCACCGGCGTGCTGACCGACGATGTGCATCCCCAGGATGCGATCGGTCTCGGCGTCGGCGATGATCTTGGCCTGGCCTTCGGTGGCATTGTTGGCCATGGCACGGCCACTGGCGGCGAACGGGAAACTACCGGTCTTGACCTTGATACCGGCGGACTTGGCGTCCTGCTCGTTCATGCCGACCCAGGCCACCTCGGGGTGGGTGTAGATCACGCTGGGAATGGCGTCGTAGTTCATCTGCGCCTTGTGGCCTGCGATGATGTCGGCCACCATCACGCCCTCTTCGGATGCCTTGTGGGCCAGCATCGGGCCACGCACGCAGTCGCCGATGGCGTAGACGCCCGGCACGCTGGTGCGGCACTGGTCATCGACGTGGATGAAGCCGCGCTGATCCAGCTCGACGCCCAGGCCGTCGGCTACCACGCCCTTGGTGTAGGGACGACGGCCGACACAGACGATCAGCTTGTCGAAGGTCAGTTCCTTCTCGCCCTCGTTGTCCTCGTACTTGACGACGACTTCCTCACCCTTGACCTCGGAACCGGTCACGCGGGCGTTGAGCTTGATGTCCAGACCCTGCTTCTTGAGCAGCTTCTGGGTCTCCTTGGCGATGGCCGAGTCGACCATCGGCAGGAAGCTGTCCAGCGCCTCGAGCACGGTCACTTCGCTGCCGAGGCGGCTCCACACGCTGCCAAGCTCGAGGCCGATGACGCCGGCGCCGATGACGCCCAGACGCTTGGGCGTCTCCTGGAACTCGAGGGCGCCGGTGGAATCGACGATCAGACCCTCGGTCAGCGGGGTCGGCGGGATCTCCACCGGCACCGAGCCGGCGGCGATGACGATGTTGTCCGCCTCGACCGTGCTGGACTCGCCGTCCTTGTCGGTGACCTCGACCTTGTTCTTGGCCACGACCTTGCCGGTACCTTCGATGGCGGTGACGCCATTGGCCTTGAACAGCCCGGAGATGCCGCCGGTCAGCTGCTTAACGATCTTGTCCTTGCGCGCCATCATCTTGGACACGTCCATGCTGACGTCGCCGGCCTGGATGCCCATGTCGTCGAAGTCGTGCTGGGCCTCGACGTACTTGTGGGAGGCCTCGAGCAGTGCCTTGGACGGGATACAGCCCACGTTCAGGCAGGTACCGCCGTGTACCACCTTGCCTTCCTTGCCGATCCACTTCTCGACGCAGGCGGTCTTCAGACCCAGCTGAGCAGCACGGATGGCGGCCACGTAGCCACCCGGGCCCGCGCCAATGACGATCACATCATACTTGTCGGCCATGTTGGCTCCTGTTCGTTCTGTGTGCAGAGGCTCTGCAGTAAATCCCTGTCGCTGCCACGGTCAGGCTCAGATTTCCAGCAGCAGACGCGCCGGATCCTCGAGCAGCTCCTTGATGGTGACCAGGAACTGTACCGCATCCTTGCCATCGATCATGCGGTGGTCGTAGGACAGCGCCAGATACATCATCGGGCGAATCTCGACCTTGCCGTTGACCGCCATCGGACGCTCCTGGATCTTGTGCATGCCGAGGATCGCGGTCTGCGGCGGATTCAGGATCGGGGTCGACATCAGCGAGCCGAAGATGCCGCCGTTGGTGATGGTGAAGGTACCGCCCTGCATGTCCTCGATGCCCAGCTTGCCTTCGCGTCCGCGCTTGCCGAAGTCGACGATGCCCTTCTCGACGTCGGCGATCTTCATGCTGTCGGTATCGCGCAGCACCGGCACCACCAGGCCACGGTCGGTGGATACGGCCACGCCGATGTCCTGATAACCGTGGTAGACGATGTCGTCACCGTCGATGGAGGCGTTGACGTCAGGGAAGCGCTTGAGCGCCTCGGAAGCCGCCTTGACGAAGAAGCCCATGAAACCGAGCTTGACGTCGTGGGCCTTCAGGAAGGTGTCCTTGTACTGGGAGCGCAGCTCCATCACCGCACCCATGTCCACCTCATTGTAGGTGGTCAGCATGGCAGCGGTCTGCTGAGCCTGGACCAGACGCTTGGCGATGGTCTTGCGCAGACGGGTCATCGGCACGCGCTTCTCGGGACGCTCGCCTTCCACGGCCGGGGCTGCGGTGGCGCCGGAGCTGGCCTTCTTGGCCGGCGCGGACTTCTTGGCGCCGCCGTCCTTGACCGCCTTGAGCACGTCTTCCTTGAGCACGCGACCATCCTTGCCGGTGCCCTTGATGGCACTGACGTCGAGGTCGTGCTCGGCGATCAGCTTGCGCGCGGCAGGCGCCACGATCTTGTCACCGACCTGCTCGTCGCTGTCGCCATCGTCGGCGCTGGCCTTGGGCGCTTCCTGGTCGGCGGTATCGGCAGAGCCACCGCCTGCACCCACCTCGAACACCGCCAGCACGGCCTCGGACTCCACGGTGTCGCCTTCCTCGATCTTGATCTCGGCCAGGGCGCCATCTTCCGGTGCGACCACCTCGAGCACGACCTTGTCGGTCTCGATCTCGGCCAGCACTTCGTCACGCTTGACCGCTTCGCCGACCTTCTTGGTCCAGCTGGCGACGGTCCCTTCCTGCACCGACTCGGGGAAGCTCGGCGCCTTGACGTCGCGCTTCTCGCCGCCGCCCTTGGGCGCTTCGGCCGGCTTCTTCTCGGCCTTGTCGTCGGACGCTTCGGAAGCGTCTTCCTTGGCGTCGTCCTCGTCTTTCTCGGACGACTCCTCGGACGCCTCCTTGGACTCGCCGCCGCCTTCACCGATGCGGCCCAGGACCTGCTCGGACTCCACGGTGTCGCCTTCTTCCACCAGCACCTCTGACAGGGTGCCGGCTTCCACCGCCACCACCTCGAGCACGACCTTGTCGGTCTCGATCTCGACGATCAGTTCGTCACGCTCGACGCTGTCACCCGGCTTCTTGTGCCAGGTACCTACGGTGCCTTCGGCAACGGATTCCGGAAAGGATGGTGCCTTGATCTCGGTAGCCATGTCGTATCCTTAGTGTTCTCTCTCTTCCCGATGGTCGCCTTAGAGATTGAAGGCGTCTTCCACCAGTTGGCGCTGCTGTTCGGTGTGAACGGACATGTAGCCCGCCGCGGGAGCCGCCGATGCCGGACGTCCGGCAAACTTCAGCTGACCGCCCAGGCCGTCCTTGAGCGAATCGGCGACGATGCGCAGATTGTGCTGCATGGAATACCAGGCGCCCTGGTTCAGAGGCTCTTCCTGACACCAGACGATGTCGGTGACGCCGCTGTAGTCCTTGAGCGTCTCGATCAGCTCTTCCTTGGGGAACGGATAGAGCTGTTCGACGCGCACGATCGCTACATCGTCACGCAGGTTCTCCTCGCGCCAGTTGGCCAGATCGTAGTAGACCTTGCCCGAGCACATGATGATCCGCTCGACCTTGGACGCATCACGCTGTCCCTGGTCGGGCAGCACCATGTTGAAGCTGCCGTTGGCGAGGTCCTCGAGGCTCGAGGTGGCTTCCTTGTGGCGCAGCAGGCTCTTCGGCGACATCACCACCAGCGGCTTGCGCAGCGGGCGAATCACCTGACGGCGCAGCAGGTGATAGATCTGCGCCGGGGTGGTCGGCACGCACACCTGCATGTTGTGCTCGGCGCACAGCTGCAGGAAGCGCTCGAGACGCGCCGAGGAGTGCTCGGGGCCCTGCCCTTCGAAACCGTGGGGCAGCAGCATGGTCAGGCCACACAGACGGCCCCACTTGGTCTCGCCGGAGGAGATGAACTGGTCCACCACCACCTGGGCGCCGTTGAAGAAGTCACCGAACTGCGCTTCCCAGATCACCAGCGCGTTGGGCATGGTGGTCGAGTAGCCGTACTCGAACGCCAGCACCGCCTCCTCGGAGAGGAAGGAGTCATGGATGGTGAAGCGCGGCTGACCGTCCGCCATGTGCTGAAGCGGCACGTAGGTGGAACCGTCGGCCTGGTTGTGGATCACCGCATGGCGGTGCGAGAAGGTACCGCGTCCGACATCCTGACCGGTCAGGCGAATCGGGTGCCCCTGCTCGAGCAAGGTGGCGTAGGCCAGGGTTTCGGCGAAGCCCCAGTTCATCGCCAGCCCACCGCCCTGCATCTTGCGGCGATCATCATAGATCTTGGCGACCTGACGCTGCACCTTCACCCCGTCAGGGATCTCGCACATCTTGGCGGCGAGCTGCTTGAGCCGCTTCATGTCGAAGGTGGTATCGGCATGCCCGGTCCACTCGTGACCGAGGTACGGCTTCCAGTCGACGAACAGTGAGGTGTTGGGTTCCTGCACCAGGGCATTGGCCACGTGATTGCCGGCGACCAGATCATCGCGATACTTCTCGACCACCGCCTTGGCTTCGTCTTCGCTCAGCACGCCCTGCTTGACCAGGCGCTCGGCGTAGATCGCACGAGAGGACGGATGGTCCTTGATCTTGCGGTACATCATCGGCTGGGTGCCGGAGGGCTCGTCCGCCTCGTTGTGGCCGCGGCGGCGGTAGCACACCAGATCGATGACCACGTCCTTCTTGAACTGCTGACGATAGTCCAGGGCCACCTGGGTCACGTGGAGCACCGCGTCGGGATCGTCACCGTTCACGTGCAGGATCGGCGCCTGCACCATCTTGGCGATGTCGGTGCAGTACTCGGTGGAACGCGCGTCCTCGGGATGCGAGGTGGTGAAGCCGACCTGGTTGTTGATGACGATGTGCACCGTGCCACCGGTCTTGTAGGCACGGGTCTGGGACATCTGGAACGTCTCCATGACCACGCCCTGACCAGCGAAGGCGGCATCGCCATGGACGTTGATCGGCAGCACCTTGCCGCCATCGACATCGTCGCGGCGATCCTGGCGAGCGCGCACCGAGCCTTCCACCACCGGCGCCACGATTTCGAGGTGCGAGGGGTTGAAGGACATCGCCAGGTGAACCTCACCGCCCGGCGTCATCACGTTGGAGCTGAAGCCCTGGTGATACTTGACGTCACCGGAACCGCGCTCGATCAGCTTCTTGCCGTCGAACTCGTCGATCAGCTCGCCGGGGTTCTTGCCGAGGATGTTGACCAGCACGTTGAGGCGACCGCGGTGGGCCATGCCGATGACCACTTCCTTGGTGCCGTAGCTGCCCGCGCGCTGGATCAGCTCGTCCATCATCGGAATGAAGGTCTCGCCACCCTCAAGGCCGAAGCGCTTGGTGCCCGGGTACTTGGAGGCCAGGTAGCTTTCCAGCCCTTCGGCCGCGGACAACCGCTCGAACAGCTGCTTGCGGCGATCATCACCATGGTCCGGAGCCGAGCGCACCGACTCGAAACGCTGCTGCAGCCAGCGCTTCTCTTCGGTGTCGACGATATGCATGAACTCGCAACCAATCGAACGGCAATAGGTGCGATCCAGCGCATCGACGATTTCCTTGAGCGGCGCCTGGTCCTTGCCCAGGAAGAAAGAACCGGTCTGGAACTCGGTATCGAGGTCGGCCTTGGACAGCTGGTGGAACGCCAGATCAAGATCAGGCACCGGCTTCGGATCACGCAGCCCCAGCGGGTCGATGTCGGCCTTCTGGTGGCCCCGGAAGCGATAGGCGTTGATCAGCTGCAGGACCTTGACCTGCTTGCGGCTCTCTTCGCTGTCGACGGTCGCGGCGCCGGCAACGGCGGTGCGACGTTCGCGGCCAAGCTGATAGAACTGATCACGGATCGGTGAGAGGGGGGTCTCGTCGGACGGGGCGCCTTCCTGGCGTGACAACTCGTCGAAGTAATCGCGCCATTCATCGGAGACGGCGCTAGGGTCGTCGAGGTACTGCTCATAGAGCGCTTCCACGTAGTGGACGTTGCTGCCCGTCACGTGAGAGGAGCGCCACATCAACTCCATTATGCCTTGTTGCATCTCTCGGTCACCCTGCACTGATGGGGTGGTAGTGGGCTCGATGCTCGTGATCTACCGCGGGCGTGGCGCAGGCCCCTCAGTGGAAGGCGTCCTGCCCATCGTCACCCTTGGCACTGACCATCATCGAGCGCCCTGGTGGTTCTGCCGCGGTCATCGGGGCCGCGGTCGATCTGCCTAGCGGTCTTGCATCATGCTCAAAAGCCGGTGCCCATGGCACCGGCTCCTGACGCTGTCATCCGGGGGCGCGACAGGATGCCGCGCCCCGGACCGAGCCCATGATAACAAGCCCGGCGCCACGATTTAAGTGGCATTCGCCAGCAACATCTCACGGATCTTGCCGATCGCCCGAGTCGGGTTAAGCCCCTTGGGGCAGACCGCCACACAGTTCATGATGCCGCGGCAACGGAATACGGAGAACGGATCCTCCAGCTCCGACAGACGCTCCTGGGTCGCCGTATCGCGGGAATCCGCGAGGAAGCGATAGGACTGCAGCAGGCCGGCGGGACCGACGAACTTCTCCGGGTTCCACCAGAACGACGGGCACGAGGTCGAACAGCAGGCGCACAGGATGCACTCGTACAGACCGTCGAGCTTGTCGCGCTCTTCCGGAGACTGCAGGCGCTCGATGGCCGGCGCCGGCGTGTCATTCTGCAGGTACGGCTGGATCTTCTCGTACTGCTTGTAGAACAGCGCCATGTCGACCACCAGATCACGAATGACCGGCAGGCCGGGCAAAGGACGCAGCACCAGCTTGTTGTTCTTGACCACCTCGGACAGCGGGGTGATGCAAGCCAGGCCGTTCTTGCCGTTCATGTTCATGCCGTCACTACCGCAGACGCCTTCACGGCAGCTGCGACGGAAGGCCACGGAGCTGTCGTCCTCCTTGATCATCTCAAGCAGGTTCAGCACCATCAGGTCGCGACCCTGGGTGTCGACCTCGAACTCCTGCATATAAGGCGCGGAGTCGGTTTCCGGGTTGTAGCGGTACAGGGATACCTGAAGCTTGGACATGCTGACTCCCCCTTAATAGGTACGGATTTTCGGCTCGAACTTGTCGACGGTCTTCGGCGCGAAATTGACATCGCGCTGACCGACCCGCTTCTCGCCGGGGAAGAACATGGAGTGCTTCAGCCAGTTGGCGTCGTCACGATCCGGATAGTCGTAGCGGGAGTGCGCACCGCGACTCTCCTTGCGCTCCAGTGCAGCGATGGCGGTGGCCTCGGCCACTTCCATCAGGTTGTCGAGCTCGAGCGCCTCGACCCGGGCAGTGTTGAACGCATGGGACTTGTCGGCCAGATGGGCGTTGGCGATCCGTCCACGCAGTTCGGCCAGCTTCTCGACGCCTTCGACCATGTTCTTCTCTTCGCGGAACACGCCGAAGGAGTTCTGCATGATGCTCTGCAGCTCGCGCTTGAGCTCAGGCACGCTCTCGCCACCCTCGGACTCGTTCCAGCGAGTGATGCGCTTCATCGCGATCTCGATGTCGGACTCGCGGGCGTCCAGATACTCGATACCTTCGTTGAGCGCGCTCTCGATGTACATGCCGGCGGCACGCCCGAACACCACCAGGTCCAGCAGCGAGTTGCCGCCCAGACGGTTGGCGCCGTGCACCGAGACACAAGCCGCCTCGCCACAGGCATACAGGCCGTTGATGATCTGGTCGTTGCCGTCGGCATCCTGGGCGATCGCCTGACCATGCACGTTGGTGGCGATACCACCCATCATGTAGTGGCAGGTCGGTACCACCGGGATCGGCTCCTTGGCCGGATCCACGTGGGCGAAGGTCTTGGCCAGCTCGACGATACCCGGCAGACGCTTGGACAGCACCTCCTCGCCCAGGTGGTCGAGCTTGAGGAAGACGTGATCGCCGTCTTCGCCGCAACCACGGCCTTCGAGGATTTCCATGACCATGGAGCGCGCAACCACATCGCGGCCGGCGAGGTCCTTGGCGTTCGGCGCATAGCGCTCCATGAAGCGCTCGCCGTCCTTGTTGACCAGGTAGCCGCCTTCACCGCGACAACCTTCTGTCACCAGCACACCGGCACCGTGGATACCGGTCGGGTGGAACTGCCACATTTCCATGTCCTGCATCGGCACACCGGCACGCAGCGCCATGCCGATACCGTCACCGGTGTTGATCAGGGCATTGGTGGTGGAGGCATAGATGCGACCGGAACCGCCGGTGGCCAGCACGGTAGCCTTGGACTTTACGTGCACCACTTCACCGGTCTCGATATCCATGGCGATACAGCCGACCACGTCACCGTTGGCGTTCTTCACCAGGTCGACGGCGTACCATTCATTGAGAAAGGTGGTGTTATTTTTCAGATTGTTCTGGTACAGCGTGTGCAGCAGAGCGTGTCCGGTACGGTCGGCCGCGGCGCAGGTACGGGCCGCCTGGCCGCCTTCGCCAAAGTTCTTGGACTGACCACCGAACGGGCGCTGATAGATCCGCCCATTGTCGAAACGGGAAAACGGCAGGCCCATGTGCTCGAGTTCGAACACCGCCTTCGGCCCCTCGGAACACATGTATTCCGCAGCGTCCTGGTCGGTGATGTAGTCACCGCCCTTGACGGTGTCGTACATGTGCCAGCGCCAGTCGTCGTTGGGGTCGGAGGAAGCGATGGCACAGGTAATGCCGCCCTGGGCGGACACGGTGTGCGAACGCGTCGGGAAGACCTTGGACAGCACCGCGGTCTTCTTGCCGGACTTGGCCAGCTCCAGCGCCGCACGAAGGCCGGCACCACCGCCACCGATGATGATGGCGTCAAAGGTCAAACTACGCATGGTTGACATGTATCAGGCTCCCCACAGCACTTGGATGCCCCAGACCAGGAACACGAAGATGGCAATGATGATGACGGACTGGGTGCCGACACGAATGGCGGTCGGCTTGATGTAGTCGGTGGTCACGGTCCACAGGCCCACCCAGGCATGGGCGGCCAGCGAGACGAAGGCCAGCAACGAGAAGATTCGCATCCAGGTCTGCTCGAACAGACCGCTCCAGGTGGCATAGTCGAGCTGCGGATGAGCCAGCAGATAGACCACCAGAAAGACCGTGTAGAGCGCCATGACAACCGCACTGGCCCGCTGGATGATCCAGTCGGACAGGCCGCTGCGGCTGAAGCTCGTGATGTTGGTTACCATACCCAGACTCCCGCCAGAATGATCAGGACAACGCTCGCCACGATGGTGATCTGCGCCTTTTTCACCGCACCTTCCAATGACACGCCGATGTTGGCGTCCATAATGAAGTGCTTGCAGCCGGCGACGAAGTGGAAGGCCAGAGCGGACAACAGTCCCCAGGCCACCAGCTTGGCGAAGAAGTTGTGCGCCAGCGCATCGCGTACGGCATCGAAACCGGCCGGCGAGGACAACGAGGCGTCCAACGCCCAGAAGCCGAAGATCAGACCGACGAAGAGAATGACGCCAGTGACCCGGTGGGTAATCGACGTCAAGGCGGGAAGGGGGAAGTGGATCGTGGATAGATCCAGATTTACGGGTCGTTTGCTATTCACGGCTCTCTACACACTCTCTTGGCCCACTCTACGACATACGGGCCAGAGGCCCGAGCGGGCGGTGGTTTTGGGAAGGGCGCTGTCGTGACCCAACCTGCGACAAGTTGGACACGACCTCCTGTTCCTGCCAGTCGCGGCCTGAATTATAGGGACATGCCCCCACCATGACAAATGGCATGACCATGCAATTTGGCGAACGCTTCGTCGGAAAATGCGGCAAAGCTGCATAAAAATGCGACTTCGTCAAGTTGCTGCACCGCAAAAGGACAGCCTATGGTGCAAAGCACCATAACCTATACAACACCTATACTGCTAAATGAGCATAGTACAACAGCAAGCGTTCAATGGGAGAATTGACAATATCCTGAACGCTTCTATAGTGGGCGAACCTTTTTTGCCGGGCGACCCCCTATTCGTCGGCACGTTAGTGAGAAATGACAACGTATCGCTCCATATCGAACACGAAGGAGGCCTGACATGGCTGAGAGAAAAGCGACCCTGACGGTGGATGGTCTGGAGAAACCTGTCGAACTTCCCGTCCATTCAGGCACCCTCGGCCCCGACGTCGTTGACGTGCGCGGACTCGGAGCGGAAGGCCTCTTTACCTTCGACCCCGGCTTCCTGGCCACCTCTTCCTGCGAATCCGGCATCACCTACATCGATGGCGCCAACGGCGTGCTGCTGCATCGCGGCTACCCGATCGAGCAGCTGGCCAAGCATTCCAACTTCGTCGAACTCTGCTACACCCTGCTGTTCGGTGAACTGCCGGACGAAGAGCAGTACAAGGACTTCGAGCACCGGGTGCGCAACCACACCATGGTCCACGAGCAGATCGCCAACTTCTTCAAGGGGTTCCGTCGCGACGCCCACCCCATGTCGATCATGTGCGGCGTGATTGGCGGCCTGGCGGCGTTCTATCATGACCACCTGGACATCACCCAGGCCAAGGACCGCGAGATCAGCGCCATTCGCCTGATCGCCAAGATGCCGACCATCGCGGCCATGTCCTACAAGTACAACATCGGCCAGCCTTTCAACTACCCGCGCAACGACCTGAACTATGCAGAGAACTTCCTCTACATGATGTTCAGCAATCCGTGCGAGCCCTACGAGATCAATCCGGTCTACGCCAAGGCCATGGACCGCATCTTCATGCTGCACGCGGACCACGAGCAGAACGCCTCCACCTCCACGGTGCGCCTGGCAGGCTCCACCGGCGCCAACCCGTTTGCCTGCATCAGCGCCGGCATCGCGGCCCTGTGGGGTCCAGCCCACGGTGGCGCCAACGAAGCAGTGCTCAACATGCTCGACGAGATCGGCGACGACTCCGAAGAGAACATCCAGCGCTTCATCGACAAGGCCAAGGACAAGGATGACCCGTTCAAGCTGATGGGCTTCGGTCACCGCGTCTATCGCAACTTCGACCCGCGCGCC
This sequence comes from Halomonas sp. YLB-10, assembly GCF_003856855.1. Lineage (NCBI taxonomy): Bacteria > Pseudomonadati > Pseudomonadota > Gammaproteobacteria > Oceanospirillales > Halomonadaceae > Halomonas > Halomonas sp. YLB-10. The sequence continues at coordinate 522,671 of NZ_RRCU01000003.1, forward strand.
AAGGTCATGAAAGAGACCTGCGACGAGGTCCTGGAAGAACTGGGCAAGGCCGACGATCCGCAACTCAAGATCGCCAAGCGCCTGGAGCAGATCGCCCTGGAAGACGAGTACTTCGTCGAGCGCAAGCTCTATCCGAACGTCGACTTCTATTCCGGCATCATCCTCAAGGCGATGGGCATCCCGACCAACATGTTCACGGTCATCTTCGCGGTATCCCGTACCATCGGCTGGATCTCGCACTGGAACGAGATGATCAGCGAAAGCTACAAGATCGGTCGTCCGCGCCAGCTCTACACCGGGCATCCCAAACGCGACTACCCGTCCAAGTAATTCGCCGACCAGGTAATTCGCGTGACGCCCGCTGCCCCAGGCAAGGCAATCGCCGTCACGCCAGAAGACGCAACATCCCGCGTCGCATTGCCATGAAAAGGGCCGCCCTCCGGGGCGGCCCTTTTTTTGTTCAACTTTTTTGCCCAACGGATGAACGGACACGCCTACCGGCGCTATGCTGACCCCCTCTAGCGAAACAACAAAGGAGCGCTTTCATGAGTCGAGACATCTCCACCGTCGCCTTTATCGGCCTTGGGGTCATGGGCTACCCCATGGCAGGCCATCTCGCCGAAGCCGGACTGACGGTACGGGTCTACAATCGCACCCAAAGCAAGGCCGAACAGTGGTGCGAGCGCTTCGACGGCAGCCATCATGCGACACCCGCCGAGGCCGCCAGCGGCGCCGATCTGGTACTGGTGTGCGTGGGCAATGACGACGACGTTCGCGAGGTCACCACCGGGCCCGACGGGGTACTGTCGACGCTCTCCCAGGGCGCCATCCTGGTGGACCATACCACCGCCTCCTCGAGCCTCGCCGAGGAGCTCGACCAGGCCTGCCAGAAGCAGGATGTGGGCTTCATCGATGCGCCGGTCTCTGGCGGCCAGCAAGGAGCAGAGAACGGCGCCCTGACCATCATGTGCGGCGGCCAGGAGGAACACTTCTCCAGGGCAAGGCCGGTACTCGAGCACTATGGCAGAGCCGTGACCTTGATGGGCGGCGTCGGCGCTGGACAGCTGACCAAGATGGTCAACCAGATCTGCATCGCGGGCCTTGTCCAGGGCCTCGCTGAAGGCCTTCATTTCGCCGAGCAAGCGGGTCTCGACCAGGAGCGGGTGGTCGAGGTCATCAGCCAGGGAGCCGCCGGATCGTGGCAGATGGAGAACCGTCACGCGACCATGATCCGTGACGAATACGAGCATGGCTTCGCCGTCAACTGGATGCGCAAGGATCTGGATATCTGTCTGAACCAGGCGCGTCAGCTGGAGGCTCGCCTGCCGGTGACCGCCCTGGTGGACCAGTTCTACGCCGACGTGCAGGCAATGGGGGGTGGGCGCTGGGACACGTCCTCATTGCTGCGACGCCTGCGCGAAAGGTCTGACAGCAAGGACTGACATTTTCCATACCTGCCGGGCCAGCGCCCTCCTGCTGGCCCGACCTTCCCGCGGCGCCGGCATGCGCTCATGGGCCAACATCCCCCTCTCTTCTCAAGCCCCTTACACCCCGCCCAGCGTTTTCCACACTTTCTGTGGATAACCCTGTTCACAACCTATCGAAACCGCCCTCGAATCGCCATGAACTGGGCTTTGGACTTAGATTGGTTAATTTTTAACCTGTCGCAACACATTGATTTTGAAAGGAAAAAATATAAATCGCGTAACCACGGGCGTTATCCCCGTAGCAGAGGCTGACCGGGGGAAAAATGCGTCACTGGTGGACAAGAGGAAGGTTCTGTCAAGCCGTACAAGACAGTTTTTGCAAACCATCCACAAGCAAACTGAGGCTTCGTGCAAATCACGAAGAGCTCACAAAGCGAATGGTGATAACAAGAGGAGAGACCACGGAGTTCACAACGATTCATGCGAAAGCATGAATCCATGCGGAGCAGACGCTACGCACAGGAAGTGGCGTCCCATAGGGGGTTCGAACCCCTGTTCCCGCCGTGAAAGGGCGGTGTCCTGGACCACTAGACGAATGGGACGCAGCCTGAAACGAGATTGGTGGAGCCTAGCGGGATCGAACCGCTGACCTCGACACTGCCAGTGTCGCGCTCTCCCAGCTGAGCTAAGGCCCCATCTCGTGAAGACGAGACGTATCTTACGGATATCATAAGATTTGGTCAACCCCGGAAGCGCCAAAATTTTTCGGTGTCCCGGCCATTGCGAAGACCTCATGGCAATCGAGCCAATCAAGCCTCCCCCACCGCCATCACTTGTCACTATTCCGCCGGCAACTCGCGATATTCCTTCTCGAAGCGCTTGGCCTGCTTCTTGGAGACGCCACCCAGCACGCCAATGGCGTGACGCAGGCGGGCGCGGGGGAGCTGAACGCAACAAGCGCCATGGCGATGGGGGCTCGCGATAAAGCCTCTCCCCCACCGCCATCACTTGTCACTATTCCGCCGGCAACTCGCGCTTTTTCTCCGGAAAGCTCGCGGCGCGCCTTCTCGAAGCGCTTGGCCTGCCTCCTGGAGACGCCACCCAGCACGCCGATGGCGTGACGCAGGCGGGCGCGGGGGAGCTGAACGTATCAAGCGCCATGGCGATGGGGGGCTCGCAATAACGCCTCTCCCCCACCGCCATCACTTGTCACTATTCAGCCGGCAGCTCGCGATATTCCTTCTCGAAGCGCTTGGCCTGCTTCTTGGAGACGCCACCCAGCACGCCGATGGCGTGACGCAGGCGGGCGCGGGTCATGTCGGAGCCAAGAATCGCCATGGCGTCCATCACCGAGGTGCTCGATGACGAGCCGGTGATGGCGATAAAGACCGGTGCCAGCAGTACCTTCATCTTCAGATCGAAGTGGCTGCCCAACAGCTTGATCTCGGCCAGCAGCGCGTCCTTGTTCCAGCTGGACACACCTTCGAGCCGCCAGACCAGTAACTGCAGCAGCTTGACGAGATCTTCACGCTCCAGGTTGATCCCGTCGAAGCTCGCTTCACTGATGGCGGGCAACCCGGAGAAGAAGTGCCCCGCCAGAGGCGCCACGTCGGACAAGGTATCGACCCGGGTGCGCACCTGGGGCAGGATCTGCGCCACATAGTCTTCATTGAACGCCCAGGTCATCAAGGCCTGGAGAAAGGCGCGGTCGTCCAGGTCCTCGCGCAGGTAGACACCGTTGAGCCAGGTCAGCTTCTCGAGATCGAACACCGGGCCACCCAGCGATACCCGCTGAATGTCGAAGTTTTCCATCATCTCGGCGAGGGAGAACTTCTCTCGTTCGTCCGGCATGGACCAGCCCATACGTCCGAGATAGTTGGTTACCGCCTGGGGCAGGAATCCCATACGCCGATAATAGTTGATCGAGGTAGGGTTCTTGCGCTTGGACAGCTTGGACTTGTCGGGATTGCGCAGCAGCGGCATATGGCACAGCTCAGGCATGTCCCAGCCAAAGTACTCATACAGCAACTGGTGCTTGGGCGCCGAATTGATCCACTCCTCGCCACGCAGCACGTGGGTGATCCCCATCAGGTGATCATCCACCACATTGGCCAGGTGATAGGTCGGCATGCCGTCGGACTTGAGCAGGATCTGCGCATCCACCTGGGCCCAGTCCACCTCGATGGCGCCACGCAGCATGTCCTGAACGACGCAGGGGCCGCTTTCCGGCACCTGCATGCGCACCACATAGGGCATGCCCTCTTGCTCGCGACGGGCCTGTTCATCGGGATCAAGCGCCAGATCGGCCGGCTTCAGCGCCAGGTGCAGCCCCTGGGCCTTGCGCGCCTCACGCAGCTCGTCGAGCTCCTCGCTGGTGCGGTAACACTTGAAGGCATGGCCGGCATCGATCAATCGCTGGGCGTGCTCGGCATAGATGTCTCCTCGCTCGCTCTGACGATAGGGACCATGCGGGCCGCCTACATCGGGTCCTTCGTCCCATTCGAGCCCCAACCAGCGCAACGAATCGAGGATCATCTGCTCCGACTCGGCGGTGGAACGAACACGATCGGTGTCCTCGATGCGAAGGATGAACTCTCCCCCATGCTGTCGAGCAAAGCACAGGTTGAACAAGGCAATGTAGGCGGTTCCTACGTGGGGGTCCCCGGTGGGCGACGGGGCGATACGCGTGCGAACAGTCATAACGTCCTGCATCCTGAAGTCGTTGAAGCCAAGCTGGCGGCGTGGGCGCATTATACGCACCGACGAAGCAATTGCGCAGGACCCGGCGGGATTCGCGAAACTCTGAAATCGTCACCCCGTGCGGGACTCGAACAGGTTGCCACCCCACCCAGGCCAGGAGAGCGACATGGACAGACTTCCCGACGGCTATCGCGCCCTCGTCATCGGCGGCAATGGAGGCATAGGTCGCGCCGTCGTCGATCGACTGCTCGCCGACCCACGGCTGGGGCAGGCGACCGTCGTCAGCCGAACCTCCTTTCAGGCCTCCTCTTCTCGCCTGGAAGCGATCCAAGGCGATGTCACCACTGCACAGGGCCGCGCTGACCTGGGTCGAGCCCTTCACGGCCCTGCTGGCCAAGCCGTTCCTCTTCACCTTGTGGTCAACGCCATTGGCCTGCTGCACGACGAAGCAAGCAACATTCAGCCCGAGAAACGCCTGGAGGACCTCGACGAAGCCGCCCTGACGACCCTTTTTCAGGTCAACGCCGCCACGCCGGGCTTGATGCTCCAGACGCTGCTTCCCCACCTCAAGGGCTCCCATCCCACCACCGTGGTCAGCCTATCGGCACGGGTCGGCTCGATCGGCGATAACGGCCTGGGCGGCTGGTACGCCTACCGCGCCAGCAAGGCCGCCCACAACATGCTGATGAAAACCGCTGCCATCGAACTCAAGCGATTGAATCCCCGGTCCTGCGTGCTGAGCTTCCACCCGGGTACCACCGACAGCTTGCTGTCACGCCCCTTTCAGGCCCGAGTCCCTGAGCACAAGCTGTTCACCGCCGACTTTGTCGCCGACCGACTGATGACCATGGTGCAGCAGCGTGGCCCCGACGACAGCGGCGGCTTCTTCGACTGGGCCAACGAGCCGATCACCTGGTAGTGCGGCATAGGAACCGTCGAATATCGTTGACGCCTGATATTGCACAAGAGGTGCTTATGAATGAGTATTCTAAATTCTCTTTATGTGTCGACAGGAAGGTTCCATGGACGCGCTGGGTCCGCGCATCAAATCTTTGAGGTTGGCAGCCGGCTTGAACAAGGCGGCGCTGGCTCGCCAGGTCGGGGTCTCTGACGTCACCATTTCCTACTGGGAGTCCGGCACCATCAAGCAGATCGGGCATGAACGCCTGGTGGCGCTGTCACAGGCCCTTAACTGCCCCCTGGCACACCTGCTGGAAGGAGAACCGAGCCGACCATCTCCCCTCTACCTGAGATCGACCCTGCCGCTGCCCTGGCAGGAAGTCGCCCACAAGGGGATCGATCTGCCACTGGAGCTGATCCCGGAGCAGCGTTGGGACGGTGACTGCCACCTGGTGACGCCAGCGCCGGATGAGCACTTCGATTTTCTGGGACCGCTGGATCTGGCCGCCGTGGCTCCGACCGAGATATTCCGGCAGCCGGGACTCTATCTTGTGGCGGAGGAAGACACCCTGTACCTGCGCCGAGTCGCACAGGACAACAACGGGCAACTGACCTTTCAGCGCCAGGGCCAGACCACCACCATGCCTTATCACAGCGGCATGCGCCTCAAGGCCAAGGTGGTAGCGCTATGGCGTAGCGAGTCAGCGACCTGAGGTGAGACGAAAAGCAGAGATGAAACCAAAAGCAGTCGGCCGGGCCTGACGTTTCATCTCTCGCCTACCCAGATCATCCAACCAGGCGCCCAACCCCCGGGAGCGAGCCCGACGGGTCAGGTCGGTCAATCCGGCCTTACTGTCCCTTGCCGCCTCAGCCCTGCCCGGCTGTCTTGTCGCCACCGCTCTCTGTGCCTTGCCCTTCTTATCCCCTGCGCTTCTTATCACTTGCGTTTCTTATCTCTTGAGCTTCTTACCCCTGGCGCCGTTTATCCCTCTTACTTATAAGTCGGCGATGGCGTCCAGGCGTGTTCGACACATGACGTCCGCTTCCAGCCATCTTCCAGGACGCTTTTCTGGAACACTTCTCCAGAACTGTTCTCAGTCTTTTCCAAGAACTCTTCTCAAGAACGTTGCCCCGAGAACCCTTCCCAAGAACTCTTCTCAAGAACGTTGCCCCGAGAACTCTTCCCAAGAACTTTTCTCGAGCATGTTTTCCGAGAACACTTCTCAAAGCCTTTTCAGATACATCTTCTCAACAACTTTTCGCAAGAACTTTGCCAGGAACACTTCTCAAGAACACGTTTCCGGAACGATTTCCAAAAACGATTTCCAAAAGCGACTTCCACGGGCGGCCTGTAACAACTTCCTGCTGCGTTCGCGTCTTAGGGACACTTATCAAGGGCTGCTTTCAAGGGTTGATTCAGGGGCTTTGCTGCACTTCGACATCGTCCAGCGTTCGTCGCACTTCCTGTCCTACCAGAAACCGCTGGCTAGCCTTGATGATCTTGCCCAGTCCATGCTCCGACGTGGCAACCAGCGGCCCATCAAGGTGCTCGCCGCTCGGCCCGATCCGCTCCTTGACCTCGGCGGGCTGCACGTCAGCAGGCGCGGTGACCAGTTCGATACGATAGTAGCCATCGGGCAACCCGCTACCGGGACCGTAGGGCCCGGCTGCCACACTGCCCTCACGCACCTCGGTGCGTGACTGCCAACGCACATTGCTGGCCTCGCGCACCACCCGAAGCTGGACTTTAGTGCCTTCCGGCAAGTTGGTCGTGGCCGCCACATGCATTCGCCGATCCGACGCCAGCCGGATATCCAGCGAAACCGTCACCGGCTCGTCCAGCGCCGCTACCGTCATCGGTTCAGGTTCAGGTTCATCAACTCGGGACGTCACCCTTTCGACAGGACCGGACGCGATGTCTCGCTCACCGCTCGTCTCCGAAGGCTGACTCACTGTTGAATCTCCATCACAGGCCGCCAGTACCCCGGCAACCATGGCTCCTGCGACCAACATTACTACAAAACGCCAAGGGCTCATCATCACCTCTCCTTGCTGCTACATGAGCCTAGCACGGTGCTAGTTCAGTGTACGCCCGAGCGCCCCGCCCTTTTCAAAACAATCTTCAGCACAATCACTTCATAACACCTTTCATTACGTTTGATAACACTTAAACACCAATTAAAACCCATAAAAAGCTAATAAAAAGGAATTATGCGTAAAGATGCATCTACGCTAAATATTCAACGACAAGAGTTTTAGAAAGCCCATACAGGCTTCATTGCCTTTCCACCAAGACAACCATTACATCCGGACTAGGTGAGGTATAAACCGATGACTTTGCAACGAAAACTGCTCGTTATTGCTCTCGCCAGCGCGATGGCGACCCTGACCGCCTGCTCTGGTGATTCCAGCAACTCTCGCACCCTGGCCAGTAACAGCCAGGACCCGATTACCAGCGGTGGCGACGATGGCTCCGGTGGCGCCGGTGGCGATGGCGGCTCAGGTGGCGATGGCGGCTCCGGTGGCGATGGCTCCGGTGGTGATGGCTCCGGTGGTGATGGCTCCGGTGGTGATGGATCCGACGGTGGTGATGGCGGCGATGGCATTGCCCGCTCATCGCTGGAAGGTGTCTTCCTGGCGACCGCCGATACCAGCGACGGTGTAGACACCACGCTTACTGACATCGGGAACGGCATCTCCCAGCAGAGCGCCGTCCCTCAATTGGCCAGCGTCACCGAACCTGCAGGTACGATCGTCTCCGAAACGGGCGATGCGGTCGGCGACATCTCGAGCGGCATACGCGATGGTGTCGGCAGCCTCAGTACCAATGACAACTATCTGGGCACCACCGCCGCAGGCGTGACCAACGGTGTCGGCGAGCTTGGACAGGCAGTTTCGGCGACAGGAGACACCGTTGCCGGCCTGGGCGAACTGCCCGTAGTGATGGAACTCGACGCCCGAACAGGACTGGTGACCAAGCTCGGTACCACCGTCAATGGGCTCGGCGGCAAGGTGGAGCGCGCAGGCGACGCACTCAGCGTTAATTTCGAGGATTCCAGCGAGGTGCTCGGGGCCACCACTACCAAGCTTGGTGTTGCCCTTCGTCCTGTGCTGCTGGGCACCGACGGCAAGGTCACACGCGTCGGTCAAGCGCTGGTGTTGCCGGCCCAGGCCGGCAACCTGCTGCTACGCACCGGTGGCACCCTGGCCGACCTCGGTCAGCGTATCGGTGAACGCTACTCTCTGCTTGGCGGCGCCGGCGATAGCGTGACCGGCAGCGGTAATATCGTCATCGCGACCGGCGAGCTGCTCGGCGGGGGTGAAGGCGACAATGGCTCAGGCGGCGGCCTCGGCGGACTGCTCGATGGCGATACCAGCGCGCCTGAAGACGGCCGCACCGACCTGGAGCGCACCGTCGCCAGCGCAGGACAGACCGGCGCCGGTGCTGGAGACGCGGTCACCGCCCTGGGCGATGGCATTTCGCAACAAAGTCTGGGAGGACGTGGAGAGTTCGTCACCGACGGGCTGGGCAATGTCATCAGCAATGGCGGCCAAGCCGTATCCGGGCTCAGCAACGGACTCGACAATGGTCTGGGCAACTTCTCGAATAACCCCAACGCTGTGGGAACCACCTTGGCCGGCGGCGGTGTAGCGGTCTCCGAAACCGGAGAGGTGGTATCCAGCCTCGGCGCCACCGTCGGCAACCTGAACCAGCTCCCCCTGGTCATGCAGCTCGACAACCGCAGCGGCGCCATCACCCAGCTCGGCAGCAGCGTCGCGGCCCTTGGTGGCGGCGTGACCCAGGCCGGTAACGTGCTGACCCTGAACTTCAACGACGATGGCTCGCACCTTGGTGGCCTGACCCGCGAAGTGTCGGCGGTATTGCGCCCCGTTGTCATCCAGACGGATAGCGGCGTTACCCAGCTCAGCCAGGCCCTGGTGGTCGGCCCCGAGGTAGGCAACGTGCTGATCCAGGCCGGCGTAGCGGTAGATGGACTGGGTGGCCGCCTGGGTCAGGGCAATGACCTCGCCGCTGGCGTGGGTGGTGCTGTCAGCGGTGTCGGAGGCATCGCCGCCAACACCGGCAGACTGCTGGGCGGTGATGAGGCTCGACTGCTTTCACGCCTCGATGGTCAGGGACTCAGTCAACTGGAATCTGCCGGGCTGCTGGGCCAAGGGGCTCTGCTCTCGGATCTCGGAGGAAGCCAGCAAGGCGGCCTCGGGGGCGGACTCGAGGCAGGGCTTGGCGACCAGCTTGGTGGTGACAGCAACCTCATCGCCGGACTCAACGATACGCTGGGCGGCGGCAGCGGCTTGACCGCAGGGCTTGGCGACACCCTCGGTGGCGACAGTGGCGGCGGCCTGGTCTCTGGCGTCTCCGATACCCTGACCAGCACCCTCGGCGGTGGCGACAGTGGCGGCGGCCTGGTCTCCGGCGTCTCCGACACCCTGACCAGCACCCTCGGCGGTGGCGACAGCGACAGCGGCGGTGGCCTGGTCGGCGGCACCCTGGACGCCGTCGGTGGCGTGACCGAGAAGCTTACCGGTGACATGGGAAGCAGCCAGGACGGCAGCAGTAACGACGCCAGCAGCAATGACGGCCTGGTCAGCAACGTTCTGGGAGGACTGCTGGGCAGAAACTGATCTCGCCTGACCAGCCATGCCAGACGCAGGCCCGATACCCCCGCGGGTATCGGGCCTTTTCTTGAGGTCATACCCAACACCAGTCCAGACGCTGTTCATAACAATATTCGAGACCCCTTGAGGGGCCTCTACCAGGGATCGACAAGGAAGCCTATGCCAAGCACTACGCCGCAACCAACGCCCTACACCAAGCCGCCTACCCCGCCACGTTCGCGATACAGTCCCCTTCCACTAGTGATGGCCGCCGGCAGCCTGCTGGCCGTGTCCCCCCTCCAGGCCCAGCAGACGCTGGAGACCGTCGACGACATCATCGAAAATCGCCGGCTGGCGCCACAACAGCGCAGCGTGGAAACCGAGGTTGACCTGCCCAGCGACGCCAGCGCCGGCATCCCTGCCCGCGTCACCGTGCGTCACGTGCGCTTCATCGGCGACAGCGTGCTGGATCTGGCCGAATTAAGTCAGGGACTTCAGGCCATGATCGGGCAGAGTGTGAGCCGAGAGGCCATCGAGGCCGAAGTCCAGGCGATCACCGACGCCTACCAGGACGGCGGCTATCCGCTGTCCTTCGCCTACCTGCCAACCAACAACTTTCGTGACGGCAACGTGCGCATCGTACTGGTGGAGGGGCATATCGCCCGTACCGAGATCGTGGTGGACGATGACCCCGTGGCGGGCCGAGTGGAGAAACTGGTCCAGCCATTGCTGGAAGAACGCCCTCTGACGCGCAGCACCTTTGAGCGTGTCAGCGGGCTGATCGAGCGAATTCCCGGTGCCAGCCTGACCCTGAAGGCACCGGTGCCGCGCACACCCAGCGGTGCCACTACCCTGCGTGTCGAAGAACGTCGTATCGATCATTTTGACTATTCGGGCAACCTCAGCGGCGGCGATGAGCAGGACGCCGTCTTCATCAACCGGGTCTCGACCCAGAGCCTGACTACCTGGGGCGACAGCCTGGGCTTCTCCTGGCTGTGGCCCATCGACAACGACAACGAGCTCTACGCGTTGGACTATCGTACCGATATCGGCAACGACGGCCTGACCCTGACCGCCTCCGCCGACAGCTATGACGGTGAGGACGAGGAGAATCTGATCTACCTGCTCGACGGACAGCGCTTCGATCTGCGCCAGGATCAGGATACCGACCGTAGACGCTATCGCCTGGGGCTGTCCTACCCCTTGCTGCTGTCACGCTCCTCGAGCCTGACCCTGGGCGGTGCCTTGCGTCATCACGACGAGACCAAGACCACATCACTCAGCTTCGAGGAACAGACCCTCAACCAACTGGTCGAGGAGTCCGAGTATTCGGCCGCCGATCTGGACCTGAACTATCGCACCCAGCGTGGACGGCAGTTCTGGCTGGCCTCGCTGGCCCTGCGCCAGGGCATGGATCTGGGGGCCAACGAGCAGCAGCGTCGGCTCAACGGTACACCGCTTGCCGACAACGGAGATCTGCACTTCACCCGCTGGCAGCTGGACGCCCAGTACAGACGCCTGTATGGCGATCACTGGCGCCTTACCGCCAGCGCCAACGGTTTCTACTCCGACGATGCGCTGCCGGAACCCGAGCGCGGCAACTACGGTGGCCAACGCTTCGGGCGCGGCTATGACGCCGGCCAGGCGGAGGGCGACTACGGTTTCGCCGGGGCGCTGGAACTACGCTATCTGCAGCCTGTGAATAGCGCCTGGCTTTCGCGCGTCGAGCCCTACCTGGTGCTGGATGGCGCCCGCACCGAGTTTCAGGAGCGCGACGCGGATAGCCACCTGGCTTCGGCGGCGGCCGGCGTCAGCCTGGGCAAAGGACGTCTGTACGGCCTCACCCTGGAATACGCTGAGCCCATCGGCGATCGTGACCTCGAGACCGATAGCCGCGAGGGTCGCATCAACGCCCGCCTGACCTGGAACTTCGAAGGCTGATCTCTGGGCTATGGATGAACTCGCCAGGGGCCGCCACACCGGGCCCCTGGCCATATCACCTGACCCAAGGCCCTCATTTGCGGCAGGGCCGGCCGCTCGCTCAGTCGGCCTCCCGGCCGCCCTTTCAGCCGCCCTTTCAGCCGCCCTGTCAGCCGCCCCCAGCGCCACTTCCTATTGCCCTGCACACGACAACCCTGCGCGTGTCTCGTCGTGCAGCGAGACCGCGTGTGGTGAAACATTGGCGTCGCCTCATTTCTTGAGCCAGGCCAGCAAATTTATCTCTCATCTCGCCGCATCGTCGCCGTCCTTGCAGCGGATCAAGCATTGTGCCGACCCAAGTCCCGACAGACTGTCGAGGCCCGTAGACTCGAAGACAGGCGGTCACACAAGGGCCGTCTGTCCCTGATCACACCGACAACAAAAGAGCCTACACCATGACCTTCTGAAACGAGGAAACCGAGATGGAAACGCAAGCGACCTCCTCCAAACGGCGCTCCGGCCTGCGCATGCCCACGGTCTATACCCTGCTCTTTGTGATCACCGCGCTAGTGGCGGTGCTGACCTGGGTCATGCCCGCCGGCAAGTACGACTACCATGTGGAAGGCAGCGATCAGGTCATTGCTGCCAGCGACGTGCTCGACTATCAGGGTGACGGCCGCCTGTTGCCGATTCCCGGCACCTACCAGGTGCTGGAAAGCTCCCCCCAAGGGCCTTTGGATGTGCTGGTGGCCCCGATCCAGGGATTCCACAAGGCCGTGGACGTTGCCCTGTTCGTGCTGGTCATCGGCGGCTTTCTGGCGGTGACGATGCGCTCGGGCGCCCTGGATGCCGGGATCGGCGCGGTGGTCGAGCGCTTTGGCGGGCGCGAGCAGTACCTGATTCCCGTACTGATGGTGCTGTTTGCCCTCGGCGGGTCCACCTACGGCATGGCCGAGGAAACGGTCGCCTTCTGGGCCATCATCCTGCCGGTGATCACCGCCGCCGGCTACGACCGCATGGTGGCCGCAGGCATCATCCTGCTCGGCTCCGGCACCGGAGTGCTGGCCTCCACCGTCAACCCCTTCGCCACCGGCATCGCCTCGGGCTTCGCCGGCCTGCCGATCGGCGCCGGTATCACGCTCAGGCTGGTGCAGTTCGTGATCCTGGTGTCACTGGCTATCTGGTTCGTGATGCGCTACGCCGCGCGGATCAAGCGCGACCCGCAGCGCTCGGTGCTGGCGGACCTGCAGCTGACAGCCGACCCTCAGGCCAAGGAGGCCGCCTCGACCCAGGCGTTTACCCTGCGCCACAAGCTGACCATGACGGTGTTTTTCATGACCTTCGGGATCATGGTCTACGGCGTCGTGCCCTGGGAAGACATGGGCATCACGGCTTTTCCGACCCTGTGGTGGTGGTTCGATGAACTCTCCACCCTGTTCCTGAGCGCTGCCATCCTGATCGCCCTGATCAATCGACAGTCCGAATCCGACTTCATCGAGACCTTCCTCGATGGTGCCAAGGACCTGATCGGCGTGGCCCTGGTGGTGGCCGTGGCACGCGGCATCTATGTGGTGATGGACAACGGCGTGATCATCGACACCATCCTCAATTGGGCCGAAGGCGCGGTAGCCGGCCTGTCCTCGGGCCTGTTCGTGGTGGTGGCCTACGTGGTCCACATCGTGCTGAGCTTCTTCATCCCATCGACTTCAGGGCTGGCCACGGTGTCCATGCCGCTGATGGCGCCACTGGCCGACTTCTCGGGCGTGGATCGCGAACTGGTGGTCACCGCCTTCCAGTCCGCCAGCGGCTGGATCAACATGTTCGCTCCCACCGCCGCCCATCTGGTCGCCGGACTGGCGCTTGCCAAGATACCCTACGAGCGCTTCGTCAAGTGGGCGCTGCCTTATATCCTGATGACCCTGGGAGTCACCACCGTGACATTGTTCGTGGGCGCCAGCCTCACCTGAGCACAGGTCGCGTCAGGGCAACCAACGCAAGTCGAGCATAAAAAAACGCCAGCGCTTTCCAAGCGCTGGCGTTTGCCCTTGCATGACGCCTCAAGGGCCGCATTCAGGCCTTCTTGACGTACATCGACTTGAGCTTCATGGCGCCGATGCCATCGATCTTGCAGTCGATGTCATGGTCACCATCGACCAGGCGGATGTTCTTCACCTTGGTGCCGACCTTGACCACCGAAGAAGAGCCCTTGACCTTCAGATCCTTGATCACGGTGACGCTGTCGCCGTCGCTCAGCACATTGCCGTGGGCGTCCCGCACCTGGTCACCGCTCTCATCGGGCTCGGCGTTCAACGACCATTCGTGGCCGCACTCGGGACAGACCAGGGAATGGCCATCCTCGTAGCCGTATGGGGACTCACAGGCGGGACAGGGGGGCAGGTCGCTCATGACACTCTCGCAGGTGGGAAAAGCGAAGACGGTACTCCGCCCCCCGCCGGATTGCCAGTCGTCCAATGGAAGGAGAGCCTTGTCAGGCGCTGTCTTCCTATTGCTCCCTATTCCTCCCTATCTTCCTTTTCCGCCTTTTCGCCCTCGCCTTGGGCCTGGCGCTCGTGAATGCGCTTGATATCGGCCTTCAGGGCCCGCCGCTGACGGCGTGTACTGAACTGCAGAGTGTCCCAGGTTTCGGGCACCAGGGTGCAGGAATCCTCGCTCTGGTGAAACACGAAACGCCGCTCGGCACCGATCGGCAGGTTCTCCGAACAGTAGGTGCCGATCACCCGTACACAGACGGCCTTGAATACCAGCCCATCCCGTGACTCGTCGATGTCGGCGATGGTGGTGATACGTTCCTTCAAGGCATTGAACGAACCGATATGAACGAAGCCACCGCTGTCCAGCGGACCCTGGTGGGTACAATGACTGGCGTTGTGGCCCGCTTCCTGCTGGTCTTCATCATCGTCAAGATCCGCCTCGTGGTCACTGACATCCAGCGTCCAGTCCCCTTCCGAGGTCTCCAGCGTCATCATGATATGTTGCAAGTAGATGGGTTCGGCGCTCATGTTGCTGATCACACACAGCGCATCCAGATTCTTTCGCTTGCCGCGATTGATGATCAGCCGGGGTCGACGCTGGCGGCGAAAGCCAAAGTACAGAAGCTGCGCGTAGATCAGCCAGATCATGAAGGAGCCTACGCTGGCCAGCGTCTGCAATACGTCCTTGTGGGCAGAAATCCATTCGTACATGGGCGTCATCCTTGAACGAGAAGCCCGTTAAAAACGGGCTTCAGTACGTCATGTTCTGATGGTGGCCGAGGCGCCTCAGGCGTCGCGCTGATAGCTCCCCACCAGCCGATTCATGCCGAGCAGGTGCGGCTCGACCTCGGACAGCAGTTCATTCATGCCGAGGCCCTCCGGCAGGTTCGTCTCGGTGTCCAGCGCCAGTACCCAGAAGTAGTAGCGGTGCACGCCATGCCCTTCCGGCGGCATCGGACCATTGAAACCGAGGTTGCCGGCGTCGTTGATTCCTCGGGTGCCTTCATCGGTGGCCTCCTCCAGCGAGGAGAGGGACGCCGGCAGGTTGTAGAGCAGCCAGTGAACAAAGCCGTAGCATCCCTTCTGGACCAGCGGCGCGTCGGGGTCGTGACAGATGACCGCCACCGACTTGGTACCCTCGGGCAGGCCGTCCCAGGCCAGCGCCGGAGACAGATCTTCTGCCTCCTGGGAGTGCCGTGCGGGGATGGCGCCATCATTGTCGAAGGCGGTGCTGGTCACTCTTAGCGAAGAAAGCGCAAAGGGCATGGTGATATCCTCCCTGGATCGAAATGGTTCACAATCTGCAAAGGGCGTCTGCGTGATGTTCATGCAACCGCTAGGCGATATTTCACCGCGGCAGCCATGTCCAGCCTTGACGAGTCGCCCCGGGCTGTCAAACCCGCATGTCTTTGACATGATGATGATCCCCCATGGCTTCAAGGGGGCAGCCGGAAGATCGACGCACCGAACCGTCGCTCGCCGCTCTAGCCACCATCCTCGCACCAGCCTTGCCGGAGCCCCGCATGAAACGTCTGCTGATCGTCGCCCATGCACCCTCGCCCAACACCCTGGCACTAAGGGAAGCGGCCGAGCGTGGCGCCCGCCATCCGGACATCGACGGCGTGGACGTCCAGGTACTGGCGCCGCTTGATGCTGGCCCCGAGGATGTCAGGAAAGCCGACGCCATCCTGCTTGGCACCACCGAGAACCTCGGCTACATGAGCGGTGCCCTCAAGGACTTCTTCGATCGTAGCTACTACCCCGTGCTGGAACACACCCAGGGGTTGCCCTGCGTACTGTACATCCGCGCGGGTCACGACGGCACCGGCACGCAGCGGGCGGTGGAAGGCATCGTCACCGGTCTGCGCTGGAAATGGGTCCAGACGCCACTGGTGCTGCGGGGTGAATGGCAGGATGACTTCACCGACCAGGTGGAGGAGCTCGCCATGACCCTGGCGGCGGGACTTGATGCGGGGATCGTGTAATCCGCGGGCGGGAAGCATGAAGCTTCCATCTCCAGAAGCAGCGCTAGTTCAGGTAGCGTGTATCACCACCCAGAGCCGAGAAGCCCCGCTACCGAGCCGCCGTCTGGTCAGCGCCTTGGCGCTATGCTCTGCCGGAGGAGACGTTCGAATAGGCCTGACGTCGCGATCGACTCGCCGCCCCCTTGCTTGCCGCAGCGAACGGAGATGTCGCCAAGACCTCACAACTATGCACCATCAAATCGCCAATAGCGTATTAGATAGGTCGCATAAAGCCTCGGCATTGCCAGGCCACGGTCCCTCTGGAGACACTCTCACCAACGTACAGATGGGCCTTTGGCAAGATGCCTGATGTCGCCCGGACTGTGCGTCACTCACTCGATACTCGTCCGTTCAAGGGATGCGGTAAATCACGGCGAGGTCGGGGTCTACAGGGAAGTACAACGGCTCCGGCCAACGGAGCCACAGGAGATGCGCATGGATGCACAGCAGACGCTGGAGGACCTACCGATCGAATTCGAAGGTCCCTCCTACACCGGTGATACCGTCTTTGGCTATCTAGTCATTGCGGTGTCGCTGATTGTCTTGATCATCGCTGTTCTCATCATCATGTTCGGCCCCGAGTACGTCAGCGTATCGATCGCCCGCGGCCCCACCTTCACCCAGTTCTGGCAGCTCTACCCGGGCCCCATCGCTACCGTCGCGGGGATCGTGACGCAGCTTGGCTGGATGTTGGTCAAAAAGCAGGATGAGGTATTGTCAGAGGAGGTCTTGGATCGTGTACGCCGGCTCCTCCCGGCCTCCGCCGAGATGCCCGAGGGTCATCGGTTCGTGTTGACCCACCTCGCCGGACATCGCTACAGGGTGGAACTCGAGGAAGTGGTCGAACCATCGGACCAGCAGAACCCGCCGGACAACGTCGGTCAGATCGTGCCACTGGGACGAGGAGGCGCCATGGTGCGCATCTGCCACGATCAGATGATGGCCACGGCAGCATCAAGCGGTTGAATGACTTGCGCGTGTACACTGCACTCTCGCAACAACGCCGGCACTGTCAGACAGTGCCGGCGTTTTCCGCTCTGCTCCGCCCGAAGGCGGCAAGAGTTCAGTCGAGGCGTTCGAACACGGTCGCCACGCCCTGCCCCATGCCGATACACATGGTGGCGAGACCCAGGCGGGTGTCCTGGCGCCGCATCACGTTCAGCAGGCTGTTGCTGATACGGGTGCCGGAGCAGCCCAGCGGGTGACCCAGGGCGATGGCGCCGCCGTGCAGGTTGACCTTCTCGTCCATCACGTCGAGCAGCCCCAGGTCCTTGAGTACCGGCAACGCCTGGGCGGCAAAGGCTTCGTTGAGCTCCACCGTGTCGATGTCATCGATGCTCAGTCCCGCCGCCTTGAGCGCCTTCTGGGACGCCGGTACCGGGCCATAGCCCATGATCGAGGCGTCGCAGCCGGACACTCCGGTGGAAAGCACCCGAGCAATCGGCGAAAGACCAAGGGCCTGGGCGCGTTCGTAGCTCATCACCAGCATGCCACTTGAGCCCACCGACAGTGCCGAGGAGGTGCCGGCGGTGACGGTACCGCCACGCGGATCGAACACCGGCTTGAGGCCCGCCATGCTGTCCAGGCTGGCCTCGGGACGAATCACCTCGTCACGCTTGACCAGAATCCGGCGGCCGTCGGCGTCATGGCCTTCCACACCGATGATCTCGCGGTCAAAGGCGCCGCTCTGCTGGGCCTCGTAGGCACGCTGATGGGAGCGTACGCCGAAGCTGTCCTGCTGCTCGCGGGAGATGCTGTGCAGCTTGCCCAGCAATTCGGCGGTCATGCCCATCATCATCGCTGCCTTGGCGGCGTGCTTGCTGGCGCTGGGGTTGACGTCGATGCCGTGGGTCAGCGGGATGTGCTCCATATGCTCGACGCCACCGACCAGGTAGACGTCACCCATGCCGGCCTTGATGTTGGCGGTGGCGATGTGCAGTGCGCTCATCGACGAGCCACACAGGCGGTTGACCGTCTGGGCCGGCACGCTGCGCGGCATGGCGGTCATGATCTGGGCGTTGCGTGCGACGTTGAAGCCCTGCTCCAGGGTCTGGTTGACGCAGCCCCAGATGACGTCATCCACCTCGCCGGGATCAACGGCGGCGTTGCGCTCGAGCAGCGCATTCATCACCGCCGCCGACAGGTTCTCGGCACGCACGTGGCGGAAGCCACCGTTCTTGGCCTTGGCCATGGCGGTACGGGCACCATCGACCACCACCACATCTCTCGGGTTCAAGCTCATCTGTCTTCTCCTGTCTGGTGGGGTCACTTGGCGTCGGCGTAGAAGGTCTTGCCACTGTTGGCCATCTCACGCAGGCCATCGGTGGGCGCATAAAGCGGCCCGAGCTCCTCGGCCAGGCTGTCGGCCAGGGCGACGAATTCGGCCACGCCCATGGCATCGATATAGCGCAGTGCACCACCTCGGAAGGGAGGGAAGCCGATGCCGTAGATCAGCGCCATGTCGGCCTCGGCCGGGGTGCCGACGATGTCATCTTCGAGACAGCGCACGGTCTCCATGCACAGCGGCACCATCATCCGCGCGATGATCTCTTCGTCGGAGAACTCTCGGTTCTCGCTGACCACCTGCTTGACCAGCTCGATGGCGGCCTCGTCGCTGACCTTCCTGGGCTTGCCCTTGCGATCCTCTTCGTAGGCGTAGAAGCCCTTGGCGTTCTTCTGCCCCAGGCGATCGTTGTCGAACATCACCTGAATGGCGGTCTTGGCGTCACGCGCCATGCGGTCGGGGAAGCCCTCGGCCATCACCGCATTGGCGTGCACCGCGGTATCCATGCCGACCACGTCGAGCAGATAGGCCGGGCCCATCGGCCAGCCGAACTTCTCCATCACCTTGTCGACGCGCTGGTAGTCGGCACCCTTCTCGACCAGCAGGCTGAAACCACCGAAATAGGGGAACAGCACGCGATTGACCAGGAAGCCCGGGCAGTCGTTGACCACGATCGGCGTCTTGCCCATGGCCTTGGCGTAGGCCACGGTGGCGGCCACGGCTGCGTCGCTGGTCTTCTCGCCACGGATGACCTCGACCAGCGGCATGCGGTGCACCGGGTTGAAGAAGTGCATGCCGCAGAAGTTCTCGGGACGCTTCAGGTTCTCGGCCAGCCGGGTGATCGAGATGGTCGAGGTGTTGGACGCCAGGATGGTGTTATCGCCTACCTGCTGCTCGACCTCGCTGAGCACCGCACCCTTGACCTTGGGGTTCTCGACCACCGCCTCGACCACCAGGTCGACATTGTCGAAATCACCGTAGGACAGCGTCGGACGAATGTTGGCGAGCTTCTCGGCCACGCCTTCGACGGACAGCTTGCCGCGGGAGGCCTGCTTGCCGAACAGCTTGCGCGCCTCCTTGAGGCCCAGCTCGATGGCGTCTTCCTTGATATCCTTCATCAGGATCGGGGTGCCCTTGGAGGCGCTCTGGTAGGCGATTCCGCCGCCCATGATGCCGGCACCGAGCACCGCCGCCTGGCGCACCGGTTGCGCCTTGCTGGCGTACTTGCCGCCCTTCTTCTTGACCACCTGGTCGTTGAGGAACAGCCCGACCAGGTTGTAGCAGACGTCGGTCTTGGCCATCTTGCAGAAGGCCTTGGCTTCGATCGCCTGGGCCCGCGCACGACCTTCACCGGCGCCCTTCTGGATCACCTTGATCGCTTCCACCGGCGCCGGATAGTGCGGCCCGGCCTTGCCGGCGACATATCCCTTGGAGGTCTCGAACACCATCATCTGCTCGACCGGATTGAGGTTCAGCGCGCTGTTCTTTTCCTCGCGCCGGGCCTTGAAGTCGAGTTCGCCGGCGTTGGCTCGCGCCAGCATGTCGAGCGCCGCTGCCTCGAGGTCATCGGCGGGCACCACCGCATCCACGGCGCCGACCTTGAGGCAGGCGTCGGCACGGTTCTCGGTGCCGCCGGCGATCCACTCGATGGCGTTGTCGGCGCCGATCACCCTGGGCAGACGCACGCAGCCGCCCCAGCCGGGGACGATACCGAGCTTGGTCTCGGGCAGGCCGATCTTGGCGTCAGGCGTCATCACGCGGAAGTCGGTGGACAGCACCACCTCACAGCCGCCACCGAGGGCCAGACCGTTGATCGCGCTGACCGTCGGGAAGGGCAGGTCCTCGAGGCCATTGAAGATGCCGTGGACCTGCTCGAGCATACCCTGGATCTCCGCCTCGTCCTTGCCGAACATGGCGTGAAACTCGGTGATGTCGGCACCGACGATGAAGGCGTCCTTGGCACTTTTCAGCATCAGGCCCTTGACGCCGCTCTCGCCGCGTACCGCGTCCAGCGCTTCGCCCAGCTCCTTGATCACCGCGCCAGAGAGCTTGTTGACCGATTCATCCTTCAAGTCGAAGGTCAGAGTGGCGATATCGTCGCCATTGCGAGCCACCGAAATGGCATTGCCTTGATAGATCATCCACGCATCTCCACTGAAGTCATGCCGTGTCATCCGGAAAGGGCCCGACAATCGAAGGGCCAGGCGACATTCATACGCCCGTTTGATTTCGCCAGCTTGGTGCAAAGATTCACTTCCGTCAACCCCTACCAATACCTTAGAGGGCTTGCGAGGCGTTGAAGCATGCAGCGGCGCTTCGCCAGCGTTTAAGCATACTGATAGCATGCTCCTCCCAGCCGCCGCGGACCACGCCATGCCCTCCTCGCCCCCTCAGCGCACCACCCTCAACGCGACGCAGCGATTCATCGAGACCTGGGTAGCGCGTCTGCGGCCCTGGCACTGGCTGTGGCCACCGCTGGCCTTTGCTGCCGGCGTCGCCAGCTTCTTTCTGGTCGAGCGCCAGCAGTGGCTCGGCGTGCTGCTGGCCGGGGGCATGTTGCTGGCCTGGACCCTGCTGCTGTCGGAGAGTCTGATCGGACGTCTGATGGTGCGCCGCGGCTATCCTGCCCTGCCCCGTGGCGTCACCACCTTCATCGCCCAGATGATCCACCAGGAGACGCTGTTCTTCGCCTTGCCCTTTCTGGTCGCCACCACGGTGTGGAGCAGCGGTCAGGCGCTGTTCACCCTGTTCATGCTTGGCATGGCGGTGCTGTCCATCGTTGATCCGCTCTACTACCGACTGGCCGAACGCAAGCGCTGGCTCTACTTTGTGTTCCACGCCCAGTGCGTGTTCCTGGTGGTGCTGGTGACCCTGCCGCTGGTACTGCACCTGAGTACCGGTCAGAGCATGCTGGCGGCCGCCGTGGCCATGGTGGTATTCAGCCTGCCGAGTCTGTTGCATCTGCTGCGCCCCATGAGTCCCGCCCGCTGGCTGGCGATGTTCGCGCTGCTACCGCTATTGGCCGGGGTCGCCTGGCTGGGCCGGGTGTGGGTGCCGCCGGCGACCCTGTGGTTGTCCGGCAGCGCCCTGTCGCCGGCCTTCGACGAGGCCGCACGCACGCCGCAGGGCTCCATGGCGCTGACACCGGAGGCGCTGTCGTCCCGAGGGCTCTATGCCTACACCGCAATCCATGCGCCACGCGGCTTGAAGGAAGAGGTGGTACACGAGTGGCGCCACGAGGGAGAACTCGTCGACCGCATCGCGCTGAATATCTACGGCGGACGCGCCGAGGGCTATCGCGCCTGGACCCGCAAGCAGAACTTCCCCGAGGCCAGCAGCGGCAGCTGGCGCATCGATGTGATGACCGCCGGCGGCCAACGTATCGGCGTACTGCGCTTCGAGGTTGCCGAAGACCCTGGGGCGGCGACCACCGCCGACGCCAGCATCGATACCCAGGCGGGCATTCCCGGCCTCAGGCTGCGCTGGTTGACCGCCCGTCCCGAGGGACAGCAGGAGACACCGGACATGGCATCCGACAAGGCACGCCAGCAAGAGCCGCCGAATCACGAGGAGCCAGCCCCTGCTGAAGAGGATGCGGGTGAGCCGAAAGATGACACGGGACAAAGCGGCGAGACGAGGGAGAGCGATTCGGCAGGCGAGCAGCCGGCTGAACAGAAAGGTGATCGCGAGGGCAAGGAGGAGCAAGCGTCGCAAGCAGACGATGAAGGGGAACACGACAACGGTGAGACAGGGCGTGAGTCGTGAGTCGCGAACAAGCGACAGCCAGGGAGCGGCTGTACCCCCGAAGGGTGAAGAATAGGCGCAGTTTCGAAGCAAAGGAGGGAGTTGGCTTGCATTACCGCCGCTGCGTTCGGACAATCAAATCATTTGCAGCCTTGCGATCTTGATCACTATGAACGAGAACATCGGATTTCAACTGTCTCGGGCACCACGCATCTGGCGTGCGGTGCTCGATCAGCGCCTCGCACCGTTGGGACTGACCCAGACGCGGTGGGTGACGCTCTATCACCTGTGGCGCATGCCGGACGGGCAGCCCCAGTGCGACCTGGCGCGGGCCATCGGCGTCGAGGCGCCGTCGCTGGTCAGGACGCTGGATCAGCTTTGCGAGCAGGGCCTGGTCGAGCGCTGTCCGTGTGACCAGGATCGCCGCACCAAACGCGTGCACCTGACCAAGCAGGCGACGCCTCTGCTCGAGAAGATCGATGCCATCGTGCAACAGGCCAGGGAAGAGATGCTCAAGGGGCTGGACGAGCAGGAACAGGAAAGACTCAGCGACATGCTCAGCCGCATCGAGGCCAACGGTCAGGCCTTGCTGACGCCGGATGATTGCCAGCGCTGACACCTGAGCTCGAAGAGCCCAGCAAGAGCCTCGCCGAGATCGCCTTCAAAGCCCGCCCTGACACCTGGGCCGGATACCCAGCATGCCGCAGCCCTGTTCGATCCTGGGTGGTCGATCGCCATCGTCCAAGTTAGAGCCGCCAATATCAGGGCGGCGAGTTCGGCAAATTGGCGGCGGGACGATCCGGACGTCCCTGCAGGGCGTCGCGTAGCGCCGTCGCAGGCGCCGCCAGGCTGCCGAAGGCGTCGGCCTCCAGCGACTCTTCCCACCACAGCGTCAAGGCCTTGTCGCTGGATTCGACCACGCAGGCGTCCTCGGGCAACTGGGTCAGCAGACGCGACAGTCGCGCATTGATCACCGATGGCAACGGCTCCAGCGGCTGAATCCGCCAGCGCCAGCCATTGTCGTAGTCGAACGACTTGAGCGCCTCGCTGGCACGTTCTGTGCGTACCAGCACAAAACGTGGGCCAGGCCGCTGGCTCGGATAGACCCAGCGATAGGCCGCCATCTTGTCGGTCTCGCCGTGCAGCGGTGGCGTCTCCAGCTTGACGCTGGCCCCCGCCTCGATCGCCACCTGGCGCAGCGACCCCTGACGACGCTCTCGGGCGGTGGGGCGCAGCCACATGGCCGGGGCAAAGACCATTCCTACCACCCCCAGGATCAGCAGCCACAACATACGGTTTCCTCAGAAAAATCGTTGATCATCAGCATTGTTTTGACGGGACTGGCGGCCTAGAGTGGAAGCACAGACCTTTTCTCAACCGACCGCCGCTGGAGGCGTAGTCCCGTGAGCAATGAATATCGTCATGTGCTGGTGGCCGTGGACCTCACCAAGGACTCCCACAAGATCCTCGAACGCGCCCTGCAGATCGCCGATCGCAACCACGCGAAGCTGTCGATCATGCATACGCTGGAGCCCCTCGGCTTTGCCTACGGGGGCGACATCCCCATGGACCTGACCAGCATCCAGGACCAGTTGGACGACCATGCCAAGCAGCGCCTGGCCGAGATCGCCGATGCCCACGTGGCGCGCGACGACCAGCACGTGGTCGTCGGCATGCCCGATACCGAGATCCATCGCTTCGCCGATGAGCACGACGTCGACCTGATTGTGGTCGGCTCCCACGGCCGTCATGGCTTCGCCCTGCTGCTCGGCTCCACCTCCACCGGCGTGCTCCATGGTGCTCAGTGCGACGTACTGGCCGTGCGCGTCGGCAAGGAAAGCGAAGAGTAACCCCAGCGGTTGACCGGATCGCACCTCGCGGCAACCGCATCGCGCCCGCTGCCCCGTTCATTCCCGGGAGCTTGCCCTCGCCCGTCCACCCAAGCGGTGGACGGGCGAGGCTCCTTTCGCAAGGCGCCTATCGAGCGACTCCTCGGTACCACGCAAAGGGGCCAGAGCGCGTCCGGGTCTACTCGCCGGCGGCCATGGCCTCGAGTTCCATCCAGCGCTCCATGACCGCGTCGAGGCGTTCCTGAGTCTCCTGCAGCAACGCCAGACGCTCGGTGACCACACCAGATGGCTGCTGGTAGAAGTCGGGCTTGCCCGCCTCCGCCTCGAGCTCGGCCACCTCAGACTCCAGCCGCTCGATCTCCGCCGGAAGGCCATCGAGCTCGCGCTGCAGCTTGTAGGATAGCTTGACCGGCTTGGCCTTGGCTGGCGCTGCGGCCGTGTCCACCGTATCCGTCTTGCTGGATGCCGGCGCCGGTGCCGCGTCATCCGCGGTCGGCTCCACCCGCTGGCGCGCCGCACCCTCCCAGGGCGCCGGCGGCAACTTGCCGCCCTGGCGGACCCAGTCGCTGTAGCCACCGACGTACTCGCGTACCTGCCCCCTGCCTTCGAAGGCCAGCACGCTGGTCACCACGTTGTCCATGAAGGCGCGGTCGTGTGATACCAGCAACAGGGTGCCGTCGAAGTTGAGCAACAATTCCTCGAGCAGCTCCAGTGTCTCGACGTCCAGGTCATTGGTCGGCTCATCGAGCACCAGCACGTTGGCCGGCTGGGTGAACAGCTTGGCCAGCAGCAGGCGGTTGGACTCGCCCCCGGACAGTGCCTTGACCGGCTGACGCGCACGCTCCGGCGAGAACAGAAAGTCCTGCAGGTAGCTCATCACGTGGCGGTCCTTGCCACCCACCGTGACCCGATCACTGCCCTGGGCCACGTTGTCGTAGACGGTGCGCTCAGGCTCAAGCCCGGCCCGGAGCTGGTCGAAGTAGGCGACCTGAAGCTTTGTCCCCAGCCGCACCGTGCCTTCGCTCGGCTCGAGTTCGCCCAGCAGGATCTTCAACAGGGTGGTCTTGCCGGCGCCATTGCGCCCGATCAGGCCGATACGATCCCCACGCTGAATCTCGATATTCAGGTCACGGATGACCGTCGCGTCCTCGAAGTGCTGGGTGACGTGAGACAGCTCCACCACCCGCTTGCCGCTGCGTTCGCCGGTATCTACCGTCAGCGAAGCATTGCCCTGGCGCTCGCGCCGCTGGCTGCGTTCGCGGCGCAACTGCTCGAGCGCCCTCACCCGTCCTTCGTTGCGCGTACGCCGGGCCTTGATCCCCTGACGAATCCAGGCTTCTTCCTGGGCCAGTTTCTTGTCGAACTCGGCGTTCTCCCGGGCCTCGACCTCAAGCTCGTGCTGCTTCTGGGCCTGGTAGGTGGCGTAGTCACCGGGATAGCGCCCGAGCTTGCCACGATCCAGCTCGAGGATGCCGGTAGCCAGACGCGACAGAAAGGCGCGGTCGTGGGTGATGAACAGCACCGCGCCGGCAAAGGCGGCAAGCTGTTCCTCGAGCCAGGCGATGGTGTCCAGGTCCAGGTGGTTGGTCGGCTCATCGAGCAGCAGCAGATCAGGTTCGGCGACCAGCGCCCGAGCCAGCGCCACCCGCCGGCGCCAGCCGCCCGACAGCGACGACATCTCGGCGTCTTCGGGCAGCCCCAGGCGGGTCAGCACCACATCGATCCGCTGGTGGAACGACCAGCCGTCGATGGCCTCCAGCCGCGTCTGCAGCGTCGCCATGCGGTTCATGTCCGGATCCTCGGACTGCACCAGATGGTGATACTCGGACAGCAGATCGCCGGCCTCGGGCAGGCCCTGGGCCACCACATCAAAGATGGTCTCGCCGCTGGCCTCCGGCAGGTCCTGCTCGAGCACCCCGATCTTGAGCCCTGGGGCGCGCCAGATGGTGCCGCTGTCGGCCTGATTCTCGCCCGCCACCAGTCTCAGCAGCGTGGACTTGCCGGTGCCATTGCGGCCCACCAGCGCCAGCCGCTCTCCCCGCTCGAGCACCAGGTCGGCACCGTCGAGCAACACATGGTGGCCATAGGCCAGTTGCAACTGCTCCAATCGTAGCAGGGTCACGCTTCACCTCTTCGCTTGATCATCGCGACAGTGTACCTCATGCCCCCCTCCTGCTGGCATGACCGATCCCACCTGAGAGTCAAAATCAGAGACCACGCGATCAGCGACACGGCCACCTCGAGCACCGCACCACGTGGTTGTGCCGCCGACACACAGGTACAATGCGCCTCCATCGATATAGCCGCCCCAAGGAGACCGCGTTGTCCGTCCCAGACAAGCCAGCCCCAGACGAGACGCTGCCGAACCCGCTGCCGGAGCCGCTGCGCTTTCACTCGCCTGCCCCTCTGGTCGACATCGGCGCCAACCTGACCCACGAGAGCTTTACCCACGATATCGATGCCACCCTCGCCCGTGCCCGCGCGGCCGGCGTCGAGACGCTGATTCTCACCGGTACCGATCGTGAGCATGCCGAACAGGCGGTGGCCCTGTGCCAGGCCCACGAAGGCCTTTACGCCACCGCCGGCATTCACCCGCACCAGGCCAGCGAATGGGGTCCGGAGCTCGAAGCCGCCATGGCCGAGCTACACCAAAAGCCCCAAGTGGTCGCGGTGGGAGAATGTGGCCTCGACTTCAATCGCAACTTCTCGACCCCGGCCGAACAGGAACGCGCCTTCGAGGCGCAACTCGCCCTGGCTGCCGAGTCGGGGCTGCCATTGTTCCTGCACGAGCGCGACGCCGGTGCCCGAATGCGTGACATCCTCGGCGCCTGGCGAGATGATATTTCACGGGCGGTGATACATTGCTTCACCGCGGATCGCGAGACGCTCCACGGCTACCTGGATCTTGACCTGCACATTGGCCTGACCGGCTGGATCTGCGACGAGCGCAGGGGCCATCATCTACGTGATCTGGTAGGCGACATCGCCGCCAATCGACTGATGGTGGAGACCGACTGTCCCTACCTGTTGCCGCGTAATCTGCCGGCCAAGCTCAAGGGCCGCCGCCACGAGCCGGCGCTGCTGCCCTGGATCGTGCGAGAGATCGCCCACTGGCGCGGCGAAAGCGAAGCTGAGCTTGCCGCCAGCAGCACCGCGACGGCCCGCGCCTTCTTCGATATCAAGGAGTCCTGACATGGGCGACATGCCTGCCTTTATCGCCGTGGAGACCGGCGGCGACGGCGATCTGCCCCTGGCCATCGCCTGGAGCCTCGACGATGGCCGCATCAAGCACACCCTGATCCAGCCCGACGAGGACTGGCTCGATGCCGAGACGGTGTCCCTCGGCGACTACAGCCGCGAGGAACTGGCCAGCATCGGCGTGAGTCCGCTGGACGTGATCCGTGAACTGGAAACCGATCACTTCAATGCCACCCTGCTGACCGCCGGCGTATTCGACGACGAGGCGGCCATCTCACGGCTGTTCGACACCTACGGTCTCGACCCCTTCGTCGAGCTGGCCCCGGCAGAATCCCTCTATCCCGACCTGGATCCTGGCGAGTGGGCGCGCGCCCGCAACGAGCTGTTTGCCGAACTGGGCCTCGAGCCCATGCGTCCGGAGCAGGAGGTAGAGGTAATGTTGCATCTGCACAAGCGACTCAGCGACAGCGACTGAGTCCGCAAACGAAATGCAACCGCTGACGGTGCGACTCGGACCGTCAGCCCTCCCGCCAGTCCTCCCGTCAGCCCTCCCGCCAGACCTCCCATAGCTCCATACCCTGTTACCAGGGCTTCAGGCGTTCTCGCGAACTATCGCTTGGTCACGAAGCAGTACCGCCCCTCCCGGCGCGAAGCAAAGCAGCGGCTGGCGTCACCCCCGCGTGGTGGTCGCGGTATACCTTGGTCGACTGGTCTCCTCCCTCCTCTCGGGCCAGGCTTGTTCTTCCCAAAAAATCGAACTTAAGTGCGCCATACGAACAACAAGCTTCGAGAGAGTGAGCCCATGCCCATTGCCACGAACATTGCCACGACCATTACGACGACCATTGCCACGTCTTTTGCCCAGCCCCGTCGTCTTGCCAGCCCCCGACCTGCCCCCCGCGCCATCGCCACCTTCCTTGCCCTGGCCAGCGCAGCCCTTTTCAGCGCAACCCTGTCCACCTCCGCCCAGGCCGACACCAGTATCGTGATGCTGGGCACCGGCACCCCGGTACCCGACGGGGAGCGGGCCGGTTCGGGGGTCGCGGTCATCCATGATGGCGAGGCCTATCTCTTCGATGTTGGCCCCGGCGTCGTCGAGCGCGCCAGCCAGGCTCAGGAGCGAATGGGCTTCGAAGCGCTTGCCCCGGTGAACATCGAGCGGCTGTTTCTGACCCACCTCCACAGCGACCATGTACTGGATTACCCGGAACTGCTCGGCACCTACTGGTGGCGCCGCGAACAGCCCATCTCGGTGGTCGGCCCGGTGGGTACCGAGGCCATGAGCCAAGGGGTCTACACCATGCTGGCCGAGGACACCAATACGCGCCTGGCCGACAAGAGCCCTGTCACCAATCCAGCGGCGGCCAGGGCCCTGGTGACCGAAATCGAGAAGGAGGGGCTGGTCCACGAGTCACCCGGCATCAGCATCCACGCCTTCGGGGTAACTCATGGAGACTGGGAGCAGGCCTACGGCTACAAGGTCGTCACCGATGACCTGACCCTGGTGATCTCTGGCGACACGTCGCTTTCCGAGGAAGTGCGTCGCCAGGCAAGCGGCGCAGACGTACTGATCCACGAGGTGATCAGCCGTCAGGGGTGGGAACAACTGTCACCGCAGTGGCAGGCCTACCATCAATACGCCCACACGCTGAGCGATGAACTGGCAGAGTTGGCCCGGGAAGCGCGTCCCGGCACCCTGGTGCTGACCCATGTTCTGCACTACTCGGCCCCGCGGGAGAGCGTGCTTGACGAGGTTCGCGCCGACTATGATGGCAGGGTGCTGCTACCCGATGATCTTGACGTCATCGAGTGACCGACACCATCAGGCAATGGCAGGCTCGAGCTGCTCTCGTCCGAGCTCGATCGCCTCGCTCAACGCCAGCCCTTGCCGATAGAAGCCGCGCAGCGCCGCTTCGAAGGCTGCCGCACGGCGCGGCAATCCTTCGTCACGGTAACGGCGGGCACGCTCGGCCACCCGTCGGGCGAAGCCTTCGCGATCGACCTCCACCTCGCCGAGGTTGTCGACGCTGACGTGAAAGGTCAGCCCGGCCGCCTCGCTGAAGATGCGCTCCAGCGCCTGGGGCGCCACCTCGACCTTCTCGAAGGCCTGCTGCTGCATCTCGCTGCGACCGTCAGGCTCGTACCAGTAGCCGTAGTCTTCCAGCAGTCGCCGGCGCGACCCGGCGATACACCAGTGGCTGACCTCGTGCAGAACGCTGGCAAAAAAGCCCCGTGCGAAGATCACCCGATGCCAGGGCACCTGATCGTCGGCGGGCAGATACAGGGGCTCATCACCGCCACGCACCAGACGGGTATTGCAGGGGCCCAGAAACAGCCCATCGAACAGTTCGATCACGTCTTCCAGGCGGTGCTCCACGAGGGCTCCTTCACGTCGGGCGTTTGTCTAAAGCGGCGGCGGGTTGTTGACCAACGCCACTACCGAGCGATGTTGGCGAGGGCGCTTGCCAAGGGCGCCTGCCGACAACGATGGCCGAACCCGCCTGGCGAGAACAGTGGCCGATGCCGGTTGGCGCGAGCCGGCAAGGATACCAAGGCTTGGCGCACAGCCAAACTCTCGAAGCGTTCGATTCTGGCGACATCGCTGGTTTGATTGACCAGACACCGATGACGGCGCTCCGCCTTGGCGCACTGGCAACTGGCCGCGCGGCGCCAAGATGGTGCATCGCTGGTACACTCTCACGGTACCCCGTGCCCCGAGTCCGCGCTTGCCCGGCGATCACCTCTTGGCCGTCTGTCCCGACAGCGGCCCGCTGACTCAAGGCACCAGGGCAAGAAGCCCGTATTCTCTGCATGGAGCCCACGAACGTGCGTCCTTTCCCCACCGGCCTCGGCGCCACCAGCCGCCGCGAGAGCTGGCCCTTGATCCGTCTGGCATTGCCCATCTGTGGCGCCCAGCTGGCCCAGGCCGGCATGAGCGTCGTCGATATCATGATGACTGGCCGCCAGAGCGCCACCGACCTCGCCGCGGTCTCCGTCGGTGCAAGTCTGTGGATGCCCTTGATGCTGTTCATGACCGGTACCCTGATGGGGCTGACGCCGATCGTCGCCCAGCTGCTGGGGGGCGGGCGCCAGGCGGGCATTCGCCCCAACGTGCACCAGGCGCTGTGGGTGGGCCTGGTGCTGGGGCTGGTCTCGGCGCTGTTGCTGCGCCTGGCGGTAGCGCCGGTATTCGCCTGGATGGAGGTGCCGCCGGAGGTGGCCGAACGCGCGCGTGACTATGTTGGCGCAGTGGCCTTCGGAATGCCCGGCGTCGCCATCTTTCTGGCACTGCGAGCGTTCTCCGACGGGGTCAATCATACCCGACCGGCGCTGTGGATCAGCCTGATCGGGCTTGCCGTGAATATTCCCAGCAACTATGTGCTGATCTACGGTGGCGACGGTTTTACTCGCCTGCTGGGCGACGCCACCCCCGGCTGGTTGGCCGACCTGCCGGCACTGGGCGCCTATGGCTGCGGCATCGCCACCGCCATCGCCATGTGGGTGATGACCCTGGCGATGGTCCGTTACACCCAGAAGAGCCGCGCCTATGGCAGTATCGAGCTGTGGCACTCGCCCACCCGTCCGAACCCGCGGATGATCGCCGAACTGCTCTACGTGGGCGTTCCCATCGGTGTGGCGATCTTTGTCGAGGTCACCCTGTTCACCCTGATCGCGCTGTTTATCGCAAGCCTCGGCGAGATCGTGGTGGCCGCTCACCAGGTGGCGCTCAACTACACCTCGGTACTGTTCATGCTGCCGCTGTCATTGGGTATGGCCTTGACGGTGCGGGTCGGCAACACACTCGGCGGTGGCGACCCTCGGCTGGCGCGACTGGTGGCCTGGAACGGTATCCTGATCGCGCTGTTGGTGGCGCTGTTCAACAGCCTGCTGCTGTGGCTGACGGCGGAGACCATCGTCGGACTCTACACCCATAACGTCGAGGTCCAGGCACTGACCCTGTCGCTGGTGGGGCTGGCGATGCTCTATCAGGTATCGGATTCCCTGCAGGTGGCCCTCGCCGGCGCCCTGCGCGGCTACAAGGATACCCGGGTGATCATGTTCATCACCCTGCTGGCGTACTGGCTGGTCGGCCTCGGCGGCGGCCACCTGCTGGGACGCTACGGGGTTGGCGACTGGATCGAGCCGATGGGGGTACACGGCTACTGGATCGGGCTGATCGCGGGGCTGACCGTCGCCGCGCTGCTGCTCGGTGAGCGCTTCCGGCGCAAGGCCCGAAGCGTTGCCAGGCGTGCGGAGGACGGCTGAGCATGAACGGCTTTCGTCCTGGCCGGTGGCGACCGCTGCTGCTCGCCTCCTGCCTGTCGCTGCTGGTGGGCTGTGGCGACTCGGCGCTGGAACGTGATCTGCTGGCCTATCAACAGCGGCTAGCCGAGGCACTCGACCAGCCACCACCGGAGCCCGCGCCGGTGGCCAACATCGGCGACTTCCCCGAACGCCGTCAGTTGACGCTCGAGATCCCGCCGATCAGGGAAGGCATGCTCGACGTCTTTGCCCTGCGCGGCTGCCATATCGCCAACCTGGTCGCCGAGCGCAACAACCAGCTTGGCAAGACCGCCGCCCCCAGCCAACGCTGGCTCTACGAGCTGCGTCTGTGGCGCCGCCTCAGCGCCTGCTGGAACGCCGAGGCCGCCGACGCCCTGGCCGAGGGTG
Source organism: Halomonas sp. YLB-10 (assembly GCF_003856855.1). Taxonomy (NCBI): domain Bacteria; kingdom Pseudomonadati; phylum Pseudomonadota; class Gammaproteobacteria; order Oceanospirillales; family Halomonadaceae; genus Halomonas; species Halomonas sp. YLB-10. The sequence continues at coordinate 554,498 of NZ_RRCU01000003.1, forward strand.
ACCGCCAGCGCCTGGCTCGCCTGACCGACATCAAGACACGCCAGCTGCCGCTGGCCAGCTACAACGCCCTGGTCTCCTCCGAGGAGTGGACCGGCAGCTTCTCGCGGGCAAGCTCTCCCCTGCCTCTCGACGAACTCTCGGCGGTCGACGAGCAGCTTGCGGCGCTTGGCTATCTGAACGAAGCGGTCATCCACCAGTTCGACCGCCAGTGGACGCCAGAGTCCGGGCCACTGGAACAGGCGCTTGCCACCCTGCGGGATCGTCCACTGAGTGCCGAGCTGATGCGCGCCCTGATGCTGGCAAGCCAACGCCTCGAGGAAGCCAGTCGACTGCTTGAGCGCGCCCTCGCCTCCCGCCATGGCCCAGACAACGACCGGACCGGCGCTGATGCGGCATGTTCACAGGCGACGACGCTGCCCGAGGAAGGCGACACCCTAGCGTCACTTGAGCGCCTCGAGACGCAGGCGCTACGCTGGTTCGCTGGCATGGACCGACTGCTGGACGCCCATGTGGCGGGCAGCCAGGCCTTTAAGGACTACCGCCGGCAATGGCTCGACCTGGACAGCGAAACCACGCCACTGGCAAGTTTCGTGCGCGTACGAGACGATCACCTGTGGTTGCGTCAGCAATGGCATCAACGCTGTGATACCCACGAGGACTTACGCTAGTTGATGAGTCTGTGCTATTGATGAGAACAGGGACGTAGAGCGCAGCGTCCGGCCCCGGGCCGAGATGCGATGCCGTAAGCAAGCAGCCGCTGGAGGGAGATCATGGGCATTCCACTGTCACCCCGCCCCGCTCGGGTCATCGACCTGGAGAGCATGCGCCAACGCCAACTGGCCCGCAGACGCCTGGTTCGCCTGGCCCCGGAGCTCGATGGACTGGAGATGGTGTACCGACTCGACGCGCACCCGGATACCCTGTACGGCATGCCGATACTGGCCTGGGGGATGCGTGAGAACGGCGATATTGTCGGGCTGGTCCCGTGGATGGAGTCGCTGACGCCATGCGAGCAGCTCGACGATCCGGACCACGGTCACTTCGTCGGCTACCGTGATCCGGAAACCGAGGAGCTGTTCGACCAGCCCCCGGAACACAAGGAAATGGAACTGGCCCACGCGGCGGCCTACTTCGAATACGAGGATACCCGCGAAACCACCCTGATCCAGAGCCTGCCGGATCATCAGGGTACCCACGCCCTGTGCATGGACGAGGAAGGCGCGCCCTGGCAGCTCAAGCAGGTCTTCGGCTGGCGCCTGTACAGCGATGGCACCATCGAGTCCCTGCTGGCCGACGAGAACCTGATCGAAACCGTCCCGGTACTGCCCGGCGACGCCTGCCTCTACCCGGGCCACAGCCGACACCGGGTGGTGTACTTCTTCCAGCGCCAGATCGCCAATCGTATTCGCCAGGAAGACCCGGCGACGCTGGAAGCCCTGGCCATGATGGTCATGCCTGACGACGATGAGGAAGCCGCGCCATAACGTAAGAAGGAGCGTCGGAAGGAGCGTCAGAAGGAGCGTCGGAAGGAGCGTCAGGATCAGCGTCACCACCAGGGAGGGGGCTCAAGCGTTGAGTCCCCTCCCTCGGCAATATCATCCCAGCCGGATAAAGTAGAAGTGCGAGCCATCTTCAAGACTGCGATGCTCCACCAGCTCGTGCCCGAGAAACTGGCAGAATTTGGGCACATCTCGGGTGGTCGCCGGATCTGTCGCCGTGACCTTGAGCACCTGGCCAGGACTCATGTCCCGCACCGCGTTGTGCATCATCATGATCGGTTCAGGGCAGAACAGACCGCTGGTATCCAGTTCCTTGTCGCTTGCGGGCAGCGCATCGGAAGAATCCACCATCAATACCTCGGAGTTGGAGTGAAAGCATGATCAAGATCATCATCGAGCGCCGCATCATGCCGGGCCTGGAAGAAGAATACGAGCAGGCCGCACGAGAGGCCATGCGCCAGTCGCTGGGCGCCGATGGCTTCTTCGGCGGCGAGAGCCTGGTCGAACAAGGACGCTCCGACCGCCGTCTGATGATCACCAAGTGGCGCGATCTGCGCGCCTGGAAGGCATGGTACAACAGCGAGGCCCGAGAAAGAGTGATGCAGCACGTCCAGCCGTTGCTGACCGAGGCCGAAAACGTCCGGATCTTCGAACCGGCCTACTGACCCACGCCGATCTGCTGCCCGTGTCGCCGCCTCAATCGAGGCGAACGTGCACGGTGACCTCTTCTCTGTCGTGATAGAGGTGACGACAGCGTATCTCAGCCCGAACCCCGGCCTCCTGCAAGCGTGACGCGAGGCCGGAAAGACACAGCGATACCTCCTCCCAGCGCTTCTTCATCGGCAGCTTCAGGTTGAACACCGCCTCGCGACACCAGCGCTGCAACAGCCAACGCTCCATCATGGTGATGACGCGCGAGGGCTTGTCGACGATGTCGCAGACCAGCCAGTCCAGGCGCATCGGCGGCTCCCACACGAAGCCATCCTCACGCAGGTGCTCGACCATGCCGCTGGCCATCAGGGCCTTGTCCATGGGGCCATTGTCGATGGCGTAGACCTGCATCCCCCGCTGCACCAGCTGCCAGGTCCAGCCCCCCGGAGCCGCGCCAAGATCCGCGGCCTGCATGCCCTCCCCGAGCCGCTCGTCCCACTCGTCACGTGGCACGAATTCATGCCAGGCCTCCTCGAGCTTCAAGGTCGAGCGGCTTGGCGCGGCGTGGGGGAAGCGCAGACGTCGAATGCCGCCGGGGAATTCACTGCGATTGCCGGGAAAGCTCATCGCCAGCTGGACCCGGTCACCGTCACGCCAGACCAGGTGCAGCCGTCGTCCTCCCGCCTTGCGGCGCAAGGCACCACGCTTCTTGAGCTGGGAATTGAGCGGGCGTTCCAACGCCTTCAACAGGCTACTCAGCGCCTTGGCCTCGTTGGTATCCGGGGTCTCCTGCCAGATCGACTCGAAGCTCCAGCCACAGGCCTTGAGCTGCTCGAAGATGGGCGAGAGTCGATCGTCCCGGGACAGCGAGAGCTCCGGCAGGGCCAGCAACGACTGGCGGGCAAATACCAGCTCGTCGAGACGCAGGCGACGATGCAAGTCATTGGCCGGGTGCTCGCCGTCCATGCTGACCCTGACCAGCCCCTCCTCCATCAGGGGCTCGACGCTGGCGCCCTCGCCTTCGGCCAGGAACTCAGCGTGCAGGCGGTCGGTCAGCTCGGCGGCCAGGTCCGGCTCGAACCCCCGGCGACAGAACAGAAGGATTTGATCAGGCGTCATGGGTAAAGGTTCTCTTTCTCCAGTCGAGTCCGGCGCGTCCCTCGGCGGTCAGTTCGATATCCTTCAACTGAACGTTCAGGGCGTTGGTGGAGATCACCACCTCCCACAGCGAAAACACCAGGGATATCGACAGCGATGCCAGGCTGATGCCGAACAGCAGCATACCCAGCGGTGTCCATGACAGGAACAGCGCAAACATCGACAGGGTACACAGCAGAAAAGCGAAAACCCCGGCGATCTGCATTCGCTTGGTCAGCGAGATGCGCCGTCGCAATAGTCGGATCTGGGTGACGTGATCCTCTTCCCCCTCCTTTACCTGCTCCGCCAGCTTGCGGATCAGTCCGGCCAGGGTCAGGAAGCGATTGGTATAGGCCAGCAACAGCAATGAAATGGCGGGAAACAGCAGGGCCGGCGTGGTCAAGTTCACGGGGGCACTCCAGAGGATCGACGAAAGTCGATCATGGTAGCAGTCACGGCGCCTGGCGACGAGTCGCGCGGCCCTTCCCCGGCCTCGGAGGTCAGCTTGACGCACCGGGTGCGACACACCCGGTACGCTGAGCCAAGCTCGCGCAGGAAGACGCACAACTTGCCGATCCGGTAGCGACCGCCGGACCGCTGTGCCTTATACGAAACTGCCCCCGACGCAAGCGTCGGGGGCAGACAATGGAGCGGAGGCCGCAATCAGGACTCAACCTGCAGAGCCATCAGGCCGCGGCCAACAGAGGCGATGTCCCGATTACAGGATGCCCTGCTCCTTGGCCATCTGACGAGCCGCCCGAGGGGCCGTCCACAATGTCGGCAGCAGCACCAGCGACACCGGGATGGCGGTGATCACGATAAACTGCTGCAGGGCACTGATCTGGCCTGCACCCATTCTCAGCAGAATGGCGGCCATCAGCGCCATGGCGATGCCCCAGAAGGCACGAACCAGAGCATTGGGCTCGTCGTGACCGGCACCGACCACGGAAATGGCGTAGCTCATGGAGTCACCGGTCGTCGCCACGAAGATGGTGGTCAACAGCAGGATGGCCATGGCCATCAGGCTTCCGCCGGGCAGCGCCTGGGCCACGGTCAGGGTCGCGACATCAAACTGGAAGTTGTTCAGCGCCTCGGTCAGATCGATGGCACCACTCAGTTGATAGTAGATGCCGGAACCGCCCAGCAGGGTGAACCAGATCATGGTAGCCACAGGCGCCATCACCGCCACCGCCAGAATCATCTGCCGGATGGAGCGTCCACGAGAAATCCGAGCGACGAAGATCGCCATCAGCGGGCCGTAACCGATAAACCAGGCAAAGAAGAACACCGTCCACCACTGCATCCACCAGTCCGGTGCGGTCTGGGTGGTCATGGTCGCCATCTCGAAGAACGAGCTCAGATAGGCGCCCGCCCCCTGGGTAAAGGCATCGGTCAGAAACAGCGTCGGTCCCAGGATAAAGATCGTGGCAGCGATCGCCAGAGCCAGAAACACGTTGAAGCGGCTGAGGATCTGGATCCCCTTGTGGATTCCGGTGACCGCCGAGGTCACGTACACCACCCCCAGAGCAGCAAGCACCATCAATTGGGTGCTGTAGCCTTCACTGACACCGAACAGCTCATGAAAACCGAAGCTGACCTGAGTCGCCAGGAAACCGATGGGGCCGACGGTACCCGCCACCACGGCGATCACGCACAGAGCGTCGACCAGGCCACCGAAGGGCCCCTTCATGACCTTTTCGCCCAGCACCGGATACAGCAGGGTCCGCGGCTGCAGCGGCTGTCCCTTGACGTAGTGGGCATGAGCCAGCACCACCGACGCCAGCGTACCCAGCACGGCCCAGGCCAGCAGCCCCCAGTGCATGAACGACTGGGCCAGAGCCCCTGAAATGGCCTCGGCCGTCCCGGCTTCGCTGTTGAAGGCCGGCGGCGTCACCACGAAGTGATAGACCGGCTCACCGGCGGCGAAGAACACACCGCCGCCCGCGAGCAGCGTGCACATGATCATCGACAGCCACTTGAAGGTACTGATCTCTGGCGTCTCGAGATTGCCGATACGCGCCTTGGCGCTGGGAGACACGGCGATGCCCATGGCGATGAAGAAGGTCGCCAGCAACAACAGCTGGAAATAGCTGCCCAGGGTCTTGGCGGTCCAGGCGAAGCCTGCCGAGATGCCGTTGGCAACCATCTCGATGTCGTACACAGACAGGGCGACGAAGCCCATGATGAAGCCGATGCTCAAGATGAGCACGATGGGATCACCCAGTCGAGAACCGGCCGAAGAAGCCCGCGAGTCGGAGGAAGCGGTGGTATGACTCATGTGGTGGGTAGCGACAGCAGACTAGGGTCAGGCTGTCGGACTCTCCTTTTGGGAAAGATGAATGGCGCCCTGATGGGCATGAAGGAAGCACGGAGGATTCCGCGATTTCATGACAGCTCTGTGGCTGAAGGGAAAGGATTCACCGCGCCTCATGCGCGAATCGAACCCGGCGACGCGCCTGGAACCCGTTCCAGGCTTATCGTAAAAAAAGCATGACAATGTCGACGCCGCGTGACCACCCCCTGAACAGCGCGATGGTTCAACGCTTGAGTCTTTTTCCGGTCATGCCAGCATGCCACTGGAGGGGTATACGACCTCCGGGCGTCACACAAACACCAGCGCCCTCGCATGGGGGTGAGTCACCCCGAAGCTCTTTACAAGGGCTGCTGCGAAGCTGCAAGGGGTGACGAACGACGCGAGCTTCTCCTTGAGAAGAGCCAGGCCGGACCGCGCCGAGGGGGTTATCGTCCCGCGCCCGCTTATAGAAAGCGAGCTTAACCTTGTGGAAATTCCGGTATCCGGAGTTGTACTAGAAACAAGGCAGCTTATCTCTCGCATGGGGGTGAGTCACCCCGAGCTTTTGCAGCGAAGCTGCAAGGGGTGACGAACGACGCGAGCTTGCGAGCGGCCGGACCGCGCCGAGGGGGTTATCGGCGCGGCCCCACATATAAAGAGAGGGGGCTTCCCCATGCGTACGAAAAAGCCCAACTCCTCTCGGAATTGGGCTTCTTCTGAATAAATGCCTGACGATGACCTACTCTCGCATGGGGAGACCCCACACTACCATCGGCGCTGAGCGGTTTCACTTCTGAGTTC
>NZ_RRCU01000004.1:0-485124 GCF_003856855.1 Halomonas sp. YLB-10
GAAGGTACCGCATGCCGAGCCAGTTCTCGAGAAATCGTGCTGGCAGCTCTCCCAAGGAACTTGGCGATGGAGCGTATCGAGTGACCTTCACGCATCAGCATGATGGTGGCACGTTCTTCAGCAGTAAGGTGGTGGTAGCAATGAGTCATAGCGATAGCGTACCTGATCGATCAGGTGTTGCACTTGCTCATTGAGACCACCGAGTTGGGCTTCTTTCGTTTCTGCTTCCCATGCGGAATGCTGCTCTGGATGGAACAAAGGTGCTAAAGAAAGATCGAAATGGCATATTCATCGTACACAGAGCGAAGGAGGTGCCAGATGCAACGAATTCGTCATTCCGAGGGACGGCCACAGGTGACGGGGTTCTTCGATACCGCGACATCGAGCGTCCAGTACGTGGTCACGGACCCCGATACCAGACGGTGTGCCATCATCGATCCGGTGCTTGATTTCGATGCGGCCTCCGGTGCGACGTCCACCGCCAGCGCGGATGAACTGCTTGGCTACGTGAAGGAGCACGGCCTCGAAGTGGAGTGGGTGCTGGATACCCATCCCCATGCCGATCATCTGTCGGCGGCGCAGTATCTCAAGCAGCAGACGGGGGCGCCGACGGCGATTGGGCAGAAGATCACCGAGGTACAGGCGCTGTGGAAGGATATCTATCATTGGCCGGAGCTGGCCTGCGACGGTAGTCAGTGGGACAGGCTGTGGGCCGAGGGGGATCGCTTCTCCATCGGTAGTCTCGAGGTCGAAGTGATGTTCTCTCCCGGGCATACCCTGGCGTCGGTGACCTACCGCGTCGGTGATGCTGCCTTCGTCCACGACACCCTGTTTCAGCCTGACTTCGGCACGGCCCGGGCAGACTTTCCCGGTGGCGACGCTCAGGCATTGTGGCAGTCGATACAGGACCTGCTTGCCTTGCCGGAAGATACCCGCATATTTACCGGGCACGACTATCGCCCTGGAGGCCGAGAGCCCCGGTGGGAGAGCACGGTGGCTGAGCAGCGCCGTGACAACATCCATCTCCAGGGTCAGCACGAGGCCGGCTACATCGCCATGCGCAATGGACGCGACCAGGACTTGCCGATGCCTGCGCTGATGCTGCCGTCACTCCAGGTGAATATCCTTGGAGGACGTTTGCCCAAGGCAGAGTCCAACGGTCGTCGCTACCTCAAGATCCCGGTGAACGCCTTTTAAGCGCCGTAATGGCTGCTGAGAACGGCCTCCGAGAGCGGAGTCCATGAATATCTCTGCGGCGGGCGCTTGCCGATAGGGTCCGGTGAATATCATCCAGTGATGGTTCCTCGGGCCTTGCCCTTTCGATAGCGACTTCGATATCGACGTCGTTATCTAGCTCGGGCGCTTGGGCATGCGTTTCTGGTGAAGTGTCTGCTTTCACGCTAGGTTGGTCAGGCGGTGATTGGCTTGCAAGCTCACAAAGGAGGCAGCATGCCCCGTCTCGACCGCTACGGACTGGCGACGCGCACCATCCATGGCCAGCAACAGCGTGATCCCTTCGGCAGTCCCCATATGTCGATCTACGACACCACGACCTTCGCCTTCGATGATACGGCCTCTCTGCGAGAGGTCGGAGAAGGGAAGAAGCGTGGAGGATTCTATTCGCGCTATGGCATGAATCCGACGTTGTACGCCCTCGAGGATGTGTTGGCAGGACTGGAGGGGGCCGAGGCCGCCCTAAGTTTCAGTGCAGGGATGGGGGCCATCAGCGCCTTGCTGCTGGCCCACGGCAAAAAAGGGGTGGTGGGCTACGGTGAGATCTACGGTGGCACTCTGGGGCTGATGGCGAAGGGGTTGCCAAGCCTCGGTTATCCCGTCGACCTGGTGTTGGGCGATGAAGGCGACGCTCTCGAGCGGAGGCTACGCGAGGGCGTTGGACTGGTCTTCGTGGAGACACCGAGCAACCCGATGCTTGCCATCACCGATATCGAAAAGCTGGCGAGGCAGGCGCACGCCCATGGCGCACTGGTGGTGGTGGACAATACCTTTGCCACGCCGGTCAACCAGCTGCCGCTGCCACTCGGCGCCGATCTGGTGGTGCACAGTGCCACCAAATATCTGGGAGGGCACAGTGATCTCACCGCAGGGGCGGTGATGGGCACTCGTGCGTTGCTGGAGCCTATCGATTGGTGGCGTCAGTCTCTGGGCAGTGCACCATCGCCGCAGACAGCGTCATTGTTGTCGCGAAGCCTCAAGACCCTGTCGGTTCGAGTGGCGCAGCACAACCGTTCGGCGCAGACGATCGCCGAAGCGCTGCAATCGCATGCGGCAGTACGTCGTGTCCACTATCCTGGTCTGACGAGTCACCCCGGGCACGAGGTGGCTAGGCGGCAGATGCGTGGGTTCGGGGGCATGTTGACGCTCGAGCTGGAGGCGGACCTTTCGTTGACGGAGAAGATCGCGGAATCGCTTCGCTGGTTTGCCCTGGCACCAAGCCTGGGTGGCGCCGAAAGTCTGGTGACTCAGCCCCGCACGACCACCCACGTGGACTTGAGCGACGAGGAACGCCAGCGCAGAGGTATTTCGGACAGCATGTTGAGATTGTCGATAGGGCTCGAGGACGTGGAAGACCTGCTCGAGGATCTCGATCAGGCGCTGAGGCTTGCTTGAAGCAGCATGAAGAAGGCGGGGCAGGTCGATGCTATCTCGGCACGGCGATCGTCTTGCCTGTATTTTTCAGCTTGGCCTGCGCACGTCGGTGGTGACGCCGATCGTGTGATGGGCGCTTATGCCTTCGGCTCCAGGGCGATTGATGGAGTCCAGTGTCAGGAGAAAGGGATGTTCGATACGCTTGGTCTTGCCCTGGTGATCGGTGTCGGCGGGACGGCGCTGCTGGATCTGTGGAATTGGCTGTTGAACAAGTCGATAGGGCAACCACTGCCACCCTGGCATCTGGTCGGCCGCTGGTTTTCGGGCTTGCCCAAGGGGAGACTGGTCCATCGCCAGGGGATCGCTTCCTCGCCTGCGATCGGCGGGGAGCTCGCCATCGGCTGGATCATGCACTACGTCGTGGGCGTGAGCTTTGCCTTGGCGCTGTTGTTGGTGTGGGGAGATGGCTGGGCGTTGGCACCGACCTTTGGCCCGGCCTTGATCGTGGGCCTGGTAACGGTAGGCGCGGGCTGGTTCATCCTGCAGCCTGGCATGGGAGTGGGGGTTGCCTGCTCGGGCGCTCCCAACCCGAGCCTCGCCCGCATGAACAACGTAGTGGGCCATATCGTCTTTGCCCTGGGCATGTATCTGGCGGCGCGTCTGATCACGGCGGGCTGAGCAGATACCTCGGGGTGAAGCGAGGTTCCAGATAGACGGTCTGGGCCGTCAGAGCAATGCTCTCGAGTGCCTTGTTCAATCGCTCCGGTGTCAGATCGGCCCCCGCTGCAGCCAGGGCTTCTCCGAGCAGGGCGCCAAGGGCGTAGCCGCGCAGGGCTTCGGGCCCCTGATCGTGGAGGGCGGCCCAGCTCAGGGCGTCCTGGTGCGGTATGGCGAGGATAACCTCATGGCCGGCTTCTGCCAGGGCAGCGGCGTGTTCGCCGAGATGATCCAGACAACCGACCAGGGTTCTGGGGGTGTCCAGCAGTTCACCATTTTCCAGTTCGTCGACAATATTGTCGCTGGCGACCAGGGTCACATCGGCTGCCGCCGAGAGCGGAAGACTCATGGTCATCAGCCGAAAGCGAAATTCATCGCCATGGCGGCCGAGCAGGCCCACGCGCTGTGCGCTGGTATTGCGCACTTCCCTGACGGCGGCCACCAGGCAGGCCGTCTGCAAGCGCTCTTCCAGCCGGTCGTCGATCTCGGTCAGGGTCGTCAACACGTCAGGCCGCGTCGTCACCTCGATACGTCGACCAAAAGCGCCGCCCTGGCTATTGAAGGCAGCAATGGCCGCGCTGAAGCCGATATCCAGGTCCGAATTTCCGGAGATGCCCACCAGCACTCGTGTGGGTTCGATGCCGGTGTCCGTCGCCGCCGAGAGCTGTTGCAGGTGGTCGATCAGCGAGTCCAGAACGTCGTCGTCCAGCGCGTAACGTGGCATCTGCGCAGACAGTCGGCGTTGATCGGGAGCGATGCCCTGACTCAGTGCCTTCAGCAGACTCGTTCGATCATAGCCAGGCTGGTGGTCTTCGCTGGTCAATGCCGTCCAATGGACAGCAGGTGCAGTGCCATCGATCCCCAGGCCATCGACACCGTGGCAGCTTGCACAGGAGGTATGAGGCGACTCGCCGTGGGTTCCCTGCTGGTAGAGGGTCTGTCCTGACGTCAGAGGAGGGGAGTCGGCGGCTCGGGCGGAAAGCACGATGCATGAGGCCATGACGGCAAGTCGAATGCTGGCTCTCAAGGCAGGGTGTCCTCCCGCTATTGCGTGTCCATGTACAGTAACGCAGCTTCCGAGTGACTGGGCAAGCTACCATCGTCCACCCCCCGGCTCCTTGGTGCCCACACACTGTAGCCGGAATTGCCGACTCAGGGCGGCCGACGGCCGAGTTTGTAGTCAGTCGACGTAGCCTCTGTCGGATGCTAACCGACAACCTGTCGGTGCGACTCGAGGTGTTCCCGAAGCCGCCCGATTTGGCACGTACCGAACAAGAATTTGCCAATTGGGTCCGCCCGAAAATGACGTCCGTCCCAATGCTGGCGGTCGCTACCTGGCGTCTCCTGGACGAGCCCGACCGGCTAGCGTCCTCAAGCGTTCGCAAAGCGCTCCCGCGGGTTCCCTGAGCAAGCTTTCTTCCCGTAGCCGTCTGGCCTGGGAGTAAAGCCCAGCAGGAGTGGAGCAGAATTGGGCAAAAGACTCGGTAGACTTAGGCGATCGTAGGCTTCGGGTTGCGGATCTTGAACAATATAACCATCCTTGTACAAGTTTGGTATATGGAAGAGCCGTGACATCGCCATGGAACAGACGCCGTCGACGGCGCGATCCTGGCTTCGCTTCGACAAGGAGGAAGAGATCCGTGACCATCTTTGAAGCCCTGCGTGAGAGCCACGACAAGCAGCGCCGCCTGCTGGAACTGCTGGTGGAGACCGAAGGCGACAGTAACGGGCGTGATGAGCTGTTCAAACGCGTCAAGGAGGAGCTCGAGAACCACGCTGGCGCAGAAGAGCGGGCGCTGTACATGCCGATGATGGAGCATGACATGACCCAGGAGAAGGCGCGGCACAGCGTGGCCGAGCACCACGAGATCGATGAGCTGATCGAGGCGCTTGAGACGACCGACTACAGTTCACCGGGCTGGCTTGCCAGCGCCAAGAAGCTGCAGCATCTGGTCACTCATCACCTCGACGAGGAAGAGCAGGAGGTGTTCCAGCTCGCCGGACGCGCCTTTGACGATGCCACCAAGGCCAACCTCGCCGAAGAGTACCTGCAGGACATGCAGGATCGGGAAGCCGGCTGAAGGCAGACGCTTTCCAAGCCGCTTGCATAAAGGGCGCCGGAGGAAACTCCGGCGCCCTTTGTCGTGTGACAGGACTCTAGGACTTGTCTGAAAAGTGCCTGCGCTCGGTAATACGGCGTTAAAAATCGGATCAACATGCTCATTTACACCCCGTAAACTGCGCTGTCTCACCGATTTTTGCCTTGTCTAACCTTCGCTCGTCGACTTTTCGGACAGCGCCTAGGACCGGGCGTGTCGGAGTGGCGCCCCGGCGGACCAGGTTTCCAGCGCTCCACCCAGCGAATGCCTTCAACGGTGCTACCTCCGTAGCTTCGCCGAATATCCAGCGCTCTATGCCACAAGGCAGAGGTGGGTGCAGCCTGGCCAGGTCGGCCCGCCTGAAATGATTAGTAAAAAAGAATGATGAGAAACGTACTTTAATAGTGATAAATATAATACCTTAATATCTAGAATAATAATATAAAGTGTTTTATATAGTGGTTTCTGGAATCGAGAAGCATGGTGTCACGCAGAGGCGTGAGTGTTACTTAATATGCAGTTTCGTGCATTCTTGAGACGTGTTTTAGCTAACAATGTAACAAAATGTTCCAAAGTGCTATAACTCGGGCAAGGTTTCTTGGATGCATCTTACCGGTGTTAAGGCGCTGATCAATGTGGTCTCCCTCCTTGTTCACCGGTTGCGATACGTCGGTTTGCATTCCTTCCGAGGATTCGGTCCAGGAGCCTGGGTGACTGGCCAGTGACAATGATAATCGATCTACGACGGGGGCTTGGTGCTATGAATTCACGGGTTAGAATTCTCGACATGGAAGGGGAGGTCTGGATTCGTGATGACTCCGGTCAACTGCGTCTGCTGAGAGTAGGCGAAAGCCTATCTACCGATGCTGTTGTTTCGGCTCCCCAAGCCGCCACCTTGGTACTCGAAGGAGACCCAGCCCTTAGACTGAACCTGATGACGACGGATGGCGTGCTCGTTTCTCGACTGCTGAGTGAGAGCCCTTCGCCATCCGATTCGGGCGATTTTTACCGCGGGCCCGATGATGACACGCCCCTCGGTGAAGGGGATTTCAGTCGTCCGGGAGAGGAGATCGGTGACGAAACCCTGAATGAGCTGCTGGCTGAACTCGAGGAGAATCCTCCCCAGGCGGGTAGTAGCTCATCGGCTGGAGGGAGCGGTAATGAAGGACACGGTTTCGTACGCCTTTTGCGCATCGTCGAAAACGTGGATCCGCTAGCATTCAATTTCCCACTGGCGGATGAGGTGGGCATTGAAGTGCGTGACGGTGACCCCATCGACGATGATGATGGTGCCTTGCTGGATGATGCGCTCAGCGTGAGCGTCGAACTGTTGGGCGCGGGAGCCGACGGCATCTTTTCTCTGGCGGAAATCGGCGATGATGGCAGCGTCACCGCCAGAGTGATTCTTGGTGACGATACGGAGGTCGGTGATCGCCTGGTGGTGGTTGCCGCCGATGGCAGTGTACTGCTGGATCGCCCGGTCACGGTGACTGATCTAACGGAAGGCGTCGATCTGGAAGTGCCTGTTGCGCCCGGCGATGACAGTGTCAGTGTCCAGGCGACCGTGACCGACGCCGATGGCAACAGCGACAGCGACGACGACACCAAACCGATCGACGACCAGCCGCCGACGGTGGAGGTCAATCTGGCCGGCGCCGGTGATGATGGCGTCTACAACCTGGCCGAGATCGGCGACGACGGCAGTGTCACTGCCAGGGTGACCCTGGGTTCGGGCACCGAAGTAGGCGACACCCTGAGGGTGACCGATGGTCAAGGTAACGTGCTGCTCGAGCGCAGCCTCACCGCCCGGGACTTGAGCGATGGGCTCGACGTCGAGGTGCCGGTCACCAAGGGCGACGAAAGCGTGAGTGTCACCGCCACCGTCACCGATCCTGCCGGCAACAGCGACAGCGACGACGATACCAAGCCGATCGACGACCAGCCGCCGACGGTGGAGGTCAATCTGTCCGGCGCCGGTGACGATGGTGTCTATAACCTGGCCGAGATCGGCGACGACGACAGTGTTACTGCCAGGGTGACCCTGGGCGCGGGCACCGAAGTGGGCGACACCCTGAGGGTGACCGATGGTCAAGGCAATGTGCTGCTCGAGCGCAGCGTCACCGCCCAGGACCTGAGCGATGGGCTCGACGTCGAGGTGCCGGTCACCAAGGGCGACGAAAGCGTGAGCGTCACTGCCACCGTCACCGATCCTGCCGGCAACAGCGACAGCGACGACGATACCAAGCCGATCGACGACCAGCCGCCGACGGTGGAGGTCAATCTGTCCGGCGCCGGAAGCGATGGTGTCTATAACCTGGCCGAGATCGGCGACGACGGTAGTGTTACTGCCAGGGTGACCCTGGGCGCGGGCACCGAAGTGGGCGACACCCTGAGGGTGACCGATAGTCAAGGCAATGTGCTGCTCGAGCGTAGCGTCACCGCCCAGGACTTGAGCGATGGGCTCGACGTCGAGGTGCCTGTCGCCACGGGTGACGAAAGCGTGAGCGTCACCGCCACCGTCACCGATCCCGCCGGCAACAGCGACAGCGACGACGACACCAAGCCCATCGACGACCAGCCGCCGAGCGTGACGATCTCACTGATCGGGGCCGGTGATGATGGTGCCTACCAGCAGAGCGAGATCGGCAACGACGACAGTGTTACCGCGCGGGTGAACCTGGGTGCCGGCACCGAAGTGGGCGACACCCTGAGGGTGACCGATGGTCAAGGCAACGTGCTGCTCGAGCGTAGCGTCACCGCCCAGGACCTGAGCGATGGGCTCGACGTCGAAGTGCCGGTGGTGGCCGGTCAGACCCACGTTCAGGCAAATGCTCGGGTCACCGATCCGGCGGGCAACTCAGACGACGCCTTGGATCGCAAGCCGGTAGCGCTGAGCATCGAATTGAGCGCCAGCAGCACGGTCGTCGAGGGTGAGTTCATTACCGTAACCGCGACCATGGACAATGTGGCCGATCGCGATGTGGTGGTGACGCTCGAAGACGGAAATACCATCACCATCGTCGAGGGCGAGCGCAGTGCCAGTATTCAGGTGGCGAGCCGACCCGATGAGCATGTGAATCAGGGGGAGACGAGCCGGGGTTTCTCCATCGAGTCGGCCACGCCCACCGGCTACGACCAGGTCGATCTTGGCGATGGCGTCACTACCCTGATGGTGGACGACAACGACATTACTCGACTGGTGCTCAAGGCCACTCCTGAGGTGAAGGAAGGTGGCGCGATCACCTACACGGTGGAGTTGCAGGACCCTCAGGGCCAGCCCCGTAGCGCCGACAAGGCGATCGCTGTGACCTTGGCCAACGGCGAGTCGCTGACTGTACCGGCGGGTCAGACCAGCGCCTCGGTCACGGTGGCCGCGCCATCAGATGATGTCTACGTCGATCCCGGCCAGGTGGTCAACTCGATCCGTGAGGCGAAGGAAGTGGAGCCTGATGGCCAGCCGGCCAGCGGTATTGGCACACTGGAGAAGCTCGAGGTCGACTCCGCCACGGTCAGCACTCAGGTGAATGACACCATCGATGAAGTGGTGGTCTCCCTGAGTGCGCCTGACGATGCGGATGAAGGACAGGCGGTCAGCGTCACACTGACCGTCGAGGAACCACCCCAAGGCGGCCCTCTGACGATTACGCTCGACGATGGCACCAAAGTGGTCATCGCCGAGGGCGCCACCAGTGCCCAGGTGACGTTGCGTGCTCCCGATCAGGACCAGAATCTGGGGCCAGGCGAAAGCGCCGATGATACCGCTTCCTGGACCATTGGCATCGATACCTTGACGGGGGGTAACTACGAGAAGCTGGTTGCCGGGGGCGACAAGACGGTCATCGTCCATAGCGATGTCCCCGAACTGACGATCCCCGATGACAACGGTCCCACTGTGGCAGGAGACGCCAGCGTCAGCGAAGCCGGCCTCGAATCAGGCTCGCTGGCTGACGATAGCGATGTGGTGTCGGGAGTCATCGCCGTCGGCTCGGGCGGAGTCGACGAGGTGGCCAGTGTTGCATTCGGTTCCATCAGCAAGTCCCTGGCAGAGCTTCAGGCAGCGAGCGCCAGCCAGCCGATCTCTATCGACATGGCCTACGGAACCTTGTCGATCACAGGGTACGACGCGGTTGCCGATGAACTGTCCTACACCTATACGTTGACGAAACCAGCAAATCACGCCAGTGGTTCGGTGGTGGATTCGCTAGCGGTCAAGGTGACCGATGACTCCGGTGACAGCCGTCAGGATAATCTGGATATCCTGATCCGCGACGACGGTCCCTCTGCCACCAGCGACTCTCTGCAGACCACCACCGAGGGCGACGCGCGTACAAGCGGCACCAACCTGTTGGTCAACGACACCCTGGGCGCCGATGGGGCCCGGGTCGAGAGCATCACCTTTATCGATCGCAGCGGTGCCACGACCGCCCGCAGCATTTCCGACGGCGGCAGTGTGACTGTGGAGACTCGCTACGGCAGCCTGACCGTTGCAAGTGATGGAAACTGGAGCTATACGCCTGTCGCCAGCGCCGCCCATCCACGCCCGCAGGGTAATGACAGCGGCGATACGCTGCGCGACGATTTCAGCTATGTGCTGATTGATGCAGACGGCTCTCGGTCGAACACCGCGCAGCAGCCGGTGTTGGTCAAAGACACCGAACCGAGCATCGGTGATCCGACCGATGGACGCCTCGACGAACGGTATTTGGCATCTGGCTCCGAGCCGAACACCAGCAAACGCTCGGTGAGCGGTGATCTTGATGTCAACAAAGGTCAGGACAGCATCGATACCCGGTTCACCGCTGATACCGTGGCGACCCTGAATCAGCTTGGGCTGACCTCCGAGAATCAGGCGATCGGCTATTCGCTTTCCAGTGATGGGCACACCTTGACCGCCCGTGCAGACGGCGAAACGGTATTTACCATCAGCGTGCTCGATGCCGGTAGCAACGATGCCAGCTACCGCTTCACCCTGGAGGGCCCGCTGGATCACGTGACCTCGGTGGTCGATAGCAACGGCAATATCGTGCTGACGCTACCGTTCGAGGTGATCGACAGCGACGGCGATATCGATGAAGACGACTTCCAGGTGACCGTGGTCGATGACCCGGCGCAGGAGTCTCAGAGCATCACCTTGAAGGAAGATGGCAAGAAGACCTTCTCCACCCCCGCCAACGCTACCGAAGATACCCTGGCGATCAGCGACGCGCCGGAGTATGGCAGTGTCACCATCGGTGCCGACGGCAGACTCACCTACAAGCCCGACGGCAACTACAGTGGCGCCGATGCCTTTACCTATACCTACACAGAGGGCGGCACCACCTATTCGGTCGACGTCGATGTGACCGTCACCCCCGTGGCTGACAAGCCGGATCTTCCGTCATCATCGGCGGCGACCGACGAAGATGTATCGGTGGCGCTTGGTCTTGCCGCACCATCGCCTACCGACACCACCGATCAGAACATGGGGGCAGCAGGGGACAACCCCGAACTGCTGGGGGCCATTACCGTGTCCGGGCTTCCCTCTGGAGCCAAGCTGCTGAAGGCCGACGGTAGCGTTATCGACACCTTTGGCAAGAGTAGGTTGACCATCAAGCTGTCCGATGGCCCCCACCTCACGACGCTGGACGACGAGGACGTCGATCTGGTGATGACCCGTGCCGAGTTCGAAGGCTTGAAGGTGACGCCCAATGCTCACGATGGCACCAACTTCACGTTGTTGTTCAAGGTCCCTAGCTACGAGGTCGACGCCAACGGCGAGCCCTTGAGCGGTATCCCAAGCGCCACCCGGAGCACCAAGATCCCGGTGACGGTCCAGGCGGTCACCGATCCGGTGACCCTGACCTTCGATGACAACACGAAAGAGCGTGCCTTCACCACTCAGGAAGATGCTGCCTTCAACCTGAGCGAGACGCTGAAGGCGTCTTTCGAGGATCTGGACGGCAGCGAGTATCGTGAACTGTTGCTCGAGGGATTGCCCGAAGGCACTGTGGTGACCATCAACGACAACCTGGCGCGAGTCGTTGGCGCCAGTGGCCAGGTGCGGGTACCCGCCGGTGGGCTGAGTGCTTCGACTACCGACTTCCCCAAGATCACCATTACGCCGCCGGATGACTTCAGCGGTGAAATCAAGGGAGTCTCGGTAACCTTGAGAGCGCGGGATGGCGACGCCGATGGTCCCTCGCCGACCGGCGTCTGGAAGGAAGACAAAGTCACTCTGGACATCGATGTGACTCCAGTGGTGGATAAGCCTTCCGTCAGCGCGCGCGGTACTGAAGATGAGGCCTTCAAGTTTCTCGCCTCGCTCAAGGTCGGGGATGACGACGGTGGTGGTGCGACCAGCGAGACGATCACCTCGATCGAGATCGCCGTGGTACCCGATGGCTGGGAGATCCGCAACGCCGACGGCAACCTGGTGCACACCGGCAACGGCAGCGACGGGTTCAGCGTACCCAAGAGTGACGTGGATAGCGGTGCCTTCAAGAACTACAGCCTGACCGGGCCGGCCCACGAGAGCGATGACCCAAGCCTCACGCTCAAGGTCGGGATCACCGATACGGCCACCATCGATGGCGCTACTGTCAGCGATGAGGAGGTCAAGGAGGTGACCTACTCGCCCAAGGTCGCGCCCAAGGCGGAGGTCATTGCCGCCAGCGGCGTCAGCGACAGCGATGGCGATGGCAAGGCCGATCTCACCATGACCGGTGGGCATACCTATGGCGCCAGCGACGGTGTCGCCGAGGACGAGTGGTTCAAGCTGACCAATGATGATTTCGACTTGAAGGACGATTGGTCGAATCAGGACAGCGATGGTTCGGAGAAGACCTTCGCCCGACTGACGCCGGAGCAGCTGGATGGTCAGGCCGGAGACATGATCGGTGCCAGCTTCCGCTATCTCGATGAAGCTGGTCAGTGGGTAGAAAAGTCCTACGACGGGACCCCGGTAGAAATTCCGGTCCAGCATCTTTCCAGCGTGGAGTTTCGCCCGCCGACCAATCGCAAGGGCACCTTCCAGATCCGCGTGCAAGCGAAGACGGTGGATACCGATGGAGAGGGCAACGTGGACACTGCGGTGTCCGGCGAGGCGCTGTTGACCGGCATCCGCGTCCAGGAACCAGTAGCGGATCGTGTGTCCCTGGGCTACGAGCCGGTGGCCCAGACCGATGAAGACACGGCGGTGGCGCTTGAACTTCGGCCCCAGAGCGATGATCCCAACGAGGTCTATCGCATGACCCTGTCCGATCTGCCGGATGGGGCGGTGCTTCACTACAATGGTCAGCAGGTGGCCGATGACGGCAATGGCAACTATATCATCGACAACTTCGATGCCAGTGTGCCTCTCACCATTACACCTCCACCGGACAGCAACGAAGATTTTTCCATCAAGGCAACACCTGTCAGCGTGGACACCTTCGGTGGCGTCACCAGCGAGTTCACCGGTGAAGCACGCGATATCCTGGTCAAGGTCAAGGGAGTCGCAGACGCTCCCGAGGTGACCACCAGCGTCGAGTCCTACGTGGAGCAGGCGCTGGACGATGGCGTGACCGAGGTACGATTGAGCGATCTTGTCACGGTGCAAAGTGGTGATCGTGATGACTCTGAATCACTGGCCTACCGCATCAGCGGGTTGGACGAAGGCTTCGCCGTGGCCGGTGCGGTGCTGATCAGTCCTGAGGATGCCGAGGGCGACGAGCGGGTCTGGGTCACCAGAGAGCTTGCCGACGTGCGCATCACCACCCCTGACAACTTCAGCGGTCGTGTCGACTTCAGTGTCACCCCGGTGGTGACCGAAGATGATGGCGATTCACGCGATGGGGACCAGCATCAGGTCTCGTTCGAAGTGACGCCGAGTCCCGAAGGGGTGATCGAGACCGATTCGCGTCTTGTCGAGGATACCCTGGGCAAGCTCGATTTCAGTCTGGTAACACAGAATGGCGACACCAACGAGATGCTCGAGACGGTGTGGATCGACGCCGCTGATGTGCTCCAGGCGCCATTTACCATCTACGTCGGCAATTCCACGAGCACCACGCTCGCCCAGGCGGCGGCCACAGACCCGGATGTCACTCTGGAGGGCGGCGAGTACAAGCTGACCAATGGCGCCTGGGAGCGTCTCTACGCCAAGGGGGATGCCAACTTCGGTGCGGGTAGCGCCGAACTGGCGCTGCGCTACCAGGTGACCGACACACCGAACGCCGGCTACGAAGGTCAGGTGGATGACGTGACGTCGGCACCCAGGGATGCCATTCATCAGGTAGTCATCGATGCCGTCACCGACACGCCGACCATCGATATCACCAGCATCGTCAACCTCTCGGGTGGTGGTGTCAGCATCACCGGCAATGACGTCAATGCCGGGACCGGTGATCGCGTTCAGGTCAATGTCGCGGTCGATCAGTCCGCCGACGCCGACGCAGGCAACCAGCCCGACGAGGACGGCAGTGAGTCGCTCCGCTATTTCCTGATCGATGGTGTGCCGGAGGGCGTCAGTGTGGAAGGGGCCGAATATATCGGCGTGGTGGCCGGTGACAGCGGCGGCCGCCAGTGGCGAATCGAGTTGGACCCGCCCCAGAGTTTCGACGGCCCCATTCCGCAGCAGCACTCTTTCGTCTTTGTCCTGGGGGAAGGGGGGCAACTGAACGATATCAACAACCACTCCATCACTATCACCGCGGTGACCCAGGACGCCGGGGGCAACACCCTGGAGCAGAGCGCCAGCGCAAGCTGGACGCTGAGCGGCAGTGGCGATGACAACGACGGGGAGGATGCCTCCGATATCGAGCGCTGGGACAACGACTCCAGTGCTGCCATGACCGAGGACTCGGCGTCTCCGCTGTCGCAGCTGATCGATGCCCAGATCGCAGGGAACGATGGTGCCAGTTCCATCACCCTCAGCAATCTGCCGCCGGGGACCGTGGTCACGGGCATGGAGGAGACCACGGTCAACGGCCAATCGGTGTGGTACGCCAGTACCGACGGCGGTGGTCAGGCCGCATTGGATGACCTGATGGCGTCGATCAGCGTGACGCCACCGGCCAACTGGAATGACAATGGCGAAGATTTCACCTTCGACGCCACCCTGACCACCCGCTCATCCAGTGGCAAGGAAAACTCACATTCTGTCACCGTGGATCCTCCGGTTACTCCGGTGACGGATACCCCCGAGGTCAGCGTATCGGGCGAGCTGGCCGACAATGGTCGTGATGTTGACTTCGAGGTCGGCGTCACCAGCCCTGCCGACAGCCCAGACGTTACGCTGGTGGACGGCCAACTGGTTCTGACCCTCGACGAGAGTGGAGCAACCGATGCCGATGGTGGTGCCGTGCAAGGCGGTACCCTGTTCTACAACGGCCAGGCGCTGACGCCAGGATCAGATGGTCGCTATGTCATCGACGGCGTCGCAGTCGGAGACACGGTCAATCTGACCTACCGTCCGGCGGTGGGGGTCTGGGGAGACGTCTCGCTTGTCGCCGAAGGCTCCACCCAGGAAACCGACGCGACCAATCGGGAAGCCGATCAGGACCAGGCCAGCGTCGAGGTACCGCCGCCGCCGCCGGAAGTGTCGGTCAACGACATCCGGGGCGAGGAGGACAGCCTGATCGATGTCAGCGGTCTCGAGGTTGATTTGCTCGACCCCTCCCAGACCCTGGAAGCGGTGCTGATCGATGGCCTGCCTAACGGCTGGCTGGTGATGACGGGTGCCGACGCGGCTTCCGCGACCCTGGCGGAGAACGTAGGCAAGGGCAGCTGGTCGATTCTCAAGCCTGACGGGAGTTTGCCTGCCTACGTCGGCCTGATCCCTCCACGTGACTGGAGCGGAGACCTCAGTGGCGCCGATAGCCTCTCGGTGACAGCCATCGCCGGCCGTGATGGCGAACGTTACATCGGTGACGAGGCGTTCTCGGTGTTGGTGGACGCCGTGGCCGATCCGATCGAGGCCGATCCGTTGCTGAGCTTCGGCGATGAGGGCGACAGAATTCCGCTCAACCTCAACGCCTCGGTGCTGGATCGAGACGGTTCCGAACAGGTGACGTTGACCCTCAAGGGGCTGGGGGAGCACGCCAGCTTCTTCAGTGGCGACAATCTTCTGGACTGGACCTACGACGCCGGAACCGATACCTATGTGATCGATGACATCTCAATCGACCAACTGAATGCGCTGACGCTGGTGCAGAAGGCGACCGATGGCAATGTCACCCTGGACTTCAGCCTGGCCACCGTGGACGGTCAGGATACCCTCGACCCGCCTTATGAAGGCCAGGTGGATCTCGATATCCGCGCAGTGGAGCCGACGACCGGTGACGATACGCTGCTCTACAGCGGCAAGGCGATCAACGGTCTCGGTGGTGACGATGTGGTCGAGTTGCGCTTTGGCGAGGACATCGATCCCGGCAAGGTGCGCAATATCGAGACACTGGACCTGATGGGGGAGGGCCAGGACCATGACGTTACCTTGAGTGCACAGGATGTGCTCGACATGACCAGTGGTGATGAGCTGTTTGTGCGTGGTGACGCCGGAGACAGGGTCTCCTTGAGAGCCGATGAATGGTCCGCCACCGGCAATCAGGTGCAGGAAGATGGCATCACCTACAACGTCTACGATGGAAACGGCAACGCCGTGCTCAAGATCCAGGATGGTATCGACGTGGACATCTGATTTGCCGACTTGCCCGGCAGGTGGCAACGGGGGGCACGGTCCCCCGTTGCCGCATGGCTAGCGTGAATCGCTGGCTCGGGGGTAGTCGTGGCGCCTCTTCGCGAGCAGATGTACAGGCAGTTGAGCCGCAGAATGGTCAGCTGTCTTGCTGCTCGTCGAGCAGGTGGCTCAGGGCGTCCTTGCGGTTTTCGTAGATGTGCGGTGCATCGGCACGGCGCTCCAGCGCGTCGCCGAGCTTGAGGCGCAGGAAGGCACTGGTGGTGTAGCGAGTGACGCGCTCGTAGAAGCGCTCGGACAATCCGCAGATCATTTCGGTGTAGCGCTCGACCAGGTGCGGCGCGATGGTGAAGTTGTCGTAGTTGACGATGGCATAGACGGGACTGCCCAGGGGCTCAAGCAGGCGTTCTACCTCCCTCTCGATGGTGGCGATGGTGTCATCGTCGTTGACCGCCAGTCCCTCGAAATTGATGAAGAACTGGTAAGTGTCGAGATCGACGCTCAAGCGCTCGGCGATCGGGCGCTCCAGCAGGGTCTCGAGCAGGTCCATGGAGGCGCTGTCGAACAGGCGGGGATCCATGGTGGCAAGGGGCGCGTCGATGTGCGGCCGAAAGTCCATCAGCGCCAGGATGTCGCGCTCCAGTTCCACCCCCGGGGCGATCTCGATCAGCGTCAGCCCTTGCGCACGCAGTTCGAACACGCAGCGCTCGGTGACGTAGAGCACCGGCTGGCCGCGCTTCGCCGCCAGGGGGCCGCTGAAGGTGCGGTGCTCGACGCGCTCGACAAACTTGCGCTGACTGCCGTCGGCGTCGATCTTTAGTCTTCCAGAGTCGATGGACAGCTGGGCACCGGCGGTGAAAGTGCCGACGAACACCAGCCGTTTGGCGTTCTGGCTGATGTTGATAAAGCCGCCGGCGCCGGCAAGCCTGGGGCCGAAGCGGCTGACGTTGACGCTGCCCTCCTGGTCGACCTGGGCGAGACCGAGAAAGGCGATGTCCAGGCCGCCGCCATCGTAGAAGTCGAACTGGCTTGGCTGGTCGATGATCGCCTGGGTATTGATGGCGGCGCCGAAGTCGAGCCCGCCCGCCGGCAGCCCGCCGATGACGCCGGGCTCGGCGGTCAGCGTCAGGTACTCCAGCAGCCCTTCCTCATTGGCCACGTTGGCGATGCCCTCAGGCATGCCGATGCCCAGATTGACGATGCTGTTGGGCCGAAGCTCGAAGGCGGCGCGGCGGGCGATGACCTTGCGCTCGGTCAGCGAGAGGCTGGCGATGTCATTCATCGGCACCTTCACTTCGCCGGCGAAGGCGCGACTGAACTGGGTGGCGAAGGTCTGCCAGTGATGCTCGGGCTGTGCCAGCACCACGGCGTCGACCAGCACGCCGGGGATCTTCACGTCCTTGGCCTTGAGGGTGCCTCGTTCGGCCAGACTCTCGACCTGGACGATGACGATGCCTCCGGAGTTGTGCACCGCCATGGCAATGGCCTGCATCTCCAGAAACAGCGCCTCACGCTCCATCGTCACATTGCCGTCGGCGTCGGCGGTGGTCCCGCGCAATAGCGCGACCTGAATCGGCTGAGCCTGGTAGAACAGGTACTCCTCGCCATCGATGGGCATCAGCCGCACGCGATCCTCGGTGGTGCGCTCGTTGATCTTGCCGCCCCCCTGGCGTGGGTCGACAAAGGTATCGAGCCCCACCTTGGTCAGGGTGCCCGGCTTGCCGGCGGCGGTGTCGCGAAATAGATGGGAGATCACGCCCTGTGGCAGGTTGTAGGCCTCGATCTGGTTGTCGATGGCCAGCTTCTGCAAGCGGGGTACCAGCCCCCAGTGGCCTCCGATGACGCGCTTGAGCAGTCCCGGGTGACCGAAGTGATCGACGCCACGGCCCTTGCCGTCGCCCTGGCCGGCGGCGTAGATCAGCGTCAGGTCACGAGGATGGCCGGACTCCACGAAGCGTTGCTCCAGCGCTACCGCCAGTGCCTCGGGAAAGGCCACCCCGACGAAGCCGCCGGTGGCAAGGCTGTCGCCGTCACGGATCAGCTGTACCGACTCCTCGGCACTGACCACCTTGTTGCGTTGGCGACTGACGCTGGGAGGAGTGCGATGGGGCATGGGTGTTCCTTTTCAAGCCATGGGGATAGGGGGGCACGTCGGCACGCAGAGCCTATGGACCAGTGTGAGCGACATGAAGGCGGCGAGAGGTCGAGATGCTTGACGGTGCAAAGGAGAGAGTCGTTGCTTGGCCCTTGAAGTCAGTCGCTGACTGTCCCACTCTATACAAAAGTGGTACACAACCTTCACGTCACGTGCAGAGAAGGGCTTCTGCCGCAGACGTCTGTTGCGTACCGCCGGCCCCCAGGGATGCCCGTGGTGGCGGGGGTCATGACGTTCGCCATGTCGATGAGCCGAAGGAGTGGATCCATGTCTACACAGCAACCCCCTCAGCAACAGCATCGTCAGCCCGGCAGCGAGTCGGCCATGCAGCCCGAGCCCGAGGTGATCCGTGACAGCTACCGTGGCAGCGGCAAGCTGGACGGCAAGGTGGCGCTGATCAGCGGCGGCGACAGCGGTATCGGTCGCTCCGTGGCGGTGCACTATGCCCGTGAGGGCGCGCACTGCGCCATCGTGCATCTGGAAGAAGACCAGGATGCCGAGACCACCCGCCAGATGGTCGAGAAGGAAGGCGGTGAGTGCCTGGTGCTCAAGGGGGACGTCGGCGATGCCGACTTCTGTCGTCAGGCCGTGGCCAGCACCATCGAGCGCTTTGGACGGCTCAATATCCTGGTCAACAACGCCGCCGAACAGTATGACTGGTCCGATATTACCGAGGTGGATGATGCGCAGCTGGAGCGGACCTTCCGCACCAATGTCTACAGCCACTTCTATCTGTCCAAGGCGGCGGTGCCCCACCTCGACGCCGGCGATACCATCATCGCTACCTCCTCGATCAATGCCTTCAAGGGCAATGACACCCTGCTCGACTACACCGCGACCAAGGGGGCGGTGCAGGCACTGGTACGTTCGCTGGCGGCGACCCTGATGGATCGCGAGATTCGCGTCAACGCAGTGGCGCCGGGGCCGGTATGGACGCCGTTGATCCCGGCGAGCTTCGACGAACAAAAGGTCGCCGAGTTCGGTGGTCAGGTGCCGATGAATCGGGCAGGCCAGCCCAGCGAGATGGGGCCCGCCTATGTCTATCTGGCCAGCGAAGAGTCGTCCTACATGAGTGGCCAGACGCTGCACCTCAATGGCGGCGTGGTGCTCAATACCTGAGATGCCGCGGGAGGCTGCGCGAATCGCCTCTCCAGCGGCAGCGATGAAAGGCGGGATCGAAATGACAGGCGAGCCGGCACGGGCCGGCTCGCCTGTTGACCGTCTGGGCGACGTTACTGGTTGAGTTCCTGCTCGGTGAACAGGTCAGCGAACAGCGCCGAGCTCAAATAGCGCTCAGCGCTGTCTGGCAGTACCACCACGATATTCTTGCCGGCGAACTCGGGCAGCTTGCTGACACGCACCGCAGCTTCGACCGCTGCCCCGCAGGAAATGCCGCAGAGGATGCCTTCCTCACGCATCAGTCGATGGGCCATGGCCATGGCGTCCTCGTTGGTGACCGTCTCGACGCGATCGACCAGATCCATGTCCAGATTGTCCGGCACGAAGCCGGCACCGATGCCCTGGATCTTGTGGGGAGCGGGCTTGAGTTCCTTGCCTTCCCTGGCCTGGGTCAGGATGGGGGAGTCGGTGGGCTCCACCGCCACGGTGGTGATCGCCTTGCCCAGGGTCTTCTTGATGTAGCGCGAGACCCCGGTCAGGGTGCCCCCGGTGCCGACGCCGGCTACGAAGACATCGACCTCGCCGTCGGTATCGTTCCAGATCTCGGGGCCGGTGGTGGTCTCGTGAATGCGCGGGTTGGCCGGGTTGGAGAACTGCTGGGGCAGGAAGTAGGTCGACGGATCGGACTTGGCCATCTCTTCGGCCTTGGCGATGGCGCCGGGCATGCCCTTGGCCGGTTCGGTCAGCACCAGTTCGGCGCCCAGGGCCTTCAGTACCTTGCGCCGCTCCAGGCTCATGGAGGCCGGCATGGTCAGGGTCAGCGGGTAGCCCTTGGCGGCGGCAACGAAGGCCAGGGCGATGCCGGTATTGCCGCTGGTGGGCTCGATGATGGTCATGCCCGGCTTGAGCACGCCGCGTTCCTCGGCATCCCAGATCATCGCCGCACCGATCCGGCACTTGACGCTGTAGGCCGGATTGCGCCCCTCGATCTTGGCCCAGATCGTGGCGCCTTCATTGACCCGGTTCAGCCGCACCAGCGGGGTGTTGCCGATTGCCTGGGCATTGTCGTCGTGGATGCGAGCCATGTCTGACCTCCGTTGCAGGGCCCCGGGTAGCCAGTACAGGCGAGTCGACCAGGGGCAGATGATGGATGCGAAAGAAATCTATCGAGCGTCCACTATGCCTCAGGTTGGCGCCCGCCACGAGAGAGCGAGGGCTCGCTTACCGCCAGGGGAATTAAAGCGGCTGGCGAAACAGCACGCGCCCGCATCAAGCGGGCGCGTGATCGGCATGGTGAACGCCGTCGCCGTTCAGGACCCAAGGTCGGGTCTTCCGGCGAGCAGCGCTGACAAGGGCGGAACCTCCTACTGCTGGTCCCACGCAACGAAGGCGTCGACCACCTCCTGTGGGCGCTCCAGCGGATAGAAGTGGCTGGCGTCCAGATATTCCCAGGTGGCGTGGGGCATGATGCGGGCCAGCGCCACGCCGGAGACGTAGGGCGGCTGGAAGGGGTCATGCACGCCCCACAGCAGCATCGCAGGCTTGTTCCACATCACCATCTGAGGTGAGGCCTCAAGGGTGAGGCGGTTATCCATGGCCTTGAGGTACTCGATGAAATGGTTGCGGGTCGACTCGTTCTCGGCATAGTTGCCGTAGAGGTCCTCGAGGATCTCGTCGGTCAGGGTCTCCTCCGGCTGCATGAGACCTGCCGAGGCGAAGTTCTTGACGATCTCGCGGACGTTGTCGGCACTGAAGATCTGGCTGGCCTCGGCGGACTTGGCCTTGGCGATGGCGGCGTTGGCCTCAGGGACCGGCCACATGTCGAGCACGGCGGAGTTGCCGATCACGATCTTGCGGACCTGGTTCTGCTCCTTGAGCTCGGGATCGGTCACCATGATCTGGGCGATGCCGCCTCCCAGGTCGTGGCCGAACAGGATGTAGGGGCCGGGCATGACCTGATTGGCGAAGTCGGTCATGATTTCGGCCTGGCCCTTGAGCGAGTGGTCGGCATCCATGGGGCCGTCGGTGTAGCTGAGCCCGAGTTGGCCGGGCGCGAAGACGTGATAGCCCTGTTCCGCCAGCAGCGGGCCCACCCGGGAGAACAGCACGCTGTTGAGCGGAATGCCATGGATCAGCATGACCGCCGGATCACCAGGCTCACCCCACTCGCGATAGGCGACGCGAAAGTCTCCTACATCAGCAAACTGGCGGCCTGGCATCTCGTCGGCAAAGGCCGCAAGTGGTGTGACGGCAAGCGGCGGGATGGCAAGGGCGAGCGACAGGGCAAGGGCGTTGATCGTGCGGATGGGCATGGCGGCTCCTGGGATGGTTATCGATAGCGCTGGCGCCGATGAACACGGTCGTGATGGCGGTGGTGCAGGCACGAGTGTCAACGGCGGTGCTGACATGGGAGACGGTGGCCGGCCGAGGGCCGAGGCCAGTCGCTTCAAAGGCACTTCATACTCTAGATCAGCGTTACCCGATAAGAAGCCCCCCTGGATTGTCCAAGCATGTTTGAGCATAACGTGATGAAAGCTCGAGTCTGTGCCTTCTCTCCGAGGCCTGTGCCTCTTCACCATGGTCGGGGCTAAAAGAGCACAAGATCGAGCACCTACCTCGAAAGGTGAGTGCCATCTTCGAATTCAAACGCGCTAGCGTGGTAACCGAATCCATGAAATAGGGAGCTTGGCCGTTGAACCATCAAGGGACTGAAAGGTGCGTGCTGGTGACAGGGGCGTCGTCAGGGATCGGCGAGGCGATCGTCACCGCGCTGCTCGAGCAGGGGTTTATCGTCTACGCAGGCGCTCGGCGGGTCGAGCGCATGAGCCACCTGGCTGACAAGGGCGCCCGGGTGCTGTCGCTGGATATCACCGACGCCGACAGCATTGCCGCGGTGCTGACACGTATCGAGCGCGACGGCGTCGAGCTCGATGGGTTGGTCAACAACGCAGGCTACGGCAGCTATGGCGTGCTGGAGGAAGTCCCGATCGAGGAGGCCAGGCGTCAGTTCGAGGTCAACGTGTTCGGGCTGATGGCGTTGACTCGGGAGGTCTTGCCCGGCATGCGACGTCGACGGCGCGGTCGCATCGTCAATATCGGCTCCATGGCCGGCCGTATCTGGTTTCCGGTGGGTGGCTGGTACCACGCCACCAAGTACGCGTTGGAAGCGCTGAGTGATGCCCTGAGGGTCGAGACGCGCCCCTTTGGCCTGTCCGTCAGCCTGATCCAGCCCGGGGTGATTCGCAGCGAATGGGCGGCGATTGCCCGCAAGCCCTTGTACGAGAACCTTCCCGAGGCGCCCTATGCGCGGATCAAGCGCGGCATGGCCGAGATCCTCGCCGATCACTCCCGGGCCGGCACCCCCGAGATGATCGCCGAGGCGGTGGTCCATGCCCTGACCGCCAGTCGCCCGCGTCGACGCTACGCGCGGCCTCGGGACGCCAGGATATTGATCTTCCTGCACTGGCTTTTACCCACCTGGGCGTGGGAGAGAGGCGTCAGGTGGTTGCTGGCACGCTATGCCCGCAAAGCGAGTGACGACAACGGCGGCGGTGCTAGTGTCGACGGAGACGAGGCCGGCCCTGACAGCGGCCCGGAAAACAGCAACGAAAGCGGTAATCCACGCGACGGCGAACAGCGGGGTGAGGCGGAAAGCTGAGCCGACGCCGGTCAGAACAACGTGGAAAGCATCAAGGGAAGCATCGAGGGAAGCTACAAGGGAAACCACGAAGGAAACGACAAGGGCCCGCCATGCTCAGGCGGGCCCTTGTGATTGCCATGCCGGTTACAGGCGGCTGGCGGGGCGCAGATCGTAGTCGAAGTACTGCTCCATCAGTCGCTGGAAGGTGCCGTCGGCGTAGACCTCGTTTAGAGCCTGGTTGAAGGTCTCGGCCAGGGCTTCATCGCGGGGACGCACGGCGATGGCGTTGCCGCGCCCGAAGATCGACTCCGGCGAATTGATACGCTCGCCGACCTGGGTGAAGTCGCCATCCTCGGCCTTGATATCCAGCGCCTCGATGGCCACCGGGTAGTTGATGAAGGCCAGGTCCAGACGCCCGCTTTCCATGTCGAGGGCGACCTCGTCGGCGGTGGCGTAGCGGCGGATATCGAGGGTGTCGCGATAGCGCCCGGTGATGTAGGTGTCCTGGGTGGTACCGCGCTGGACGCCGACGGTCATGCCCTCGAGGCTTGCCAGGTCTTCCGGGTCGACGGCCTCGCCGCGACGGGCCACCCAGACCTTGGGCGACATGGCGTAGGGCTCGCTGAAGCGAACCTGGCGTTCACGCGCTTCGGTGATGCGCATCGACGACAGGATGGCGTCGTACTTGCGTGCCAGCAGGCCGGGGATGATGCCGTCCCAGCCCTGGACGATCCACTCGCAGTCCAGTTCGGCGCGTTTGCACAACTCGTTGCCCAGATCGATCTCGAAGCCCGCGAGTTCGCCGTTGGCGTCGCGGTATTCGAACGGTGGATAAGGCACATCGACGGCGATACGCACCTGGCGAGCCTCGTCGGCGAAGGCGGCGGGCATCGTCAGCATCGTCGCGCAGGCGATGGCCAGGGGGGACAGCAGACGCTGGGAGAAAGAGCGCATGGGGAACCTTGTCGTCAGGGAAGAAGGGGGAGGGGTTATCGTTATGGTGACCGTCGACGGGGCCAGCAGGGCCCCCTCGACGGTCTGTCGGGTGAGTTGCACCCAGGCCGTCAGGCCGCCTGCAGGCGCTTGGTGCGACGGTGGTGGCGTACCGCCAGCACGATCGACAGTGCCGCCAGCAACAGCAGGCCCAGCGAGATAGGACGGGTGAAGAACAACATCCAGTTCTCGTCGGACATCAGCGCGCGGCGCAGGTTGGTCTCGGCGATGGGGCCGAGAATCACGCCCAGTACCAGCGGTGCCAGCGGGTAGTCCAGCTTGCTGAGCACGTAGCCGAAGACGCCGACACCGAGCAGCAGGTAGACGTCGGTGACCCGGTTGTTCAGCGCGAAGGCACCGATCACGCAGCACACCAGGACCACCGGCACGATGATCGACTTGGGCACCTCGGTGACGCGCAGAAACCAGCGCATGCTGAACAGACACACCACCAGTACCATCAAGGCGGCCACCAGCATCGCCATGAACATGCCGTAGACCAGATCACCGTGATCCATGATCAGGCGCGGACCGACGCCGATGCCGTGGACCATCAGCGAGGCCATCAACACCGCGTCCACCGCGCTAC
The DNA here is from genome assembly GCF_003856855.1 of Halomonas sp. YLB-10. Taxonomy (NCBI): domain Bacteria; kingdom Pseudomonadati; phylum Pseudomonadota; class Gammaproteobacteria; order Oceanospirillales; family Halomonadaceae; genus Halomonas; species Halomonas sp. YLB-10. Next base: position 24,571 of record NZ_RRCU01000004.1, read on the forward strand.
CCGGGATACCGAGTGCGATCATCGGAATCAGGCCGCCACCGGAGGTGGCCGAGTTGCCGGACTCCGAGGCGATCACCCCTTCCGGCGTCCCGGTGCCGAAGGCCTCCGGGGTCTTCGAGGCGCGCTTGGCCTGGTCATAGGCCAGCAGGTTGGCGATGCTGCCGCCGGCGCCGGGCACCGCACCGATGAACACCCCGACCAGGGAAGAGCGCACCAGGTTGACCGGATAGCTGAGCGTTTCCTTCAGCGCCGCCATGGGGTTGAAGTTGACGTCGTCGGGCATCAGCGCCTTGCCGTGCTTGACGCCCTCGGCGTCTTCCACCTCGGACAGCAGCTGGCTGACGGCGAAGATACCGATCAGCACCACCAGGAAGGGGAAGCCGTTGGCGAGCAGGTCCGAGTCGAAGGTGAAACGTGCCACCCCCATCATCGGGTCGGAGCCGACGGTGGCAATGAACAGTCCCAGCAGGCCGGTCATCAGGCCTTTGAGCATGGACTTGCCGACCAGGCTTGCGACCACCGTCATGGCGAAGATGATCAGCGAGAAGTACTCCCAGGCGCCCAGCTTGACGGCGATCAGCGCCAGCGGTGGGGCGGCGATGATCAACACCACCACGCTGACCAGGGCGCCGAAGAAGGAAGCCCAGATACCCAGCGCCAGGGCGCGGCCAGGCTCGCCCTTGCGCGCCATCGGGAAGGCGTCGAAGGTGGTCGCCACCGACGACGGCGTGCCAGGGATGCCGAGCAGCGCGGCGGAGATCAGGCCGCCGGTATAACCGCCGACATAGACCGCCAGCATGGTGGCCACGCCCTGCAGCGGGTCCATGGTGAAGGTCAGCGGCAGGGTCAGCACGATGGCCATGGTGATGGTGAAGCCAGGAATCGCCGAGGCGATGACGCCGGCGATGACACCCAGCAGCATGGCGAACATGGTCGAGAGCGTAAACAGTTGGTCCATGCCGGACAGCAGCGCATCCATCATGAGCAATTTCCTCGAGGAGTCGTTGCCGCCTCAGCCGAACAGGCCGCGGGGCAGGCTGATGACGAAGACGTCGCGGAACAGGGTGTCGACCCCGAGCGAGAACACCAGGGCGACCACCACAGCGATGGCCAGGGCCTTGAGCGAGCGCGCGCCCAGAAGCCATTGACCCGCCAGCAGGAAGGCCAGCGAGGCCAGGCTGAAACCCAGCCAGGGCAGGGCGATGATGTACACCGCAAACAGCGCCAGCACAGCGAAGGCCAGCCGGTGACGCCAGATCCAGGCACCGACCTGGCCGCGCTCACCGGGGCTCTGGCGCAGGAAGGCACGCGCCTCCTTGAAGGCGATGGCCAGGTTCAATGCCACCAGCGCCGCCAGCACCAGCCGCGGGAAGCTGCCCGAACCCAGTGGTTCCCACATCGACGATGGCAGCGCCTGGGCCCTGACAAAGAGCGCGGTGAACAGCGCCGCCAGGGCGATGTTCAACAGCACATGGGCCAGGGGACCACCCCGGCCCGGGGCGTGCCGCTCCCCGGAAGGGGAGCGGTCGGTGGTGCTCTGGCTCATCGTGCAAGCTTCCCTGACAGACGCTCGATGGTGGCGTTGCTGGTCTCGAGGTACTCGGCGAACGCCTCGGGGCCTTCGAACACCACACTGGCGCCGGCGTTGTGCACCGCCTGGGCGAAGGCCTCGTCCTGGCTCATGGCCTCGAAGGCCTCGGCCAGGGTGTCGATGCGTTCTTCCGGGGTGCCCTTGGGTGCCAGAATGCCGCGAATGATGTTCAGCTTGAGCTCAGGATGGCCGAGCTCGGTGAAGGTCGGTACGTCCGGCGCTTCGGGCTGGCGCTCCTCGCTGCCCACCGCCAGGAATCGAAGGTCACCGTTCTTGACGAACTCGCCGCTTGAGGAGATGTCGCCGATGGCGGCGTCGATGTGGCCGCCGACCAGGGCGCGGATGCGCGAGCCGGTGCCCTCGAAGCCGACGTAGCGGAATTGCAGGTCTTCGGCTTCTTCCATCATGGCGGCGTGGATATGCGGCACGCCGCCCAGGGTCACGCCGAAGCGGACCTCACCCGGATTGGCCTTGGCGTACTCGACGAACTCCTCGAAGGTGGTGTAGGGCGCGCCGGCAGGAACCGTCAGGTACTGGGGCGACTGGGTGACGCCGGCCACCGGTTCGAAGTCATCGTAGTTGAGCGGAGTCAGGCCGGTGTGGTGGGCCACCATCAGACCTTCGTGGACCTGACCGATGGTGTAGCCGTCGGCGTCACGCCGGGACAGTTCCTTGAGGCCCGTGGTGCCGCTGACCCCGGGCATGTTGATCACGGGGATCGGCTGACCAAGCTGGGATTCGGCGTGGTTGGCGACCAGGCGCATCAGGGTGTCGCTGCCGCCGCCCGGCGACCAGGGCACGATGAATTCCACCGGCTTGTCAGGGTAGGCGTCCTGGGCCACGGCCATACTGGCGGCGGCCAGGGCGGAGGCAGAGACCACCAGGGCCAGCGCGGTCCGGGTGCAAGAGCGGCGGGAAAGAGCGATCTTTGACGGGGTACGGTGCAGGGTCATGGGATTGTCCTGTGCGTTGAGGGCTTTTGTCAGTGATTGTTGGATTGGGTGGTCGGGTTGATTGTTATGGGTGGATCGAAGGTCACGCGTGGTTGTTGTGGATGGATCGGTGGTGTCGTGTCGTCTCTCAGCCCAGCAGCAGGGCGCCGTAGCCGAGCCCGAAGCACACCACCAGGGCCGGGTGTACGCGGGTCTTGAGCAGCAGCAGTGCCGCCACAGCGGCGATGATCAGGGTGTGCACCAGGCCCGAGGTCGCCATGCCCTCCTTGAGGAAGCTGACGGTCAGGTAGGCCATCAGCACCATGACGACAGGACGGACCCACTGGCTCATGGACTTGACCTTGATCGAGTCGCGGTAGCGATAGAGGGTGCCCAGGGCCGCCAGCATCAACAGCAGCGAGGGACCGACGGTGGCCAGCACCGCCACCATGGCGCCGCCGGCGCCGGCCACTTCGTAGCCGATATAGCCGGCCATCTTGGTGGCGATGGGGCTCGGCAGGGCATTGCCCAGCGCCAGCGTCTCGGCGAAGCCCTGATGGGTCATCCAGCCGTAGGTGCCGACCACCTCGTTCTCGATCAGCGGAATGATCGCGGGGCCACCGCCGTAGCCGACGATATTGGGGATGAAAAAGGCCAGAAACAGCTGCCAGTAGATCATCAGGAGCGACCTCCTTCAGGGGCGTTGCGGGGCTTCTCGGGCCTGAGCAGAGCGGCGATCAGAATGGCGCCGATGATCAGCCCTGGGTTTACGCCAAGACCATAGATCAGGCCTCCGGCGGCCACTCCCATGATCAGGGTGGCGACCACGCCGAGCCCGGCCCGGGACTTCTGGAAGAAATCGAAGGTCAGCTGGGCCATCATCACCATCACCACCGGCACCACGCCCAGCCCCATGCCCTGCACCCAGCGTTGGTCGCCGTAGCGACTGTAAAGGCCGAGCAGCGCGATCATGGCGAAGATTACCGGCACGATCACCGCCACCACCGCATTGATGGCGCCGAACACCCCGCCGACCCGATAGCCGATGTAGCCGGCCATCTTGGTGGCGATGGGCCCCGGCAGGGTATTGCCGATGGCCAGGACATCGGCGAAGGCGTCGTCGTCCATCCAGGCGTGGCGCTTGACCACCTCCTGGTGGACCAGCGGAATCATCGACGGACCTCCGCCGAAGCCGAAGATGCCGATGCGAAAGAAGGCGGCAAATAGCGAAGCTTGTGCGCTCATGGGTCAGAGCACCGCGATGGTGGCGTCGGTGCGGGGCTCGGTGCCGCCGCAGTAGATGCCGGTATCGGGGTCACGCAGGATCACCTGGCCACGGCCGTAGCTGCGGCTGTCGGTATCTACCTGAATGCGATGACCACGTGCGGCCATGGCACGTACCAGCGGTGCCGGATAGCCGTGCTCGATACCGATGGTGCGACCGCCCATCCACTGCCAGCGCGGTGCGTCCAGCGCCGACTGGGGGTTGAGGCCGAAGTCGACCAGGTTCATCACCACCTGGACGTGGCCCTGGGGCTGCATGAAGCCGCCCATCACGCCAAAGGGCCCTAACGCCTTGCCGTTTCGGGTCAGGAAGCCCGGGATAATGGTGTGGAAGGTCTTCTTGCCGGGCTTGAGCACATTGTCGTGGCTCTCGTCGAGGCTGAAGTCGTGACCGCGGTTCTGCAAGGCGATGCCGGTTCCCGGCACCACGATGCCGGAGCCGAAGCCGTGATAGTTGCTCTGGATGAAGGACACCATGTTGCCGTCCGCGTCGGCGGTGGCCAGATAGACGGTGCCACCGGCCCTGGGCTTGCCCGGCTGCGGGTCGATGGCCGCGTCCTGGATCAGCTCGCGACGGGCCTCGGTGTAGGCGTCGGACAACAGCTCCTCGACCGTGTAGGTCATGGCCTGTGGCTCGCTGATATGGGTCTTGCCGTCCGTGTAGGCGAGCTTCATCGCCTCGAGCTGACGATGCAGCAGTTCCGGGTCGTCGCGGTGGGACGCCGGATAGCCATCGAGCAGGCGCAGCGCCATCAGCGCCACCAGGCCCTGGCCATTGGGCGGGATCTCCCAGACGTCGACGTTGCGGTAGCGGGCCGAGATCGGGGTGACCCACTCGGGCTGATAGGCCGCCAGGTCGTCCTTGCGCAGATAGCCGCCGGTGCGACGCGAGAAGGCGTCGATGGCCTCGGCCAGCTCGCCCCGGTAGAAGCTCTCCGCCTGACTCTCGGCGATGGCCTCCAGGGTCCTGGCCTGGTCTTCGTTGCGAAACCACTCACCGGCGTCGGGAGCGCGGCCATCGAAGGTAAAGGTGTCGAACCAGGGCTGGGTGGCTTCGCCTTCGAGGTGCTTGTGGAAGGTCGCGGTGTCGCGCTGCCACAGGCTGGCGATGACCGGTGACACCGGAAAACCATCGCGGGCCAGGCGAATGGCGGGTTCGAGCAGGGTCTTGAAATCCAGCTTGCCGAAGCGGCGCGACAGTTCGGCCCAGGCGGATGGCGTGCCGGGCACCGTCACCGGGGTCCAGCCGTAGAGCGGGACCTTGTCGTGGCCGGCCTCGACCAGCGCTTCCCGATTCAGCGCCTGGGGCGCCACGCCGCTGGCGTTGAGCCCGTGCAGCTCGCCGTTGCCCTGATCGTCGTTGGCGATCCACACCAGCGCGAAGGCATCGCCGCCGATGCCGCAGCCGGTGGGCTCGACCACCGTCAGCGCGGCGGCGGTGGCGATGGCGGCGTCCACCGCGTTGCCGCCGCGGGCAAGCATATCGCGGCCGATCTGCGCGGCTTGGGGCTGGGACGCCGCCACCATGCCATCGCGAGAATAGGTCGGGCTGCGCCGGGACGGGTAGGGCGTGGCATCGGGGTAGGGAGTGGACAGGGAGCTGGGGTTCGCGCGCTGGGAAGACATGGCGTCTCTCTTCAAGGTGGCTGACTCGAGGTCGCTGATCCAAGCTGGATCGGGTCAATCGTTATTGGTGTTAAAAATCGATTTTATGACCCGACTATGCCGCGCCCTCGAAAGGCCGTCAATCCCCTGAAGAGCGATCTAACGGTTCGGGGCCCGGCAAGGCGGGCCCCGAGGATGATGGCGGGTTTGATGTTCATCGTGGCCGCGATCCAGCGGTGACGCAGGTCTTGGCGGAATATCAGGCCCCGGAGGCGGAGCCGGCCGGCTGGCGCTCGTCGCTGCCATGACCCAGGGTCAGGCCGGTGAGTACATAGAGCAACGAGAAGGCGATGGCGCCGTAGCAGAGGATGGCGTAGACGAAGAAGTCGGCGGTGGCGACCCCCAGGGTGGCGGCGGTGAAGGCGCCGGTGACGCCCCAGGGCACCAGTGGCGACAGGGTCGTGCCGGTGTCCTCGAGGATACGTGACAGGTTCTTGGTCGGGCTGCCACTGCTGGCGACCAGCGGGCGCAGCAGCGGGCCAAGCAGCGAGAAGGTCACGTAGTAGCTGCCGGTCAGCAGAAAGGCGAGGCTATGCAGCGCCATGGAGCCACCGAGCACCTGGCGCCGGCCGGCGTGGCGTCGGGCCAGGTAGGCGATGGCGGCGTCCAGGGTGCCGGCACTCTTGAACGGGGCCCCCAATACGGCGGCGGCGATCAGCACCGCCACGGTGGACATCATGCCCTGCAGGCCACCCCGGGACAGCATCTTGTCGACCATGGCGACCCCGGTATCGGCGACGAAGCCTGCGTTCATGGCAGAACCGATCTCGGAAAGGCTCGCGCCCTGGAGCACCACCGCGATCAGCGCCGCGCTGACGATGCCGAGCATGAAGGCGGGCAGCACCGGCTTCTTGGCCAGGATGCAGCCGAACACCACCAGGGGCGGCAACAGGGTCAGCAGATTGTCGCTGAAGGTGGCGGCCAGGGTGTCGATGATCGCCTGGGTCTGGGTCGACATGCCGTCACCGGCGAGGGTCGCCCCGGAGGTGGCGACGTCGCTGCCGAGCCAGGCGTAGACCACCAGGGCGATCAGGTAGGCCGGCAGGGTCGAATACAGCATATGGCGGATGTGGGTGATGATATTGACCTCGCATACCGCCGAGGCCATCACCGTGGTATCCGACAGCGGCGACAGCTTGTCGCCGAAGAAGGTACCGGTGACGATGGCGCCGGCGGCGTAGGCCGGGGGAATGCCGAGCCCCAGCGCGACCCCCATCAGCGCCACGCCAATGGTGCTGAGGGTGCCCCAGGAGGTCCCGGCCATGACCGACATCAGCGAGCATGACAGGCAGGCCACGACCAGAAAGAGCCCCGGCGTCAGCGACTCGAGGCCCAGGGTGACCATGGCAGGAATGGTGCCGGAGAGCATCCATACCCCCACCATCATGCCAACGCTCATCAGGATCAGGATGGGTACCAGCATGGCCTGGATGCCCTTGAGCAGATCACTTTCCAGACGGGACCAGGCGATACCCCAGGCAAGGCATAGCGTCATGGCGATGGCACCGGCAACGATCAGCGCCACCGCGGTGGGAATGCCAAGACCCATGATGCCGACCAGCAGGCTGCCGATGGCGGCGATGAGCAGAATCAGATGGCGAGGGCCAGACAGCGAGACAGCGGGCGCTGTCGAAGGGGAAGCGTCTTGGGACATGGGCGTGTTCCGAAGCTGTTGTTGTGGTGAAAGGGACAGGCTCCGCCCTGTTGGGTCAGGGCTTTCTGTGTCGGGGCATTCTGTGTCAGGGCCTGTTTTGTGAGAGATATCGACCCTTGTGGAAGAAATATCTCGATCGTTGTAAGAAATATCGTCTACTGTAGTTAATATCGATATTTTCTAAAAACTATGGCCCAGCGCTTGGCGAACGTCAATTGCCGACGTACTCTGCAAGCCTGTTATTTGCGAGTGTTGTCATGATCAATTCCCAACCAGCCGAGGTAGCGGCGAGCGGCGAGACGGCGGCGAGCCAGGTATTCAGTGCGCTGAAGCAGGACCTGATCCGTGGGCGTTTTGCGGCGGGGGAGAAGCTCGCCATCAGCGCGCTGAAAGAGCGCTACGAGGTGGGGCTGAGCCCGCTGCGGGAGGCGCTCAACCGGTTGGCTGCCTACGGCCTGCTGGAGCAGCACAATCAGCGCGGCTTCCGGGTGCCGCCGCTGTCGGCGGAAGAACTCGAGGATATCTCTCGGCTACGTATGCAGCTGGAGTGCATGGCGCTGACCCAGGCCTTCCAGGAGGGTGACGCCGAGTGGGAGTCGCAGTTGCTGGCCGCCAGCCATCGTCTGTCGCGGGCCAACAAGGCCCAGGGCGAGATCGAACAGTGGGAGCAGGCCCACCAGCGTTTTCACCGCACCCTGTTGGCGCCCTGTGGTTCGCACTGGCTGTTGCGCTTCATCGAGCAGTTGCACGATCAGTTCGATCGCTATCGTCGTCTGGCCCCGGGCAACCCGGAGATTCGTGACCGCCTTGATGCCCAGCACGGCGAGCTGGTCGAGCTGGCGCTGGACCGGCGTATCCACGATGCCCGCTACCTTCTCGAAGATCATATCCGTCAGTCCTGGGAGGTCGCCAAGGGCGCCTGCGAGCAAGGCTGATGGCTCGCTGATGGCTCGCCCTGTCGGCCGCTGGAGGAAGCGCTGGAAGAGGCTAGGCGCTGTCCGAAAAGTCGACGAGCGAAGGTTAGACAAGGCAAAAATCGGTGAGAAAGCGCAGTTTACGGGGTGTAAATGAGCATTTTGATCCGATTTTTAACGCCGTATTACCGAGCGCAGGCACTTTTCAGACAAGCCCTAGTGGCGCGTCAGTTCCCGGAGGTCGCCAGGGATGCCTGCAAGGGAGGATGTCAGCGCCTAGCGATTGGAAGGATGCAGCTCGAGGTAGCGATTCTTGGAGGGCAGCAGGTGCTGACGGCATAGCTCGCGCAGTGCGTGGCGGTCCTGCTGTCGGATCGCCTCGATCATCGCCTGGTGCTCGTGGCGCGCCCGGGACAGGCTGTGGCTGTCGGCGATGGCGATAAAACGAATGCCGTGGGCCTTCTGGGCGAACTCGTTGATGGTCTCGTAGAGGTAGGGATTGCCGGTCGCCGCGAACAGGGTGCGGTGAAAGGCGATATTGAGATGGAATACCCGTCGCAGATCATGGGCGTCCACGGCAGCGCTGTAGCGCTGATGGATGTCCTCCAGTTCGCTCAGCCACTGCTCCGGCGCCGGTAGTGGCAGGGCGTCGACACCGGCGAGTTCGAGGATCTCACGCATGGCGTAGAGCTGCTCGACCTCTTCGGGCGTGTAGGCCTTGACGAAGGCGCCGCGGTTCCTGATGCGTTCGACCAGGCCGATGCTCTCGAGCTGAAACAGCGCCTGACGCACCACGTGGCGCTTGCAGTCGAAGCGCTCGATCAGGTCCTCCTCGACCAGCCGCTCCCTGGGGTGCAGACGCCCCAGCACGATGTCCTCCTCGACACTGCCGACGATGTCCTCCGCCACGCTGGTGGCGCTGGGACGACGGGTGCTGTTGGAAGGGTCCTGCACGCTGACCTGGCTCATCTCGCATCCTCTGCGATCACGATGGTGAAGCGGCGACGAGACGGTCCCGTCGCCGACTCCAGTCTATCAATAGCGCTCACCGCCTTCATCGGCTTGAATGACTTTCCTCACTCCTGGGTCGGCACGCGACAGTGGGACTCGGGGCGGCACACCTTGAAGTCACAGCCCTGGTCGGCCTGCAGGATCTGCTCCATGAACAGCCGACGATAGCCGAGCATCGGTGGCTGCTCACGCGGCGGGGCCGTGGTCTCCTGGCGGCGGCTCTCCAGGGTCTGCTCGTCCACTTCCAGCGAAATACGGTTGGCAGAGACGTCGAGTTCGATGATGTCGCCGTCGCGCACCAGGCCCAGCGTTCCCCCTTCGGCGGCCTCCGGCGATACGTGCAGCACAATGGTGCCGGCGGCGGTGCCGCTCATGCGTCCGTCCGAGATGCGCACCATGTCCTTGACGCCCTGGGTGGCGAGCTTCTTCGGGATCGGAATGTATCCGGCCTCGGGCATGCCCGGAGCACCCTTGGGGCCGATGTTGGCCAGCACCAGGACGTCGTCGGCGTTGACGTCCAGGTCCGGATCGTCGATGCGCGTCGCCAGATCCTCCAGCGAATGAAAGACCACCGCCCGTCCGCGATGCTGCATCAGCTCCGCAGACGCCGCCGACTGCTTGATGATGGCGCCGGCCGGGGCCAGGTTGCCGCGCAGCACGGCGATACCGCCTTGTGCGTAGACAGGGCGGGAGCGTGGGCGCACCACTGGCTGCTCGACCAGATGCACCGCCGCGTCGATGTTCTCGCCCAGGGTGCGACCATTGATCGTCATGGTGTCCAGGTGCAGCAGGGGCTTCAGCTCTCGCAGCAGCGTCGGCAGGCCGCCGGCGCGATGCAGATCCTCCATGTAGCCCTCGCCGGAGGGCTTGAGGTCGACCAGCACCGGCGTCTCGCGGCTCATGCGATCGAAGGCGTCCAGGTCGATGTCGATGCCCAGACGACCGGCGATGGCGGTCAGGTGGATCAGACCGTTGGTCGAGCCACCCAGTGACAGCAGCACCCGCAGGGCATTTTCGAAGGCCTTGGGGGTCAGGATCCGGGAGGGCGTGACCCCGTCACGGGCCAGCCGTACCGCCTCGGTCCCGGACTGCTCGGCGATGCGCTGGCGGTCGGCGTAGACCGCCGGCGCGGTGGCGCTGTTGGGCAGCATGATGCCCAGGGTCTCGGCCAGGCAGGCCATGGTGCTGGCGGTGCCCATCACCGAACAGGTACCCACGGTAGGCACCAGCTTGTCGTTGACCTCGCTGATCTCGGCGTCGTCGATGTCCTGGCCGCGGTAGGCCGCCCAGTAGCGACGGCAGTCGGTACAGGCGCCGACCCGGGTGCCGCGATGGGAGCCCGACAGCATGGGCCCGGTGACCAGCTGGACGGTGGGTATATCGGCGCTGGCCGCCGCCATCAGCTGGGCCGGCACCGTCTTGTCACAGCCGCCGATCACCACCACCGCATCCATCGGCTGGGCACGGATCATCTCCTCGGTGTCCAGCGCCATCAGGTTTCTCAGGTACATGCTGGTGGGGTGGGCGAAGGACTCATGCAGGGTGATGGTGGGGAACTCCACCGGCAGCCCGCCGGCCAGCATCACCCCTCGCTTCACGCTCTCGACCAGCCCCGGCACGTTGCCGTGACAGGCGTTGTAGCCGCTGTAGGTGTTGGCGATGCCGATCACCGGCCGCGACAGCGCATCGTCGGTATAGCCCATGCCCTTGATGAACGCCTTGCGCAGAAACAGCGAAAAGTCGGCGTCACCGTAGTTGGTCAGGCGGTTGGACATGCCCCGGGTGGCGTTGTTGTGGTTGTTGTCTGAGTCCTGGCTCATCGATCGGTCCTCGTATCTTTATCGCTGGCGCCGAACAGCCCCTTCGCAGGAGGGCGTTGCGTCGTGGTTCGCTAGCTAGGTTAGGACGAGAAAAGATGGTTAACAAGATTATTGACAATTTTATTGGCGACCGTCTACGTTGAATCTGGCAGTCACGACGTGCCCGGCGCCTTCGCCCCGACTCAGCGCCCCAAGACAGCGCCCCAGCGTCCTGAGACAGGGCCCAGCGCTCGAAGACAGCGCCTGAGCAGGTGCGCGATGACCGCGCCCGTCGCACGTACCAGTGCAAGACAACGATAAAGACAACGACAACCGCACAAGAGGTGCAGCCATGAAACATCGTGGAGCTTACGCCGCCATCCTTCTGTCGACCCTGCTTCTGCCCGGCGCCGCCATGGCGGAGTACTCCGCCGGCGACGAGATCAAGGTGCTGCAGGGATTCAAGGCCGGCGGGGGCAGTGACGCCCTGGCCCAGCTGACCCAGCCGTTCCTGCGCGAGTCGCTGGGAGTGGACTTCGTCAACGAGTACCTGCCGGGGGCTACCGGTGCCATCGCCTGGACCCGCCTGGCCAAGCAGACCGAGGCCGACGGCACCACCATCAGCATCACCAATACGCCGATGCTGATGACCAACTACATCATGAACGACACCATCACCTACTCGGTGGACGAGCTGACCCCGATCGCCAATGTGGTGACCGACCCGGGCATCATCGTGGTCCCGGCGGACAGTCCCTACGAGACGGTGGAGGAGTTCCTGGCCGCCGCCGAAGAGAACCCGGGCACCATCACCGTGGGCAACTCCGGCGTGGGCGGTGACGACTTCTTCTCCACCATCCTGATCGAGCAGGCCTCCGGGATCAGCTTCCAGAAGGTGCCGTTCCAGGGTGACGGACCTTCGGCCACCGCCGCCATGGGCGGGCAGATCGACGCCAGCTTCAACAACCTGGGCAACGTCTACGGGCACATTCAGTCCGGTAGCCTGAGGCCGCTGGCGGTGTTTGCCCGCGAGCGCCTGTCGATGCTGCCCGACGTGCCGACCCTGAGCGAGAAGGGCATCGAGGTGGTGGCCGGCTCCTCACGTGGCTACAGCGCACCTGCCGGCATCCCCGAGGAGGCGCGCCAGCAGCTGATCGACGCCTTCGAGGCACTCAAGACCAACGAGGAGTTCAAGAAGGTCGCCGAGGAGCGGGCCATGAACCTCGATATCCAGACCGGCGACGACTATCGCCAGATGATCGAGGACATGGAAGGCCAGTTCGAGGAGATCTGGGCCAGCGTGAAGGACGAGATCAACGGTTGATCGGTGCGCTTGCCGACGGGCCTGGCCCGTCGGCAAGCGACCGAGGGAGTCATACTGATGAAACTCAGTCGCCTGCTGTTTGGCCTTTTCGCCCTGGGGGTGGCCACGCTGTTCGGGGTCACCTCGCTGGGCTATCCCGACGCCGCGGCGCGGATGCCGCTGATCTACGCGGTGGTGGTGGGGCTATTCGCCATCGCCATGATCGTGCAGGAGTTGACCGCGCATTCCCGCACGCGGGCCCAGGCCTCGTCGAGCGCCGCGCCCACCCTCGAGGGCAGTCAGCTGGCCGAGGGCGAACTCACCGAAGGCGATAGCGCGCCCGCGCCGCCCGCCAGGCCGCTCAAGGCGATGGCGGTGTTCGTGCTCGCCGCCGTCTACATCTACAGCATCTCCTGGCTCGGCTATGTGGTCGCCACGGCGGCCTTCATGGGCCTGTCGCTGTGGCTGGTGCGCCATGTGTCACTGCGTTTCAGCCTGATCGGCATCGCCGGCCTGATCACCGTGATCTGCCTGGTATTCATCGGCTTTCTGGGCCTGCCCGTGCCGCTGTTGCCGCCGCTGTTTTAAGCCCTGTCGTGCGCTTCGCCACACCGATCGGCTTCGCTGAGGTCGTCATTGCACCCGCGCGAACCTGGAGCCTGACCCTATGAACGACTCGCTTGTGATGGTGGGACTGAGCAATGTGCTCACCTTCACCAATATTGCGCTGATCCTCGGCGGCACCCTGCTGGGGCTGTTCGTCGGCGCCATGCCGGGGCTGTCCGCCACCATGGCGCTGGCGCTGCTGTTGCCGCTGACCTTTACCATGGACCCGGCGACGGGGCTCAGCATGCTGGCCTCGCTGTACGTCGGCGCCTCCTACGGCGGCTCCATCGCCGCCATCCTGCTGCGTACCCCAGGCACGCCCTCGGCGGCGGCCACGGTGCTCGACGGCTTTCCGTTGTCCCAGCAGGGGCAGGCGGGCAAGGCGCTGGGGGTGTCGCTGTTCGCCTCCTTCTTTGGCGGCCTGATGAGCGGTATCGCCCTGCTGACCGCCGCACCGTTGCTGGGGGTGCTGGTGTTGAAGTTCGGCCCGGTGGAGCTGTTTGCCATCGCCGTGCTGGGCATCACCATCATCGGCTCGCTGTCCCAGGGCTCCATCGTCAGCGGGTTGCTGTCCGGCATCATGGGGCTGTTGCTCAGCACCGTGGGCATGGACCTGATCACCGGCACACCGCGCATGACCTTCGGCAACATCAACCTGTTTTCCGGCATCGAATTCACGGTGGCTCTGATCGGGCTGTTCTCGATTCCCCAGGCGTTGATCCTGATCGAAAACGCCCACGACAGCGACAAGGTGGCCAGCAAGATCACCGATCGGCTGGTGCCGCGGCTGAAAGAGCTGCGCACGTTGATGCCCAACATCCTGCGCTCCGGCGGCATCGGTATCGTCACCGGCCTGATCCCCGGCACCGGCGGCGACACCGCGAGCTGGTTTGCCTACAACGAAGCCAAGCGCTTTGCCAAGGACAAGAGCCGCTTCGGCAAGGGCGACATCGCCGGCGTCGCCGCCCCCGAGGCCGCCAACAACGCGGTGGTCGGCGGCGCGCTGATCCCGACCATCGCCCTCGGCATTCCCGGCAGTTCGTCCACCGCCATCCTGCTGGGGGCGCTGATGGTCCAGGGCATCCTGCCAGGCCCTAACCTGCTCACCGACTATGGCGATGTCACCTACACCCTGATCTGGGCGGTGATCTTCGCCAATGTCGGCCTGCTGGCGGTGGGGCTGATGTTCACCCGGCTGTGCGTCGGGGTGACCAAGGTGCCGGACAGCTTCGTCGCCTGCGCCATCATCACCCTGTGCGTGATCGGCGCCTTCGCCATCAACAACAGTCTGTTCGAGGTGGGGCTGATGCTCGGCTTCGGCCTGTTCGGCTACTGGATGAACAAGGCCGGCATCTCACCGGCGCCGATGGTCATCGGTCTGATCCTGGGGCCGGTGATGGAAACCAGCTTCCAGCAGTCGATGCTGATCGGCCAGAACAGCCCGATGATCTTCGTCGAAAGCCCCATCGCCATGGTGCTGCTCGGCATCGCGGTGCTGTCGATCCTTCAGGCCACGCCGGTCTTCCGCTGGCTGCGAAGCTCGTTGCGGCGCGGGGCACGCACCGGCTGATCGAGGCGCCGTCACCGCTTCAATAGCGGTGACAGCGCTTCATCCACGCCTGCAACCATGCTAGCGACAACCACAACAATGTCTTGAAAGGAGCCCACCATGACGCGTATCAGCGACGTCCGTGCCCGCACCATCAGTGTTCCGCTGGACCATCCCACCAGCTTCTCCAATCGTCAGGTGTTCAAGCGCGACTACGCCCTGGTGGAGGTCGAAGGCGACGACGGCGTGGTCGGGATCGGCTTCTGCTACGGCGGCAACAATGCCGGTCTGCTGGTATCACAGGCGGTTCGTGAGCTGCTGAGGCCAGTACTGCTGGGGGCCGACGCCCACGCCACCGAAGGCCTGTGGCAGGCCATGTATCAGGAGTCTCTGCTGCATGGTCGCTGCGGCTCGGTGATGCGGGCCATCAGCATTCTCGACACCGCCCTGTGGGATCGCAACGCCCGGGCGGCGGGGCTGCCGCTGTACAAGTACCTGGGGGCGAGTGACAGCGACAGCGTCCCGGCCTACGCCAGTGGCGGCTACTACCTCGACGGCAAGACGCCGGAGATGCTGGGCGAGGAAATGGCCGGCTACGTGGCGCAGGGCTTCAAGGCGGTGAAGCTGAAGGTGGGCCGCGAGGACCTGGCCGGGGAGGAGGCGCGACTGGCGGCGGTGCGCGAGGCGGTCGGCCCCCATGTGGCGGTGATGATGGATGCCAACAACGCCTGGCGCGACCTGCCATCTGCGCTCGCGTTCATGCGCATGGCCGAAGCGTACTCGCCGTTCTGGATCGAGGAGCCGTTCAGCCCCGACGACATCGACAACCACCGCCGTCTGGCCGAGCGTACCCCGGTGCCGGTCGCCACCGGCGAGATCGAGGCCGGACGCTGGCGCTTCAAGGAGCTGCTGGACAAGGAGGCGGCGATGATCCTGCAGACCGACGCTGCGGTGTGCGGCGGCATCACCGAGTTTCGCCGCATCACCGCCACGGCGGCGAGCTACGGGGTCGAGGTCTATCCCCACTGGTTCCATGACCTGCACGTACACCTGGTGGCCTCGGCGCCCAACGCGCGCATGGTGGAGTTCTTCGCCGATGATCAGGTCCTCAACTTCCGCCGGCTGATCGACACCCAGCTTCAGTTCTCCGACGGCAACCTGCTGCTGCCGAGCGCCCCGGGCCTTGGCTTCAACTTCGACAGCGAGGCGCTGGAGCGCTACGCCAGCGAGCCCTGGTCGTGACCCGTCGTCATCGGACGCTGGTCGGGCGGGGCCCGACCTCGATCGAGCGCTCCACTCCATTTAAGGAAATCGCATCATGACAGCCACCAACCTGTCCCATGCCGGCGACGCCTGGTCGCCGGTGATCACCCCCTTTACGTCGAATCTCGCCGTCGATACCGAGCGCTTCGTTGCCCACTGCCGCTGGCTTGACTCCCACGGGGTCGGACTCGCGGTGTTCGGCACCAACTCCGAGGCCAACTCGCTGACCCTTGGCGAGAAGCGCGAATTGCTCTCACAGCTGGGGCAGGCGGGCATCGATCCCTCCCGGCTGATGCCGGGCACCGGCCACTGCGCCATCGACGATACGGTCACGCTGACCCGCGACGCGGTAGACATGGGCGCGGCCGGAGTGCTGATGCTGCCGCCGTTCTACTACAAGGGCGTCAGCGACGAGGGCCTCTATCGCTACTATTCCGAGGTCATCGAGCGGGTAGGCGATGCGCGCCTGCGGCTGTATCTCTACCATATTCCGCCGGTGGCCCAGGTGCCGCTGTCGATCGAGCTGATCGCACGGCTGCGCGAGGCCTTCCCCGAGATGGTCGCGGGGATCAAGGACAGCGGTGGCGACTTCGCCAACACCCAGGCACTGATCGACGCCTTCGGCGCCGACGGCTTTGCGGTGTACGCCGGCAGCGAGCGTTTTCTGCTGGATACGCTGCGCGGCGGGGGAGCGGGCTGCATCAGTGCCACCGCCAACGTCAATCCGGCGGCCATCGCCGGGCTCGCCGCCGACTGGCAGACAG
This sequence comes from Halomonas sp. YLB-10, assembly GCF_003856855.1. Taxonomy (NCBI): domain Bacteria; kingdom Pseudomonadati; phylum Pseudomonadota; class Gammaproteobacteria; order Oceanospirillales; family Halomonadaceae; genus Halomonas; species Halomonas sp. YLB-10. The sequence continues at coordinate 40,906 of NZ_RRCU01000004.1, forward strand.
CCGAGGCCGATGAACGCCAGGCAGGGCTGAACGCCATGCGCGATCTGTTCGAGCGCTACCCGCTGATACCGGCGATGAAGGCGGCTACCGCACATTTTTCGGGACAGGCGTCCTGGGCGACGCTACGCCCGCCCTTGATTGAACTGGCGTCAGGGCGCCGCCAGGAGCTGATCGCGGCGCTGGAAGAGCGAGACTTCGCCATGCCGGGACTCAAGGAGGAACAACATGGATAAAGCACCCGCTGCCCGCGATCGTGGGCAGGCGCCTCGTATCGTCGCCCTGAGGCGGCTGGGCGAGGAGGAACTCGCGGCCTTGAACGAGGTGGGCCAGGTGGACTATTTCGAGGATCTGAGCGAGGGCAATCGCGAGGCCTTCGAGGCAGCGATGGCCAGCGCCCACGGTCTGATCGGCGGCAAGCTCGAACTCGATGAAGCGATGCTCGAGCGCTCGCCCCATCTCGAGGTGGTGTCGACCATCTCGGTCGGCTACGACCAACTGCCGCTCGAGGCGATGAATCGTCGGGGCATCCTGCTGTGCAATACCCCGGACGTGCTTACCGAGACCACCGCAGACACCGCCTTTGCCCTGATCATGGCGACCCAGCGGCGGTTGGTGGAGCTGTCCTGCATGGTGCGTGAAGGACGCTGGACGTCCCATGTCGGGCCCGACCAGTTTGGTCACGACGTGCACGGCAAGACACTGGGCATCGTCGGCGCCGGGCGTATCGGCGCGGCGATCGCCAGGCGCGGCGCGCTGGGCTTCGGCATGTCGGTGCTGTACACCGCGCGGGCACCGAAGCCTGAGCTCGAGCAACACCTCGGCGCCGAACACTGCACCCTGGACGAGCTGCTCGCGCGCGCCGACATCGTCTGTCTGGCGGTGCCCTACAGCGATGACACCCATCACCTGATCGACGCCGACGCCCTTGCCCGGATGAAGCCCTCCGCCGCGCTGATCAACATCGCCCGGGGCAAGGTCGTCGACGAGAAGGCGCTGATCGAGGCGCTGCAACAGGGCACCCTCCGCGCCGCCGGGCTCGACGTCTTCACCCAGGAGCCGCTGGACGCCGACTCGCCGCTCGCGCGCATGGACAATGTGGTGGTGCTGCCGCATATCGGTTCGGCCACCCACGAGACCCGTGCTGCCATGGCACGGCGGGCGGTGGACAACCTGATCGGCGCGCTGGTCGGCGAAGGCCCGGTCAACGCCGTCAACCAGGCGTCCTGGCGAGCAGGGAGGGCATCATGAAGCGACGTCTCGAGCGCATCCTGAGTCTGGACGACTTCGAGCGGGCGGCACGTCGCCACCTGCCGCGGCCCCTGTTCGGCTATGTCGCCAGCGTGGCCGAGGAGGGCGAGACGGCAAGGGCTGGTCGCGAGGCCTTCAATGAAGTGCACTGGCTGCCCAGGGCGCTGGTCAATGTGTCGTCGATTTCCACCGAGGTGGAGCTGCTGGGGCAGCGGTTCTCGCAGCCCTTCGGTATCGCCCCCATGGGTATCAGCGCGCTGACCGCCTACCGGGGCGACATGGTGCTGGCCGAACAGGCCCAACGTGCCGAGATCCCGATGATCGTCAGCGCCTCCTCGTTGATACCCATGGAGGAACTCGCCGAGGCCACCGGTGCGGACTGGTTCCAGGCCTACCTGCCCGGCACCCTGGAGGGCATCGACGCCCTGCTTGAGCGGGTCATCCAGGCCGGCTACAAGCGTCTGGTCATCACTGTCGACTACCCGGTGCCGCCCAACCCGGAAAACCATCGTCGCTCGGGCTTTTCGAGCCCCTTGAAGCCGAGCGCGCGGCTGGCCTGGGATGGACTGACACGTCCGCGCTGGCTCACCGGCACCTTCCTGCGCACCCTGTTGCGTCATGGCGTTCCCCACTTCGAGAACAACGCGGCGACGCGCGGGGTGCCGGTGCTGGCGAAGCACGCCGCCCGCGACTTCGCCGGCCGGCGTCACCTGGACTGGTCGACCCTCGAGCACGTGCGCTCGCGCTTTCCCGGCCAGCTGGTGGTCAAGGGGATCCTGCATCCCGACGACGCACGCCGGGCCTGCGAGGCGGGCGCCGACGGTCTGATCGTGTCCAACCACGGCGGTCGCCAGCTCGACGCTACGGTGGCGCCTATGACCATGCTGCCCGAGGTTGTGAAGGCGGTGGAGGGCAAGGTTCCGGTGATGATCGATGGCGGCTTTCGCCGCGGCGGCCAGGTGCTCAAGGCGCTGGCGCTGGGGGCCGACTTCGTGTTCGTCGGCAGGCCCTTCAACTATGCCGCGAGCGTCGCCGGAGGGGCGGGGGTCGCCCACGCCATTCGTCTGATGAGCGAAGAGATCGAGCGCAACATGGCGCTGCTCGGGGTAACCGCCATCGACCAGCTCGGCCCCCACCTGCTGCGCCGCAGGGAAGGTGGCACGGCAGGTGCCACGACAGCCGCCGATACGGGTGTCGGGGCGGGCGTCGAGACCGGCGACAAGGCATCCGACTGAGCCGCTCGCGCCTGATGTGCGTCAGGCCCCGTGGTAGCCCTTTTGCTCGGGCTCTTCATCGGCGTCATCGGTGGCTGCTTCGGGCAGTTCGGCCACCCACTCCATGGCCGCGCTGTGCTCCTTGTGGGAGAAGGTGCGGATCTCGATCTTCCTGACCAGCTTGTCCTCGAGATGGGCGATGTGCTTGATCCACTCCTTGTCGGTGATCACCGCGGCGCGATGGTAGTGGTCAAGCTCGCCGATCTGGGTTAGTCCATAGCCCAGGTCACGTAGCAGCGCGGTCAGGGTCATCCATCGCAGGTTATCGAGTTCCGCCACCAGGCTGACCTTGGGGCAGCGCTTCTTGGTCATTTCGATCAGATCGATGGCTTGCTGGAGTTCCTGCGCGGTCACGGTACCGCCGGCGCGGATGGCGACCACGTGTTCGGCCGGGTGGGGAATCTGCTCGAGCATCTTGAATCTCCTTGTCGGGGACGGCGGGACTCACGTCGCGATGCAGCGTGACGGGATTTTCTCAGCATAGTCGCTGTGGCATCCATGGCGGCCGATCTTCCGTGTTCGACGCCAACGCTTTGCCGTCCTTGCACTCGGTCGTAAGGCCTGACGTAACGATAGCGACAACGACAGGTAGGCCCCGACCTTGCTTCTAACGTAGCGATAGATACAGGTGTGAACACAGCAATGTCGGCGCCATGACCAGATCAGGCATCATCATGCAAAGGAGGGTGGCGAACATGCAAGCGGATGGAGAGAAAGGCCAGACGGTGGGGTGGGCGAGCTGGGCCCTGGCCTTCGGCCTGGTGGGGGCACTGGGCTGGGTCGCGCCGGCCCATTCACAGCAAGCCCAGGCAGCCGACACGTCCTCCGGTCAGGCAACCGTCATCGAGTTGACCCAGGTCGGCTGTCAGTTCCTGGAAAGCGAGAACGGCACCGATCACGGCATTCACCCGCAGAGCAAGGCCGACTGCGAGGCCTTCAACGACGACACCGGTGAGGCGCGGCTGGCAGAGGCCAGGGTGCTGAAAGTGCCCGCCGGAGACTATGTGTTCCGGGTCAAGAACGAGGGCGTGCCCTATGACCTGGGTTTCTGGCTGCGTGGCGACGGCCTGCTCAACCGCGCTCGGCTACCCAGCGTATCCGGCGGCGGCCTCGGCACCGGCCAGACCGGGGATTTCGCCGTCAGCCTGGAACCCGGTGAATACGTCTACTCCTGCCCGCTGAACCCAACCCTGGACTATAAGCTGGTTGTCGAAGGCTAAGGATAAAGCGGAAGGCTTGCGCGGCAAGTACCTGCGGTCGTCGACAATTCGGGCCATGCCCAGGCATGTCGGTGATCTCATCACTGTCAGTGGATCACGACACCTGACGATCGCCTACGCCGCCGACGAAAAAGCTTAACCACCTTGATACCCGCTGTGTCGTTTCGACACGGCGGGTTTTTTGTATCTCCAGCATCAGAGTTTTCCCGTCTAGGCTCTCAGCAATAGCTGTCGTACGCCAAAGCGTCAGGAGGGCCAGATGGCAAAGGTCGAACCCCGCGCGCCCAAGCCGCGTATCGGAATGGTCACCCTCGGTGTTCACTCGCTCGAACGGGCCATCGACTTCTATCAACAGGGGCTTGGCTGGCCTCGCCTGGAGGACAGCGCCCCCAGGATCGCCTTCTTTTCGCTGCAGGGTACCTGGCTTGCCTTGTACGGCTGGCACGATCTGGCCGATGACCTGATGGTCAACGCCGGTGGCGAGGGCTTTCGCGGCGTGACCCTGGCCTACATGGCCGAGGACCCCGAAGAAGTGGACGCGGTGCTGATCCAGGCCAGGCGAGCGGGCGGGAACCTGCTCAAGCCTGGGCAGAAGGCCTTCTGGGGCGGCTACTCCGGCTACTTTGCCGACCCCGACGGGCACCTCTGGGAGGTGGCCCACAATCCCTTCTTCTGGCCAGGGCCGGGCGAGCCCCAGGCCAGGTCCAGCAGCGCCAGGCCCAGCAACGCCAGATCCAGCAACGATAGTTGATCTCGGTCCACGTTCTGGCGGATATCCAGGATGCTGTTTTTCCAATAAAAACAAAGCTGTTAAGCAGGGGGTAGGACGTCGAGGAGAGCCTGGTGGCTACGGGTGCTGTGCTTTCAGGAAGGGACCCTCGACTCAAGGCCGTTACCAATAACCTGCCGCAAGGGAGTCGCTCATGAGTGCAGTCATCGTGTTGGTCCTGGGGTTGGCCGCCATGGCCCTCGGGTACTTCATCTACTCGAAGTTCATCGCCGAGAAGGTGTTGAAGCTGTCCAGGGACTTCGTCACCCCCGCCCACGAGTTCGAAGATGGCGTCGACTTCGTGCCGACCAATCGCTACGTGCTGTGGGGCCACCACTTCACCTCGGTGGCCGGAGCGGCACCGATCGTCGGCCCGGCCATCGCGGTCATCTGGGGCTGGGTACCGGCCTTCTTGTGGGTCATCTTCGGCACCATCTTCTTCGCCGGGGTCCATGACGCCGGCGCGATCTGGGCCAGCGTGCGCAACAAGGCCAAGTCGGTGGGCGCGCTCACCGGGGAAGTGGTCGGCACCCGTGCCCGCAGCATCTTCATGATCGTGATCTTCCTGCTGCTGCTGATGGTCAACGCGGTCTTTGCCGTGGTCATCGCCGGCCTGATGATGAAGTTCCCCTCGGCTGTCATCCCGGTGTGGGGCGCCATCCTGGTGGCGCTGGTCATCGGTCAGTTGATCTATCGCCGGATCATCGGCCTTGGCCTGGTATCGGTGATCGGTGTGGTGGCGCTCTACGCGCTGATCGGCATCGGGCCGGCGGTGCCGATCCAGATGCCCACCGAGGTCGGCGTGCTGTCCGGTCAGGCGGTGTGGATCCTCCTGCTGTTCGGCTATGCCGCCATCGCCTCGCTGCTGCCGGTGTGGATGCTGCTGCAGCCGCGCGACTACATCAACGGCCTGCAGCTGTTCATCGGCCTGATCATCCTTTACGGCGCCCTGGCGCTGTTGAACCCGGACATTGTTGCGCCTGGCTTCAACAGCGATGTGCCCGAGGGCACGCCGTCGCTGTTCCCGCTGTTGTTCGTGACCATCGCCTGCGGCGCGATTTCCGGTTTCCATGGTCTGGTGTCTTCCGGCACCACCTCCAAGCAGCTGGATCGCGAGACCGACGTGCGCTTCGTCGGCTACTTCGGCGCGGTGGGCGAGGGCATGCTGGCGCTGGGGTCGATCCTGGCAGCCACCGCAGGCTTCGCCACCCTCGGCGACTGGCAGGCCATGTACGACGCCTTCGGCAAGGGCGGGGTCAACGCCTTCGTCGAGGGCGGTGCCTTCATCATCCACAACGGCATCGGTTTGCCCCAGGCCACCGCCGCGACCCTGCTCACGGTGATGGCGGCACTGTTCGCCGGCACCACCATGGATACCGGCCTGCGCCTGCAGCGCTACATCTTCCAGGAGTGGGGTGAGATCTACGACCAGCCGTGGATGAAGAAGCCGGCGGTGGCGACCCTGCTGGCGGTGCTGTCGTGCCTGGTGCTGGCCTTCGGCGCCGGGGCAGACGGTTCCGGTGGCCTGATCATCTGGCCGCTGTTCGGCACCACCAACCAGCTGCTGGCCGGCCTGACCCTGCTGGTGGTCACGGTGATGCTGATGCGCAACCATCGCCCGGTCTATTACACCCTGATTCCCCTGGTGTTCCTGCTGATCGTCACGGTGCTGGCGCTGCTGGCCCAGCTCAAGAGCTTCTTCGTCGCAGGCAACTACTTCCTGCTGGCGCTCGATATTGTGGTGCTGATCGCCTCGGTGCTGGTGGCGATGGAGTGCGCCTCGGCGCTCAAGCGGCTACGCCATGAGGTGCGCGGGGAGGCGCCGTGAGCGATCACGACGAGGGTCTGGCCAAGTGGCGTCGCTGGTTGTCGTCGGCGCGCCACTTCGCCGAGGAGTCCTACTCGGCGCCGTATCGCGGTGCCATTGCCCGCGCCCGGCGCGACGAGGACGACCTGTTCATGCTGCTGGTGTTCTCGGAGCTGATGGGCATGCCCAATCCGGTGGGCTACTACACCCTGGAGCTTCAGCCACTGTTGATGGAACGGTTCCATGACTGGCACCAGCGCATGGGCATGGAGCGCTCACCGCTGGATGACTTCCGCTGCTGCTGAACCGGGGGCGGAGGACGATCACGACACCCTCTAGCAACAATTGCCGGGACCGAGCGTGCGCTGGACAGGGGGTAACGCTGTACCGGGCTGACAAGGACAGGGCTGACAAGGGCTGGGCTGACAAGGGACCAGAATGGACAAGGGAAGACCATGAAGGAACTGCTGGATCGTCGCCGACTGTGGGTCGGCGGCAAGGGCGGCGTCGGCAAGACCTCGATGTCGGCGGCGCTGGGCGTGCTGGCGGCACGCCGAGGCAAGCGCGTGCTGGTGGCCTCCACCGACCCCGCCCATAGCCTGGGCGACGTCTTTGCCAGTGAACTCGGGGATACCCCGCGGCGGCTATTGCCCGGCCTGGACGCCATGGAGATCGATCCTGATCGCGAGGTCGAGGCGCATCTGGCGCGGGTAACCGCCCAGATGCGGCGCTATGCGGCGCCTGCCATGATGGATGAGCTGGAACGTCAGATGCGCCTGTCGCGGCAGTCGCCGGGGACCCAGGAGGCGGCGCTGCTGGAGCGGCTGTCGCGACTGATGACCGACGACAGCCTGCCCTACGATCTGGTGCTGTTCGACACCGCGCCCACCGGTCATACCCTGCGCTTGTTGAGCCTGCCCGAGGCCATGGCCGCCTGGACCGACGGCTTGCTCGCCCATAGCCGCAAGTCCGAGCATCTGGGCAAGGTGCTGGCCCATCTGACGCCTGGCTCTCGGCGCGACGTGGCCTCGCCGTTCGAGTCGGACGACGAGGCAGCGTCCCGGGATCAGGACCCGCGCACCCGGGATATCGCCGAGACCCTGCTGGCGCGACGGCGGCTGTTTCATCAGGCCCGCCGGCGCATCCAGGACGCAAGTCACAATGGCTTCCTGTTCGTGCTGACGCCGGAGCGCCTGCCGATCCTCGAGACCGCCCGTGCCGTGGCGTCACTGGAAGAGGCGGGGATTCCCGTTGCCGCCACCCTGGTCAACCGCGTACTGCCGGTAGAGGCGGACGGCGACTTTCTTGCCGCCCGTCGCGTGCAGGAAGAGACCTACCTTGCGCGTATCGATACGACCTTCGCCCACCTGCCGCGTCCGCGGGTGCCCTGGCTCGCCACCGACGTCCAGGGTGTCCCGGCGCTGGAGACCCTGGCCGACTGCCTGGAGAACGCAGGTTTTTAGAACGCTGGTTTCCAGGACAACGGTTCAGTGGGCGTCCGGCGACTGTTCCATCTCTCGCTCCAGCTTGCGCGCCACGTCGCCGGGCGAGCCGGTGCGCCGTGCCATCAGATCGTAGGCCACCGGTACCACGAACAGCGTAAAGAAGGTGGCGGCGGCGACGCCGGTGAAGATCACGGTGCCGATGACGATGCGCGTCTCGGCGCCGGCGCCGCTGGACAGGATCAAGGGCACGCTGCCGGCGATGGTGGTGACCGAGGTCATCACGATGGGACGCAGGCGGGTCATGGCCGCACGCATCAGCGCCTCGCGGAACTCGGTGCCTTCGTCCCTGAGCTGGTTGGCGAACTCGACGATCAGGATGCCGTTCTTGGCGGCGAGCCCCACCAGCATGACCAGGCCCACCTGGCTATAGATATTCAGCGACTGACCGGTGAGCCACAGGCCGAGCAGGGCGCCGCCGATGGCCAGGGGCACCGTCAGCATGATCACCAGCGGATGGACGAAGCTCTCGAACTGGGCCGCCAGCACCAGGAAGACCACCAGGGTGCCGAGTACCAGCAGGAAGGTGGTGGCGCCGGTGGACTCGCGATAGTCCCGGGCCGCCCCCTTGACGTCGGTCTGCACGCCCGCCGGCAGCACCTCACTGACGGCGTTCTCGAGGTAGTCCAGCGCTTCGCCCATGGAGTAGCCGTCGGCCAGGTCGGCCTGCAGGGTGATCGCCCGCAGGCGGTTATAGCGGTTGAGCTGGCTGGGACCGGCGAAGGCCTCGACGGTGACCAGGCTCGACAGCGGGATCAGCTCACCGGTGCGGTCCGAGCGCACCCGCACGTTGTCCAGGGAACTCGGCGTGGGGGTGGAGCCGCGCTCGCCTTCGAGGATGACGTCGTATTCTTCGCCCTGGTCGGTGAAGCGGGTCACGGTGCGGCCACCCAGCAGCGTCTCCAGGGTGCGGCCGATCTCGCTGACGGTGACGCCGAGATCCGCGGCGCGGGTGTAGTCGATATTGACGTTGAGCTGGGGCTGGTTTTCCTCGTAGTCGCTCTCGAGGTTCAACAGTCTCGGATTGGTCTGGCGAATATGGTCCATCAGGGCGTCGCGCCAGGTCACCAGCTGCTCGTAGCTGCCCCCGCCAAGCACGAACTGCACGCCCTGTTCGGTGCCGCCGCCGAAGCCCTGGCGCATCACCGGGAAGGCTCGGATGCCGGGCAGGTCGGCCAGTGACTGGCGCACCTCGTTCATGATCGGCCAGGCGGGTCGACGCTCGGCCCAGTCCGACAGGCCGACGATGGTGAAACCGGAGTTGAAGTTCTCGGTGTTGCCGCGCCCCTGGGGCGCGATGATCAGCACCCGTTCGACCTCGCCGCTCTCGCGCAGGGGTAAAAGCCGCGCCTCGACCTCGTCCATGTAGTCCTCCATATAGGAGAAGGTGGCGCCGGGCGGGCCGCTGATGATGACGAAGAAGGTGCCGCGGTCTTCCCGCGGGGTGTACTCGGCCGGCAGTTGAGGATACAGCCAGGCGATCCCGGCCAGCATCGCCACGAAGCAGGCTACCACCAGCCAGCGCGCCTTGAGCACGACCTCCAGGCAAGCCCGGTAGACCCCCTGGGCCCAGTTCAGCCCCTGGTCGACCCAGTGGGCCAGGCGCCCCTCGTGAAGGCTTGGCGACAGGATCTTGGAGGCCATCATCGGGGTCAGGGTCAGCGCCAGCAGGGTGGAGATGGCCACCGCCGCCGACAGGGTCAGGGCAAACTCGGTGAACAGCTTGCCGACGTCGCCCTGAATAAAGCTCAGGGGCACGAACACCGCGATCAGCACAAGGCTGGTGGCAATAACCGCAAAGGCCAGCTGGCGGGCACCGCGGAAGGCCGCCACCAGCGGCGTCTCGCCGTACAGGTGCATGCGTCGATGGATGTTCTCCAGCACCACGATGGCGTCGTCCACCACCAGGCCGATGGCCAGCACCAGTGCCAGCAGGGTCAGCAGGTTGATGGTGAAGCCCATGGCCGCCAGGGCGGCGAAGGTGCCGATCAGGGTGACCGGTACGGTGACCGCCGGCACCAGGGTGGTGCGCAGGTTACCGAGGAACACGAAGATTGCCACCACCACCAGGCCGATGGCGATCAACAGGGTGCTGACCACCTCGCGAATGGCGCCGGAGACGAAGGTGGAGGCGTCGTAGTTGAGTGACAGGCTCATGCCGTCCGGCAGGCGAGGGGACAGCCGTTGCATTTCGGCGCGCACCGCCTTGGACAGCGCCATGACGTTGGCGGTGGACTGCTTGACCATGCCAAGGCCCACCACCGTCTGGCCGTTGCCGCGAAACAGCGAGCGCTCCTCCACGGTGCCGAGTTCCACCCGGGCCACGTCGGCCAGCCGCACCAGATAGCCGCCGTCGCCGCGATCGAGCACCAGGGCGCGGAAGTCCTCCGGGGTCGAGAAGCTTCGTGGCAGGCGCACCATGAACTGACGATCCTGTGACTCCACCGCGCCGCCGGGCAACTCGACGTTTTCAGCCCTGAGTGCGGACTCCACGTCGCTGACGGTCAGCCCACGGGCGGCCAGGGCGTCATTGTCGAGCCACACCCGCATGGCGTATTCCTTGGCGCCGCCGACGAACACCCCGGAAACGCCTTCCTGCACCGAGAAGCTGTCCACCAGGTAGCGCTCGGCGTAGTCGGTCAGCTCCGCCGTGGTATAGCCCTCGCCGGACAGCATCAGCCACATCACCACCTCGGAGCTGGTGTCCTCCTTGCGCACCTCCGGTGGGTCGGCCTCGTCCGGCAGATTGTCGGCGGCGCCGGAAATACGGTCGCGCATGTCATTGGCGGCGGCGTCGATGTCGGTGGACAGGCTGAACTCAACGTTGATATTGGAGCTGCCGTCGGTGGAGGTGGAGGAGATCACCTCGATGCCGGCGATGCCGGCGATGCGCTCTTCGAGTACCTGGGTGATACGGGTCTCGACCACGTCGGCGGACGCCCCGGGGTAAGCGGTGCGGATGCTGACGATGGGCGGATCGATGGTCGGGTATTCCTGCAGCGGCAGACGGGTCAGCGCCAGCAGGCCGAAGGCGACGATCAGGGCGGCGAGCACGGTGGCCAGCACCGGGCGCTGGACGGAAACGTCGGACAGGCGCATCAGGTGTCGTCTCCCTGGCGCTGCTCGAGCAGGATGTCGCTGACGCTGGTGGTGTCGTCCTCGATGCCGATCAGCGTGATCCGGGAGGCTTCATGCAGGCGGTCATTGCCGTGGGTGACCACCAGCTCGCCGGCCTCGAGTCCCTTGACGACTTCCACGTCGCCTTCGCGCCGCGAGCCTACCTCGATATCCCGGCGGATCACTTCACCGGCCTCGGTCGACGTCGGCTCACGCGTGGTCAGTACCCAGACCCGCTGGCGCTGGCCTTCCGGGACCAGCGCGGACTCGGGAATCACCAGCGCCTGACGCGGGCTTCTGGCGATGGTCACCCGCATCAGCATGCCGGGACGCAGCAGCCTTTCTTCGTTGTCGAGCAGGGCACGCACCGAGATGCTGCGGCTGATCGGGTCGATGCGCGAGTCGATGGTGGCGATCTCTCCCTCGAACACCCGGTCCGGGTAGGCCGCGGTGGTGGCGGTAAGCGTGAGCCCCCGTGACAGCGAACCGAGCTGGACCTCGGGCACGTCGAAGTCGAGCTTCATGTGGGAGACGTCGTCCAGGGTGGTCAGCTCGGTGCCCGGGGTGACCAGGGTGCCGACGCTGATATCGCGTACCCCGACCACGCCGTCGAAGGGCGCCTTGACCCGGTAGTTCTCGAGCATCGCCTCGAGCCCGGCGATGGTCGCGTCCACCTGCTGAAGCTGGGCACGGCTGTCCTCGACGTCGGCGCGGGGCGCCAGATTGCGGCTTTCGAGCTGAGCGAAGCGATTGACCGCGTTCTGTCGCTCGGTGCGCAGTGCCTGGGCCTCGCGCAGGGCGGCGCGTTCCTCGATGTCGGACAGCTCCACCAGAACATCGCCTTGGCTGACCTCTTCGCCGCCCTCGAAGTTGAGCGCCGAGACGGTGTCGGTCACCGTGGCCGACAGGGTCACGCTCTCGTTGGCCGATAGCGTCCCCAGCGACTCCAGCGGATCGGACCAGGCCTCCTGGGTCACCTCGGCGGCGATCACCGGGGTGGGGGGAGGCCCCTGGGTGCCGGCACCGCGCTGCTGCGCCAGGCTGGGCGACACCACACCCGCCAGCACCGGGGCCAACACCAGAGCCAGGGCCAGGCGAACCCCCATCCTCCCTGGTCTCGACGTGCGATGCGATAGGGTCCTGGGGCAACGAACTGACGGCATGGCAAGCTTCCTGCGTTGGGCATTCTACGGTGGACGGCGCTCGAGGCGTGGCCGACGCACAGCGTAAACGATCGGATACGATGGTCGTACAAAGTGTCCGAGGATAGCGACAGCATGCCTGAGACATGGCCTCGCTGGCTTGAGCAAGGTGCGGGTTGCACAATCTTTTCGCAAGTCGTTCGCCGAGTAACAACAGGCCGTTGCATGCCACGGTGTTTCAGGGCGAATCGAGTGGACGGCTCTGCTAGTATGGCGGGCTTTTGTTGCGCCAAGGGTTTCGGCAGCGCGCTTGCACATGGCGACCAGCCCAGGGTGAGGCGCGGCCGACGAGGGCGCCAGGGCGTGATGCGAACAACGGGCGGTGAGGGGAATGATCCATGAAGGTTGACGTGGTAGTGATTGGTGCCGGAGCCGCCGGTCTGATGTGTGCGCTGACGGCGGGCTACGCCGGACGCTCGGTGCTGGTGATCGATCACGCCAACAAGCCGGGCAAGAAGATCCTGATGTCCGGCGGGGGGCGCTGCAACTTCACCAATATGGCGACGACCCCGGCCAACTTCTTCTCCGCCAATCCCCACTTCTGCATCTCGGCGCTCAAGCGCTATCGCCCCGAGCACTTCGTCGAGCTGGTCGAACGCCACGGCCTCGAGTACGTCGAGAAGGCGCCGGGACAGTTGTTCTGCGCCGACTCCGCCAAGGACCTGCTCCAGGTGCTGCTGACCGAATGCGACTGGGCCGGCGTCGAGCTACGCCTGAAGACCAGTGTCGAGCGCATCGAACGCCAGGGCGAGGGCATGCGCCTGGCCACCTCCGCCGGGCGCATCGATGCCGGTGCAGTGGTCGTCGCCACCGGTGGGCTGTCGATCCCCAGCATGGGCGCCACCGGCTTTGGCTACGATATCGCCCGTCAGTTCGGCCTGGAGGTTACCGAGACCCGGGCGGCGCTGGTGCCCTTTACCCTGACCTCGCAGTGGAAGGAGCGGGCGGCGGCGCTTGCCGGGGTGTCCACCGACGTCGTCGCCCGCTGTCGCGGGGGCGAGTATCGTGAACCCTTGCTGTTTACCCACCGTGGGCTGTCCGGTCCCGCCATGCTGCAGATCTCCAGCTACTGGCAGCCCGGCGACGACCTCGAGATCGACCTGATGCCCGGCAAGGACGCCTTCGAGGCGCTGTGTCAGGCCCGCCGCGATACCCCCAAGCGTCGCCTGTCCACCTGGCTGTCCGAGCACTACCCCAAGCGCCTGGCGCAGTCCCTGGTGGAGTGGCAGGGCGATGACGGCGTACTCGCCGAGCGCTCCAACGCAAGCCTTGCGGCCTGGGCGGACTTCCTCAACCGCTTTCGCATCAAGCCCTCCGGCACCGAAGGCTGGCGCACCGCCGAGGTGACCATGGGCGGCGTCTGCGTCGACGACATCTCGTCGAAGACCTTCGAAGTCCAGGGCCTGCCCCAGCTTCGCTTTATCGGCGAGGTGCTCGATGTCACCGGCGAACTCGGCGGCTACAACTTCCAGTGGGCCTGGGCGTCGGCCGTGGCCTGCGGCCAGTCGGTGTAGACGCTTCGTCCCCCCCTGCCTACTCGTGCGACGGCAAGGCCTCCATCTCGCTGACCAGATGGTCGATAAAGCGGCGGATGCGGATCGGCAGGTGATCGGCGTAGGGGTAGACCGCGTAGATGTCGGCGTTGGGTAGCTGGTAGTCCGGCAGCACCCGTACCAGGCGTCCCTGCTCCAGATGTTCGTGCACGTCCCACTCGGCGCGCACGGCGATGCCGTGGCCGCGAATGGCCCAGGTCAGCACGCTCTCGCCGTCGTTGGCCGACAGGTTGCCACGGACCTTGACCTGATGGTGACGTTCTCCCCGGGTGAAGCGCCAGTTGCCGTAGGTGTCCTCGTTCTGTCTGAGCACGATGCAGTTGTGTTCGCTCAATGCTTCCGGGGTGTCGGGATGCCCGTGTTTCTTCAGATATTCGGGTGATGCACAAAGCAGACGTCGGTGGGAGGCGATCTTTCTGGCATGCAGTCCCGAGTCGGGAAGGGTGCCGAATCGGATACCGATATCGAAGGCATTTGCCACCAGATTAAGCGGGTGATCCGAGAGGTGAAGCTGACAGTCGATATCGGGGAATTGTTCGACGAAAGATGCGACGAAAGGAGCAATATGACGTCGACCGAATCCGAAGGGGGCGTTGATTCTTATCTGTCCCGAGGCTTCGTCGGCGTTCACCTTTAGTGCATGGTGAAGCGCTTCCATGTCGGCCAGCATGCGCTTCGCGTAGCGCAACATGACGACCCCGTCCGGGGTCAGACTCATGGCTCTCGGGGTGCGGTAAAAAAGCTGGGTGTCCAGGGATTTTTCCAGATTTGCCAAGCGCTTGCTGGCAGCAGCCGGGGTGATGTCGAGATCCTTTGCGGTGCGCGACAGGCTGCCCGCTTCACACAGGATGACAAAGAATTCGAGGTCGGCAAGCGATTTCATGGTTAACCCAGGCGTCATGGTAGCTTCAACCGCCAGTCTATTGCCGCCAATTGTCCCTGTCACCTAGCCTTCGTGAACCCGGCAAGACCTCCGGTTTACAGAATCTTCAGTGAGGTGACAGCAGATGAGAACGCATAAGGTGGCGGTGATTCCCGGTGACGGTATCGGCCTTGAGGTCATCGAGGCAGGCAAGCAGGTCATCGAGGCGCTGGCCAAGAAGAGCGGCGACTTCAACTTCGAATTCGAGGACTTCGACTGGAGCTCGAAGCGCTATCTGGAACAGGGCGAGTACATCCCCGAGGGTGGCCTCGCTAAGCTCGCGAAGTTCGACGCCATCTACTTTGGCGCCGTGGGCAGCCAGGACGTGCCCGACCACGTGTCGCTGTGGGATCTGCGCCTGGCCATCTGCCAGGGCTTCGATCAGTACGCCAATGTGCGCCCCGCTCGGGTGCTGCCGGGCGTGAAGAGTCGTCTCGAGGGCGCCGACAAGATCGACTGGGTGATCATCCGCGAGAACAGCGAGGGTGAGTACTCCGGCAACGGCGGGCGCGTGCACCAGGGGCTGCCCGACGAGATCGGCACCGAGCTTTCCATCTTCTCGCGCAAGGGCATCGAGCGGATCCATCGCTTTGCCTTCGAGATGGCCCAGAGCCGCCCGCGCAAGAAGCTGACCCTGGTGACCAAGTCCAATGCCCAGCGTCACGGCATGGTGCTGTGGGACGAGGTGTTCTTCGAGGTGGCCAAGGACTTCCCCGAGGTCGAGATCGATCGTGAGCTGGTCGATGCGGTGACCACCCGCATGGTACTCAAGCCCGAGACCCTGGATGTGGTGGTCGCCACCAACCTGCACGCCGACATCCTCTCGGATCTTGCGGCAGCGCTTTCCGGCAGCCTGGGTATTGCGCCTACCGCCAACCTCAACCCCGAGCGCAGCTTCCCCTCCATGTTCGAGCCGATCCATGGCTCTGCCTTCGATATCGCGGGCCAGGGGATCGCCAATCCGGTGGGCTCGTTCTGGACCGCAGCGATGATGCTCGAATACCTCGGCGAGAATACCGCCGCCGAGCGCCTGATGGCGGCCATCGAGCGCCTGACCGAGTCCGGCATGCAGACCAAGGACCTGGGCGGCGACGCCATGACCCGCGACGTGACGGCGGCCATCTGCGCCGACATCGAGGCCCAGGGCTGAGTCTGAGATCCCCGTCGTTTCCTGCCCCCTGCGGGCAGGAGGCGATGACCTTGTCCCCGTCGGATGGCATCGATGCCGAAACACCGACGCGGGATTCGGGGAGGCTCGGCTTCCGAGCAGAGACTCCCCGCTCCACGAGCCCATCGAGAGGCTTGGCAGTAACAATCACAACGCCAAGGAGCAACGCCATGAAATCCCAAACCCTTCTTTTCAGTGCAGTGATCGCCGCGGTGGCGGCGAGTCCGAGCATGGCCGCCGACGACCAGAGTGACTGGCCCCAGAGTGTCACCATCGGCACCGGTAGCCAGGGCGCTACCTACTACATCTACGGCAGCGGCTGGGGCAACCTGGTAGGTGAGCGCACCGGCATCTCGTTCGGCGCCGAGGTCACCGGTGGCCCGGTGCAGAACGTCACCATGGTGCAGATGGGCGAGCACGAGTTCGGCATGGTCACCATGGGACCGGCCTATCAGGCCTGGCAGGGTAACAGCCAGCTGGCACCGGGGGTCGAGCACACCGACGTGCGCGCGGTCTTCCCGATGTACCAGACGGCGCTGCAGGTGATCGCGCTCAAGGACTCGGGCATCGATTCCATCGATGACCTCGACGGCAAGACCGTCGGTATCGGGCCTGCCGGTGGTACCGGTGATCTGTATTTCCCGCAGATCTTCGACAAGCTCGGGATCGAGGCAGATACCCGGAACGGCGGCGCTGCCGACCAGGCCGGTCAGGTCCAGGATGGCCTGCTCGATGCGTTCGCCTTCGCCTCGGGGATTCCGGTATCGGCGTTCAGTCAGCTGGAAGCCCAGGCCGACGTCAACATCTTCTCGTTCTCGCCGGAGGAGAGTGAGCAGTTCCTTGAGGACTTCCCGGCACTCAGCGCCTCGTCGATCCCGGCCAGCGCCTATCAGTCGCTGGACGAGCCGACACCGGCGGTGTCGATCTGGAACTTCGCCATCACCCACAAGGACATGCCGGAGGGGCTGGTCTACGAGGTGACCAAGGCCGTGATGGAAGAGCATGAGCGCATGCTCAAGGTCCATGGCTCGGCGAAGGAAACGCTGCCGGAAAACTTCTCCCAGAACAGCTTCATGCCTTGGCATCCGGGCGCCGCGCGCTGGTTCGAGGAGAACGGCTACGACATTCCGGACGATCTGGAAGGCTGAAGTGCTATGGCGCCGGCCGTCTGAGACGGTCGGCCCTTGAAGCTCGTGAGCCGGGGTCCGCCAGGGCCTCGGCCCTCGTGACCTGAGGTACAGCGAGATGACAACGACAAGACAACCGGAGCCCGCCGACGAGGTGGCTCCGCTTCAGACGGTGGTGGCGGATGGCGCCGACGAGCTGCCCCGTGCCCACAACGAGCGCGTCCTCGGCGGGCTGGTCGGCAGGACAGTGATGCTCGGCTGCGTGCTGTTTACCGCGATGCACCTCTACGCGCTGAATATCGCGCCGATCGAGACCTGGACCTTTCGCATTCTGCACATCGCCGGTGGACTGATGGTCGGCTTCGCCATCACCGCAGCGATGTCGGTGGACCCTGAAGGCGGGGCCGGCAAGGGCTCAAGGCCAGCAGGACTCGAGCGAATCGCTGCACTGATCACGGCACTCGCCAGTGGCTACGCGGGCGCCTGCGCGCTGGCCCTGTGGGGGCTTAGTGAAGGCCCTGGTGTGGCGGTGACCAACTGGCTGCCGCTGCATCTGGCGGTGGCGCTGGCGATCGCCAGCGTGGCGGGGGTGGTATCGAGCTGGTGCTTTCCCAGTCGTGGTGATCGCATTCACTGGCCGGATCTGGCGTTGATGGTATCGGCGCTGGTGGTGGCGGCCTTTCTGATCTTCGTACTGGGACGCTGGCGCATGGCGGCGGGCACTCCGCTGGTGGGCACGCCTGAACTGCTGGTCTCGGCCAGTGGGGTGCTGTTGATCATGGAGCTGACCCGGCGTATCGCCGGTCTGGCGCTGATCGCCATCACCAGTGTCTTCCTGCTCTACGCCTTTGCCGGGCCCTACCTGCCGGGCATCCTCGAACATGACGGCTACACGGCCAAGCGCTTCTTCACCTACCTGTACACCGACAGCGGGGTGCTGGGGCCGACCACCGCGGTGTCGTCCACCTACATCATCCTGTTCATCACCTTCGCCGCCTTTCTGCAGGCCTCCAAGGTCGGGGACTACTTCGTCAACTTCGCCTTCGCCGTGGCCGGGCGTTCGCGCGGTGGCCCGGCCAAGGTGGCGGTATTCGCCTCGGGGCTGATGGGCATGATCAACGGCACCTCGGCGGGCAATGTGGTGGCCACCGGCTCGCTGACCATCCCGTTGATGAAGCGGGTGGGCTACCATCCGCTCAGCGCGGGCGGCATCGAAGCGGCAGCCTCCACCGGTGGCCAGATCGTGCCACCGATCATGGGCGCCGGCGCCTTTATCATGGCCGAGATCACCGGCATCCCCTATACCGAGATCGCCTTCGCCGCGCTGATTCCGGCGGCGCTGTACTTCCTCGCCATCTATCTGATGGTGGACCTGGAAGCCCGACGCGACGGCATGCAGGGTCTGCCCAAGGACCAGTTGCCGCTGGTCACCGAGATGCTCAAGCGGGTCTATCTGTTCCTGCCGATCATCATCCTGATCACCACCCTGTTCATGGGCTATTCGGTGATCCGTGCCGGTACCCTGGCGATGGCCAGCGCCGCCGTGGTGTCCTGGCTGACGCCGCACTGGATGGGGCCCAAGGCCTTGCTGCGGGCGCTGGAACTGGGGGCCCGAATGTCGGTGCCCTTGATCGCAGTGTGCGCCTGTGCCGGCATCATCGTCGGCGTGATCTCGCTGACCGGCGTCGGTGCGCGCTTTGCCTCCATGCTGCTGGGGCTGGCCGACACCAGCCACTTCCTGGCGCTGTTCTTCGCCATGTGCATCTCGATTCTGCTTGGCATGGGCATGCCGACCACGGCGGCCTACGCGGTGGCGGCGTCGGTGGTGGCGCCGGGGCTTCAGCAGATCGGTATCTCGCCGCTGGTGTCACACTTCTTCGTGTTCTACTACGCGGTTCTGTCCGCGATCACGCCACCAGTGGCGCTGGCCGGCTACGCGGCGGCGGCGATCTCCAACACCAATGCGCTGAAGACCGCAGCCACTTCGTTCAAGTTCGGCCTGGCGGCGTTCATCGTGCCCTTCATGTTCTTCTACAGCCCCGAGCTTCTGATGCAGGGGACCTGGTGGGCGATCCTGAGGGTGGCGATCACCGCCGGTATCGGCATCTATCTGCTGGCGGCGGCGCTTCAGGGCTATTTCCTGGCGGCTCCGGCGAATCTGCTCCAGCGTGTGGTGCTGGGGGCAGCCGCTCTGGCGATGATCTCCGGTGGCCTTGTCACCGATCTGATCGGCCTGGGACTGGGCGCGGCGATCTGGGGCGTGCAACGCTGGCGCCACAAGAGCGCCGGTACGCTGCCCTCCTGAGGAGCGCAAGGCAGCAAAGCCAGGACGCCGCGGTACCTGGCGTCCTGGACCTGAGCGCAAGCCCAGGTGGTAAATCGCGGGGAGGCGGCCTACGGGCCGCCTCTTTTTGTGCTACTACCGTTTGCAGACGTGGAGGCTTCCTGTTCAAGCGATCCCTGTCCGCCACTTTTTTTCTCAGCCGCCCAAGGAATCGGCTACCAGCGACGTCTTTACGTGTAGATGCCCCCCTGTGGGCTGATGTGTATTTCCGAGAGCCCGACCGCGAGGAGCGGCCACTTGTCGATTCAAGAGCCCGAAACCCGGGCGCCAACGGATGTAGAACTGGTGAAGGGCGCCGCCGGAGGCGAGCGTGAGGCCTTTGCGTGCCTGCTGTCTCGCCACTACGACCGGCTTTATGCGCTGGCCTGGCGGCTGACCGGCAGCCGCGCCGAGGCCGAGGATCTGACCCAGGACATCTGTCTTGCGTTGCCCGACAAGCTAATCCGCTTCGATGGGCGCGCCGCCTTTACTACCTGGCTCTATCGGGTCGCGGTCAACGCCGCCCACGATCGACGCCGGCAGCAGGCCACGCGGCGCAAGGCTGCCGAGGGCTGGGAGGCCTGGGAGCGTGGCCGACACCAGCGCAATCGACAGCGCGACGATGAACAGCGCTGGCTCGCCAGGGCGATGGCGACGCTATCGACTGACCTGCGTGACACCGTGGCGCTGTCCCTAGGCGAAGGCATGACCCAGGCGCAGGTGGCCGAGGTGCTGGAGGTTTCAGAAGGTACCGTGGCCTGGCGCATGAGCGAGGTGAAACGACAATTGAGCGCGCTGGCCCAGGCGGAGGAGGAAAGATGAGTGATGAGCTGAAGCGCCTCGAACGGGCCCTGTCATCGGCACCCGCGCCGGAGGCGGAGGTGAAGTCCGGGCATCTAAAGGCGGCGCTTGACGGGTTCGATCAACGTCAGGCCGCCGACCAAGAGTCCAACGCCGAGCCACGTCTCTCGGGGGAAGGTCGCGACGACATCAGGTCGCGGCCGCGTTCACCCCGGAGGGATGCCAGCATGAACCGATCGCTTAGCCACAGCCCGTCACACCGTCGCCCATTGCATCGTCGACCATCAGTGGCTGCCGCCGCCTCGCTGGCGGCGTTGTCACTGGGGCTTTACCTGCTGTGGCCCCAGGCCCAGGACTTCGACGCCATGACAGGGCCCGAGCCGAGCCAGGATGCCGAGATGGCCGTCTCGCCACCTCGAACTGCCAGCAAGCCCGAGTCTGCCCCTGAGTCGACCGAGGGCGAACGTCTGGCGATTGTGGCGAGCAAGACAGGACCGGTGGCAGACCAGATGGCCGGTGACATGCCCCTTGATACGGCCGTCGTGACGGCTGTCGAGACGGAAAGCAAGTCTGCGGGGCAGGTCACTCAGTTGGCCGAGGCTCCCAGGCTCTCTGTGTCGCGATCTTCGTCGCTCTCTTCTTCACCATCGACGTCGCTCTCTCCTTCGATATCGATGGAGATGCGCGGCCTGATGCCGAGTCAGGAGGTCGCACGGATAGCGCCCTTGCCGAGCCCGGGACCTTCGGTCCAGGTGCCCACCGCCACCTCGGAAGCCTATCCCGAGTTCGACGCCTCGAGTGTCAGGGTGACCGCCGAGACGCCGGTGTCGACCTTCTCGGTGGACGTGGACACGGCAAGCTACGCGGTGGTGCGTTCTTCGCTGATGCAGGGGCAGTTGCCGCCGCCCCAGGCGGTGCGTATCGAGGAGATGATCAACTACTTCGGCTACGACTACCCCCAGCCGGACGCCGAGGCCTTTCGCCCGATGGTCGACGTCTTTGCCTCGCCGTGGAATCCCGAGCGTCAGCTGGTGCGCGTGGCGCTGCAGGGCAGGGCGGCCACGCCTGGCCCCCGCTCGCCGGTCAACCTGGTGCTGCTGATCGACACATCCGGCTCGATGCGCTCGCCAGACAAGCTGCCCTTGCTCAAGCGCTCCATGGCGCTGTTGCTGGGTGAGCTGAATGACGACGACGAGGTCGCCATCGTCACCTACGCCGGCAGCGCCGGGGTGGCACTGGCACCGACTGGGGCATCGAACACAGAGGAGATCATGCAAGCGCTCGAGAGCCTGGCGCCCAGCGGCGGTACCGCCGGCGAAGCCGGCCTGAGCCAGGCCTATCGGCTGGCGGGGCAGATGAACGGCGAGGACGAGACGACCCGGGTGCTGCTGGCCACCGACGGCGATTTCAATCTTGGCCTGAGTGATCCCGAGGCGCTCGAGCGCTTTATCGCCGACCGGCGTGAGGGCGGCGTGTATCTGTCGGTGCTGGGCTTTGGCCGAGGTAATCTCGACGACGCCGTGATGCAGTCGCTGGCCCAGTATGGCAACGGCCAGGCCGCCTATATCGACAGTCTGGCCGAGGCGCAGAAGGTGCTGGTGGACCAACTGGCGGCGTCGCTCGAGCCCATCGCCAACGACGTCAAGGTGCAGGTCGAATTCAATCCGGCGCGGGTGCAGGAGTACCGCTTGATCGGCTACGAGACCCGCGCGCTCAGGCGAGAGGACTTCCGCAACGACCGCGTCGATGCCGGCGATATCGGTGCGGGTCATCAGGTGACGGCGCTCTACGAGATTGCCCCGGTGGGCTCGAGCGCTGCCCTGACCCGGCCATCTCGCTATCAGCAGGGACAGCAAGTGACGGGGGGCCAGCATGACGAGCTGGGGCATGTGGCGCTGCGCTACAAGGTGCCGGGGGAGTCGCAAAGCCGCCTGATCGAAACGCCGATCTCGCCAGGCGTGACGACAGCCGACAGCGAGGCGTCCTTCGCCGCCGCCATCGCAGGCTTCGGCCAGCTGCTGGGTGACGATCGCTACCTGGGCGACTGGGGGTGGGATGAGGCTATCGCGCTGGCCGAGGCCAGCAAGGGCAAGGACCGCTACGGCTATCGCGCCGAGGCGGTACGCCTGATGCGCCTGGCCGGCGGAC
Organism: Halomonas sp. YLB-10; assembly: GCF_003856855.1. NCBI lineage: Bacteria > Pseudomonadati > Pseudomonadota > Gammaproteobacteria > Oceanospirillales > Halomonadaceae > Halomonas > Halomonas sp. YLB-10. Next base: position 63,087 of record NZ_RRCU01000004.1, read on the forward strand.
TGTCGGATCGCTGAGTTTCTGCGCTACGCTTGAATGCATCATCTATTTCTTGTTCAGGAGAGAGTGTATGGCCAAGGCGCTGGGACAACGGCGGCTGGGGACGGTGCTTGAAGCCGTCATCCTTGAGATGCTCGATGAGGCTCGTCAGGCCTATCCGCGCATCCAGGACCCCGAGGACAGCGAAGGGCTGCACGACTTTCGGGTGGCCTTGAGGCGCCTGCGCAGCACCATCAAGGAGTTTGGCGATCAGCCGGGGTTTGCGATCGACAAGGCATTGTTGCGCCAGTTGACGGCGCTGGCGCGAGCCACCAACGACGCTCGTGACGGTGAGGTGATGCTGGCCTGGCTCGATAGTGTGGCCGAGACGACGGGAGCGCCGGAGCGTGGCGCCATCGGCTGGTGGCGGGAGCGCCTGGCGGCGCAGGTGGAACAGGAGTACGCCTCCATCGACGCCAGTGTGGCGGGGTTTCCGCTGCTCGACACCCGCCTGCGCGAGGCTGCCGGCAAGGCCGCTCTCAAGGACAAGGGCAAAGACAAGGACAGCAAGAAGAAGGACAAGAACAAGGACAAGAAAAAAGGCAGCAACAAGGCCGGCAAGGAGCCTCGGTTTGGTGACGCGTCGGCCCAGGTGCTGGCCCGGCTTGGTGAGGGCTGGCTTGAGGAGCTCGCCGCGGTAAAAGGGCGCGAGGAAGAAGAGACGCTGCACCGGCCGCGTATCACCGGCAAGCGACTGCGCTACCTGCTGCGTCCCTGGCGGGAACAGGGCGAGGTCTTCGCCGAGCTCGAGGAAGAGCTGAAGACCTTTCAGGATGCCTTTGGCGATCTCCACGACGACCTGGTGAGGGGCGACGTGCTGACCACGGCGGCGCTCTTGCATACCGAGGAAGAAACCCTGGATCGTCTGGAGGCAGCGCTCGAGCAGGCCTCACCCAGGGCCACCGCGCCTCGCCATCTACGCGGCTTCATGCTGCTGCACGCGCACCACGAGGCGCAGACAGAGCAGAACCTCAAACGGGTGCAGGCGCTATGTCGCAAGCCGCGCCTGGAGCGTCTCGAGGCCAGGATCAATGAGGCCGTGACACTGATGAAGGCTCCGCAATAGCGCTGAAAAAGACCCAGGGCGGCCCTGAGGGCGCGCCCGAGAACAAGCCTCGGGCCGTTCAATCAGGCCAGGCGCTGTTCGATCTCCTTCCACAGGCTGGCGTAGGCGCGGCACGCTGGGGTATAGGGGGCGAAGTGGCGTACTGGGGCGCGCTCAAGCCCCATGCGCTCCACCGCACTGGCCGCCGGGATGACGCTGGACAGCCGCAGCGGCCAGCGCTTGCCGAAGCTTTCCATCACCTCGCGATGCATGGTGCGGCGACGATCGGCCAGGGTGATGAAGGGCCACAGCGGGCAGACCAGATCCTGGTCGTCGAGGAAGGTCTCGAGTTGCTCCAGGGTGCGTAGCGAAAGGGTGGAAGGCACCACCGGCACCAGCAGGGCGTCGACGCTGGTGAACATGTTCTCGGACATGTGGGACAGCGTCGGTGGGCAGTCGAGGATGACCAGATCGTACTCGTCGCGTACCTTGCCGAGGATCTGACGCAGATGACTGGAGCCATGATGCTCGAGCAGCTGGTCCATCTCGCGGGAGTCCAGCGAGGCCGGCAGCACATCGAGGCCATCCACGTTGGTCGAGCGGATGACCTTGTTGAAGGCCGCCTTGCCTTTCACCAGCTTCTCGACGCCACCGCGGATCTTGGGCTTGATCTTCAGATAGAACGTCGTTGCCGCCTGGGGATCCAGGTCCCACAGCAGCACCCTGTGGCCACAGGCGGCGGCTTCGCAGGCTAGATTGACCGCCGACGCCGTCTTGCCCACGCCCCCCTTGATGCTGTAAAGCGACAACATCCGCATCGCAATTCGCCCCCGTGAATTTGATGAACTAGAACAACGACTTTAGCACAGCTTTGTGCAGTGAATGGCGTTGTTCACCAGGGGATATTGATGTTGTTTTGTATACGGTCTTGGTAGTCGCTGCAACAACAACCTTTCTTGGCTGAAGGTTGGGGCGCTGAAGGTTGGGGCGCTGAAGGTCTGGGCGCAGAGGGGCTGGGTGCTGTAGGGCCGGATAGTGAGGGGGTGGTGTCCTGTCAGCGCTTGACCAGGCGCCTGACGCGCTGGATGGCGAGACCGGTCACCACCAGCTTGCGACCCCAGCGAGCCAGTCGGCCGGGGTGGCGCAGCACGGGAATCAGCGCCGTGCCGGCGGCAAGCAGGGCCGGCGTGCGATAGCGACTGAGTGCCTGCCAGCCGGCGTCGATGCGCTCTCCGGCAAGATGGAAACGGCGCGAGGCCAGCAGGATGTCCAGCCGCTGCTGTTCGATGGTGGCCTCGAGTTCGGCCTTGCGCTCGGCGCGAGAGGGGCTCGCACGGCGGTCATCGCGGCTCATGGCATTGCTCCCTGACGTGTCGGCAGAAAGATGGCGGCTCATCGACGATGTGGCTCATCGACGTCCGGCCGCATCGATTCTTCGGCAAGCTCTCGATCCAGGGCCAGGTGCTTCAAGGTGCTGACCAGCAGCGTGCGACGGCGTGCCAGGCGCATGGCCGCCAGGGCCAGCCCGACGCCTCCTGCCAGAAGCACCGCCGCGCATACGGCGATGGCGGTAAGCCGGAAGGAGTTCCAGAACAGCACCACGACGAAGGCCGTCAGGGTGGCGATGCCGAGCATCAACAGCACCATGCTCAGCCCCAGCAACAGGGCCAGGGTTACCAGTCGAGCGCGTTCTTCCTCGAGTTCCAGAACGGCGAGACGCAGGCGCGTCTCGCCGGTGGCGATCAGGGTCGAGAGGACCCGCTTGCCCGCCCCGAATAGCCGTTGTGCCGGTCCTTGGCTGTCTGCCATCAGCGCCGCCCGATCAGCATACCGACGATGCAGCCGACGGCAGCACCGATGCCGATGCTCTTCCAGGGGTTGTCGTGGACGTAGCGATCACAGGCATCGACCTGGTCGGTGACGCTGTCGCGGGTCTGACGGTAGACGCGCTCTCCAGTGGCTTCGAGGCGAGCACGGGTATCCTTCAGTCGTGCCTCTGCCTTGCTGCGCCATTCCTTGACGGTCTCGCTGGAGTCGTCGGCGGTGGCGCTCAGCAGGTCTTCGAGGGTGCTCGACAGCTGCTTGAGGTCGTCCCTGAGTTGCTCGGTGGAGGCGCTGGAGCTGCTGGTGTCCGCGTCGCTTGCCGCGCTCTTGGCGTTGGACTTGCTGGCGGTGGTGCTGGAGCTTCGTGTAGCCATCGTGTCTTCCTTTGACGCAGGTGGATTAACTGTACCAAGGATGAATCTTTACCCGTTCATGCTCGCATCAGAATAGCAGTCACGGCAATGGCCGGCGGCCGACCGTGCAAAGAAGCACAATTGGCCGCCGCCGGCATCACGGATTGAAGCCGCCCGCCGAGAACAGCGGGTTCATGCTGAAGCCGATACCCAGGCGATTGACGCGCTCGTCGTAGTCGATAAGGCTCTCGCCGTAGCCATAGTAGTACTGCACGTGGCCACGCACCTTGCCGAACAGCGGCCAGGAGTAGTCGAGCTGGGTGCCGTAGTTGCCTTCGTCGGGGTTGCCGCGCATCAGCAGGCTGGCTTCGTGGGTGTCGAACATCTGCCGGGCCACGGTGACGTCGGCATAACCCACGTAGTCCTCGATGTCGGGGTTGTCGTCATCACTATCGTCTTCCGGGATGCGCCAGAACGGCGAGACTGCCAGCGCCCACTCGTCGTTGATCCAGGAAGTGGTGCCGATGACCCGGTTCCAGCTGCGAGACAGCGGGTCCGAGCGGCCGTTGGACTGGTGATTGAGCGAGATGCGGTTGTTGACGTTGGTCCAGCCCCACAGGGTGGTGTCGTTCTGGAAGTCGATGAAGAACTCAGGCTCGTAGTTGGTCTCGCGAAACGGCGAGGACTCGTCGCTGTTGTAGGCCTGCCACCAGCTCTTCTGGGTGTAGGCGAAGTAGAGGTCGGCGTTGTCGAACAGCACGTCCTCGGCGATGTTGAACTTGGCACTGAACTGAAACTTGAGTTCGGTGTTGTCCATGTCAGCATCGTCTTCACCGGCACGAAAGGCGCCGGAATTCGGGTTGGTGTTGTAGCTGATCGGCAGGATGTAGTTGCGCCGGTGGGTGGTGATCGAGAACGGGTTGCTCTCGGACTCCTGCTCTAGCTGACGACGCTCCTCGACGGTCTCCTCGATGGGCTTGCCCGAGGCACGTGCAACGATCTCCTCGGAGGCGGGCAGACCGGTGGTGTCGGGGGCTTCGGCGTTGACCGTCGATGAAGTACCGGCGCTACTGACGGCCACGGCCTGTGCACCCTCGCGCTGGGCCTCGTCATCGTCGAGTTCATTTTCCAGCTTGGCGAGCTCAGCCTTCAGGGCCTCGATACGCGCCTCCTTGGCCGCGCGCTCGGCGTCGGTCAGGCCGCCGTCGGCGACGGCCTGTCCACTGATGGCAAGCGCCAGCAGGGAAGGGAACAGGGAGGAACGGACGGCGGGGCGGGTCATAGGGTGAATCCATTCGACAGGTTGAGGCGTTGTTCTACCATGGCGGCGCAGCGAGTCAACTTCGTGGAAGAATCTTGCACTGGATTGCCATACTGACACACTGGGTTGAGAATCTCGCCTCCTCCACGCTGCGACAGGAAGTTCTCTTAAGATGCCCAGCTCGCCTTCTTCGTTGTTCCGAATGCTCCCCCTCTTGCTGGTGTTGCTGCTGTCTCTGCTGTCGGTATCTACGGTGGTGGCCCAGGAAGCGCCCGAGAAGAGGCTGCCGGACAAGCAAGAGCTGCAGTCGCGCCTTGACGAGCGCGTCGCCAATGCCAGCGATCCGCCAAGCGCCACGGCGCAGGAAGAGATCGATGCGCTGTCCGAGGCGATCGACGCGGTGGAGAAATTGGCCGAGGTCGAGCGTGAACTGGAGAGTCTAGAGCGGCGTATCGAGGAGGCACCCGAACGGCTGGCGGCGCTGGAGGAAGCGCTGCGCCAGAGTGAAGAAGGCGAGTCGCACAATCTGGCTGAGCTCGAGGGGCTGAAGATGCCGGCCGTCGAGCAGCGCCTGAGCGACGCCACCCGAGTGCTGCAGTCGACCCAGGATACCCTGACCAGTGTGCAGAGCCAGTTGCTGGGGGCCCAGACGCTGCCGGAGCGGGCGCAACAGGCCATCACCGAGGCCAATCGGGAGATGGATGAGGCGAGGGTCAAGCTCGAAGACCTCAATCGTCGTGACGTGCCGGAAGATGCCCCCTTGCGGGTGGCGGCGCGGGCGCGCCAGGCTCTGGCCGAGGCTCAGCTCGAGCTGCACCAGCGTCAGCTCAATACCAATACACGTATGCGTGAGGTGCTGCAGCAGCGCCTCGCGCTGTTGAAACTGGAGGCGGCAAGCGAGGAGGCCTGGGTCTCCGCGCTGCAGGGTCGTCTCGATCGACTGCGCCGCGAGCAGACCGAGCGGGCCATCGCCGAGGCAGTACGCGATGAGCCAGAGGCCATCTCACGGCATCCGGTGATTCAGGCGGCCCAGACCACCAACCGTCAGCTCTCCAGGGACTTGCTCAACGCCACCTCGCGAGCCAACGATCTGGTGCGTGACGGACTCGAAGTGCGTCGCCAGCTCGAACGGGTGCGTCGCCTGCAGCAGGGGCTGACCCAGAACATCGAGGCGGTGCGCGGCAGTGTACTGTTGTCGCGCATCCTGCGTGAGCAGCGCGCATCGCTGCCCGAAGTGCAGCCACGGCCGGGCCTGCGTGACGAGATCGCCGATGTACGCCTGGCGCAGTTCGAACTCGACAGCGAACGCGACGCCTTGCGCTCCCCGGAGGCACTGGCAAGGGAGGTGTTGGCGCAGGCCGAGGTGGATGAGCCCGAGCCCCTGGTGGAGCCGCTGGTGCAGCTGTTCAATTCTCGGCGTGAGCTGATCAGCCAGCTAGAGCCCACCTACGGTCAGATCCTCACGGCTGCCATCGATATGCAGCTCAACCAGCAGCAGTTGCTCGACATCAGTGCGCAGTTGCGCACCAGCATCGACGAACAATTGTTCTGGGTGGCCAATGCCAGGCCCATCGATCTCGGCTGGCTGATGAAGATTCCCCAGAACCTGATGATGGAGTGGCGGGAAGGCGAGTGGCGCCAGATCCTGCCTCACAACTGGCGCTGGCCGGGGCCTGGTGCCTGGGTAGCGGTCCCGGTACTGCTGGTGGTGTTGCTGCTGCTGGCGCTCAGGCGCGCGATCATGCGTCGCCTGGTCACCCTGCACGACCAGATCGGTCGACTTCGCTACGATTCTCAGCTGCATACGCCCAAGGCGGTGGCGCTGAACGCCCTGGTGGCCGCACCGGGACCGCTGTGCCTGGTGGCCTTCGGCCTGCTGTTGACCCTCGGTGGCTCCGAGGTGGCAGCGGATGTCGGCTACTCGGTACTGCAGCTTTCACTGGCCTGGGGCGTGGTCGCCTGGTCGCGTCGCCTGCTGGTCAGCGACGGCGTGGCGACACGTCATTTCCACTGGCCGGTAAAGTACGTGGGCAAGCTGCGCTGGTGGCTTTTGTGGCTTGGCGTCAGCATGGCGCCGGTGCTGCTGATCGCGCCGCTTGCCAGGGACGCTGCGGTGACCTTCAACCAGCGCCCGCTGGGGCTCGGGCTGTTGCTGCTGGGGCTGATCGGCATGAGCGTGGCGCTCAGCAAGCTGATCATGGCCCACACCCCCTTCTTCGGGGTGAAGCTCTTTCGCCTGGTGCTGGGGCTGGCGCTGGCGATGGTGCCGGTAGTGCTGGGTGGCGCCGTGCTTTATGGCTACGTCTACTCGGCGCTGAGCCTGGTCAGCCGCTTCGTGATCTCGTTGTACCTGCTGGGCGTGTGGATCCTGGTCGAGGCGGCGGTGGTCCGCGGACTGGCGGTGGCGGCCCGACGCCTGGCCTATCGTCGTGCGCTGGCTCGCCGGCGAGCCCTGGCCCAGGACGACAACGACCGTGGCCTCGATATCGTCGAAGAGCCGCCGCTGGACATGGAGCAGGTCAACCAGCAGTCGCTGAGGCTGTCCAAGCTGCTGCTGACCATCGGCTTCGCCGCCTTGCTGTATCTGGTCTGGACCGACTTTCTCGGGGTCATCGGCTACCTCGATAACGTCACCCTGGTGGAAGGTGCCACCGGAGAGGGTGGCGAGGCGCTTGAGGACAACCTGAGTGTCGGCGACGTGCTGGTGGCCTTGTTCATCGCCGGGGTGACCATGATGCTGGCGCGCAACCTGCCGGGTCTGCTCGAGGTGATGGTGCTGTCGCGCCTGGAGCTCAAGCAGGGCAGCGCCTACGCCATCAGTTCGCTGTTGTCCTACACCATCGTCGGCACCGGTACGGTGATGACCCTGGGCGCACTCGGGGTGTCATGGGCCAAGTTGCAGTGGCTGGTAGCGGCGCTTGGCGTGGGTCTCGGTTTCGGTCTTCAGGAGATCTTTGCCAACTTCATCTCGGGTCTGATCATCCTGTTCGAACGGCCTGTACGCATCGGTGACACCATTACCCTGGGCAACCTTACCGGTACGGTGAGCCGGATTCGCATCCGCGCGACCACGGTCACCGACTTCGATCGCAAGGAGATCATCATCCCCAACAAGACCTTCGTCACAGACCAGCTGATCAACTGGTCACTGTCGGACAGCGTGACGCGGGTGACGTTGAAGTATGGGGTCAGCCACGACGCCGATCGCAGCCTGGTGCATCGCCTGCTGGAGCAGGCCGCCGAGGAGAACGAGCGGGTACTGTCCGATCCGCCCCCGGAGATCTACTTCATGGCCTACACCGCCAGCACCATGGAGTACGAGTTGCGCATCTACGTGAATGCCCTGGGGGATCGACTGCTGGCCACCGACGAGCTCAATGGCCGCATCGGCGACATGTTCTCCGAGCATGGCATCCGCATCGCCTTTGACCAGCTCGATGTACACATCCGACGCTCGGGGCAGCGCGACGTGTGGAAGGGCGTGCATCAGGTCAAGGGCGATCCCCAGGAAGGCCACCCGCCCCCCGGGGCCAAGGGTGACCCGGGTGACGTCAGTATCGGGGATGGCAGCGGCAGCGATGGGGGCGGAGACGCCGGCGGGCGCTGAGGGCGACCGACCGCGGTCGCTGGCGAAAGGCTACAGGGTCTGCTGTAAGGCCTGCTGCATGGCATGTCGCACAGCCCGTCGCATGACACGTCGCACAGCCTATCGCTAGCGCCGGCGGGCCTGTAGCAGAAACTCGCGGTTGCCATCGCCGCCGAGGATCGGACTTTCCTGCCAGTGCAGGATCTCGAAACCGACCGAGGCGCAGCAGTCGCGGATGCGCTGCTCGACCTCGGCGTAGCGGCGGGGGTCGCTTACCACGCCTCGCTGATCCACCGCACCTGGCCCCAGTTCGAACTGGGGCTTCACCAGCGACAGCAGCAGGGCGTCCTGTGCCAGCAGCGTCGCTAGTTCCGGTAGGATCAGCGTCTGCGAGATAAAGGACACGTCCATCACCGCCACCTCCGGCTGACCTATCCGCTCCATCAGCGTCGCCAGTTCGCGGCTTTCACTCAGGTGGCGGGCGTTGAGCCCCTCCAGGCAACTGACGCGGGCGTCGCCACGCAGGCTGTCGTCGAGCTGGCCGTGGCCCACCTCGACGCCGATGACGTGGCGCGCGCCGGCGGCCAGGGCACAGTCGGTAAAGCCCCCGGTGGATTGGCCCACGTCCAGCACCAGGCGACCATCCAGTGACAGTTCCAACGCCGAGAGCACCGCCTCCAGCTTGAGTCCGGCGCGGGAAACGTAGCGCTCCTCCGGGTCCTCGGCGACTACCAGAGCGAGGTCGTCGGGGCACTTCTCCCCGGGGCGTGTCAAAACCTTGCCGTCATCCCGGCGGGAGACACGGCCGTGGCGGATCAACCGCTGGGCGCGGGTGCGAGAGCGAACCAGGCCCTGGCTGACGAGGAGTTGGTCGAGACGTGGCATGGGGTGTCCTGTGGCGCCTTGGTCGGGCTGTCTGGAGTTCAGGCAGAAAATGCCGGCGCATTATGCCACGGCGAGGCCCCCGTGGGCGCGCACACCAGTCTCAAGCGCTATGAGCCGTCCACCACAGCTTTCCACCACATCCCGTCAGTTACTACTCGCTAACCTGTTGTCAGCCTCTGGCTAGCACTCGTCTCCTTTCGACACCGACTAGTTTCGACACCGCCTAGGCTCTCCCGACGTCGGGACTCTCCATTTTTAGCGCCACCTTCCGGTCGAAATGTCCGGGATCGCAGGCTATGCTAAAAACTCATCAAGTTTAATTAGGATTGCACAAGGCGACAGGTTCTGTGCGGAGTTGCGACAAGTGGCGGCGAGACAAGCAGTACGGTGCGACAAGCAGTACGGCACGGGCGTGCTGGTCGAAAGACAGCATCAGGTGACAAGACAAAACCACGAGTCGGCGGTCTCTATGTCATGTCACACCACGCGCAGCCCCAGTCCCTACCCAACTTGTGACTTCTTCCCGCCAGAGAGTGATGACGTCGCCACCTTGAAGTTAAGGGGAGGGACTTGCACGGATGGCATGTCCTCCCGGTAGGGTGCCCGAACGGTTTATGTCGCCGTTCCCCACCGCTATCTCTCCGCCACCTGATCAACAATGACTGATTGCCCTGTGGAGGGACGTCAACAAGGGCCTCCTGATGGGGCCGCAGCGCTCGCACCCAAAAAATGGATTTATATACAGTATATCTGTCCGCACGCTGAGAGCCTGCGTGGAATGACGAAAGTGAGTGCTCACTTTTTCGGCAGAGTCTCAAGATTCTGGCTTGAAAAGCAAGATGATAGAGAAAATGGCGACGCGATATTCTGCATGGTTACCGGGAAAAATGAGCATGCACACTTTTGATTTCAAGACCTGATGGGTCCATAAATCGAACCGTGAGTTTTCAAGTGGATAAACAAAGATTTTGCGGTATCAGTCGCGGCAAACTCGAGCATGCATACGATTAAAAATGTTAAAACTCTATGAGTGATCCAGCCTGTAAACATTGTAGTGAAGTAAACAGAGGATTTCGGATAAGAAGTCCGAGAGAGCTTGAAAAGATAATTCGAATAGTGGCCCAAAATCTATCTGATGGCACTATTCGAGAAAGTAATTATCGGCCAAAGGGTGTCCCTAATTGCCGTGAGATTTTTCCCTTCTCTAAAATTGCAAATGGTCAGTGGTGGGGAGATGCCTTAGATTTCTACTTTGAGTGTCCTAAATGCAATCAGATTTATCACCTCACTGCAGAAACATACCATGGCAGCGGAGGCAGATGGTGTGTTTTGGAGAAAGAGAACTTTTAACCAGTCAAAGCACACGGACTTAGCAAAGCTGTCACTTTTTCTCAAAAAAGTAGCCAGCTTCACCAAGCCGGTGTTGAGGCGTTATGAGTCAATCTAGATGACTGAAGACGAAGTAAATTCAGCCAAATCCGATAGGAATCTCGCCAAAGAGTCAGTAAAGTGGGCTACAATATTTGTGGCGGGCTTACTTGCAGTGGTCTACCTGTTTTGGATCATCTGGGGGTTCAATTATGACAAACGTTTCATCGATATCCTGTATGAGCATCTCGCCGCAGTAATTGGCGTTCCGGGTTCAATAATTGTGGCATTCCTACTTGTCAGTGTTTTGGAGAATGTTTCGGGCGCAATTAAATTTGAAGGCTTGGGTTTTAAGTTCGAAGGGGCATCAGGACCAATAGTAATGTGGGTAATTGTTTTCCTATCTTTAATTGGGGGGATTCGGTTACTTTGGTGATTGCTCATAACAAGCGTATGCAGACGGACCGTTCCACCTGCTACGCGAGTGAAACGGCCGCTGAGCGCGGGCGTTAGGCCGCACGGATGCGTGCTGCTCACTGGAGGCAATGAATGACCACATACAACGGTGGTTGCCTATGCGGTGCCGTTCGAATTACGGCATCAGGCCAGCCTTATCGGGTCGGCCTGTGCCATTGTCTTGACTGCCGCAAGCACCATGGTGCCCTCTTTCACGCTTCCGCCGTTTTTCCTAGCGGCGCAGTCATGATCGATGGCGAGACAACAAGTTATGAGGAGCGTCATTTCTGCCCACAATGCGGCTCATCGGTCTATTCGTGCAGCGCAGATGAAATCGAGGTCAATCTAGGTTCGCTGGACTTTCCAGATCAACTAACCCCGACCTACGAACTCTGGACGAGCCGTCGAGAGTCTTGGTTGCCGGCGTTTCCATCTGTCCGGCACTACACCCAAGATCGTGACCCCACGAGCCGTGTTGAAGAATAGGCCGCCGATAAATCGTCGCGCTTCTTTTTACAATCATCAAAGGTTGAGCCGGTGCGGCCAAACCAGTTGCTGCAGGGGACGTTTGACCCGCCACCCGCTTTGCTATCGCAAAGCGCAAATGCCCCTGAGTTCAGGTGTTAGGCTCCATGAGCCACGGAGGAATTGAGTGGAAATCAAGTGTATTGCAGGCTTTGCATCAATCACCAAAGACCCTGCGGCAAGTACGTCCTTGTATGAGGATGCGCTAGGTCTACCGCTAGAAAAGATGGACGATTATCGTTTCATGGATAAATTCCCAGGAGCGAATCATTTCGGGGTATGGCCCCTCGCTATGGCGGCCCAATCTTGTTTTGGCCAGGAGGAATGGCCTGACCATGTTCCTGAGCCGACAGCTACAATTGAATTTGAGTTGGCGGACCCAGCTGCAGTGGAAGCGGCAGTGAAAGAATTGAAGGAAAGGGGGCAGGAGTTCGTTCATGAATCCCGGACTGAACCTTGGGGGCAGACAGTTGCAAGGTTTATGAGCCCCGAGGGAGTGTTGGTAGGTCTGAGTTATGCGCCATGGCTTCATGAATAAGAGCCTAACCATAGCATCAACGCGGACTGGCTTTTCCGCTGACGCTGAAAAGCCAACCGGTTACGCTGGGCGTTATGCAGAAGGAGAGTGACAATGCAGTGTCCAAAGTGTGGATCTTTAAAGATTGACAAGCGGAATTATGGAAAGCGAGCTGGCGCTACCATCGGGGGGATGGGTGGAGCAGCGGGTGGGGCGGCAACGGCGGTTGCTGGCGCTGCTGCGGGAGGAAAAGCAGGTGCGGCAGTTGGCGTGATTGCTGGCCCTCTTGGTGCGGCAGCGGGAGCCTCGATTGGAACAGTGGCGGGAGCTATCGCGGGTGCCTTGGCAGGAGGTACAGTAGGTGCCACGGCTGGAGCGATGACGGGCAGGGCAGTAGACGAGAATATTCTCGATAATTTTAAGTGTTTGAGCTGCGAGCACGCATTTAATGAGGCTTAGTTGCGGTGTGACAAGTGGTTACAGGCGCAGGAAGGTTGGCCATTTCCCATTTCTTCCATATCGTGGTCGATATGTCGGTTATCTTTGCGATATGGGGTAAACTCGCCTAACCACCGCGTGAACGCGGGCAAGCTTTGTCGCTGCGCTCCATATTTCGCCGGTACGCTAAACGTCAGGCAGTAGGGGGAATTGTGTACGCGAATGTGTCCCGTTACGGAATCATCCCCAACTCCGAAAACTATTCGGATTGCGTTGCTTTTTATCGCGACCTATTTGGTCTTCCTCTACTGTTCGAAAAAAATGAGGATGACTTTAAACTATCCTGTTTCGAGTATGGAAGCGGATACCTGATGGTTGAACAGGGGGGCAAGGCGAAGAAGGGAATCAAGTCGCCAAAAGAGTGCAGTTTCAAGTTGCGGTTCAACGTTGATGACCTGGAAGATGCGCTGAGGGAAATTAGGTCATGGGGCATCGAAGCTTCTATTACCGAGAGTGCATGGGGAAGAACCATCAATATCAGTGATCCTGATGGCAACCGAGTTGGAGTTCGGGATGAGTCCGGCTTTGTGCAACAGATCACTGCATAACGAATCGCATCAGTACGGGGCCGTTGGCTGCCACTGAAGTGGCGTCGCTGTGCTCAGCGTTATACGCAAAAGTGGAGAGGTGAATGTCGAAAGAGTTATTTTTTCCAGTTGTGGAAACTGAACGATTGGTACTTAGGCCTATAGTGATTGAGGACGCGGAAAGCCTGCTGGGAATTTTCTCTGATCCTGAGGTTATGCGGTATTGGAATACTGCGCCTTGGAAAACCCTTCAGGACGCCATTGACTTCATCAATGCGAGTAATGATGCGATACGACGTCAAACATCGCTCGTACTTGGCGTATATCTGAAGTCTACGGGTGATCTGGCTGGTAAATGTATGTTGTTCAGCTATGACAAGGAATCCAGGCGTGCCGAGATCGGATTTGGGTTGGGTCGTTCTGCTTGGGGAAAGGGTTACATTGGTGAGGCTGGCGAGGCATTAATTCAGTATGGTTTCAATTCATTGGGGCTACGGCGAATTGAGGCAGAAATCGATCCGGACAACCAGGCTTCTGCAAACGCGCTTGAGAGACTCGGGTTTTCCCGAGAAGGCTTGTTGAGGCAGCGTTGGGAAGTCAACGGCATTGTCTCTGACTCGGCGATGTATGGTCGACTGGCAAGCGACCCTTCAGCAATGGCTAGCTGAGAATTGCACGTGGCAAGCGCATGATGGCGACGTTAATGAGGTAGAAGACCTCGAATCCAGACATTCATGCACCGGCAGTCCCGGCAAGCCGAGTCGGGTGGCGGCGAGGGTAGCAGACCCTCTGACACCGTGTGTTCGGTGTCTGTTGTGTCTGGACGACGATTCAAAAAGGTTTACACAGGTAGAAGGAAGGGCACTGGCCCGGACTTGGCGGAAGGAAGCACTCTTCCGCCAAGTCCGGGCCAGTGGCGTTTTAGACGCCCTCGTCGGCCTGTAGGCCACCTGCCGGGATGCGGTCGGCGCCCCAGCTTTCCTGAATCATGGCGACGACGCGGTCGAGTTCCTGCTGGTCGACCTGGGCCAGTTCGCCGTGCTCCAGTGGGTCGTAGTGGTAGATGTACAGACGCGAGGCGAACTGCTCGAAGGGCAGAGAGGCCTCGCCAAAGCGTTCTCCATGGCTGGAGGTGCTGACCTTCACGCCCATGCCCCAGTCCTGTCCGCTATCGTTGTTGGGGTTGAAGAAGTAGATGCGCATCTGTCCCGACGGATCCAGCGAGGCCCGCAACACGGTGATGGCATGCCAGCCGATGAAGCGCCCGGCGCTGTCGGTGACGGCGATGCCGGCGGGCTGGGGGTGAATCAGCGGCTGGTTACCGTTGTAGTAGGGGTGGTAGCTCGCATAGAAATGGCGCAGGAAGGTGTCCAGGTCGGTGAGCTGGCCGGTGGCCACGTCCACATTGATACGAAACCCGCGTCCTGCCCACCAGCCATGGAATTCCGGGTTGACCCAGCGGTGGGGGTCTCCCTCACGGCCCAGGCAGCGACGCCCCATCTCGGCGTAGATACGGTCCAGATGCGGCACCACCAGCAGCGACACTGGATCAAGGTCCAGCGGCAGGGTCTGTGCGACGCCGGAGAGGCTCTCCTGAGACGAGATCGGCTGGCCTTCGAAGTGCATCAGGATCTCATCGTCGCGGGCGGCCCAGGCCACCATCTGCAACAGATAGTCCGGGTCGTTGTAGGCCCACATGGACAGCGCTCGCGCCGACTGGCAGGTCGGGTTGTTGCCCTGGCCGACGCCCAATGGAAGGCCCAGCATGCACAGCACACCTTCCATCAGGCGGGCCCGGTAGGACACGCCATCACCGAAGGCGGCGTGGAGTCGCGCCTCGGACCAGTCGGATAGCTTGAGGCCAAGCTGCCGCCACAGTGCCGGCGCCACCGGTGGCTGGTAAAGGATGCCACGTTCCAGGGTCAGTGCCAGCCCATAGACGGCCTGGGCGGTCTCCGGATAGATGGCGGTGCGCACCATGGTGTGGACCAGATCGCAGTAGCACAGCAGGCAATCGCGGCCGGTGGACGAAAGCCCCAGCGCCTCGGACAGCAGGTTGTCACCAAAGTCGAGCAGGTGGCGCAGCAGCACCGGGTGATAGGGCGACACCAGGCCGGTGTCGTGCATCGCCCTGGCAAAACCGCTGGCTTCGTACTGCAGGCCTCTCGCGTCCATGCTGGCTAGCCGTTCGCGGTAGACCTCGATGCCGGGGTCCTCACGGCAGCCCTGGGTCGGGCCGAACAGCGAGCTGACCAGGCGGTCCGCGCCCTGGCCGCTGGCGCCCAGGTCGATCTCGGGGTTGGCTTGACACAGGGCGATCTGGGTGATCATCTGCTTGACCGGATCAACCTGGATCGGGCGCTGCTGCAGGATCCGCCAGATCTCGCTGATCAGCTCGTCGATGACGTGTTCGTAGCCGATGCGCTCGGCCAGGTACTGAAACAGCTGGCGGGGAATCTCGGCCAGACGGCCCTGGGTCTCACGCTCTGCCTCCGACGGGGCGGAAAACAGCAGCGGCAGATTGATCGCCATGACCTGGGTGAGGTAGTGGTGGGCCCCCTCATCGGAAATGAGGTGGTGGCGATAGCGTCCCTTGGCGACTGCCAGCATACGCAACTCGCTCAAGGCCTCGATAACAACCAGCGAACTGTCGGCGCTCTTGAGCGACTGGGTGGTCAGGGAGGGGATCAGAATATGCGGGCTGGCCCAGTCCGATCCCAGAAACAGGCCAGCCTGTTCGAGGGTTTCGGCGCGCTGTTCGATTTCCGCGCAGCCTCCCGGCTGCATCAGCACCCGGCGACAGGTATCGATGACCCGAGGCAGCTTGGCCGGTTTGGCGAACTCCCGGGACTCGCCAAGGCTGGCGATCGCGTCGTCCAGCTTGGTCAGCAGGCCCCGAAGCTTGTCGTTATCCGCGGGGGATGGAGTGTCTGGGTTGGTCACACCGGCTCCTTGTCGTCCTGAAGTTGGCTCCCGGAGGAGTTCCGGCAGCAGTCCCTACATCAGGGGGTCGAGTCGTGTCACGTCGAGCGGACGACGCCAGTATACGCATGCTCGGGCGGCGGCGTCGCCAATCCGGCGGCGCTGCCCCGACGGGGCAGCGCTTAACAGGCAGGCCTAGATGTAGTAGTCCTCGTCTTCCTGTGCCTTCAACAGGTCGCGCAAGGTATGGGCGTCGTCGCCCTTGAAGTAGACCAGGCCCCAGTGGGTACCGAAGGCGGTACGCTTGGTGACGGTCTCTTCCAGCGGCGCGGTCAGCTCGTGTGACTCGAAGTAGGGGTGGTCTTCCACCGACTCCGGGATTTCCAGACGGCTGACCACACGGCGGCGCGGATAGACCCCGAAACAGCCGGCGAAGCCGTTGGCGTCGACCACTTCGCGCGGGAAGAACTCGGCGACTTCCTCGGGCGTGGTCTTGGGGTCGAACACCAGCATGCTGGCCTGGTAGGCGTTGAAGCCATAGACCCGCTCGAGCAGCTCGAACACCTTGAAGCCGGGCGGACGATAGGCCACTTCGCCGAAGTACATCTCGCCATCGCTGGTGACGAAGTACTCGGGGTGGATCAGGCCGAAATCGATGTCGAAGGCCTTGATCAGCTTCTCGATCTGCACGCGGATCTGCTCGCGGTAGCGCTCAAGCTCCGGCGAGGCCGGCACGAACACCGAATAACCCAGGGTCACGTACTCGGAGATGTTGAGAAAGGCGATCTTGCCATCATGGATCCAGGCCTCCACCGCGAACTCCCAGCCGTCCAGGTGGGATTCCATCAGCACCGGAAATTCCTCTTCCGGGATGGTGTCGACCTCGTCGGGTGTACGGATCACCCGGTGTCCAAGGCAGCCAGCCTTGTCGAAGGCCTTGAGGTGGATCGGGTCGTTGGGGTCACCGTCGAGCTTGAGCAGGGTCTGGTTGACCCGCTTGAGGAAGCGGATGACGTCCTGGTGGTCGTGGGCTTCCTCGAAGATGCCGACGCGAATACCGCCGAGCTGCGCACGCCGCTTCATCAGGGCCTTGTCACGCAGCAGCAGCGACTGGCCGTAGAGGCGCGGGTTGTCGAGTAGCACTGAGTTGATCGCTCCGGCCCACTCCACGGTTTCCTCGAACAGTGGAATGGACACGTCCACGCCCATGTCGCGCAGGGTCTCGGCGATTTCCAGCGAGCGGTCGTTGAGCCGTTCGAAGTTCCAGGAGACGTAGGGGATATCGTGCTGCTTGCAGTAGTCCTCGGCCCAGTCCGGGGCCACCACAACGTAGCGACGGTCGAAATTCTCGGCGGCCTCGATGGCGTTCAGGCTCCAGCCGAGTAGTGCGATGTAGCCTTTGTTGGGATCCTTGTTCATGCAGCGCCTCCTTGGAATGGGCGTTGGTGGGCGTAATGGTGCTGGTTGTTCGTGGTCGTCATCCTCAAAAAGTGACGCCTGGTGAGTATGAGCTCCCAGGCGTTAAGGTGCTTCCACCATACAGCTTCAGTGTAGAAGTCTCACATTTCGAGCGCTGCATGACTGTTGAGGCAAAGTCTACTGGGTTTGCCCTTGTGGCCCGGGCATGACCTTGGTATAGTGCCCGCGTCCTGAGCAAGAGGCTGATTTTTCAGGCCTTGCCCGGTGACGTTTTCAGGCAGTCGACATTTCCTTGTTGTCGAGCTCGCCTCGCTGTGGTGGCCCTGTCGGTCCTCCCGCAACGCTAGACCGCAAACCCCGCCAGGCCCGGAAGGGAGCAACGGTAGTGGTGGACGCGTGTGCCGGGATGTGGCTGTCGGGGCCGCCTCCATTTCAGGCCATGCCTTTGATCCTGCAGGACCTTCTACCTCATTGATCCCGCTGTTGCACAACAGTGGTACAAAGAGGTGGTACAACCGTGTCTGCTATCTTGCGCTGAGTATTCCTTATTCCCGCATTTGTGGGTCGGTATTGAGGTGCCCCTTCGATGTGGCATTCGCCGGTCTGATGCGCCGCCCGCGCTGCGATACCAGGAACTTCCTGTTTACACAGCGGAGCGCCTTGCTCGGCGCCCCTACCTGTCTTTCTCGTCTCGGCTCTTCCTCGCCCAGGCGGATACTGCCTTGCCTAGCGGATCTCGCGATCCAGGGCAAAGTAGTCATCGGACTTGAGTTTGGCGATCTCCGCCGAGAGAGTGGATTCTTCGTTGCGCGACAGCAGCACGCTGGCGACGGCGCTCAGTGAGCACAGCACCTCCTTGCATTCGGTGCGGGTGCGCTGGATCGACTGGCGCGCCAGCAGCAGGCACATGGCCTGAGCGCGGGCAGGGCGCTTGATCAGGGTGCCGTAAAGGTTACCGATGACCACGCCACTCAGCTCCTGGTCCTGGATCTCTCGATTGTCGTACTCACGGTAGAAGGCTTCTTCCTGGCCGTCGGGGATGAAGTAGTGGATGAACTCCTTGTAGTCGGGGTCGTAGGCGATGCTGCTGACGGCGTTGACCAGCTTCTTTTTCAGGGCGGCGTGCTCGGGATCCTGCTCGTCGACCTTGGCGAGCCGGTCGGCAATCTTGACCGCGCCTTCCAGTTCACGCAGCAGGTGGGCGTAGCCTGAGTTGATCTCGTCATGGCAGCGGGCGATATCGTCGAAGTCGCTCTTGATGCTGGCGACCATGCCGTCGCCTTCGGGCAGGCTGCCGAGGACCGGGAACAGCAGGTACTTGTGGACGTGGCAGCTCTCGTAGTAGCGCGAGACCTCGTCCTTGAACGCCTGCAGGTATTCGCCGACCTCTTCCAGGTAGTCGTCGTTCTGCTCGATATGCCGCTGGACCGCGTCCACACCATCCTGTTTCCACAGCCGGTTGAGGCGTCGTTCGATCTTGCCGGCGTTGGTGATCATGCTGTTGAAGTCTTTTGACAGCTGGATGGTGGTTTCCTGGACCTTGGTCACGGCGATGGCGCGGGCCTGGTCATTGATGCCGACCTCGCGAGCCATGCGCCGCTGACGGTGATTGTCCAGCGTCCAGGACACGAAGGCACCGAGGATCGCCAGGCTGGTGGCGATGTCCACGCCAATCGATAGGTTGTCCACTGCGTTGTCTATCCTTTTTAGGGGTTATCGTTATGTGCTGGGAATCGCTTCCGGGTTACCAGAAACGATGGCCGTCTCGCGGGCATACTGGTGTAGCCTTAAACAGGTATGCTGAATCGGGCTAATACGATAGTAGTGGTTGTCGATGACGCTTAGAAGCGGAAATCCCGTCGTTTCGATGTGGGTTGTCAGTTTTTTATCAACATGATCGGGAGATTGCATGTCAGACGTCCTTCGTCGGCTCGAGCGGTTGCGGGCGCCAGCCATCGGCCTTGGCTGCATGAACGTGTCCCACGCCTATGGCAGTCCGTTGCCGGAAGCCGAGGCGGTCAGGGTGTTGCAGCACGCTTTCGAGGTGGGCTACCGCCACTTCGATACCGCCACCCTCTACGGCAAGACGGCCAATGAGCGAGTCGTGGGGCAAGCGCTTGCCGGTCGCCGTGAAGAGGTCTTCCTGGCCAGCAAGTGTGGCATGGCCTTCGACCCGGAGATCGGTGCCAAGCGCATCGACGGGCGGCCTGAGACGCTGCGCCGCCAATGCGAGCAGAGCCTGTCGCGACTGAAGACCGATCATCTGGATCTCTACTACCTGCATCGACGGGATCGCCGGGTGCCGATCGAGGAGAGCGTGGGAGAACTGGGACGACTCGAGCAGGAAGGCAAGATCGGCGGGGTCGGGCTGTCCGAGGTGTCGGCGGCGACGCTCAGGCAGGCCCGGCAGGAGCATCCCATCGCGGCGGTGCAGTCGGAGTACTCGGTGTGGACGCGCAACCCCGAGATCGCGCTGCTCGACGCCTGCCGTGAGTCGAATACCGTGCTGGTGGCGTTCAGCCCGCTGGGCCGCGCCTTTCTGACCGGTACCCTGCGTGACCCCGCCAGGCTCGAGGAGGCCGACATGCGCCGAGGCATGCCGCGCTTTAGTGCCGACAACTACCCGCGCAATCTCGCCCTGCTGGCCGAGTTCGAGGCGCTGGCGCGCCAGCGCGAGTGCACCCCCGCCCAGTTGGCGCTGGCCTGGCTGAGAGGGCAGGGCGCGGACGTGATACCGATCCCCGGATCACGAACCGCTGCCCACCAGGAAGAGAACCTGGCTGCCGAGGCGCTGACGCTGGACGCCGGCACGCTTGCGCTGATCAACGCCATGATGACGCCGGACCAGGTGGTCGGTGCGCGTTACAGCGAGGCCCAGCAGGCGGATATCGATACCGAGGAGTTTGCACCGGCGCGTGGCGACGGGGATCACTGAGGCGTCGACAGGCCTCGGGGAGAAATTTGTTCGGCAGCCACGCCGAACTCTGGTCGAATCCTCCTGTCCACCGTGGCGGGCCGGCGCTATGCTGTTTAGCCCCTGAATCTGCCGAGAGCCTTCGCCATGCGAAGGCTGGTCGCACAGCCATGCCGCAAGGAGAGACAGCCATGAGCCATTACAAGGTTACCAACCCGGCGACCGGAGAGGTCGAAGCCACCTACCCCGACGCCAGCGACGGCGAGATTCTGAAGGCCGTGGAGTCGGCGCACCAGGCGTATCTGGCCTGGCGTGACGTTACCCCCGCCGAGCGTGCGGCGCTGCTGCACCGGGTCGCCGACCTGCACGAACAGCGTCGTGACCAGCTCGCCGATATCATCGTGCGCGAGATGGGCAAGCCGAAGTCCCAGGCCCTGGGCGAAATGTCGGTGGTGGTGGACATCTACCGCTACTACGCCGACAACGGCCCGGCCTGGCTGGAGCCGGAGCCCATCGTCACCGGCGGCGCCAAGGCCGAGGTGCGCAAGCAGGGCCTCGGGGTGCTGCTGGGCATCATGCCCTGGAACTTCCCCTACTATCAGGTGGCGCGCTTTGCTGGCCCCAACGTGCTCAACGGCAACACCATCCTGCTCAAGCACGCTCCCCAGTGTCCGGAGTCGGCCAAGGCCATCGAGGACATCTTCACAGAGGCGGGTGCGCCCAAGGGGCTTTACACCAACCTTTACGCCAGCAACGAGCAGGTGGGCGAGCTGATCGCCGACCCACGGGTGCAGGGCGTGTCGCTGACCGGTTCAGAGCGTGCTGGCGCGGCGGTGGCCGAGCAGGCCGGTCGCCAGCTCAAGAAGGTGGTGCTGGAGCTGGGGGGCTCCGATCCCTTCCTGGTGCTGCCCGACGCCGATCTGGAACAGGCGGTCAAGCAGGCGGTGCAGGGGCGTTTCGGTAACTGTGGTCAGGCCTGTAACGCGGCCAAGCGGATCATCGTCGACGACGCCGTCTACGATGACTTCCTGGCGGCCTTCCGCGAGGCGGTGGAGCAGATCAAGGTCGGTGATCCCATGGCGGACGATACCGTGATGGGACCGATGTCCTCGGAGCAGGCGCTGACCAACCTGGATGCCCAGGTCCAGGACGCGATCCGCCAGGGCGCGACCCTGGTCACCGGCGGCAAGCGCCTGGATCGCGCTGGCGCCTGGTACGCGCCGACCCTGCTGACCGGCGTGACCCGCGATATGCGGATCTTCCAGGAGGAGCTGTTCGGACCGGTGGCCGTGGTCTACCGCGCCGCCGATCTGGAGGACGCGATCGACCTGGCCAACGATACGCCCTATGGCCTGGGCGCGGTGATCCAGACCTCCAACCCGGAGGGAGCGCTCGAGCTGGCCAATCGTCTCGAGGTGGGCATGGTCCACATCAACGAGCCGCCCGGCAGTGAAGCCGAGCTGCCCTTCGGTGGCGTCAAGCGCTCCGGCTTCGGCCGTGAGCTTGGCAAGGATGGCATGGATGAGTTCGTCAACCGCCAGATGGTGAAGATGGCACGCTGACCCCGGGCCGACATCTGAGCCGACAGCGCGATGCGCCGCTGAACCAGGACCCGTCAAGTTCGCTTGGCGGGTTCTTGCGTTCAGGAGGGCTCGATCCGCGAGGACAAAACAGGAGGCCAAGGCTGGTGCCAGTGTCTATGGTGACGCCATGGGCCCTTGTCCGCGGTTGAATCGAGACGGCGGCTCGTGTCTGGGGAACCTCGCCGTCGTCGAGCTTTCCAATGACCATCGACCAAGGAGGAGTGCGATATGAATGCCAAGTACCTGCTCGACCAACTGATGAAACAGGCCGGCGGTTCATCTTCCGGCGGTTCGTCTTCCGGCAAGGGCGGCTTCGACGTGCAGGGGCTGATCAGCAGTGTCTCGTCCCAGCTTTCCGGGGGATCGTCGTCGTCCAGCGGTGGCGGCGGCATGGACATGAAGAGCCTGCTCGGCGGCGGTGCGCTGGGTATGCTGATGGGGTCCAAGCGCGGCCGCAGCATGGGCGGCAAGGCGATCAAGTATGGCGCCATCGCCGGCGTCGGCATGCTGGCCTGGAAGGCCTGGCAGAAGTCCCGTGGCGGTGACGAGGCCACCCCCGCGTCTCAGGGGGCTCAATCCGGTGAAGGGGCTCCGCTGGAGGAGCTCGGCGGCGAGGCCCAGGAGCGGCGTAGCCTGGAGGTATTGCAGGCGGTGATCATGGCGGCCCGGGCCGATGGCCACATCGACGCCCAGGAGCGCGCCCTGATCAGCGAGCAGATTCAGCAGCTCGGGGCCGATGATGAGTTGCATGGCTGGGTCGAGCGTCAGCTCCAGGCGCCGCTGGACGCCCAGGCCCTGGCCAGTCAGGCCGACTCGCCCCAGGCGGCGCGGGAGATGTACCTGGCCAGCGCCGCGGTGATCGACGACCAGAATGCCATGGAGCGTGCCTGGCTGGACGAGCTAGGCACCGCGCTGTCGCTGGACGAGAACGTGCGTCGCGAACTGGAACGCCAGCTCGAGGGGCAGGGCTGAGCCACCGTCACGCACGGCCGCTTGAGAAGCTCTCGGACACGCAAGCTCTGACAAGAGCACTGACAGAAAAGCCTTTTGATGATGAAGCCCGGCGCCAGTCGCCGGGCTTCCCTTGTTGACGGGCCCGGCGGCACAATACGTTCGCCCGATTTGCGCTGAAGGCGCTGTCGGTCAACCCGTCGCCGGTCAACAAAAGGAATAATGCAAGCATGCAGGTGTACCACAGTGAAGCGACCAAGCTGCGTCGTGCCAGGACCGAACTCCACGATGGCCAGCTGATGACCCCCTTCGAGTGCCCCGAGCGGGTCGACCTGGTGCTCGCACAGCTCCGTGACAGCGGTGTCGGACCGGTCGCCGCGCCGAGGGAGCACGGCCTGGCGCCGGTGCTGGCGGTGCATGATGCAGCCTACGTCGAGTTTCTCTCGACCTGCTGGGACGAATGGCAGGCCGCCGGTCACGGCGGCGAGGCCATCCCTACCATCTGGCCGACGCGTACCATGCGCGAAGATCGTATTCCCGGCCATGTCGGGGGCAAGCTTGGTTACTATGCCCTCGGTGGCGACACCTCGATTTCCCCGGCACCTTCGAGGCGGCGATGGCCAGCAAGGACGTGGCGCTGTCGGCCTACGAGCACACCGCTTCCAGCGGCCAGCCCAGCTTTGGCCTGTGCCGCCCGCCGGGTCATCACGCCGCCAGTGATCAGTTCGGTGGCTACTGCTTTTTCAACAATGCGGCCATCGTGGCCCAGCGTGCGCTCGACGATGGTCACGCTCGGGTGGCGATCCTCGACGTCGACTTCCACCACGGCAACGGCACCCAGCAGATCTTCTATGGCCGTGACGATGTCCTGACCCAGTCGATCCACGGCGACCCGGACCAGTGCTTTCCCTACTATCTCGGCCACGCCGACGAGAAGGGCGAGGGGCGGGGGCTTGGCTACAACGTCAACTATCCGCTGCCGCCTGGTACCGACTATGCCACCTGGCGCGAGCGCCTGGAGCTTGCCCTGGCCGAGATCAGCGACAAGCAGGCAAGCCTTCTGGTGGTGTCGCTGGGTGTCGATACCTTCGAAGGCGACCCCATCTCGAGCTTCCGCCTCAAGAGCGATGACTTCCTCGACATGGGGCGGCGCCTGGCAAGCCTGGGCCTGCCCACCGTCATCCTGATGGAGGGCGGCTACGCGGTGGAAGAGATCGGCGTCAATGTGGCCAAGGTGCTCCTGGGCTTCCAGGGCGCCTAGGCTTCCAGGGGGGGGGGCGTTCAGTCTAGTGACTCGACGTCTGCCTGGGGCGGCGGATGGATCACCCGCTCCTGCCTGGGTGGTGGCAGGCGAAGGGATGCCCCGGGCCGCGAATACAGCCCCTTGAACAGCTTCAGCCCGAGCCATAGAAACAGCAGCGGAATCACCAGGGTGCGCATCACAAACAGCGCCATCAACTGGAGGATGGCGTTGGTGCCGGATTCGACTCGGCTCTGAATGGCGCTGATGCTGAGGCCGTCGCTGAGGGCTCCGATGCGCTCGGCCAGGCCGTCGAACAGACCTTCGTCCGGGTCCTCGCCCGCCAGGCGGCGTCGCAGGGTGTCGCGTTCGCGGTCCACGGCGGCAAGCTCGGCGAGCTGATTCTCGCGCTCGTCGGTGAGCTCGGCCAGGCGCTGTCGCCGTTGGCCAAGCTGCTGTTCGAGGCGCTCGATCTCGGGGTTGTCGTGGAAGGGGTTGAGGCGCTCGGTCAGACTCAGCC
Organism: Halomonas sp. YLB-10; assembly: GCF_003856855.1. Classification (NCBI taxonomy): domain Bacteria; kingdom Pseudomonadati; phylum Pseudomonadota; class Gammaproteobacteria; order Oceanospirillales; family Halomonadaceae; genus Halomonas; species Halomonas sp. YLB-10. The sequence goes on from NZ_RRCU01000004.1 coordinate 87,517, forward strand.
GGGCGGTCAACAGCGACAGCCGACCGCGACTCTGTTCCACCGCGTCCTCGGCCTTGCCGATCTGTCGATTGGTCTCGATCAGCGATTCGCGCAGTTGCTGGCGCCGCTGGTCGGTATCGGACATCTCGGCCTCAAGCCGCTCGCGCTGCTGTGGCGTCAGGGCATCGCCGGCCTCTGCCAGGCCGGTGGCCTGGACCTCTTCGGACAGGCCCTGGACCTCGGCCATGCTGGCGCTGGTGCGCTCATCGAGAAAGGCCTGGTCCACCAGGGTGCTGGCCACCAGTGTCATCAGCAGCAGAAACCGGCCGAGTCCGATCAGTGCGAAGGCCTTCCACGCCAGTGGCGTCAGCCGCCAATCTCGCCACAGGCACAGGATCAGCAACGCCCCGGCCAGGCTCAGGGCAATCTTGAACATCAGCGAGCCGGTGATTTCCAGCAGCAGGGTCTGGCCGATCAGTGAGCCGATGGCCAGCTTCATCACGCTGGCGTAGTCCTCCACCAGGTCGTTGAAGGGGTCCAGCGCCTCGAAGGGATGGGTCGACACGCCAACGCCCATCTCGGTGGACTGCAGCACCGAGATGCCCGCATTGAGCCCCCGGGCCGCAGCGAAGGCGAGCAGCGCCTGGGTAGTGGCGCCCTCGACCTGGCGCTGGGTCGCACGATCGAGCACATCGAGCCAGGACAGCGCCATCACCGCGACGATGGCCAGCGTCAGCAGCACCTTCAGTCGCCGTGAGGGCGAAAGCCGTCGCTTCGCGGTGGGGGGCGTCTCAGAGGAGGTGGGCGCGGAGTCAGACATGAAGGGTCCTGTGGCAATGGAAGGCGGGACGCTACCGTCGGTTGGCTGCGGGTACCTCTCACCATTGGCGGATGCGAGCAACGCCAGACGGGCGCACAGGTGTGAGGTGCCGCTTCAACGGCGTGAACCCCCTTGGCCTTTGCGCCCAAGGCCCCACCCGGTAGAATGCCACGACCATCGGGCGGGAAACACCGTCGCGTGACCGCCACGCCGCCTCGCTCCCGCCGCGTTGTCTCAGCGGGTCGCCTGGCCCAAAGCCCAGCCGCAGGAAAGAACGTTCAATGAGCTATCAGGTACTGGCCCGCAAATGGCGGCCTCGCACCTTCCATGAACTGGTGGGGCAGGAGCATGTCCAGCGGGCGTTGGTCAATGCCCTGGACCAGGGCCGCCTGCACCATGCCTACCTGTTCACCGGGACCCGAGGTGTCGGCAAGACGACCCTGGCGCGTATCCTGGCCAAGTGCCTCAATTGCACCGACAAGGGGGAAGGTGACGACGGCGTGACCTCGACCCCCTGTGGCCGTTGCGATAGCTGTCAGTCCATCGACCAGGGCCGCTTCGTCGACCTGATCGAGGTCGACGCCGCCTCGCGGACCAAGGTCGAAGACACCCGCGAGCTGCTCGACAATGTTCAGTACGCGCCGACCCAGGGTCGCTACAAGGTGTACCTCATCGATGAGGTGCACATGCTCTCCACCAGCAGTTTCAATGCGCTGCTGAAGACCCTGGAAGAGCCGCCGCCCCATGTGAAGTTCCTGCTGGCGACCACCGATCCGCAGAAGCTGCCGCCCACGGTGCTGTCGCGCTGCCTGCAGTTTACCCTCAAGCATATGCCGCCGGAGCGTATCGTCGGCCACCTGTCCAAGGTGCTGGAAGCCGAGCAGGTACCCTTCGAGGAGTCTGCACTGTGGCTGCTGGGCAAGGCCGCCGCCGGCTCCATGCGCGATGCCATGAGTCTGACCGACCAGTCGATCGCCTTCGGCCAGGGTGAGGTCCGCCACGCCGACGTCGCCGCCATGCTCGGTACCCTCGACCATCGCCACGTGCTGGCGCTGATCGAGGCGCTGGCCGAGGTGGACGCCTCGCGGCTGCTCCAGGAGGTGGCGAGCCTGGCCGAGCAGGGCCCGGACTTCGGCGCGGTGCTCGACGATCTGACGGCGGTGCTGCACCGCCTGGCGATCGGTCAGATGGTGCCGTCGGCGCTGGACAACGGTCACGGCGACCGTCAGGCGCTGCTGGAACTGGCCGGGCGCTTCGCCGCCGAGGACGTGCAGCTCTACTATCAGATCGGGGTACAGGGACGTGCCGACATGGCCCACGCCCCTGACCTGCGTACCGCCCTGGAAATGACCCTGCTGCGGATGCTGGCGTTTCGTCCCCAGGGCGTGCCCAGGCCCGCCCGGACGCCGCTGCCGATGCGCGGCGAGACAGCGCCGCAGGCGGGTTCACCGTCTGCCGCGCTGCCTGACTCTCGGAGCGAACCGCAGCCCGAAGTTCAGACACAAGCTCAGAGCCAAGCCCAGAACCAAGCTCAGCCTCACGTTCAAGCTCAGTCCCAGGCTCAGTCTCACGTTCAGCCCGCACCGCAGCCTGAACCACAGCCCGAGCCTGGGGCGCCATCCCCGTCCGAGACCCAGGCGCAGACGGCGGCGCCGGTCGAGGCCAGTGTCGATGCCGCGCCGGCGCCCGTCGATGGGCCAGCGCCCATGCCGGGTGAAGCGCCAGACAGTCGCGATGATAGCGGTGGCGAAGCCGACTATCGTGCGAACAACCACGCCAGTGACGTGCCGCCGCCCTGGGAGGGCGGTGCTCCCGAGGACCCTACGCCGGGCGCTGAGGCGCCCACCGCCGTCGCCAGCGAGCCGGCACCGACCGCCTCGAATGAGCCGGTTGGCCTGGCCGAGACGCCGTCCGCCGAGGCCCAGGCCGGGCAAGCGATGGCGTCTACTCAGGACCAACCGCTCCCGACCGAACCGCTCCCGACTGAACCGCACCTGGCCGAAACGCCTGCGGTCGCCGGGGGCGAAGCGAGTAGCGAAGAGCCCAGCCCCGAGCCAAGCCCCGAGCCAAGCCCCGAGCCAAGCCTTGAGCCCGACGCCGAGGTCGAGGAGAGGGCGGCCGAGGCGATGGTCGACGAGGCGCCGCAGCACCAGCAGCACGCCGCAGAGCCCGCCGCTGGCGAGACTACCGCGATGCCGACAGGGGCGCTGACTCACAGCGCCTGGCTGGCCCACTTCGACGATCTTGGCGTGTCGGGCCTGACCCGTAACCTTGCCGCCCACTGCGTGGTGGCCGCCGACGACGGTGAACGGCTACATCTGCATCTGGACCCGTCGCAATCGGCGATGAACGCCGAGGTTCACCAGAACCGGATTCGCGATGCGCTCGAGGCCCTGGGGTATCCCCGTCGACTCGAGATCGAGGTGCGTCAGCTCGACACCAGCGTCGAGACTCCGCGGCAGATGGCCGAACGCCTGGCAGCGGAACGCCACGCCGAAGCGGTTGAGGCCTTGAAGCGTGATCCCCATATTCAACAATTGCAGCAGACATTCGGCGCCAGGCTGGTGGAGTCCACCGTGACCCCCGCCGGCGAGACCCGCAAGGCCAGACGCTGAGCGTCTGCGCCTGACAGTTTAAAACGAGAGGATCGGACCATGATGAAAGGTGGAATGGGTAACCTGATGAAGCAGGCCCAGGAAATGCAGGACAAGATGCAGCGGGTCCAGGAAGAAATCGCCAAGGCCGAGGTGCTGGGTGAAGCCGGCGCCGGCATGGTCAAGGTGACCATGAACGGCCGCCATGACGTCAGCAAGGTCGAGATCGACCCGTCGGTGATGGAAGAGGACAAGGAACTGCTCGAGGACTTGCTGGCCGCTGCGGTCAACGACGCCGTGCGCAAGGTCGAGACCAGCTCCAAGGCCAAGATGGAAGAGGTGACCTCGGGCCTCAACCTGCCGCCCGGCTTCAAGATGCCGTTCTGAGCCGACCCTGACGCGACCCGGGCCAGCGACTGGCCTGGGCGAGAGTGTATCCGCCGGACGCAGTGTTCGCCCGGCGCTGGACGAGTTTGCCCATGAGTTTTTCTCCCCTGGTCGAGCAATTGATGGACGCGCTGCGCGTGCTGCCGGGCGTCGGGCCCAAGACCGCCCAGCGTATGGCCATGCACCTGCTGGAGCGCCAGCGTGAAGGCGGCCAGCGTCTGGCCGAGGTGATGCGTGAGGCGGTCGAAAGGGTAGGCTACTGCCAGCGCTGCCGGACCCTGACCGAAGAGCCGCTGTGCGGGCTTTGTCAGAGCGCGCGTCGGGACGACAGCCTGCTGTGTGTGGTCGAGTCGCCGGCGGATATGCTGGCCATCGAGGAGGCCGGCGGCTTTCAGGGACGTTACTTCGTGCTGCACGGCCACCTGTCGCCGCTGGACGGTATCGGGCCCGAGGACATCGGTCTCGATCAGCTCGAGACCCTGATGGAAGAGGGCCTGATCGAAGAGGTGGTGCTGGCGACCAATCCCACCGTGGAAGGCGAAGCCACCGCCCACTATATCGCCACCCAGATCCAGCGCCACGGTGCACGTCTGTCGCGTCTGGCCTATGGTGTTCCCATGGGGGGTGAGCTCGAGTACGTCGACGGCGGGACCTTGAGCCGCGCCTTTTCCGGTCGCCTGCCCTTCGACAGTGAATAAGTCGGGCGAACGTTGTTGCCTCAAATGGATGCTTGAATGCCTGTAATCCCTGATATTCGATGGATCGATAGCGCCGACGCTCTCGACGACGCCTGCCAGGCGCTGTCCCAGGCACCGGTACTGGCGCTGGACACGGAGTTCTTTCGCGAGAAGACCTTTCACCCGGTTCCCGCACTGATCCAGATCTACGGTGGCGACGCCACCTATCTGATCGACCCGCTGGAGGTCGCCTGCACCGAGCGTTGCCGGCAACTGCTGACCAATGACGCCTTGAAGCTGCTGCACGCCAGCAGCGAGGACCTCGAGGTATTCGGCCACTGGGCCGGGGTCGCGCCGACGCCGCTGGTCGACACCCAGGTGGCCCAGGGGCTCTTGGGCGAAGACGCCGCCATGGGCTACCAGCGGCTGGTGGAGTTCTGGGTGGGCGAGACGCTGCCCAAGGAAGAGACCCGTTCGAACTGGCTGGAGCGCCCCCTTAGTGATTCCCAGCTGAGCTACGCGGCGCTGGACGTGGTCTACCTGCTGATGGTGTGGCAGCACCAGCGTGAGTCGCTGGAGCGCCACGGTCGACTCGAGTGGGTGCTGGAGGACTGCACCGACCTGGTGGCCCAGTCGCAGCGCTCCAGCGAAAGCGACGGCCAGTGGTACCTGCGCCAGCGTCAGCTATGGCGGCTGGCCCCGCGTCAGGTCGAGGCCTACCGCCTGATGACCACCTGGCGCGAGGGCGAGGCCCGGGCCAGGGACCTGCCGCGCAACTGGGTGATTCAGGATCGTGTGCTCTACGCCATCGCCGAGAAGATGCCGGCCAACCGTCATGACCTGGCGGCGGTGGAGGGCGTCAAGCCGACCCTGATCAAGCGAGAGGGCGACACCCTCTTGGCGATGGTCAAGCAGGCCGCGCACCGAGAGGCCTCGGAGCTCGCGCCTGCGCCGCTGGCACCGACCTTGCCGCCGTTCAAGGCGCGCATGAAGGCGCTCAAGAAGGTGGTCAATCTCGACGCCGAGTCGCTGGGAGTCGCCCCCGAGGTGCTGCTGCGCCGGCGTGAGCTGGAAGCCCTGGTCACTGCCAGCCTGCGCAACCAGCCGCTGCCGCTGCCCGGTGGCTGGCGTGGCGAACGACTTAATGAGCGCCTTGAAGGAGCCCTGGGGGAGTTGGCCCAAGCCGGCTAGAAAGAAGGACTCGACCAGGCTGACGAAACACTAACAGCAACGACGAGGCGTCCGATGAATCGAAAGGACGCCCACCAGACCGACAGGGCAGCCCAGGTGGCGCCCGATGAGACCGACATGACGACGATGCAGGGCAAGATGCTGTGCGAGATATTCAAGAGCTCGCGCAAGGACGAGATGTATCTCTACGTGGACAAGCGCGAGGGGCTCAAGCGGGTCCCCGAAGCGCTGATGGAGCGCTTCGGCACGCCGGTATCGGTGATGACCATGATCCTCACCACCGACAAGGCGCTGGCGCGCGCCAGCGGCGCCGAGGTGATGGCGGCGATCGAGGAAAAGGGGTTCTATTTTCAGATGCCGCCGGCCAAGGACGAGTATCTGCTGGACCTGTATCGCACCCCCACCGAAGCCCGCTACTGACGTCATGGCCGAGCTGAGAGAACGTTTCTGGGAGCGCTACGCGCTCGATGAGCTGACCCAGCAGGAATGGGAGGCGCTGTGCGATGGCTGCGGCCAGTGCTGCCTGCGCAAGCTCGAGGACGAGGACACCGGCGATCTGGCGGTGCTGGGCCTGTCCTGCCGGCTGCTCGATACCCACAGCTGCCGCTGCAGCGACTATGACAATCGCCTCGCCAAGGTGCCGGACTGCACCCAACTGACGCCCGAGCTCGCCCACCAGTTCAAGTGGTTGCCGCACTCCTGCGCCTACCGACGGCTGGCCGAGGGACGAAAGCTCGCCGGCTGGCACCATCTGATCTGCGGTGATCCCGAGCGGGTCCACCGCAAGGGTATCAGCGTGCGCAGCTTCGCCATCCCCGAGACCGAGGTGGACGAGGCCGACCTCGAGGACCACATCATCGCAGTGATCCCGGTCGAGGGCTGAACGCCTCTTGTGGCAACGCCACCTGCAATCTCTGATAGCGACCTCCTTCGGGAGGTCGCTTGCGTTGTGGCATGCCCCTGGTACCTGGCGTGCCGTCAGCCCGCCGCCATGGCCTCGATCAGGGCGTCGCGAAACGCTTGGGCCGGCGGCGACAGTGCTCTCTTGCGGTCCCAGGCGAAGCCCACGTCCATGGTCGGGATGGGGTCGGCCAGGTCGATGTGCTCGATGCGTCGGCCCTCCAGCGACCAGGGCCGATAGACCATATCCGACAGGATGCTGACGCCCGAGCCGCTGGCGACAAGGGAGCGCACCGCTTCCACCGAGGATGTGCTGAACAGCGTCTGTGGACCGAGTCCCGATGGTGCCCAGTAGCGCAGTGCGGTCTGCTCGGCCTCGTCGACGTTGAGCATGATATAGGGCTCGCGGGCGACGTCGGCCAGGCCAACGTCGCGCCTGCCGTGAAGAGGGTGGTGGCTGGCGACCCACAGGCGGCGGGGCGATCGGATCAGCAGGTGCTGGGCCAGCGGGGCACCCGGTTCAAGGTTGGAGATCAGCATGATGGCCAGATCGAAGCGCCCGCCGAGCAGGCCGGCCTGGATCGTCGGCCTCGAGGCCTCGTGCAGGCGTACCGTCACACCGGGATAGCGACGTTGAAACTGTGCCAGCAGCGGCGGAAGAAAGTAACCCGCCACGGTATAGCTCATGGCCAGATCGAGGCGTCCCTCCAGCGTCGGCGAGTGCACCCGGGTCGAGTCGAAGGCCTCGTCCACCGCCTGGAAGACGTGTCTGACCCGGTCGAGAAAACGCGTGCCTTCGCGGGTCAGCACCATGCCCTGGGCCTGTCGGTCGAACAGCTTGACGCCCAGCTCGTCCTCGATTTCCCGCACCCCGGTGGTGATCGACGACTGGGACACGTTCAGGTCCACCGCGGCCTGGGTCACCTTGCCGCTTTCCGCCACCGCCACGAAGTAGCGCAGCTTGCGAAGGGAAGGACTGCGCGCCATGTGAGATCTCCCTCAAGTTCTGTTGTTCGAACCTGTTATTCGGATTTTTTGATAATGCCAAACAAGAATTGGTATTTCCAATCAGTGGCGTCTCTCATATACAACGATGGAACACCCGCGAGGAGACCCACAATGACAACACTGGACCTCAATGCCGACATGGGGGAGGGATTCGGCGCCTGGCGCATCGGCGGAGACATCGACGATCGCATCATGGCCGGCATCAGTTCCGCCAATATCGCCACCGGCTTCCACGCCGGCGACCCAACCATCATGACCCATAGCCTGCAGCAGGCGGCGAAGCACGGGGTCGCGGTGGGGGCCCATCCCGGATTTCGCGACCTGGTCGGCTTTGGTCGCCGGCATATTCACGCCGCCGCCGATGAACTGGTCAATGACGTCATCTATCAGCTCGGCGCCCTGCGCGAACTGGCCGCCCGGGAGGGCCTAGGCCTTCATCACCTGAAGCTTCACGGGGCCCTGTTCATGCACGCGGCCAGGGACGAGGGCTTCGCCACGGCGCTATGTCGTGCACTGATGACCATCGACGCCAATCTGCCGATCTACTGCCTGGCAGGGTCGGTGATCGATCGTGTGGCCGAGGCCGAGGGCATCCAGCGCGTCCACGAGTTCTACGCCGATCGTGACTACGACGATCAGGGTTCCATCGTCTTTGTCCGCCAGGTGCAGCGCCTCGACCCCGAAACGGTAGCCGAGAAGGTGCTGCTGGCGGCCCGCGAGGGCGTGGTCGAGACCGCCAGCGGCAAGCGTGTACCGGTCAGCTTTCAGTCGGTGTGCCTGCACAGCGATTCCCCCGGGGCGCTGGAGATGCTCGACGCCATCCGCCGCCGGCTGGCCGATGCCGGCATCGAGCTCAAGGCTCCCTGAGCCTGCGGCCGCCTGGCCACAGCCATCTTCACCTTGATCGTGTTCAGCGCAAACCAATTCCAATGACAAGCGAGAGACCTCATGTCCCAGCAAACACAGCAAGCCCCCTTTCCCGGCGTCTTCTATCGCCGTCCCTCGCCCGAGGCCGAGGCCTTCGTGTCCCCGGGTGATAGCGTCCAGGCCGGCGACACCATCGGCCTGCTCGAAGTGATGAAGCAGTTCTGCGAACTCAAGGCCGAGGTGACAGGCCAGATCGCGTCCATCGAGGTGGATGACGGCGATGTGCTGGAAGCCGGTCAGGACATCCTGGTCATCGACGTTTCGGAGGGCGAGGCATGAACGCGACCCGTCTGTTGATCGTCAATCGCGGTGAGATCGCCGTGCGGGTGGTGCGCGCCGCCCGCGAACTCGGCCTGACCAGCATCGTCACCCACAGTGAGGCCGACGCCGACAGCCTGGCGGTCAAACTGGCCGATGAGGCGGTATGTATCGGCCCGGCCCAGGCCGCCAAGAGCTATCTGAACATCGAGGCGATCCTGGCGGCAGCCCGGGAAGTCGGTGCCGAGGCGGTCCATCCCGGCTACGGCTTCCTGTCGGAGAGCGCCGACTTCGCGCGCCGTGTGGTCGAGGCCGGCATGATCTTCGTCGGCCCCGACGCCGAATTGATCGAGCGCATGGGCAACAAGGCCGAGGCCAGGCGCACCGCTCTGGTCGCAGGTGTTCCGGTGGTGCCGGGGTCGCCGTCGGCGGTGGCCGACGTGGAGGAGGCGGTGAAGGTCGCCCTGGAGGTCGGCTATCCACTGCTGATCAAGGCCGCCGCCGGCGGTGGCGGGCGCGGCATTCGCACCGCTGCCGACGAGGCGGAACTCCGCGCCCAGCTACCGCTGGCCCAGAGCGAGGCGCGAGCCGCCTTCGGCGATGACAGCGTCTATCTCGAGCGTTTTATCGAGCGTGCACGACATATCGAGGTGCAGATCCTGGCCGACGGTGAGCGTGCCGTGCATCTGTACGAGCGGGAGTGCTCGCTGCAGCGACGGCGTCAGAAGGTGTTCGAGGAAAGCCCATCGCCGGCGCTGGACGAGGCCGCCCGCGAGCGCCTCTGCGCCTCCGCGGTGGCGCTCGCCGAGCACGTCGGCTACAAGGCCGCCGGGACGCTTGAGTACCTGTACGACGATGACAGCGGTGAGTTCTTCTTTATCGAGATGAATACCCGCATCCAGGTGGAGCATCCGGTCACCGAGATGATCACCGGTGTCGATCTGGTGCGGGCGATGCTCAGGGTATGCCTGGGTGAGCCGCTGGGGGTGGCCCAGGACGATATCGCGATACGTGGCTGGGCCGTGGAGATGCGTATCAACGCGGAAGACCCGGACAATGGCTTCTTTCCGTCGCTGGGGCAGGTCGAGCGACTGACCTGGCCCACCGGCCCGGGAGTACGCGTCGACAGCGCCCTGTACGAGGGCTACAGGATGCCGCCGTTCTATGACTCGCTGGTGGCCAAGCTGGTCGTCTGGGACGAGGATCGCGCCTCGGCGCTGGTCCGAGCCAGCCGTGCCCTCGACGAGTTCACGCTGGAGGGCTTCACCACCACGGCGGGGCTGCATCGTCGGCTGGTCGAGGACCAGGCAGTACGTCGCGGCGACTTCCATACCGGCACCCTGGAGCACTGGCTGGGCACAGCATCGGCGGCGTCAGCGCCATCAGTACAGGAGCAAGCGTCATGAAGCCATCCACCCAGCGTGACCCCAGGCAGGCCAAGCCCGCACGCTACAGCGCCGCCGGAGACGAGTTCCTGTTCGTCGAACTGTCCGAGGCGATGAACCTGGAAGCCTTCTTTCGCGGGGTGTCGATCACCAGTCGGCTTGCCGAGCGCGAGATCCCCGGGGTGACCGAGATCTGTCCCGCCAACGCCTCCTATCAGGTGCGCTACGATCCTGACCGGCTGCCGCTGTCACGCTTGATCGAGACTCTGGAGCAGATCGATGCCGAGGTGCTCGGCCAGCAGGTTCAGCGCCTGGAGACCCGGGTGGTGGAGGTGCCGGTGCTCTACAACGACCCCTGGACCCATGAGACGCTGATGCGCTTTCGCGATCGCCACCAGGACCCGTCAGGCACCGACCTGGAGTACGCCGCCAGGATCAACGGCTTTGCCAGCGTCGATGGCTTTATCGAGGCCCACAGCGCCAGTCCCTGGTTCGTGTCCATGGTGGGGTTCGTCGCCGGCCTGCCGTTCATGTACCAGATGGTGCCCCGAGAGCGCCAGATCGAGGTGCCCAAGTACGTGCGGCCTCGTACCGATACGCCCAAGCAGACCGTCGGCTACGGCGGCTGCTTCAGCTGCATCTACTCGGTGCGCGGCGCCGGGGGCTATCAGATGTTCGGGGTGACCCCCATGCCGATCTACGATCCCAGCGGCAGCCAGCCCCACATCGACGACTCGATGATCTATTTCCGTCCCGGTGACATCGTCAAGCATCGGCCCGTCGATCGCAGCGAGTACGACGCCATGGTGGCCGCTGCCGAGGCTGGGCGCTTCCGCCCGAAAACCGCGCCATTCGTGTTCGACCTGGATGAATATCGCGAGGCCCCCGAAGCCGTGGCCCGTCGCGTCGAGGAGGTGCTCAATGAGCATTGAAGTGATCAAGCCGGGGCTTGCGACCTCGGTCCAGGATGCCGGACGCGCCGGTCATTACCACCTGGGCATTCCGCCCTCTGGCGCCATGGACCAGTTCGCCATGCGCTCGGCCAACCTGCTGCTGGGCAACGCCGAGGACGCCGCGGTACTCGAGTGCGCCTTGATGGGACCGGAGCTGCGCTTTACCCAGGCCTGCCGTATCGCCACCGGTGGCGCAGAAATGGTGCCGAAGATCGATGGCCAGCCCCACCCCAACTTCGAGGTGCTTGAGGTACCCGCCGGCAGCGTGCTGAGTTTCGACTTCGTGCGTGCCGGGGCGCGACTCTACCTGGCGGTGGAGGGTGGCATCGACGTGCCCGAGCGTCTGGGTAGTCGCAGCACCTACGCGCTCGGTGCCCTCGGTGGCTTCGAGGGACGCCCGCTCAAGGCCGGCGATGTGCTGCCCATCGGTCAACCCAACGCCGCAACCCGCGCGGCAGTCGGTCGGCGTCTTCCCGAGGCCTTTGTGCCGCGCTTTGCCAAGCACTATGAGCTGCGCGTGGTGCCGGGACTCTACGACCACCTGCTCGAGGAAGAGGCGAGGGAACGCTTCTATCAGGAGGACTGGAGCGTGGCCTCGGAGGCCGATCGCATCGGCTATCGCTTCAAGGGCGGCACGCCGCTTCGGTTCATCGAGCGAGAGCCGCCCTTCGGAGCCGGTGACGACCCGTCCAACATCGTCGATGCCTGCTATCCCATCGGCTCGATCCAGGTGCCCGCCGGCAGCGAGCCGATCATTCTCCACCGAGACGCCGTGTCCGGCGGTGGCTACGCCATGGTTGGCACGGTGATCAGCGCCGACATGGATCTGGTGGGCCAGATTCAGCCCCATCAGAAGGTGCGCTTCGTACAGGTGTCCCTCGGACAGGCGCTGGAGGCGCGCAAGGCCTACGCTGAGCGCCTGGAGGCGCTGCGCATCGCCCTGGGTCAGGCCCAGGGTCAGGCGCTCGACTAGCCGGCTGAAAAGGATCGAAGGCAAGAGCCTGAGTGCTTCGATCCCGTCTCACTTATTCCCGCAATTGCCACTTTGCCCGGCGGAGCCAGACGTCTCCGCCCGGGCTCCCCTTGCCCGGAATGTCACTCGAGCCCTGTCACCGAGGTATGGGCTGACTCTTCTGTCCAAGGGACTTCGTCCAACCACAACAACAGCACGAGGCAACAACCATGAACGACACGACATCCCACGAGAAGGCTGGGCAAGGCGCCGGCGACTTCGCCGACCGCCCCATGCCCCTGGACCAACGCATGCCCAGAGGCAATTTGATGATGGCCTGGTGGGCGGTATGCAGCGCCATCTTCTACATGGTGGTGGCCGCCGCCATGGCCCGCAGCTACGGCACCACCAACGCGCTGATCGGGATCGCCCTGACGGTGGTCTGCTACGGCGTCATCAATGCGGTGATCAGCCGCTATGCGATACGTACCGGGCTGACCGTGGCGCTGTTTTCCCGGGTCCTGTTCGGTCATCTGGGAGCGATGATCGCGACCCTGATCTTTTTTGCCACGGCGCTCTACTACGCGGTATTCGAAGGCTATGTGATGGCGCTGGTGCTGTCCGAGTGGTCGCCCTCGCTCGGCATGGCCAGCGCTACCCTGATCGTGGTGGTGGTCGGAGTCTCGCTGATCTTCGGCAGCGTCCAGCACTGGCTCGACAAGTTCAACGGCGTGCTGCTGCCGGTGTACATCGTCGGCATGCTGATCGCCGTGGGCATGGCGATGGCCGAGTTCGGCTATCCCTCCGGCTGGCTCTCCCGGGTGCCCGAAGGAGGCGCCAGTCCCTTCGGCTGGCTGTCCACCTTTGCCTACTACATGGGGGTCTGGGTGCTGATGATGTTTACCTTCGACTACGCCCGCTTCGGTCGCGTCGAGGATAGCCGCTTCCATGCCCGCGTCACCTTCGGCATTCCCTTTTATCTGATGACCTTCGTGTTCAGCGGAGTGGTGGGGATCCTGCTCGACGCCTGCCTGCCTACCGACGGCCTGTCGGAGGCGTCCATCGTGTTGGGGCTGCTAGAGTTGATGGGGCTCGGCGGGCTGGCGCTGGTGTGGGTGACCCAGAGCCGCATCAACACCGCCAACTTCTACCTGGCGACGGTCAATCTCGAGGCCTTCGTCGGCAAGCTCACCGGCCTCAAACTCAACAAGATCCTGGCCGGCTGTCTGGTGGGCGGGCTTGCCTACCTGCTGATGCGGGCGGACGTGTTCAGCTACCTGCTGGCGGCCCTGGCCTATCAAGGCGTGTTCGTGGTGGCCTGGGTGGGGGTGGCACTGGCCCATATCCTGTCGCCGGAGGGGCGTCTCGAGGTCGATCTGGACGCTGACATCAGCGCCTTCAACCCTGTGGGGCTGGCGGCCTGGGCCCTGGCGGCGATTGTCGGCATCGCGCTGATGCTGTCGCCGAGTCTGGCCGGAGCCTCGGCACCGCTGACCTTTGTGGTGGCCTGGGGGAGCTACGCCCTGGGCCGTGGTCTGGCCCGGCATGGAGCCACCGCTGCCTGACCGGCTATGACCGGCTAGATAGGGAAACGACAGCGCCGGGCCTCGTGAAGAGGCCCGGCGCCTTGTCGGCAAAGAAGGCTTCGCCGAGTGTTGGCGATCAATTGCCGCTGTGGCTGGCGTCCGTCTGCCGGTCGTCGCCTTCTTCTGTGCTTTCTCCTTCGTTGTCAGCCTGGGCGTCATCGCTACCTTGCGGTTCGGCGGCTGTAGCGGCGGCGTCGGGGTCGACCGCCGGCTCTGAGCGCTCGCTTTCCATCGCTTCTTCCATCTCGCCTTCCATGTCACCTTCGAGAGACCCCGACATGGCCCCCTCACCGGTGAACAGCGGACGGGCGTCATCGAGGCTGTTGAAGTCTTCAATCAGGACGGTGGCGTTCTCGGCCTCGCCTTCGTTGCCTTCGGCTTCGACGTAGCTGCTGCCGTCGAAGCGCAGGTGCAGGGCCTGAGCCGGCTGATCGGCGGCCAGGTGGCGCTTGACCACCAGGTCTCGCCAGCCCTCGTGAGATGCTTCGCCAAGCTGGATCGGAGGCTGGGTGGTGGGCTGGGCGCTGATGACGCGGTAGGCGTCGTCCTGGGCTTCGAGGATCAGGGTATCGCAACCACCGGTGCCGCAGACCATCGGGCCGACCACGTGGACCACGGCCTCGTCCTGACCATCGTCGTTCAGGTCACTCCAGCCGACCAGGTAGCGAATCTCGCCGAGCTGGGGATCAAAGTTGGCGCGCAGGGACTGCTCCAGTGCCTCGCGGCGATCCGCCGGGCTCATCTCCGAGATGTCGTCGCCTTGTTCGCCGCTGGTTTCGTCTTCACTGGCGGAGTCTGCGCTCTCGTTGCTGCCGCCACCATTACCGGAGGTGACGTTTTCGCTCTGCTGTGACGCGCCCTCGGACGTCTCGGAATCGCTGTCGTCGGAGCAGCCGACGAGGGAGGTGCCGAGCCATAGCGCAGCGGTGAGGGCGAGCATCGGTTTGGCGTTCATGAAATTCCTTATTCTGAAAGTGGCCGCTAAAGCGGCCAAGGGCGTCCAAAGGTGCGGTCAGGCCTGCGGGTTCTCGTCGGTGGGGCAGGGATGGGGCCTTGGTGATTCGACCGGAGGGTTGTCCATCAGGTCCGCATTCACCAGGTCTGCATCCAGCAAGTCCAGGGCCCAGAGCACGAAGGCATCCTGGCGTGCCCCTTCGCGCCAGGCCTTGAAACGACCCGAGGCGCCGCCGTGACCGGACGTCATGTCGGTCTTCAATAGGGTTGCCCGGTTGGACAGTGCCGCCTGCTCGGCGTTCGCCAGGCTCAGGCGTGCGTAGAGCTTGGCCGGCTCCCAGTACGGCACACGGCTATCGTGCCAGCCACCCTGCAGGAATACCGGCGGCCAGGCCTCGGCATCGAGGTTGTCCAGCGGTGAATAGCTGCCGATCCGTCGGGCGTCGGCGGCGTGGCTGGGATTGCCCCATTCGGTGTACTCCGCCGTGGTCAGCGGCAGGTCCGGGTTTTCCATGGTACGCAGGACGTCCACAAAGGGCACGTCGAGTACCGCCGCGCAGAATGCCTGTGGCGCGCGATTGAGGCTGGCGCCCACCAGCAGACCGCCGGCGCTGGCCCCGTAGGCGACGATACGCTGGGGATTCGATACACCCGCGTCGACCAGGGCGTCACGTGCGGCCAGGAAGTCCTCGAAGCTGTTGGGCTTGTGCTCCAGCTTACCGGCCAGGTACCAGGGTTCGCCGCGCTCACCGCCGCCTCGCACGTGGGCCACCGCGAAGGCCGCGCCACGCTGGAGCAGTTCCAGGCGGGATACCGAGAACCATGGGTCCAGCGCCTCGCCGTAGGCGCCGTAGCCATACAGCAGCGTCGGCAGCGGCTGGTTCGCCAGGTCCTTGCGGCAGACCACGGACACCGGTACCCGCTCGCCGTCGTGGGACTCGGCCCACAGCCGTTGGCAGTGCAGGTCTTCCGGTGCCAGATCGCCGTGCAGAGGCTGCCGCTTGAGCAGTCGGCGCTCGCCGCTATCAAGATCCAGCGACCACCAGCTTGGCGGGGTGCAGAAGGATTCCTCGCGCAGGCGCAGTACCCGGTCGTCGAAGTGTGGGCTGTCGCCGAGCCCCAGGCTAAGCGGTGCGGGCGAGCAGGGCAGGGGGGCGTTGAGGGTGACGCTGTGGTCGCTGTCGAACTCGAGGCGACGCAGGCGCACCTGGGCCTCGAGGTGGTCGCGTTCGGCGATCACCAGGCCCCAGGCGTAGGCATCGACACCCTCCAGGGTGGTCTCCTGGCGATGGGGCACCAGTACTCGCCGCTGACCGGAGCGGTCCTCGTTCTCCACTTCCAGCTGAAAGTGCACCAGCCCTTCGTTGTGCAACACATAGAAGTGGCCGGGACGATGATCGAGGGCGTACTCAACGCCCGGGCGACGGGGCTGAAAGCAGTGCGGGGGAGTCGCTGGCGCGTGGGCCGGAACCAGATGGGTCTCGCTGGTGTCCTTGGAGGCCGACTCGATGGTCAGCCAGGCCCGCGATCGGGTCTTGCCCAGACCGATCCAGAACTCGGCGTCGTCCTCGCGCAGGACCAGCTCGTCGGTCTCGACCCTGGCGTCTGCGCTGGCCGCATCCAGCGACAGGCTGAGCCGCCAGGCGCTGTCGGGTCGCTGGGTGGCGTCGTAGCGGGTGAACAGCAGGGTCTGGCCGTCCTCGGCCCAGCACAGCTCAGGGCCGATGTCGTCCAGCAGTCGATGCTCGGCGCCATCGGGCAGGCGCTTGATGAACAGGCGATAGGTCTCGTCACCCTGGGTGTCCTCGGTCCAGGCCAGCCACTGCTCGTCCGGGGACAGCGCCATGTCACCGAGTTCGAGGAAGGTGTGCTCCTGCGCTCTGGCCTCGAGGTCGAAGAACACCTCGCGCGACTGCGGGGCATCGTTGGGGTGGCGCCACCAGACCGGATAGTCGGCGTCGGCGGCGGTCTCGCTCCACAGGGTGAAGTGGTCCAGGCGACTGGGCAGCCCCTTGACGGCCAGCTCTCGCCGCGCCAGGTGGCCCTGGTAGAGTCGCTCGATCAAGGATTCCAGAGGGGCAAACCAGGTGTCGGCCTGGCGGTTGGCGGCCTCGAGAAAGTCACTCACGGCGGGATCGTCGCGATTCTCGAGCCAGTGCCAGGCGTTATCGTCCTGACGCGTGAAGTCCAGGGCGGGGCCCCGAGTTGCTGCGGCCGGTGCATTTGGCGGCTGTGCTTTCATGGTGCGAGATGTACCATACTCAAGAGAAATTTCATCTGTGCGCGGCGCGCACGTCAGGTTGGAGCATGCAATGTTGATTTCGGATTCCATGTCCACGCTGTGGTTGATCTATGGCGCATTGTCGCTGGTCGTACTGTTGGCTGGCTACCTTGGACTGGCTTTTTTACCGCGCCTGCCACGCCTGGTGCTGACCTGGGCAGTGGCCGGCGTGATGTGGATGCCGTCGATGTTCGAACTGCCGTTGATCGAGGAAGGCCAGGTCTACAGCGGTCAGGCGCCGGCCATCATGGTGGCAGCGGTCGCCTTCATGGACGGCAACAATGGCGTGCTGGTGCCGGCGGCCACGCGCGTCATCGTCGGCGCGGCGATCGGTGCGCTGTTTGGACTGGCACTGTGGTGGAGTGGCCGTCGTCGCCGTCTGCGCAAGGCCGAGGCCGCTGCAGCGGCGCGTGACCAGGACGCAGAGGCTCATGGGACGTCGCGTGAAGAAGGGCGGGAGCGTCAGGAGCCGGTGCTCGGCTAGAAACTGCTCGGCTAGAAACTGCTGGCGAGGTCGCTCTGGCCACCGTGAACGGTGAACCATCGATAAACACGTCGAAGGGGGATGTAAAAGACGTCCACCGCCCACGGCCTGGAGATTCCGGGCAAGTTCCAAGGAGGACACATGGCCAAGCGGGGCCAGCAACGCTGCGGGAAAGGGGTAATGATGGCGACAATCGTGGCGTTGTGCCTGTCGCCGCTGACGGCGCTTGCCCAGTCGGCGACTGGGCAAGCGGGCTCGGATGAGCCACCGGACGTTCGCGTCGTGGTGGACGTGTCCGGCAGCATGAAGACCAATGACCCCAATCGCCTGGCAGGCAGTGCGCTGGACATGCTGGTGGCGCTGTTGCCGAGTGGTGTCAGCGCCGGCATCTGGACCTTCGGCGAGTCGATCGACAATCCGTTGCCTCTGGGGCAGGTCGACGCCCAGTGGCGCGAGCGGGCCTTGGCGCTGCCGCCGGCGCTGGAACAGTATCAGCAGCATACCGATATCGAGGCGGCGCTGCGCACCGCGGCAGCAGCCGAGGGTGACGGCTGGCGCCACCTGGTGTTGCTGACCGACGGGGTGATCGACCTGTCGCCGGGCAGGGGTGCCAAGCCCGACGTGGACCTTGCCTCTCGCCAACGCCTGGTCGAGGCGATGGTGCCGGACCTGGCCAACCAGGGGGTGGCCATCCACGCCATCGCCTTTTCGCCAGGCGCCGACGTTGCCTTGGTCGAGCGACTGGCGCAGCGCACCGGGGGACTGGCGGCGGTGGTCGAGACACCGGACGCCCTGTTGGGCGCCTTTCTCGATATCGTCGAGCGCATCTTCCCGGTGGATCAGGTGCCGCTTGAGGACCGCCGTTTCACCGTCGATGCCGGCGTCGACGATTTTTCCGCGTTGATCTTCCATGACCCCGGCCAGGGAGAGGTGACCCTGGTGGCGCCGGACGGCACCCGTTACACCCGCGACACCGCACCCGCAGAGGTGCGCTGGCAGCGGGAACCACGCTTCGACCTGATCCGCGTACCCGACCCCGCCCAGGGGGAGTGGCGGATCGAGGGTCCTCTGGCGGCGGACTCGCGGATTACCGTCAACAGCGATCGCCACCTGGTGACGGAGGCGCTGCCCGCGACGCTGTATTCCGGCTTCGAGGTGCCGTTGGCGGTGCGTGTCGAAAGTGACGGCGAGGTGACGGTGCCCGAGGGGCTCAAGGTGACGGCGGAGCTGTCCGGCGAGGCGGTGGACGGCCTGCAGATCCTGGCGCTTGGCAACGATGATGGCGTGTTTCGCGGGCGGCTGCCGTCGCCGTCGGGCACCGGCGCGGCTGAGCTGGTGATCACCGCCGAGGGCGAGGACTTCCATCGCCGACGGGTGCAGGCGGTCAATGTGCTGCCGGCCGTCGGCGCGGCACTGGACGAATCCGGGCGTCGGGTGACGCTGGTGGCCGAACATCCGCGCCTTGGCCACGACAACACCCGCTTCGAGGCCGATCTGCTGGGCCAGTCGCTGGAGGTGGCCCCGGCAGACGCCAGGCGCTGGAGCCTGGAAATTCCGCCCCAGGAGGATGAGGTCAGCCGTCCGCTGCGGATCTCGGCGGTGGCGACGATCGACGGCAACGAGACCCGCTGGAACCTGCCGCCGCTGTGGATCAATCGCGATGGCGAGGTGGCCCTGGATCGGGCGCTGGCAGGCCCCACCCTGTCCGGTGAACGCTTCGCCGAAGCCAGTGAGCGACAGGCCGAGGAGGAGGCTGGCGAGGCGCTGGCCGACCAGTTTGTGGCGTTGGTGAATGAAGGCCCCGAGCGGCTGGTGCAGTGGTGGCGCGAGGGAAGGCCTGGTCTTGAGCCCGCCCTCGAGCGTGCTCGACATGATCCGCGCAGCTGGCTGGTAGCCGCTATCCTGGCGGTGGTGGTGATCGCCTGGCTGTTGTGGCGTCGCAGGCGCACTCGCCTGGCTGCGGCCGGGTCAACAAGAGAAGAACCCCATGTGTGAGCTTCTGGGCATGAGTGCCAATGTGCCCACGGATATCTGTTTCAGCTTTACCGGCTTTCTGCATCGTGGCGGCGGCACCGGCCCCCACCGTGACGGCTGGGGCATCGCTTTTTACGAAGAGGGGGGCTATCGCGAATTTCGCGACCCTCATCCTTCGGTGCACTCGCGAATCGCCCGGCTGATCTGCGAATACCCGATCAAGTCGAATATCGTCATCAGCCATATCCGCCAGGCCAATGTGGGTGGAGTGAAACTGGCCAATACCCATCCGTTCGTGCGCGAGATGTGGGGGCAGCCCTGGTGCTATGCCCACAACGGCCAGTTGTCCGGCTGGGAGACGCTGGAACTCGCCAGCTATCGACCGGTGGGGTCCACCGACAGCGAGCACGCCTTCTGCCACCTGCTGGGTGAGCTCCGGCGGCGCTATCCAGACCCGCCGGAGGATCGTCGCGGTCTGTGGTCTTCGCTGCACGAGCTGTGCGAGAAGCTCAGAGGTCTGGGGGTCTTCAACCTGCTGCTGGCCGACGGCGAGTACCTGTACACCTATTGTTCCACCAAGCTCGCCCATATCACCCGCCGCGCGCCCTTTGGCGAGGCCAACCTGTCGGACGCCGAGATGGTGGTCAACTTTGTCGAGCACACCACCCCCGACGATGTGGTCTCGGTGCTGGCCACCGAACCGCTCACCGACAACGAAGAGTGGGTGCGCATGCAGCCGGGTGAGCTGCTGGTGTGGCGGGAAGGCGAGATCGTGGCCCGTTATCTAAGCGATGAATAGCGGGTTTTAAACGAAAGTTTGAATCAAGCGTATTACAGTCGCTGCGGGACTGGGCTATGGTAGCCAGTGTCGACACCACAATTTGATAATAAGAGGGGACCTGGTCCCCCGAATGGAGAACGCCCATGAGTGAGAACGCCGCTGCATCGATCGTTCGGGGGGAGGCCCTGGAAGGGCTCGATGACTATCATTCGGTGATGGATATCTTCCACCGCTCCGTCAAGCGCTACGACGAAAAGGTGGCCTTCTCGTGCATGGGCAAGTCCCTGACCTACGCCGAGCTTGACCGGCTGTCCGGTGATTTCGCCGCCTGGCTGCAGCACGAGACCAACCTTGAGCCCGGTGATCGGGTGGCGATCCAGTTGCCGAACCTGCTGCAGTTCCCGGTAGCGGTGTTCGGCGCCATTCGCGCCGGCATGGTGGTGGTCAACACCAATCCGCTGTACACCGAGCGCGAGATGACCCACCAGTTCAAGGATTCCGGCGCCAAGGCGATCCTGATCCTGGCCAACATGGCAGACAAGCTCGAGCGGGTGCTGGACAAGACCGACATCGAGCATGTGGTGATCACCGAGATCGGTGATCTGCACGACTTCCCCAAACGACCGCTGATCAACTTTGTGGTCAAGTACGTCAAGAAGATGGTGCCGCGCTACTCGATCCCCAAGGCGGTCAGGTTGCGTCAGGTGCTCAAGCAAGGCGCCTCCCTCGAGCACCGTGAGGTAGAACGCGAGCTCGACGATATCGCCGCGCTGCAGTACACCGGGGGGACCACCGGGCTTGCCAAGGGCACCATGCTGACCCACCGCAATCTGGTGGCCAACATGCTGCAGGCCAAGCAGATCATCGGGGGTGGCTTGAGCGAGGGTAGCGAGGTGGTCGTCGCGCCGCTGCCGGTCTATCACATCTATACCTTTACGGTGAACTGCCTGTTCATGCTGGAAGGCGGCAACCATTCGCTGCTGATCACCAATCCGCGGGACCTCGATACCTTTATCAAGGAGCTCTCGAAGACGCGTTTCACCGGCTTCGTCGGACTCAATACGCTGTTCAATGCGCTATGCAATCGTGACGACTTCAAGGCGCTGGACTTCTCCCACCTGCACCTGACCATCTCCGGCGGCATGGCGCTGACCAAGGCCGCGGCCAAGCGTTGGGAAGAGGTGACGGGCTGCCCCATCGCCGAGGGTTACGGCCTGACCGAGACCTCGCCGATCGTCAGCTTCAACCCGGTGGAGGCGATACAGCTGGGCACCATCGGCCGCCCCGTCGCCGGCACCGAGCTCAAGCTGTGCAACCCTGACGGTGGCGACCCCGAGCCGGGCGAGCCGGGCGAGCTGTGCGTGCGCGGCCCCCAGGTGATGAAGGGATACTGGAACCGCGATGACGAGACGGCCAAGGTCATCGATGCCGATGGCTTCTTCCACACCGGTGACATCGCGGTCATCCAGGACGATGGCTACGTGCGTATCGTCGATCGCAAGAAGGACATGATTCTGGTGTCCGGCTTCAACGTCTATCCCAACGAGATCGAGGACGTGGTCGCGGCCCACCCCAAGGTGGTCGAGTCCTGCGCCGTCGGGGTGCCCGACGATACCAGCGGCGAAGTCATCAAGCTGTTCGTGGTGGCCAAGGACAGCTCCTTGACCAGTGACGAGCTGCGCGCCTGGTGCAAGCAGGAGTTGGCCGGCTACAAGGTGCCCAAGCTGGTGGAGTTTCGTGACGAACTGCCCAAGACCAACGTCGGCAAGGTGCTCCGGCGCCAGTTGCGTGACGAAGGCAGCACCGAAACCGGGACCGGCACCGACGGCTGACGCCCGCCGACAAGGTCCGGGGAAGGGCAGGGGCCGGCGATTGGCCCTTGCCTTGGCTGCGGCGTTACAATAGCGCCCTTTGCGTTGCGGGAGCCTTCCCGCCCCGCGTCCGTGCGACGCGGCGCCCATGATCCACCCGGAGCCTTCGACCCCAACGTGAGTAGTTCTACGCCCACCGCCCAGCAAAACGCCGACGACGCCTCTCGCCTGAAGTCTCTGACCGAAGGACTGGAACAGGTGATGCTTCGCGATCGCCCGACGCTGGCCAAGCGTCTGGCCGGTCTCGAGCGTCGTCGACGCGACGGCAAGCCCATCGACCGGGGACTCAAGGAGGTCGAGCACCACTGGCAGCGCTCTCGTCAGACCCTGGCCTCGCGCCAGGCGCGCCCGGTCACGCTCGACTATCCCGAACAGCTCCCGGTGGCGGCGCGGCGAGCCGATATCCTCAAGGCACTGGAGTCCCATCAGGTGGTGGTGGTGGCCGGCGAAACCGGCTCCGGCAAGACCACCCAGCTGCCCAAGCTGTGTCTGGAGCTGGGGCTTGGCCGTCGCGGGCTGATCGGCCACACCCAGCCGCGGCGCCTGGCGGCGCGCTCGGTGGCGACCCGCCTGGCAGAAGAACTGCAGGTGCCGCTGGGCGAGCAGGTGGGTTATCAGGTCCGCTTCACCGACCAGACCAACGACGACACCCTGGTCAAGCTGATGACCGACGGCATCCTGCTGGCGGAGACCCGCCAGGATCCGGACCTGCGCCGCTATGACACCCTGATCATCGACGAGGCCCACGAACGCAGCCTCAATATCGATTTCCTGCTCGGTTACCTCAAGCGCCTGCTCGATCGCCGCCCTGACCTCAAGGTCATCATCACCTCCGCCACCATCGATGTGGAACGCTTCAGTCAGCACTTTGCCAGCCGAGACCAGGACGGTGTCGTGCGCCCTGCTCCGGTGGTGGAGGTCTCGGGTCGTACCTACCCGGTGGAGGTGCGTTATCGTCCGCTGATCCGCGACGAAGATGACGAGGAAGACCGCACCCTCAGCGAGGGTATCCTTCACGCGGTGGAGGAAATCGAGACCATCGAGCGCGAAAAGCGCTGGTTCCATGGTCCCCGCGATATTCTGGTGTTTTTGCCCGGTGAGCGTGAGATCCGCGAGACCGCCGACGTGCTCCGGCGCGCCGATCTCAAGAGCACAGAGATACTGCCGCTCTACGCCAGGCTTTCTAACGCCGAGCAGAACCGCGTGTTTGCTCCCCACAGCGGGCGGCGCATCGTGCTCGCCACCAACGTGGCCGAGACCTCGCTGACGGTGCCGGGTATCCGCTACGTGATCGACCCGGGGCTGGTGCGCATCAGTCGCTACAGCTATCGCGCCAAGATTCAGCGCCTGCCGGTGGAGGCGGTCAGCCAGGCCAGCGCCAATCAGCGCAAGGGCCGCTGCGGCCGGGTGGCGGAAGGCGTGTGCATCCGTCTGTATGACGAAGACGACTTCCTGGCGCGCCCTGAGTTTACCGATCCGGAGATCCGGCGCACCAACCTGGCCTCGGTGATCCTGTCGATGCTGTCGCTGAAACTGGGCGACATCCAGGACTTTCCCTTCGTTGATCCACCCGACTCGCGCTTTGTCACCGATGGCTTCAAGTTGCTCTATGAGCTGGGTGCGGTCGACGACAACAGTCGCCTGACGACACTGGGGAGACGGCTGGCGCGACTACCCATCGATCCGCGCCTGGCCCGCATGGTGCTGGCCGGGGTCGAGCAGCAGAGCCTGCGCGAGGTGCTGATCGTGGTCTCGGCGCTGGCGGTGCAGGACCCGCGTGATCGACCCTCCGACAAACGCGAAGCCGCCGATCAGGCCCACCGCCGCTGGCAGGATCCGGATTCCGACTTCGTGGCGCTGCTCAATCTGTGGCACGGCTTCGAAGCCGCCCGAGAGGAACTCTCGGGCAACCGGTTGCGTCGCTGGTGTCGTGATAACTTCCTGAATTACCTGCGCCTGCGCGAGTGGCACGATACCTTCCGCCAGTTGCGTCAGCTGCTCAAGGACATGGATATCCAGGTGCCGTCGGCCAGGCCCGCCATCGCCGCCGAAGGTGAAGATGACGACGGTCAGGCCAAGGAGCGCCAGCGTCAGCAGACGGTGGCCATGCACAAGGCGCTGTTGACCGGCCTGCTGAGCCACCTGGGCACCCTGACCGAGAACCGCGAGTATCTTGGGGCGCGCAATCGCAAGTTCATGATTCATCCGGCATCGGGGCTTTCGAAGAAGTCTCCGAAGTGGGTGATGGCGATGGAGCTGGTCGAGACCTCGAAGCTGTTCGCGCGCAGCGTGGCCAAGGTCGAGCCACAGTGGATCGAGCCTCTGGCGGGCCATCTGGTCAAGCGCAGCTACAGCGAGCCCCATTGGGAGATGAAGCGGGCCCAGGTGGTGGCCTTCGAGCAGGTCACCCTGTTCGGGCTGCCGATCGTGGCCCGGCGCAAGGTCCACTATGGCCCCATCGCCCCGGTCGAAAGCCGTGAGCTGTTTATCCGCCGGGCGCTGGTGGAAGGCGAGTTTCGCACCAAGGGCGAGTTCTTCGCCCACAACCGGGCACTGATCGACGAGGTCGAGGACCTCGAGGATCGCGCACGGCGGCGCGACATTCTGGTGGACGAGGAGCAGCTGTTCGACTTCTACGACGCTCGCCTGCCTGAGGATATCGTCAACGGCAAGGGCTTCGAAGCCTGGCGGCGCAAGGCCGAGCGCAGTGACCCTGAGCTGCTCAAGTTCGACCGTCAGGCGCTGCTGGCACGGGAGGCGGATGACGTCACCGGTGACGCCTATCCTGACGAGCTGTCGATCGACGGTGTGCGCTATCCGCTGGCTTATCACTTCGCGCCGGGGGCCGAGGATGACGGTGTGACCATGACGGTGCCGGCGGCGATGCTGTCTCAGCTGTCGTCGTCTCGTCTCGAGTGGCTGGTGCCGGGATTGCTCCGGGACAAGTGCATCGCCCTGTTGAAGTCGCTGCCCAAGTCGATACGCCGACAGGTGGTGCCGATACCCGACTGGGTCGACGCAGCGCTGGAGGCACTGGTGCCCGGGGACGGCAGCCTGACCGAGGCGCTCGGTGAATTTCTGCGGGTCAAGACCGGGCTGCGCCTGTCGCCGGACGACTGGCGCCTCGATCAGCTCGAGCCCCATCTGGTGATGAACCTCAAGGTGGTCGACCACAGCGGCAAGGTGCTGGGCCAGGGCCGTGACCTGCGGGCGCTGGAGCGGCGCTTCGAGGCTGCCGCCAGTCAGGGTGCCCGGGCGCTGGCCAAGAGCGTGGAGAGCCAGTCCGAGCTGTCGGGCTTCCCCGAGCAGGCATTGCCGGAATCGCGGGTGACCTCCCAGGCCGGGATTCGTGTCGAGGCTTTCCCGGCGCTGGTGCCTTCGTCGAGCGGGCTCAGCCTCGAGCTGTTCGACCATCCGGCCAAGGCCCATGAAGCGCATCGCCGCGGGGTGGTCAAGGCGGCGATGGAACGCCTGCCAGATCAAGTGAAGGCCATCGAGCGTACCCAGGGACTGTCGACCTGTGCTCTATTGTTCGCCAAGGTAGGCAGCAAGCGTGCTCTGACCGAAGATGTGGTGACGGCCGTCTTCCGGCAGGTCGTGGCGGTGGATCCGCTGCCGCGAAGTGCCGAGGCCCTGGAACAACGCATTCAGGCGGTTCGCCAGGATATCGTTCCCCATGCCGACAAGCTGGTGGCAGTGCTCAAGCCGGCACTGGAAGGCCACCTGGCGGTGACAAAGGCGTTGAAGGGTAACCTGAGCCTGTCGCTGGCGCTGGTATACAGTGACCTCAAGGCACAGATGCAGCGGCTGGTGTACCCGGGGTTCGTGACAGACGCCGGTGCCTGGCTCGAGGCTTATCCGCGCTACATGGAGGCCGCCCAGGTGCGCCTGGAGAAGGCCCCGCGCGAGCGCATGCGCGACCAGATGCTGATGCAGACGGTGCAGGACTTCGAGACGCGCCTCGAGACGCGTCGACAGGCCGAGCACCGAGGCGGCGTCGAAGATCCATCGCTGGTGGAGTTTCGCTGGTGGATCGAGGAGTTGCGGGTATCGCTGTTTGCGCAGCAGCTGGGTACCGCCATGCCGGTATCGGAGAAGCGCCTGGAGAAACGCTGGGCGGAATTGACCGGGCGGGGGTAAGGCCCCCGCGCCAAAGATGACGAAAGTGAGTGACCGCCCCGGGCGGTCGCGATCGACCGGCGGCACCGAGGTGCCGCATGAAGGAGAAGGGCATGACCCCAGCGAAGGTGCTTATTACCGGCAGCGGCCTGTATACCCCGGCCAACGCCATCGACAACGACGCCCTGGTGGCGTCGTACAACGCCTGGGTGGATGCCGAGAATGCCCGCCACCGCGAGGCGATCGAGGCCGGGGAACGTGACGCCCTGGCCCATTCCAGCAGTGAATTCATCGTCAAGGCCTCGGGTATCCACAGCCGCTACGTGCTGGACGCAGAGGGTATCCTTGATCCTGAGCGCATGCGCCCGAAGCTCGACGAGCGCGACAACGACAGCCCCGGCATCCAGTGCGAGATGGCGCTGGCCGCCTCGCACGAGGCGCTGGCCGCAGCCGGGGTCGAGGCCGCCGACATCGACCTGGTGATCGTGGCCTGCTCGAACCTGGAGCGCCCCTATCCGGCGGTGGCGGTGGAGTTGCAGCGTGCGCTGGGCACCGGGGGCTACGCCTTCGACATGAACGTGGCCTGTTCCTCGGCCACCTTCGCCATCGACAACGCCGCCAATGCCATCCGCTCCGGCGGCGTGCGTCGCGCCCTGGTGGTCAACCCCGAGGTGTGTTCGGCACACCTGAACTTCCGCGACCGCGACAGCCACTTCATCTTTGGCGACGCCTGTACCGCCCTGGTGCTGGAAAGCGACGACGTGGCGAA
The DNA here is from genome assembly GCF_003856855.1 of Halomonas sp. YLB-10. Lineage (NCBI taxonomy): Bacteria > Pseudomonadati > Pseudomonadota > Gammaproteobacteria > Oceanospirillales > Halomonadaceae > Halomonas > Halomonas sp. YLB-10. The sequence continues at coordinate 114,367 of NZ_RRCU01000004.1, forward strand.
AGCCGAGACACGGTTCGAGGTGCTCGGGACCCGCCTGGTGACGCAGTTTTCCAACGCCATTCGCAATAATGCGGGCTTTCTCAACCGCGTCACCGACGCCGACCCCCAGGCAGCCGACAAGCTGTTCGTGCAGGAAGGCCGCAGGGTCTTCAAGGAAGTCTGCCCGATGGTGGCACAGTTGATCCGTGACCACCTGGAGAGCCTGGATATCGCGCCTGGTACGCTGTCGCGGCTATGGCTGCATCAGGCCAATCGACACATGAACGATCTTATCGCACGACGGGTGCTGGGCCAGGAGCCTGCTCCGGATCAAGCGCCGATTATTCTTGACCGTTACGCTAATACAAGTTCTGCCGGTTCGATCATTGCGTTCCATCTGCATCATCAGGACCTGGAACCGGGCGCTACCGGGGTGGTGTGTTCCTTCGGCGCGGGCTACAGTGCGGGCTGCGTGGTGATTCGCAGGGACTGAGGCCGACCCTCCGGGGAACCGACCGCTGACTCGTCGGCGGAACCAGACGACTGCCGTACGCAGAGGCGTCGTCGCTGACGCTACCCGGAGTCCAACCCCGGACAACAGCGCCGATAGATTGACGATCGTGACAAGGACAGGCAAGGGAGGCAGTCGAACGATGAACGCGAACTACAGCGGTGCCCTGGGCAAGGGCATGCAGAGGGGTGTCCTGGTCATGGCCGTCGCCCTGGCGGCAAGTGGCTGCGCCAGCAGCGGCGTATCCAGCGAGCCCAATCCAGCGGACCCCTGGGAGGGCTTCAATCGCAGGGTCTTCGCCTTCAACGATGTGCTGGATCGCTATGCACTCAAGCCTGCCGCCCAGGGTTATCGCTACGTGACCCCGGACCCGCTCGAGCGCGGTGTCAGCAACTTCTTCGACAACCTCGGCGAAGTGCGCACGGTGCTCAACAGCCTGCTGCAGGGCAAGGGTGCCAATGCCGGCAACTCGAGCATGCGCTTTCTGATGAACACCACCTTCGGTCTGGGTGGTCTTCTGGATCCGGCGACCCACGCCGGCTTTATCGCCGACGAGGAAGACTTCGGCCAGACTCTGGCTGCCTGGGGCGTGGGCGAGGGGCCCTTCGTGGTGCTGCCGTTCCTCGGCCCCAGCACAGTGCGTGACACCAGCGCCTTGCCGGTCGACTGGTACACCTACCCGCTGACCTACGTCGAGGACGACACCGTGCGCTACTCGCTACGCGGTCTCGAGCTGCTCGACGCGCGTGCCAGCCTTCTCGATCAGGAGGATCTGATTCGCGGTGATCGCTACAGCTTCATTCGTGACGCCTGGCTACAGCGTCGTCGTTTCGAGGTCACCGATGGTGAGCTTGGTGACGACAGCTTTATCGACGATGGCTTTGACTACGACGAAGATGCCTTCGCCGAGTAAGGTGGCATCTGCATGCAAGCAGCCAAACCTCTGATCGGGGTAATCGACCACCCGGGCGAGCACCGCGACGCCCTGGTGGACGCGATTGCTCGCGACGGACTTGCGGTCTTTGCCGCCGCCAGCGCCGATGAGCTTCCCGGCTCCACGGCGCTGGTGGTAGCACATTCGCTGGCGGTACCGAGTCGCGAGTGGATGGTGCTGGCCGAGCGCTGGCCCACCCTGGTGGTCAGCGAGGACCGGCGAGACGACGATCTGCTCAAGGCCGTTGACGCGGGCCTTGTCGACTACGTGATCGACCCCTTGCGCCATGCCCATCTGCTCAGGCGGATGATCCGGCGTGTGGTGGACGTCAATCGTCTGGCCCGGGAGCGCGAAGAGGATCGAGCGCGACTGGAAGAGCTCAACGAGAGCCTGGAGACCCACCTGGCGATGCTCCGGCTCGACCAGCAGGCCGGCGGCCAGATCCAGCGTCGCATGCTGCCGCCGAGGCCGCAGCAGCTGGGGGCGATCGGCTGTGACTACTGGCTTGCGCCCTCGTTGTATCTGTCAGGCGACTTTCTCGATATCCAGGCGTACAATGAGCGCTATACATTATTCTATTTCGCTGATGTGTCGGGCCACGGAGCCTCGTCCGCCTTCGTGACGGTGCTGCTCAAGTATCTGTTCAATCGCTGGCAAGGCGAGTGGGACGGTGAGGCACCCGAGGCATTGCCGCCGCGCTGGCTGTCCCAGTTGAATCGGGAGCTGCTGGACACGGGGATCGGCAAGCACGCCACCCTGTTCGTCGGCGTGATCGACCAGCAGAAGCGCTATCTGCACTATTCTCTCGGCGCGCAGCTGCCGATGCCACTGTTGAAGTCCGACGAGGGCGTCACCACGCTGGCGGGAGAGGGCATGCCGGTCGGGTTGTTTCCGGAGGTCAGTTATCCGGCACTGGGATGTGACTTGCCCGATGACTTTTCGCTCTGGCTTTGCTCCGATGGAGTGCTGGAGTGCTTGCCGGGGGACAGTCTCGAGGCGCGCCTTGACGATCTCAGGCAGCGGGTCGAAGACAGCGATTCCCTGGATACGATGCGTCGGGGGCTGGCCCTGGGGGCGCTCTCCAGCGATGAAGAAGCGCTGGAGGACCCCACCTCGGGGCGCGAAGAGCTGCCCGACGACTTGACGATCATGTTGGTGAGCGGGTTTGGCGATGAAAGTGCATGAAGGTCGACTGAAGGCGGCATTCGAGGCCGGTGTGTTCGTCCTGAAGCTATGTGGCGACGTGCGCCTGACCCTGTGTGCCACCCTGGATCTCCAGGCCCAGCAACTGGCCGACACGCCGGGACTCAAGGCGGTGATGATCGACCTGCGCGAGGCCAGCAACGTCGATTCCACGGCGCTTGGCTTCCTGGCCAAGGTGGCCATGGCGCTGCGCGGCAAGCTCGAGCAGGCGCCGACCATCGTGGCCGACAATCCCGACGTCAAGCGGATGCTCGAGGTGATGGGCTTTGGCGCTTTCTTTACCTTGCTGGAGCGTCCCATCGCCGAGGTCGACGACTTCGAGGAGCTCCCCGAAGTGCCCGCCGATGAAGAGGGGCTGCGGGAGCGCATCCTCGAAGCGCATCGTATCCTGATGCGCATGAACGAGCATAACCACGAACAGTTCCAGCCGCTGGTCGAGATGCTCGAGGCCCAGAACGACGCTTCGCACAAGGCCTGATCCAGCCCGTGCCGGGCCTGACGTCGACGCGCCGAAGGCGTGTTCAGCAGAAGGCGCCGAAGGCGTAGAAAATGGCGAACTCCAAAAGCGGAAAGCGGTGTCAGATCGCCGTAAGCTGGCAAGCGCATAATGCAAGAGGGCGATCCATGGATCGCCCTCTTGATCATCTGCAGCCAGGCCCAGCCAGGCTTGCCGGTGGTGCGCTCGTGATCATCCCTGGCGCAGTTCGGTCAGCAGGCTTTCCAGCTTGCGCTGATCGGCCATGAACTTGCGGATGCCTTCGGCCAGTTTTTCGGTGGCCATGGCGTCTTCGTTCATCGCCCAGCGGAAGTCGTCTTCGGTCTGGGGCTCCGGTGCGCTGGTCTCGGCGTCGCTACGGACGAGGCGGCGTTCGAGAGCGCCTTGCTGACCGTGCAATTCCTCGAGCAGTGCCGGCGAGATGGTCAGACGATCGCAGCCGGCCAGCGCCTTGACCTCGTCGGTGTTACGGAAGCTCGCGCCCATCACGATGGTCGAGTAGCCGTGGCCCTTGTAGTGGTCGTAGATGCGCTTGACCGATTGCACGCCGGGATCGTTGTCGCCGCTGAAGTCGGCCTCCGGCTGCTGGGCCTTGTGCCAGTCGAGGATGCGGCCGACGAAGGGCGAGATCAGCGTGACTCCGGCGTCGGCGCAGGCCTGGGCCTGGGCGAAGCTGAACAGCAGCGTCAGATTGGTGCGGATGCCTTCTCGCTCCAGCGTCTTGGCGGCACGAATGCCTTCCCAGGTGGACGCCACCTTGATCAGGATGCGCTCGGCGCCGACGCCTTTGCGGGCATAGCGCTCGATCAGTGAATGGGCGCGAGCCAGGGTACCTTCGGTATCGAACGATAGCCGTGCGCTGACCTCGGTCGACACATAGCCAGGCACCAGCTCGCTGATCTCGCTGCCGATGTCCACCGCCACGGCGTCGAGAGCGTCATCGATGTCGTTGGCCTCCTTGGCGATGGCGGCCAGGCGGGCGCGACGATCGGCGTGGCTGGCGGCCTGCAGGATCAGCGACGGGTTGGTGGTGGCGTCGGTGGGCTGGAAGCGACGAATGGCGTCCAGGTCGCCGGTGTCGGCGACCACCGTGGTCATCGCCTTCAGTTGGGTCAGCAGATCATCTGCCATGTGGCAATCTCCGTAGTTGGGCGGTGGTGAGCTGGACCTACTGTACCAAGGCGTCGATGTGGACAACAGCCGCAGCGGCGTCACGATCAACCCGATGACAATTTTTCAAACCTTGTTCTTCATGGAGCGCCTGTGTCCCTGAATGCCCGGCGTGTCGCCCTGCTGGTGGCCGCCAATACCGCCCTTGCCCCCTTCGCCATCGACGCCTATCTGCCGGCCATGCCGGCGCTGGCCGAGTCGGTGGGGGCCAGTGTTCATCACACCGAGCTTTCACTCAGCGTGTTCATGGTCGGCTTTGCCGTGGGCCAGCTCACTTGCGGGCCGCTTTCCGACCGCATCGGACGCAAGCCGGTGCTGCTGGCCGGACAGATCCTGTTCTTGATCGCCAGTCTGGTGATCGTCAGCGTCGATTCGTTGACGGAGCTTCTGGTCTGGCGCTTTGTCCAGGCGCTGGGCGGCGGCGCCTGCGTGGTCAATTCCGCAGCCATCGTGCGCGACTGTTTCAGTGGCCGCGAGGCCGCCAAGGTCATGTCGACCATGGCGATGATCCTGATGCTGGCGCCGCTGGTGGCGCCGATGGTCGGCAGCCTGCTGCTGTACCTGGCCGACTGGTGGCTGATCTTCGTCTTCCTGGCGGTCTATGCCGCCTTCCTGATGTGGCTGCTCGGGGCCTTTCTGCCGGAGACCCGGCCTGCAGGGGCACCGGTGGCCTCGCCCCGTCAGGTGCTGCGCAACTACGCAAGTGTGCTGACCGACCGTCAGGCCATGGGCTACATCCTGGCGGTGGCGGCGTCCTTCGCCGGCATCTTTGCCTTCGTCACCTCGTCGCCGTTTCTCTACATGCAGCACTACGGGCTGTCGCCGGCGGCCTATCCCTTCGTCTTTGGTGCAAATGTAGTGGTGATGGCGCTATCCAACCGGGTCAATATTCGCCTGCTGCGGCGGCGTACACCCCAGCAGAACCTGCGTCTTGGTCTCGCCATTCAGCTGGTCGCCGCCGGCGGCCTGCTGGTGGTAGTGGCCACGGGGACGGACTCGCTGTTCACGGTGGTGCCTCTGGTGATGGCGTTTCTGGGCGTGGTGGGGCTGATCTCGCCCAACGCCATTTCGTCGCTGCTGGAGCGCTTCAGTCATATGAGCGCTACCGCCACGGCGCTGCTCGGCAGTATCCAGTTCAGCAGTGCAGCACTGTCCGGTGCCCTGGTCACCGCCTTTGAAATCGACTCTGCCTGGCCCATGGTGATCGCCATGGTCACGGTGGCGTTGATCGGCAACGTCGGCCTGCGCGTGCTCGCCGGACGTCCGCCTCGGGTCGAGGAGGCGGCGTCATGATGGCGTCGTTGCTGGCCGCAGTGCAGGACTGCGCAAGGGAGTGGTGGGTGCTCAGCGAGCTGACCCTTGGCTCGTGGCTGTGGGTGGGGGCGGTACTGGCGCTGGGGACCTTCGTCCAGCGTACCACCGGCTTCGGCATGGCGGTGGTGGGGGCGCCACTGATCCTGTTGAAGGCGCCGTCCCTGGTGCCGGTGGTGCTGGTGGTCTACGGCTTTCTGGTGTCCTGTCTGGTGGTACGCCGCTATCGTCGGGAAGTCGCCATGACCGATATCTCCATGGCCCTGGTGGGCAAGGTGCCGGGAACCCTGCTCGGGGTCTGGCTGTTGCTGGTGGCGCCCATGGCGACGCTGGAGGTGATGATCGCCAGCATCGTGCTGTTTGCGGTGGTGGTGACGCTGTTCAAGCTGCGCCTGCCGGTCAACCGCTCGTCACTGTTTGGTGCTGGTTTTCTGTCGGGAGTGTTCGGTGCCGTGGCGGCGATCGGCGGACCGCCCATCGTGCTGCTGATGCACGGCATGCCGATGGACCGCCTGCGGGGCAACCTGGCGGCGTTCTTTCTTATCTCGTCGTTGATGACCCTGGCGAGCCTGGCCGCCGTGGGCAGGGTGCCGCTGTGGCTGTTGGGCGTGAGCCTCAGTTTCATGCCCATGGTGGTGGCGGGCCACGCCCTGGGGGCGGTGCTGGCGCCGAAGTTGCCTCGGCGACTGTTGCAGGCGGCGTCCTTGACCCTGTGCGCCGCGGCGGCATTGGGGCTATTGATCAGCTGACCCCGTTGTTTCATGTCGTCGCTATCGCAGCGACACCAGATGGGCCGTCCGGCGCAAAGCCGGGCGGCCTTTTTTTGCGGCACCTTCTTTTGTGTCCGCTCAGGTTGCCGTCGGCTGTAAAAGCGTGGCGATGACCGGGGTCGCGGTGACAGGGCCGTGACGCCGTCATGACATGGCCGGGCAGGAGGAGGGGCAGGGGGGAAACGTAAGAGGTATCGGGAAGGCGTCAACCGGAGTGCACTGTCATGAAGCTGTCATTTTTCTGCGGCATTGTGTGTTTCGCGAAGGTTGACCATCTCATCATCAGGAGCTTTCTCCATGAACCGCATCCTCAAGACTACCGCTATCGCCGCCGCCGTCATGGGCGTGGTGGGTGTCGCTCAAGCCCGCGATCAAGTCCGTATCGTTGGTTCCAGCACCGTCTACCCGTTCTCGAGCTACGTGGCCGAAGAGTTCGGTGCCACCACCGACTTCCCGACGCCGGTCATCGAGTCCACCGGTTCCGGTGGCGGCATGAAGCTGTTCTGCTCCGGTCTGGGTGACGATACCCCGGACATCACCAACGCCTCGCGTCGCATGAAGACTTCCGAGTTCGAGACCTGTGAAGCCAACGGCGTGACCGACATCACCGAAGCCTTCATCGGCTATGACGGCATCGCCTTCGCCCAGTCCGGCGACAACGAGGCGATGGACGTCACCCGCGAGCAGATCTTCCTGGCGCTGGCCGCCAAGGTGCCGGTCGATGGTGAGCTGGTCGACAACCCCTACACCAAGTGGAGCGACATCGATTCCTCGCTGCCGGATCGCGAGATCGCCGTCTATGGGCCGCCCACCACCTCCGGTACCCGTGATGCCTTCGCTGAGCTCGTGATGGAAGCCGTTTCCGAGGACATGGAGGCCTACGGCGGTGAAGGTTACACCGACGTGCGCGCCGACGGTGCCTTCATCGACGCCGGCGAGAACGACAACCTGATCGTTCAGCGCCTGGCCGAGAACACCGATGCCTTCGGCATCTTCGGCTACTCCTTCCTGGAAGAGAACTCCGACACCCTGATCGGCTCCAGCATCGACGGCGTCGAGCCGACTCCGGACGCCATCGGCAGCGGTGAGTACCCGGTGTCTCGCTCCATGTTCTTCTACGTGAAGAACCAGCACGCCGAAGACGTGCCGGCCATGTACGAGTACGCCAACATGTTCATGAGCGAGCAGATGGTCGGTGACCTCGGCTACCTCAAGGGCATCGGCCTGATCCCGGCGCCGGAAGACGAGCGCGCCGAGGCTCGCAGTGCCGTCGAGAACCACGAGACCCTCGAGCTGGCCGACCTGAAGTAAGGGACACGGTCCTGATCACGCCGGCCGGCATCCTGCAACGGGTGTCGGCCGGTACACGTTCCGGCAAGCCTATGCTTGCTTGAGCACAGAACCCCGAGAGACACCCATGCAGACCAATCAACTCCTGGCGATGTTCAGCGGCTCGCTGCTTCTGCTCGGTCTGATCGCCTTCTTCCTGGCCCGCGGCAAGGCCGCCAGAGTCCGAGCCTCCGGCACCTCCATGTACGCCCAGCCCGATCAGTACGGCTGGTTCACCGTCATGTCAACGGCGGGTCCGGCGCTGGTGGTCGGTGCCGTGGGTGGCTTCATCATGCTGCTCGTGGGTGCCGAGATTCCGCCGCTGCTGCTGCTGGCCAGTTGCCTGGTCATCGCCTGCATCGGCCTGGTGTTGGGCGTGGCGATGGTGCGCCCCGACTTCCACGCGCGTCAGGCGATCGAGCGGGTCATCCGCTTCTTTCTTGCCGGCGCGGCTCTGATCTCCATCTTCACCACCCTGGGGATCCTGCTGTCCATCGTCTTCGAGGCGATTCGTTTCTTCCAGATGCAGAGCTTCTGGGACTTTATCACCGGCACCACCTGGAACCCGGGTGCCAGCTTCCTCGAGGCCGCCGGTCGCGCCGAGGAAGGGGCCAGTGCCGCCAAGTTCGGTTCGGTGCCGCTGTTCGCCGGTACCTTCATGATCACCTTCATCGCCATGCTGGTGGCGATTCCGATCGGTCTGCTGGCGGCCATCTACATGGCCGAGTTCGCGCCGCCCAAGGTGCGCACCATCGCCAAGCCGGTACTCGAGGTGCTGGCCGGCATTCCGACCGTGGTCTACGGCTTCTTCGCCGCCATCACGGTGGCGCCGATCATCGTTGCCGTGGCCGGGTTCTTCGGTCTCGAGGCCTCGTTCAACAACGCCCTGGCCCCGGGCATCGTCATGGGCATCATGATCATTCCGTTCATCTCCTCGCTGTCCGATGACGTCATCAACTCGGTGCCCAACAGCATGCGCGAAGGCTCGCTGGCGCTGGGCCTGACCAAGGGCGAGATGATTCGCGACATCGTGGTGCCGGCAGCCCTGCCGGGCATCATCTCGGCCTCGCTGCTGGCGGTATCCCGGGCGCTGGGCGAGACCATGATCGTTGTGATGGCGGCAGGCATGCGCCCCAACCTGACCTTCAATCCGCTGGAAGACATGACCACCGTGACCGTGCGCATCGTCGCCGCGCTGACCGGTGACCAGGAATTCGCCAGTGCCGAGACGCTGTCGGCGTTCGCACTCGGACTGATGCTGTTCGTGGTGACCCTGAGCCTGAATCTGGTGTCGGTGATCATGATCCGTCGCTTCCGCGAAAAGTATCGCGTCAACAACCTGTAAGCCGTGGAGCCAAAGCCAATGAGACAATCCTTCGATGACATCAGCGCCCAGCTCCGCGCTCGCCACCGCAGGTCGGCCCGACTGAAGTGGGCGTCCATGGGAGCGCTCGGCCTTGCCGGCCTGTTCCTGGTGCTGTTCTTTGCCGACATGCTGGTCAAGGGGCTGCCGGCCTTCCAGCAGGCCCAGATCCAGGTCGAGGTGGACTACTCCGAGCAGGCCAGCCAGATCCCCCTGGCGGCGGTTCAGGAAGACGTCCGCCCGCTGGTCAGTCGCGGCTATCTGCGCCTGATCCCGGGTCGCATGGAAGACAACCCGGACCTGCTCGGCACCACCCGCATGGAGTGGGTGCTGGCCGACGGCCAGGTGGACCAGTACCTCAAGGGCCACCACGCCAAGCTCAGCAACAAGGAAATGGCGGTGGTCGATCGGCTGAAAGAGGATGGGCGGGCCGAGTTGCGTTTCAACTCGACCTTCTTCTCCAGCGGTGACTCCAAGATGCCCGAGCTCGCCGGTATTGCTTCGGCGGCCATGGGCACCGTGCTGACCCTGCTGGTGACCCTGGCGGTGGCCTTTCCCATCGGCGTGATGACGGCGGTCTACCTGGAGGAGTTCGCGCCGGACAACCGCTTTACCCAGTTGATCGAGATCAACATCAACAACCTGGCGGCGATTCCCTCGATCCTGTTCGGTCTGCTGGGCCTGGCGATCTTCATCAACTTCTTCGGCGTGCCGCGCTCTTCCCCGGTGGTCGGTGGCCTGACCCTGGCGCTGATGACCCTGCCGGTGATCATCATCGCCACCCGGACCGCGCTTCGCAGCGTGCCGGACTCCATCCGTCATGCCGCCTTCGGCGTCGGCTGCTCACGCTGGCAGATGGTGCGCGATCACGTCCTGCCGGTGGCGCTGCCGGGTATCATGACCGGTTCGATCATCGGCCTGGCTCAGGCCATGGGCGAGACCGCTCCGTTGATCATCGTCGGCATGGTGGCCTTCATCCCCGATGTGACCAACTCCTTTACCGAGGCGGCCACCGTGCTGCCGGCACAGATATTCACCTGGGCGGGCGAGCCTGACCGGGCCTTCATCGAGAAGACGTCGGGCGGCATTCTGGTGCTGCTGTCGATCCTTATCACGCTCAACGCCACCGCGGTGGTGCTGCGCAAGAAATTCGAGCGGCGCTGGTAAACCGGCCCCCAAACAGGATACGTTGCCATGAACATGAAAGTTGCCCAGCGCGGAGATAGCGTGATGAAGCAGGACCAGCCCGGCCAGCCGGTCACTCGCAACGAGGATGCCAACCACGAGTTGAGCATTCGAGTGAACGACCTGAATCTGTGGTACGGAGACTTCCACGCGCTGAAGTCGATCGACATGGATCTGTACCAGAAGAACGTGACCGCCCTGATCGGCCCGTCCGGTTGCGGCAAGTCGACCTTCCTGCGTTGCCTGAATCGCATGAACGATCTGATCCCGAGCGTACGCGTCAAGGGCCTGATCGAGATGGACGGCCGCGACGTCTACGAGCCCAAGATGGACGAGGTCGCGCTGCGGCGTCGGGTCGGCATGGTGTTCCAGAAGCCGAACCCCTTCCCCAAGTCGATCTACGACAACATCGTCTATGCCCCGAAGATGCATGACCTGGTCAGCCGCAAGGCCGACCAGGACGAGCTGGTCGAGCGCGCCCTGCGTGACGCCGGCCTGTGGGAAGAGGTCAAGGACAAGCTGCACCAGCCCGGCACCTCGCTGTCCGGTGGCCAGCAGCAGCGTCTATGCATCGCCCGTGCCATCGCGGTCCAGCCGGACGTGATCCTGATGGATGAGCCGACCTCGGCGCTGGACCCGATCTCCACCGCCACCATCGAAGACCTGATGGACAAGCTCAAGCAGCAGTACACCATCATCACGGTGACGCACAATATGCAGCAGGCGGCTCGTGTCGCCGACTACACGGCGTTCTTCCACCTGGGAGAGGTCATCGAGTACAACGACACCAAGACCATGTTCTCGACCCCGCATACCAAGAAGGCCGAGGACTACATCACCGGTCGTTACGGCTAGGCCGAAAAGCGTCGGTCAGCGTGGTAGCGTTCACCGCGGTAGCAAAGGGAGGCCTTCGGGCCTCCCTTTTTACTACCTGTGAACCGGGGCCAGTAGCCGTGGTGGCCCGCTCTGGTGGCAGGATTGGTGTCTGCATCTGATGTCAGGGTCTGGTGCAGGGGTCTGGTGTCAGGGGGCTGGCATCAGGAACTGGCGGGCTGGCGGCGGACGTAGGCGGCGACACCACGCATCGACCACAGTCCCAGCACCGGTCCGGGCAACAGTAGCCACAGCACGCTCAGTTCGTGCTCCTGCCACAGGCTGGCACCGAGCCAGATACCGGGCAGGGTAAGGGTGAAGCCGATGGCGTTCATCACTGCCAGGGTCGCGCCGATGTGTGCCCTGGGGGCGGTGGCCGAGGCCAGTGACGAGAACTGGGCCGAGTCGGCGATGACGCTGAAGCCCCAGAGGTACAGCAGGCCCAGCAGCAGCAGGGGGCTGGCCTGACCAAGCCAGGGGTAGATCAGGCACAGGGCGCCGGAGGTGGCGAGCGCCAGGTTGGCCGCACTGGCGCTGCCGTGGCGTCGGCTGAGGGCGCCGGCCAGGATGCAGCCCAGTGCCCCCACGGCGATGACCGAAAAGCTCAGCCAGGGCGCCCAGTCGGCTGGCGCCTGAAGGCGCGTGACCTCACGGCCGACCAGGAAGGGCACCAGCAGCCAGAAGGCGTAGAGTTCCCAGCAGTGGCCGAAGTAGCCGCCGGCGACGCTGAGAAAGTGGCGATCACGAAAGGCGGCAAGGCCATCCTTCAGTCTGGCGCGAGACGCGTTTGCTGGCAGGTGCGGGCCGTCGCCCAATAGCGCCACGGCGATGCCACCGGCCACCGCCAGGGCCGAGGACAGGATCAGGGTCCAGGCCCAGGGGAGGTCCAGGGTGGCGCCGCGCAGCAGATGGGGCATGGCCGTGCCGAGTGTCAGCATGCCCACCAGCCAGGCCAGGGCGACCCCGGTGTGACGCGGGGTCCAGCCGATCACCAGCTTCATGCCCAGCGGGTAAATGCCGGCCAGGCAGAGCCCGGTGGCGAAGCGCAGCAGCAGGGCGAGGGCGTGCTGCTCGGCAACGGTGATAAAGGCGAGGTTGACCAGAGCGCCTGCCAGGCTAGCGCTCAGAAAGATGCGACTGGCGCGGTAGCGATCGGCGAGACCGCTGGCGGCGATCGTCAGGGTGCCGACGATAAAGCCGAGTTGCACTGCCAGGGTCAGGTGACCGATTTCGGCCTCGCGAATGCCGAGGTCGCTTCCCAGCGAGGCGGCAACGCCGTTGATGCTGAACCACAGCGATGTACCGCACCACTGTGCCAGCACGATCAGCGGCAGGGCCAGGCGAGAGCGCTCCATGCGTGAGTCCTGTTGTGGATCCAGACCTGAGGTCAAAAAAATGGCCGGGAGCGCCTGTGAGCGCCCCCGGCCATGCTGACCGCTTATCGGCGTGGAAGGCAAGCGTCGCGCCTGCCTTTCAGACTACGACGTTGGCTAACCAGGTCTCGACGTCAGTCGATCAGCTCTCGGCCTCATTCGATCAATGGCCGGCCTCAGTCGATCAGTTCCACCGCCACGGCGGTGGCTTCACCGCCGCCGATGCACAGACTGGCGATCCCTCGTTTTCCGCCCTTGGTGCGCAGGGCGTGGATCAGGGTGGCGATGATCCGTGAGCCAGTGGAGCCGACCGGGTGACCCTGGGCGCAGGCGCCGCCGAAGACGTTGACCTTGTCGTGGGGCAGTCCCAGATCGTCCATGGCCATCAGGGTGACCACGGCGAAGGCCTCGTTGATCTCGAACAGATCCACATCATCCACCGACCAGTCGAGCTTCTTCATCAGTGACTCGATGGCGCCCACCGGGGCAATGGTGAACTCGCTGGGGTGGCGCGAGTGGGTGCTGTGGCCGAGCATGCGGGCCAGCGGGGTGGCGCCGAGGCGATCCGCCGCTGCCTGGGTGGACAGGATCAGGGCAGAGGCGCCATCGGAGATGGAGCTGGCATTGGCCGCCGTGATGGTCCCGTCCTTGGCAAAGGCCGGCCTCAGGGTGCGAATCTTGTCCAGACGAGCCTGGAAGGGTTGCTCGTCATGCTCGACAAGGGTGTCGCCCTGACGGCTGGAGACCGTGACGGGGGCCATCTCGGCGGCCAGGTGGCCGGCCTCGGTGGCCTGCATCGCCCGCTCCAGCGAAGCGATGGCGAAGTCGTCCATGCGCTCGCGTTCGTAGCCGCGCTCGCTGGCGACTTCCTGGGCGAAGCCACCCATCAGCTTGCCGGTCTCGGCGTCCTCCAGGCCATCGAGGAACATATGGTCCTTGAGTTCGCCATGGCCCAGGCGGTAGCCGCCACGGGCCTTGGTCAACACATGGGGGGCGTTGGACATGGACTCCATGCCGCCGGCCAGCATGACCTCGGCGGTGCCGGCCCTGATCAGGTCGTGGGCCAGCATGGTGGCCTTCATGCCCGAGCCACAGAGCTTGTTGATGGTGGTGGCGCCGCGGTGGTCGGGAATGCCGGCCTGGCGCATGGCCTGACGGGCCGGCCCTTGCTTGACCCCGGCCGGCAGCACGCAGCCGAAGATCCCTTCTTCGATGGCGTCTGCCGGAATCCTGGCACGCTCGATGGCGGCGCGAATGGCGCAGGCGGCCAGCTCGGGGGCGGTCTGACTGGACAGGGAGCCCAGCATGCCGCCCATGGGGGTGCGGGCAGCGGCAAGAAAGACGATATCGGACTGACTCATGGCGTGACTCCTGAAACCGTTGCATGTCGATTCTGCGATCGAGCGGCAAGGTGTTGTGTTTGTGTGGGCCGTGGACACGGCGCTGTGATGTCAGTGTGGTTCAGTCCCCGGGGTTTCGCTCGCGACGCGAATCGCGTACGACAAGGTCAGCAAACGACGTTGACCCCGAGGGTGGGCTATGCTTTTCTCAACGAAACCAAGCAAGCGCTAGTGTAACTGTCGATGAATGTAATGAATGACTCGCCCCGTCGCAAGGAGCTGACCCGGCTCGCCGCTCAGCTGTTTGTCCAGGAAGGCTTCGATCGCACCACCGTGCGCATGCTGGCACAGGAAATGGGGATCAAGTCAGGAAGCCTCTTTCACCACTTTCGTGACAAGCAGGAGATTCTTGCTGCGGTCATCGAAGAGGGCACCCAGAACGCCTTGACGTTGGCTCGAGCCGCGCTCAAGGACAGTGCGCCCGACCCCTTGTCCAGGCTGCATGCCATGGCGCGGGCCCATCTGGATACGCTGTTGACCGACCGCAACGCCCACGTGGTAGCGCTGTATGAGTGGCGGCGCCTCGACGATGGCGCTCGGGACCACCTGACCCACCTGCGTGACGCCTACGAGGCGCTGTGGAACGAGGTGCTGGATGACGCCATCGCAGCGGATCTGGTCACCGGCGATCGCGCCCTGGTTTCGCGCTTTGTGCTGGGCGCCCTGAACTGGACGGTGCGCTGGTACGACCCGGACGGGCCGCGTGACCCCGAACAGCTGGCCCACGAACTGGTCGTGATGATCACCCGCCGTCCTTGATCTGCCAAGGGCAGAGTAGCGGGCCGCCCCCTGTGATGGACAGCTGGGGCGCGCCGTGTGCCTGGTAGTCGGTTCTGCTCGTCTTTTCTCTTTCTCTTTTCTCTTTTGCTCCTGTTCTCCTTTTCCCATTCCCGCGTTGTCGTTGCCTCGATGAGGTTCATTCTTTCGCCGAGTGCGCGGGCACGTCCGTCGTGCTCGGTCGGTGCGGTACTTCGAGGTATTCCTAGACGATGGTCTAGCGCACTCTTGCTTGTGTCATGACGTTGAAGCCTCTAGCTTCAACCCTAGCGCTTGCTAGGTTGACGCTTACGTCAACGGAATATTGCTGCCGGGGTCACCCTGGAGAGCTTCATCAACAATCACAACGCAAGAGGCCCGTCATGAGCCACGTCACGCCCGTCGATGCCGAGAGCTATCGCGAGACCTTCGACATCCAGCAGGTGATCGATCGTCTGGACGACCACCAGGATGGATATCTCAACGCCTATCATGCCTGCTGTGGTCGACATCTAGGGCAGGGCAGGGGCGACGTCCTGGCGCTGGTGCATGAGGACACCGCCGGTCAGGTGAGCCGGTTGACCTATCGTGAGCTCGACCAGCAAAGCGCGCGCCTGGCGGGCTGGATGGCGGCTCGGGGGCTGGGTGTCGGTGACCGTATCGCCTGCATGCTGCCGCGTTCGCCGCAACTGCTGGTCGCCGTGGTGGCGACCTGGCGTCTGGGTGCGGTGTACCAGCCGCTGTTTACCGCCTTCGGGCCGGATGCGGTGGACTATCGCCTGGGACGCGCCGACACCCGCCTGGTCATCACCGACGCGGCCAATCGTCACAAGTTCGACGGCCTGGAAAGCTGTCCCCCGGTGCTGGCGCTGGGTGGGGCCAGCGAGACGCATCCGCAGGACCTGTCCTGGGATGAGGCCTTGGCCAGCGAAGCGCTTCAGGACTCGCCGCCGCGGCTGTCGCCAGACGCCCCCTTTCTGCAGATGTTCACCTCCGGCACCGTCGGCAAGCCCAAGGGGGTGGCGGTGCCGCTGTCGGCCATGCCGGCCTTTGCGCTGTACATGGAGCTGGCCGTGGACCTGCGGCCAGAAGACCGCTTCTGGAACATGGCCGATCCAGGCTGGGCCTATGGCCTCTACTACGCCATCGCCGGGCCGCTGCTGCTGGGCGTCACCACTCACTTTTGCGAGGCGGGGTTCAGCGCCGAGGGAGCGCTTGCCTTCATGCAGCGCCATGACATCACCAATTTTGCCGCGGCGCCCACCGCCTATCGACTGATGAAGGCCTCGGGTCTGTTCGACAATGCCCATGAGACGCTGTCGCTGCGCGCGGCAAGTTCAGCGGGCGAGCCGCTCAATACAGAAGTGGTGAGCTGGGTGGAGTCGGCGCTGGGCTGTCCGGTGATGGATCACTACGGCCAGACCGAGACCGGCATGACCTGCAACAACCACCATCGGCTCGAGCACCCGAAGCACATCGGCGGCATGGGCGTACCCATGCCCGGCTACCGCCTGGTGATCCTCGATGCCGAGTACCAGGAGTTGCCCCCCGGTGAGCCCGGCGTGCTGGCGGTGGATATCGAGCGCTCGCCGGCGCACTTCTTCCCCGGCTATACCTGGCAGGAGAAGCATCCCTTCGCCGAGGGTTACTACCTGACCGGAGACGTGGTGGTGCGCAACGAGGACGGCAGCTTCCAGTTCGCCGGGCGCGACGACGACATCATCACCACCGCTGGTTATCGGGTCGGCCCCACCGACGTCGAAAACTCGGTACTGACCCACCCCGCGGTGGCGGAATCTGCGGCAGTGGGGCAGCCGGACGAGATCCGCGGCGAGATCATCAAGTCCTATGTGGTGTTACGTGACGGCTTCGAGGCCAGCGATGCCCTGGCCGACGAAATTCGTCAGCAGGTGCGAGAGCGCCTGTCGACCCACGCCTTCCCTCGGGTGATCGAGTTTGTCGATGAGTTGCCGAAGACCCCGAGCGGCAAGATTCAGCGCTTCAAGCTGCGAGCCGATGCCGCCGAAAAGGCCTGAACGAGCCGTCGGTATGGTGTCGGGCCAGGCATCCAGATAGACGTTTTTACCTTACGCCCCGAGCGAGTGCTCGGGGCTTGTTGCATGATTGATCAGGAGAATTCGCATGCGTATCGAGAACGCGACCTTTGTCATCACCGGTGCCGGCTCCGGCCTTGGCTCCGCCTGTGCCGAACGCCTGGTGGCCGCCGGTGGTCGAGTCGTGCTGTGCGACTTGAGCGAGGGCGTGCAGGACCAGGCCAGACGTCTGGGCGACGCTGCCATCGCGGTGCAGGGCGATGTCACCTCGGCGGATGACATCCAGGCGGTGATCGACGCGGCCCAGGCCCACGGTGACGGCCTTGCCGGAGTGATCCACTGCGCCGGTGTGGTCAGTGTGGCCAAGCTGGTGGATCGCCACGGCAACCCGGCCGACCTCGACGCCTATGCACGCACCGTGCAGATCAACCTGGTCGGGACCTTCAACGTCATGCGCCTGGCGGCGGCGGCCATGAGCCAGAACCCGCCGGGAGACGACGGTGAGCGTGGGGTCATCATCAATACCGCTTCGGTCGCCGCCTTCGATGGCCAGGTGGGGCAGTGCGCCTACAGCGCCTCCAAGGCGGGGGTGGTAGGCATGAGCCTGCCGGCCGCCAGGGAACTGTCGCGTCACGGCATCCGGGTGATGGCGATCGCGCCAGGCGTGTTCGAGACGCCGATGATGGCGGACATCCCCGAGGATGCCGTCGCCGCGCTGTCCCAGGCGGTGCCTTTCCCCAAGCGGCTGGGCAAGCCCGATGAATTTGCCCGCCTGGCGGAGCAGATCATCACCAACAGCATGCTCAATGGCGAAGTCATTCGCCTGGATGGCGGTATTCGCATGCAGTGAATCCTGCCCTGAAACGAACGCTTGACTTAGAGGGCGGTCGTCGCTACTTTCAAACACATGTTTGAAAGTGCGTCCTGGCGAGGTCCATCGCAGGCGCAGCCACCGAATCCAGGAGTGCCCCATGCCCGACTATCAGGCCCCGCTGCGCGACATGCGCTTCGTGATGGACGAACTGTTCGACTACCCGAGCCATTATGCTCGTCTTCCTGCGGGGGATGATGTCTCGCCCGACGTGGTGGCGGCGATCCTCGAGGAGGGCGCGCGCTTCGCCCGCGAGGTGCTGCTGCCTCTCAACCAGAGCGGTGATCGCGAGGGCTGTCGTCTCGAAGGTGGCGAGGTCAAGGCGCCGAGCGGTTTTCGCGAAGCCTATCGACAGTACGTGGAGGGTGGCTGGCCAAGCCTTGCCGCAGAGCCCGAGCACGGTGGCCAGGGCCTGCCGCCGTCACTGTCGATGCTGCTGTCGGAGATGATCTGTGGCTCGAACCTGGCCTGGGGCATGTATCCGGGTCTGTCCAACGGGGCGGCAGACGCGCTGCGACACCACGGCACCGAAGAGCAGCAGCGTGTCTACCTGACCAAGCTGGTGGAGGGGAGCTGGACCGGCACCATGTGCCTGACGGAGCCCCACTGCGGTACCGACCTCGGGCTGATCAAGACCCGCGCGCTGCCCCAGGATGACGGCAGCTACCGCATCAGCGGGACCAAGATATTCATCTCCGCCGGTGAGCATGATCTGGCCGACAACATCCTTCACCTGGTGCTCGCCAAGCGGCCGGATGCACCCGAGGGATCCAAGGGCATCTCGCTGTTTCTGGTGCCGAAATTTCTGCCAGATGGCCAGGGCGAAGCGGGGGAGCGCAACGGCGTGGTGTGCGGCTCTCTCGAACACAAGATGGGCATCCACGGTAACGCTACCTGCGTGATGAACTTCGACGGCGCCACCGGCTACCTGATCGGTGCGCCGAACAAGGGTCTGGCGTGCATGTTCACCATGATGAACGCCGCGCGTATCGGGGTCGGTATCCAGGGCCTGGGGCTCGCCGAGGCGAGCTTCCAGAACGCCCTGGCCTACGCCCGGGATCGACTGCAGATGCGCGCGCTGTCGGGCCCCAAGGCACCCGAAAAAGCCGCGGATCCGATCATCGTCCATCCGGACGTGCGGCGCATGCTGCTGACCCAGAAGGCTATCGCCGAAGGCGGCCGGATGCTGGTGCTGTATACCGCCCAGTTGGTGGACGTGGTCGAGCAGTGTTCGGCCGGCGAGGAGCGCGAGCGGGCCGAGACCCTGCTGGGCCTGTTGACCCCGGTCGTCAAGGCGTTCCTGACCGAGCTTGGTTTCGAGGCCACCAATGAAGGGGTACAGGTGTTCGGCGGCCACGGCTTTATCCAGGAATGGGGCATGGAGCAGATGGTGCGTGATGCACGCATCACACGGCTGTACGAAGGCACCACCGGGATCCAGGCGCTGGACCTGCTGGGACGCAAGGTGCTGATGAACCAGGGCGAGAGCCTGAAGGACTTCACCAGAGAGATCCACAAGTTCTGCCAGGCCAATGCCGATGACGAGGCCATGGCGCCCTTTGTTGGCCCGCTGGCCAAGCTCAACAGTCAATGGGGCGAGCTGACCATGGGCATCGGCATGAAGGCCATGAGCGATCGTGAAGAAGTGGGGGCAGCCTCGGTGGACTACCTGATGTACTCGGGCTACGTGACCCTGGCCTATCTGTTCGCCCGGTCGGTCAAGTGCGCCCGGGAAGCGCTGGCGGACTCGCCCAGCGACGCCAGCTTCTACCAGGCCAAGATCCACACCGCGCGCTTCTACTTCGAACGGCTGTTGCCGCGCACCCGTACCCACGCCGCCCAGATGCAGGCAGGGGCCGAGGGCCTGATGGCGATGGACGCGGAAAGTTTCGGCCTTGGTTTCGAGGTGTAGACGGGACTGCCTGTCGACACGATGTTTTGCTGAGCTCTCTCGATCGGGTGACTGATCGTTGATGGGCGGCGAGCCTGGCTCGCCGCCCTTTTTTATCGAGGCGAAGCGAGCCCGGGGGATGCGTCTGTCGGAGCAGAAGACTGAGACACTTCATTAGCCGCCATACGGGTTTCATGGCATGATGCGCCGATACGCATATTCTTATAGTGAAGGTGATGCAAGACTCTCTCCATCTGTCGATTCTCGCCAAGGAGGCATCATGAGCCGCCACCTGGGATTGGGGGTCAAGTCGTTACTTATCCCGTTGTTGTCCTTTCTGGTCGCACTGGTGCCGGTGCTGTGGATCGGCAGCCACGCGCTTCAGGACGTCGAGCGCCACTTCGGACAACGCTTCGCCGAGCAGTACAGCCAACTGCATACCCAGCGCATGCTGACGCCGCTTTCCACCGAGCTGGCCCTGGCCAGGCGCTTCGGCGATCTGACGGTCACCCGCGACTGGCTCTCGGATATCGACAACGAGGAACTCAAGGCCCGTTTCTTCGCCGAGTCCGAGGGATTTCGCCAGCAGTTCGACGGTGACGACTACTTTGTGGTGCATCACGACAGCCGCCAGTTCTACTTCAACGACGGCAAGATGAGTCCGAGCCGTGCCCCCCGCAACCAGCTGTCACGCAGTGACAGCGAAGACAGCTGGTACTTCCGCATGATGGACAGTGGGGCGCCTACCCGGGTTCAGGTCGCCTATAGTCCGGCGCTGGACATCACCCGGGTGTGGATCAATGTTCGCGTCGACGGCGAGAACGGGCCCCTTGGCATGGTCGGTGGCGGCCTCAATTTCAACCGCCTACTGGCCAGCAGCTTCGACGATCAACCGTTGGGTGTGGCTTCCTTCCTGCTCGGCCGCGAGGGTCGGGTGCTGGCGATGGCAGAGGACGGAGAGCTCCAGGCGACCGACTTGAGCCAGGTCGATGAAGGCGGCGGCGTGCTTGATGCGGCGGTCGAGGATCCCGAGGCCCTCGCCGAGATGCTGGCATCGGCCCGAGAGAGCGGCGGAGATGTGGTGACCCGCACCCTCGAGTGGTCCGGTGAGGAGCGAGTGGTGGCGGTCAGCTACATGCCGGAGCTCGACTGGTGGTTGGTGTCGGCGGTCGATCCCTACGCCGCCACCTTGCTGGAAAAGCGTTGGTTGTGGCCGCTGATGTTCGCCCTGGTGGCCAGCCTCGGGGTGGTGCTGCTGGTGGTGGTGATCGCCCTGCGGCGGCTGATCGTCAACCCGATGCGTCGCCTCAGTCAATCCGCCCAGGCGCTGGCCCAGGGCCGTTATGACACCAGGCTCGACAGTGACCGCGGTGATGAGATCGGCGATCTGTCACGGGATTTCCAGCGCATGGCCGATCAGGTTCAGGCCCATACCGAGGAGCTCGAGGAACGCATCCGTCAGCGCACCATGGATCTCACCCTGGCCAATCGGCAGATGAGCGAGGCCAAGCGTCAGATCGATGATTCCCTCGACTGCGCTCGGGTATTGCAGCAGGCGATCCTGCCCAGCCGCGACATGCAACGCTGCGCCGGGCTAAGGCACGGCGTGCTGTGGAGTCCCAAGGATACGGTCGGCGGCGACATCTTCGTGTTCCGGGATTTCGGTCATGACCGCGGCTATCTGCTGGGGGTTATCGACTGCGCGGGACACGGCGTGCCCGGCGCCCTGATGACCATGCTCGCCCGTGCGGCCTTCGACAACTCGGTCAACCAGGTGGGGCCCGAGAATCCGGCGGGTATCCTCGAGGAGATGGACCGGCGCATTCGCCGCACGCTCGAGGCCGACAGCGAGGCTCACGGCGTGACGCCGCACATGGATGCGGGGCTGGTGTGGGTCGGCGCCGACCAGCAGCAATTGACCTTCTCCGGCGCCAAGCTGGATCTCTATGCCACCGATGGCCAGCGCCTGGAGGTACTGGCCGGTGGTCGACGTGCCCTGGCGTTCAAGCGTCGTGGGGAGTTCACCAATCAAACGTTGGCACTGGTACCTGGCTGGTCCTGTACGCTGTGCAGTGACGGCTTCCTGGATCAGGCGGGCGGCGAGCACGGGTTCGGCTTCGGCAGGCGGCGTTTCGAGGCCATGCTGCTGGAGCACGCCGGGCTCGATCCCAGGGCACAGGTTGCGGCCTTCCTGGATGCGCTGGCGCGTTTCCAGGGTGAGGCGCACCAGCGTGACGATATCACCCTGCTGTGCTTCCAGCCGGCGGTCGAGGACGAGCAGGACGGCACCGCGTCCGCGACGTCCAATATTCACCACGGTCACGATGAGGGAATTCCATGGACCTCTTGACGCTGCGCGACCAATTCGACAAACAGCGCGTGCTGCTAAGCTTCAATGGCCCTATTTCCCATAGCCTGATCGAAGAGATCGGCAAGGCCATTCGCAACTACCTCAACAACGAATCTGCGGCACCATCGGCGGCGATGGACGTGTTCTCGACCTACATCGAAATGACCCAGAACATCAGCCATTACGCCACCGCCATGGGCTATGACGAACAGCGCGCCACCGCCACCGTTGCGGTGGCGCGGGGCGAGCAGGGGCACTATCTGGTGTCGGCGGGCAACGTGGTCGAGCATGCCGATGGCCAGCGTCTGATGGCGACCGTCGAGGAACTCGGCGAGATGGACGCGGTCGAGCTCAAGCGACGCTACAAGCAGCAACTCAGAAAGCCGCGGGAAGACGGCTCCCGGGGAGCAGGGCTGGGATTGATCGACATGGCGCGCAAGTCCTGCCAGCCGCTTCAGTCGAACCTGACGCCGCTCTCCGATCAACAGAGCTTTTTCTGCATCACCGCCACTATCTGACGGAAAGTCGAGAAAATGATCAACGACATTGCGATTGACGGGACCCAGTCGACCCCTGACATTCGTTCTGACTGGGACGCCGGAACGCTGACCATGCGCGGCGACTCCTATCCCGAAAACACCTTCGAGCTCTACAGTGGCGTGCTGAACTGGGTAGATCACTACCTGCGAGACGGCGAGAGCCCCCTCGAGGTGTGCCTGGAACTGGTCTACCTCAACACCAGCTCGGTCAAGGCGATGATGGACATCTTCGACCTGATGGAGGAGGCTCACCTGGAAGGCAAGGCCTGCAGCGTGGATTGGCGCTACGATGTCAGAAATGAACGCATCGCCGAGCTGGCCGAGGAGTTCAAGGA
The DNA here is from genome assembly GCF_003856855.1 of Halomonas sp. YLB-10. Lineage (NCBI taxonomy): Bacteria > Pseudomonadati > Pseudomonadota > Gammaproteobacteria > Oceanospirillales > Halomonadaceae > Halomonas > Halomonas sp. YLB-10. Next base: position 137,060 of record NZ_RRCU01000004.1, read on the forward strand.
AGACTGCAGTTTTCCGTTTGCGATCACCCCCGTCGAGGACACCAGTTCATGACCGAAAGGGATCGTCAGCTGCTGCGGGACATCGAGGCGCTGCTGGCCTCGTCCGAGCATCAGGACAATCCACTGAAGGCACCGCTCGAAGCGCTCTACCGGCGGCATACCGAGCAGCTTGAGCGGCTGGAGCGCATGGCTTCCATTTCCGATGGCTTTCAGCGCAACGTCAAGAGCGACCTGTCCACCGCCGAACGCCGGCTGGAGCGACAGCAGCGTCGCCAGCACAAGCTGTCACGCATCGCCGATGGTTATCAGGAGCTATTGCACGAGCGCAAGCAGACGCTGGAAAGCGAGGTCATGCTCGATCCATTGACCAAGATCCCCAATCGTCGTGGCCTGCACACCGAGCTGCGTCGACTGATGGCCGCCTCCAGCCGACAGCAACGCCCTTTTACCCTGGCGATGGTGGACATCGACCACTTCAAGCGCTTCAACGACGAGCATGGGCATGATGTCGGCGATCAGGCGCTGCTGGTAGTGGCCAAGGTCCTCGATGACACCCTGCGTGGTGGCGATATCGTCGGCCGCTGGGGGGGAGAAGAGTTTCTGATTGCCTTGCCCGGCGCTTCGCTGTGGGCGGCTGAGCCCCTGTTCGAGCGGCTCCAGGCCAAGTTGCGTACCACCCAGGTGGTGAGCGACGCCTCCCTGTCGCTGACCGTCAGCATCGGCGCGGCGGAGCACCGTCATGACGAGACCTACGAGCAGACCATGAATCGCGCCGACCAGGCGTTGTATCAGGCCAAGCGCAATGGGCGAGATCGCTGGGAGGCCGCCGAGTGACGGGCGTTCTGACTCAGCATCAGATGGTGTGTCGGCGTTGGAGGTTGCGCGAGTCCGGAACTGGCAGGCAGGAGGTGCCGGCAGCATGCTGAGGGTGTCCGAGCGGCTGTGGCTTGCGTCGATCGGCAAGGAGCACTGTGACGCTCTGTGGCACGCCATCGATGCCAGCCGGGAATCGTTGAGGCCCTGGCTGCCGTGGGTCGATGCCACCCGCGAGCCGGGAGATTGCGAGGTCTTCGTCACCGCTGCCATGGCCGAGCGGCGTCTCGGCAGCGCTCGACACTTTGCCTTGCTCGAGGACGACGCGCTGATCGGCGTCGTCGGCTTCAACCGCATCGTCGAACGTCACCGCTGGGCGTCGCTGGGCTATTGGCTGCGCAGCGACCGCCAGGGCGGAGGCCGCATGTCGCAGTCCGTGGCAACCCTGGTGGACTGGGGCTTCGCCGAGCTCGAGCTTCATCGACTCGAGATTCGTTGTGCCGAGGGCAATAGCCGTAGTCGCGCTATCCCGGAGCGACTCGGCTTTCGGCAGGAAGGCGTGCTGCGCGAGTGCGAATGGGTCGGCGGACGGGCGCTGTCCCATGTGGTCTATTCGCGTCTTGCCGGTGACCCCGCGCCAGGCTGACGGCCTCGCCTTCAGGCCCAGCGTTCCTCGGCGGTAAAGGCGACGGTAAACCAGCGGCGCTCGGGGGGAATGCTCAGTCGTGAGGAGATCTCCTCGCGGATCTCGTCCATCTCTACCATGCCGCGCCCGGCAGCGAAGTTCGGCGCGGTGACGATATGGATCTCGATAAAGTGGCCCCGGCCACTCTTGGCCACATGACTGTAGTAGTGGCTGAGACCCTCTCTTTGCATGATCTCCTTCATCGCCACGTGCACCTCACGATCGATGGCGCTGGGTGCCATCAGCAGGATGTCCTTGGCGGATCGCCGAATGATGTTGATGGGCACCGGCATGAACACCAGGGTCAGCACCACCAGCAGCGCTGAATCGACGTAGGGTGTCCAGTGGTCGAGCGCGGTACCTTCCAGCATAAGGGCGATCACGAAGGCCACCAGCAGCGCGCCGGTGATCAGCGCCGCCATTAGCCAGTTCTTCTGATCGATTCGCAGAAACTCGGAGTTGGCCCTGCGATTGATCTTCTTGAGGTACACTGCCATGGCGCTGCAGATCACCAGCACCACGGCGGCGTAGAGGGTGGCCGCGCCGAAGGCGAGGGCGTGGCCGCCGCCCAGCAATTCCCGCAGCGCGTTGAGAAAGGCGTAGAAGCACAAGAGCAGCAGAATGCCACCGTTGAGCGCCGCCACCATCGGCTCGAAGTGCCAGAAGCCATGCTGGAAGCGCGAGGTCGCCTCGCGCACGACCAGCCGTGACACCGCCAGCGCAAGCCCCGACATGGCGGCGTCGATGGTGGAAAAGACGCCGTCGAAGAGGATCGACTGGGAGCCGGCCAGCAGGCCGAAACTGACCCCGAGCAGGGCGACGCCCAGGGTGGTGATGATCGAAAGCGACAAGGCCCGTTGTTCGAGTCGTGAATCCATGATCCGATGCAGTGTCGAGGAAAGCTCGACTATAGGGGCTGGCGTCGTTTGGCGCCAGCCGGGGCGTTTGCGTCGGCTATCACAGGGCGTGGATCAACAGGGAGAACACCATGAGCAACAATCTCTACGCCAGGGCAGAGTGTGGCTGTGGCGCCGTTGCGCTGCTGGTCGCCGGTGAACCCGAGGCCGTCGATCCTCGCCTGAGGCTGGCCTGGTGGCCGGAGACAGCGCTGCAGTTGACGCAAGGGGCGGACTGGCTCGAGCTCACGGATGAACGCCGCGGAGAGCATCGCTTGCTGGTGGAGAGTTGCCGCCGCTGTGGTGACCGGCTCATGGTCTCACGGGACGGTTGGGTCGAGACGACGCTTGAATGGGTGGAGAGGCTGGGGCTGGAGGTATCGACGCTCCGTGCCAGTGATGCACTTCGAGAGAGCTTCGGGCATGCACGCCCCGTTGACTGAGTCGTTGTGATCTCCACCCATGGGCGCTCGCTGCCTGCGCGGTGAAGGGATCAAGGGTGCGCGTTGGCGAGCGAGGGGTATCCCAGCAACTGTCCCAGGCGCTCTGCGTGAAGCGACAGCCAGTCGGGATCGATCGGCCCCCAGTCATCGATGCGATAGTGACCGATATTGTGAGGCTTGCCTGGCTGATGCTCGAAGCGGCAGCGGATGTCCAGTTCCTCGAGGGCGGCGAGGGTGTCCTGAGCGGTACGTCTCGGCATGCCGGTGGCGGCGGTGATGGCCGGCACGCTATCGATGCCGGTGGCCACCAGATGGGCCAGGTAGAGGCGTCGATAGAAGCTGGTGCGGGTCTTGCTGAGGCTGGTCATGGGCTTTCGCTATCTCGTCGGGGGCCTTTGGTACCGATGGTGCAGCGTCACGTAAAAGCGCGGCCAGTGCAACAGAGGTTCGAGACTTTGATGCACGTCACAGGCGTGCCTGCCGGCGCAGGCTAGAGTGTGGCGACACCGGGCGGTGCTTCATGAACTTCGTCATGGAAATGATTCTTGAAGCGCGAACGGTTCTCGCCATTTTCTATCCCGAGGTTCTCGCATGTCTGCATCGCCGATCTTTGACCGCTCCGCCCTGGCCGCCCTGGCCACCACCGTCTGTCTTGGTGTCTTTTCCAGCAGTGCCTCGGCGCTGGAGTATCCGATCGGCGAGCCCGAACTGGTCAACGGCATGGAAGTCGCCGCGGTCTACCTGCAGCCGGTGGTCATGGAGCCTGCCGGTGAGCTGGCCGCTGCCGAGGCCGATATTCATCTCGAGGCGGATATTCACGCCCTCGAGGACAACGACAACGGTTTTCCTCCTGGCGCCTGGATTCCTTTTCTGCACATTGACTATCGGTTGCAGAAGGAAGGCAGCGACAGTGTGATCGAAGGTAGCCTGATGCCGATGATCGCCAGCGACGGCACCCACTATGGTGTCAATGTGGCGCTCGAAGGCATGGGGCGCTATCACCTGAGCTTCCACATCGAAGCGCCGCACCTGATGCGTCACATCGACAAGGAAACCGGCGTGGCACCCTGGTATGCGCCCTTCGACGTCGAGTACGACTTTGTCTACGCCGGCGTGGGCAAGAAGGGCGGCTACTGAGAGGAGGCGGTCATGTTGCTGCTACGTCGTTCCCGTCTCTCGGGCGCGCTGATCACGGCGCCGTTGGTCGCGCTGTCGCTGATGACACTGTGCGCCACCTCTGGTCAGGCAGAAGCCGGAGCGCTGCCTACCTACCGGTTGACCCTTGTTGACGGCAGGCTTGATCCCGTCGAACTCGAGGTCGTCGCCGGGCAGCGGTTCAAGATCGAACTGCATAATGCCGGAAGTACGCCGGTGGAATTCGAGAGTCGCCGGCTTCGCCAGGAAAAGGTGATGGGTCCCGGCGTTCACTCCTTCGTCGTGGTCCACCCGCTGAAGCCGGGGCGTTACGACTACTTCGACGAGTTTCACCTGCCCGATGCCCAGGGCGTGATCATCGCTCGGGAAGCCTCCGAGGAGGCACACCCATGAACGAAGCGGCCTTTATCGTGGTCCTGCGCGAGAGCCTGGAGGCCATCCTGGTGGTCGGCCTCGTCTACGCCTGGCTCGCCCGAGAGGGGCGTCGTGATGCCTTGAATTGGCTGTGGGGCGGTGTCGCGGCGGGTATCGCCCTGGCGGTGGTGCTCGGTGCTGTGCTGATGGGAGTAGGGCGCTGGTTGACCGGTGACGCCCAGACCCTGTTTCAGACCGCCATGTCGGCGCTGGCCGCCGCGTTGATCGTGCAGATGGTGTCGTGGATGCGCCGTCGCGGTGCCTCCTTCAAACGCTCCATGGAGTGTGACGCCATGCTGTGTCTGTCGCGCTCACGGCTGTGGGGCATCGCTACCCTGGTGGCCCTGGCGGTGGCTCGGGAAGGCGCCGAGACCCTGGTGTTTCTGTACGGTCTGGGGCTGGCCCAGTGGCGAGGCGGACAACTGACCTCCTTCGCCCTGGCCGCAGGTCTCGGCTTTGTCACGGCGGCTGCCTGCTTCGTGATGCTGCAGTGGTCCTCGCGACGACTGGCCTGGCGCGGGTTCTTCCGGGCCAGCGAGATCCTGCTGCTGCTGGTGGCGGCGGGCCTGTGGGTAGCGGCGCTCGAGCGGCTGATGAATCTGGGCTGGTTGCCGGTCGGGATCGATCCGCTGTGGGACACCAGTGCCTGGCTGGATGATGGCCAGGGAGTCGGCGGACTATTGGCCAGTATCGCCGGTTACCGTGCCTGGCCTTCCTCGACGCTGGTGCTCGGCTACCTGTGCTATTGGGGCCTCGTCTACTGGTGGGTGGGCGGGCAGCGCCCGTCGCACAACGTCGTCGAGGGAGCGGTGTCGTGAACGAGGCGGCGGCGGTGACGGCAACAGGGACGACAACAGTGACGCCAGCAGTGATGCCAGAAGCCAGCGATCGTCGCTGCGGGCCTGGCAAGGAGACTCGGCCAACCGTGGCTGAGAATCGGCATCCAGGCGCCCGCAAGACCCGACGCTGGGCACGTCTGGGAGCCTGGCTGAAGCATCATCGGCGCTGGATTCTGACACTGCAGTGGGCCGTGGTGGCGTTCTACGCTGTGCTGCTGCTGGTGCCGCCCTTGTTGCCCCTGCCGAACCATGAGGCACGCATCCTCGATCACCTCACAGTGTTCGCCGAGTTCGTGTTCTGGGGTATCTGGTGGCCCTTTGTCATGGTCAGCATGGTGGTGGCGGGGCGGCTATGGTGCGGGATGATGTGTCCGGAGGGTGCCATCACGGAAGCCGCCAGTCGTGTCGGCATGGGCCGGGCGATACCGCGCTGGATGCGTTGGGGTGGCTGGCCGTTCGTGGGCTTCGCCATGACCACGATCTATGGGCAGCTGGTCAGCGTCTACCAGTATCCCAAGGCTGCACTGCTGGTGCTGGGGGGCTCGACCCTGGCGGCGGCCGTGATCGGTCTGGTCTACGGCAAGGGCAAGCGCGTCTGGTGTCGCCATCTGTGTCCGGTCAGCGGCGTCTTTGCGCTGTTGGCCAAGCTGGCGCCGTTGCACTACCGCGCCGACCCCGAGGTGTGGACCGAACACGGACGGCGCCAGCGCCGGCGTGAGGTGTCAAGAAGCCGGGCTCCGGACTGCCCGGTGCTGATCCCGCTGAAGCAGCTGGACAGCGCCAGTGACTGCCATCTGTGCTCGCGTTGTTCAGGCTACAAGGATGCTATCCATCTCGAGCTCAGGGCGCCCGGCATCGAGGTGGTGTCGCCACCGCCTCAGCGACCCGCGACCCTGTGGGAGTTCGTGCTGGTGGTATTCGGCCTGCTGGGCATCGCGGTGGGGGCATTCCACTGGTCGGCGAGCCCCTGGTTCGTGGCCGCCAAGCAGCAGGCGGCCGTCTGGCTCTATCAGCACGGTTGGGGATGGCCGCTGGAAACCAGCGCACCCTGGTGGCTGCTGACCCACTATCCCGAACACAACGACGTCTTCACCCTGCTCGATGGAGCCCTGCTGCTGGGCTATATCGGTGCCACGACCCTGGTGCTGGGGGGGCTTGTCTCGCTGTCGCTGTCGCTGACCAACCGTCTGCTTGGCCGCTGGCGCTGGCAGCGCCTGTGGCACCTGTCCTACGCCCTGATACCCCTGGCCGCGGTTGGCGTCTTCCTGGGCCTGTCGATGACCACCCTGACCCTGCTGCGAGGCGATGGCCTGCTGATCCACTGGGCCAATGACGCCAGGGCGCTGTTGCTGGGGCTTGGCGTACTGGCAAGCGCGGGGCTTGGCTGGGGCATCCTTGGACGCTACGCCAGTGGTCTGCGTCGACTCGCTGCCATGCTACCTATGCTCGCCGCCCAGGCGCCGGTGATCGGTGCCTGGTGGCTGCTGTTCTGGGGCTGGTAGAGCGTGGTAGCGCCTGGTAGAGAGCCAGCCACCGCACTAATTATGCGTTTGCTGTGAAAGGAGCCTTCATGGCCTTGATGATCTGGCGCATTTCGTCATCCGAGGTGATATAGGCCGGCATGGTGTAAAGCCATCTGCCGAAGGATCTCAGCCACACGCCCTGTTCACGGGCGATGGCGGCGGCGCCTTTCAGCGCTTTACTGTCGTGCACCTCGATCACGCCGGTGGCGCCGAGCACACGGATGTCGGCCACCGCAGGGTGGGCGCGCAGGTCACTGTCGCCGGCGAGTTCCTGCACAAGGATGGCGTTGAGCCGAGCGATACGGCCCAGATAGTCGTCCTCCTCGAAGACCCTGAGGCTTTCCAGTGCCACGCGACAGGCCAGCGGATTGCCCATGAAGGTCGGGCCGTGCATAAAGGCGTGAAGCTCGCTGTCGCCGATAAAGGTGTCATGGACACGGTCGCTGGCCAGGGTCGCTGCGTGGCCAAGGTAGCCGCCGGTCAGCCCCTTGGACAGCACCATGATGTCCGGACTGACACCGGCATGGTCGGCGGCGAACATGCGCCCGGTGCGTCCAAAGCCGGTGGCCACTTCGTCGAACACCAACAGCACGTCGAACTCGTCGCACAAGGCGCGAGCACCCTTCAGATAGTCCGGAGAGGTCATGTTGAGACCTCCGGCGGCCTGCAGCAGGGGTTCCATCAACAGCGCGGCGATCTCGTGGTGGTGGGCTTCCAGCACCGCTCGCAGGGCGTCGAGGTCGGCGGCGACCTGCTCTGGCGTGGCCGTATAGGGTGCCGTCGGCGCCGGGGCGAAATGGTGCTTCGGAAGAAAGCCGGAAAACAGCGAATGCATGCCCTCTTCGGGGTCACACACCGCCATGCAGCCGGCGGTATCACCGTGGTAGGCCTTCATCAATGACAGCATGCGGTGCTTGTTGGGGCGGCCGCGCAGATGGTGGTACTGCACCGCCATCTTCATCGCCACCTCCATGCCCACCGAGCCGCTGTCGGAGAAGAACACGTGGTTGAGGCCCTCTGGCGTGACGCGAACCAGTTCCCGCGCGAGCTGGTCGGCGGGATCGTGGGTCAGTCCTCCAAGCATCACGTGACACAGCGTGGCAGCTTGCTCCTGAATCGCCTTGACCAGCCGTGGATGTCCGTAGCCGTGGATCATGCACCACCAGGAGCAGGTCGCGTCGAGCAATGATTCGCCGCTGTCCAGGGTAAAGCGGGTGCCCTGGCCGCCGACTACCCGGGGGGCAGGGGCCTGGGTCTTGAGATGGGCGTAGGGATGCCACACCGGAGAGGTCATGTCGGCTCCTGAAGGACGCTTGGTGGTAAACTGAGTGGCGAGTTAAAAGTTTACCACTGCTGCTGCTACCGTCGCCAACGCCAGCGCTCCCACCCGGAAAACCGGGGTAGAGCGGGGCAGGCGAGGGCACAAGGAGGAGCGGTTCTTCCTTAGGGATGCTGGGCTCAGGGATGCTGGGCGTCGACACGTTCGAGAAAGCGCTCGAACAGGAACGCCTCGTCGTTTTTCAGCGAGCGACTCAGACAGTCGATGAACTCTCGGCGCGGATAGGTGAAGACCCGCGGCGCCTTGTAGGCATCCAGATCGATGGCGATCACCTCTCCGTCGACGACCAGGAAGTTCTCTGTGTGCAGGCCACGACAGTGGATACGGTCACGGTACAAGGCTTCGAGAATGTCCAGGTAGCGGTTCTGCAGTTCCGGAGAGTCGAGGACCAGCTTTTTAAGCGCGATGCCGTGCACGTTGGCGGTGACCAGGCGATAGCGCTCTGCCGACAGGATTTTCGGTGTGGCGATACCCAGTCGCTCCAGTCGGCCGGCGACATAGCGAAAGTTGTGGCCGGGGTAGCGCCGGATGCCCAGGCGGTAGCGCCAGCGATCGCTGGTCTTGGGCGTGAAGGTCTTGATGAAGGCGTCCTGGTCCGGATCGTAGTGGACCTCGGTGTACTTGCCGGTCTGGATCAGTTGCATGGCGTCCTTGGCAGGCAGGGGGTGGCGGTCAAAACAAGGAGAGGGAAGACGTCAGGCGTCTTCGTCGAAGCGTGCGTCGAACAGTGCCTCCAGAGCGTCCAGCACCGCGTCCGCGTCCTTGCCTTCGGCCTCCAGGGTCAGCTCCGTACCGCAGGGGGCGGCCAGCATCAGCAGCGACATGATGTTGGCGGCGTCACCCGAGCGGCTGCCATGGTGGACGGTGACGGTGGCGTCAAAGGGTTGGCAGCAGGTGACCAGGCGTGTCGCGGCGCGTGCATGCAGGCCACGACGATTGGTCAGGGTCAGGGTGCGTCGGGCCACGCCTAGAGTCCTCCGCTGTCCAGTCGGCGTTGCTGGCCGAGTTCGCGGTGGCGTAGACGGACGCGGGGATGCTGGTCGGCCAGGGCCGAGGCGATTCCCTCGGCCAGGTAGACCGAACGATGCTGTCCTCCGGTGCAGCCCACCGCCACGGTGAGGTAGCTGCGCTGGCTTTGCTGATAGCGCGGTAGCCAGGTGCGCACCCAGGCGAGAATGTCGCGTTTCATGTCGGCGACGTCCTGATAGCGTTCGAGGAAGTCGATGACGCTGGGATCGCAGCCATTGGCATCACGCAGCGATGGTTCCCAGTAGGGGTTGGGCAGACAGCGGGCATCGAACACGATGTCTGCATCCGGCGGCACGCCACGCTTGAAGCCGAAGGACTCCACGGTCAGGCTCAACTGGCCGCTGCGGTGGTCGGCGACCTGTTCGGCGATGCGCGAACGCAGTTCGTGTACCGACAGGCGAGAGCTGTCGATGACCAGATCGGCCAGGTCTCGAATGCCCGAAAGGGCCTTCTGTTCGGACTCGATGGCTTCCGCCAGGGTCATGTCGCTATCACGGGTCAGGGGGTGACGGCGCCGCGTGTGGGAATAACGCTCGAGCAGAATTCGCGCATCACTGGTCAGGTAGACCACCTGGCAGTCGATCGGACTCTGCTTGAGGGACGCCAGCTGGGCGGGGAAGCGTTCCAGCGCCTCAGGCAGGTTGCGGGCGTCGACGCTGACGGCGATACGGCGGGAATGACCGTTTTCCAGCTCGTCCACCAAGGCGCCCAGCAAGGTCGCGGGAAGGTTGTCGATGGCGTAGAACCCCAGGTCCTCCAGGGCCTGAAGGGCCACGGACTTTCCCGAGCCGGAGCGACCACTGATGATCACGAGCTGCATGTCCTGTCTCCTTGGGCAGGCGTCCATTGCTGATGGCCTAGGCAAGGCCGCGATCAGGAGGGAGTGTCGTCCCCTGGCGCCTGTTGGCGGATGGCTTCCTGCAGGCGCTCGTGAAGCTCGCGCTGAGAGCTGGCGTGGCGCAGACGGTGACGTGTGTCGGCGTCGTTCATGACGCCAGCGACCTGGCCGAGCAGGGCAAGATGGGCGTCGTCGGCCTCTTCCGGCACCAGCAGCACGAACACCAGATCGACGGGCTCACCATCGATGGCATCGAAGTCGACAGGTTCCGCGAGTTTGAGGAAGCCGGAGATGGGCGCCTTGCAGTGGGGGTTGCGGGCATGGGGAATGGCGACGCCATTGCCGATGCCGGTACTGCCCAGGCGCTCACGTCCGATCAGCCGACTGAAGACCTCCTGGCTGTCCAGGCTCGGGGTGTTCTGCGCAATGAAGGTGCTGAAAAACTCCAGCACCCTCTTCTTGCTGCCTCCCGGGACATCGAACAATGTGCGCTCGGGAGGGAGAATGGCTTCCAATGTCATGAGAGTCAGCGAATTCCGGCGCCTTGGGCGCGGGCTTGGGATTTTTCCTTGTGCTTGACCAGCTGGCGGTCCAGCTTGTCGGCAAGGGCGTCGATAGCAGCATACATGTCGCCGTCCTGCGCTTCGGCATGCAGGTCGGCACCGGCGGCGTGAAGGGTGCAGGCGGCCAGCTGGCGTTCCTTTTCCACCGAGAGGGTCACCTGGACGTTGGTGATGTTGTCGTAGTGGCGCTCCACACGGGCGAGCTTCTCTTGTACGTAGTCACGCAGGGGATCGGTCAATTCGACGTGGTGGCCGGTGATGTTGACTTGCATGACAGGCTCCTTGCTCTTTCGGGTGGTGGCTTGATTGTAACCCTTTTTCCGATCCTGCAAACCCCCTCGACGCTACGCAGAAAGACGCAGATGTCATGCGAAATTTCAAGTGCTTGCGCTTTCCCGATAACTAGGCTAGCGACGCCGCAGCGCAAGGCCTCAGCGCAGTCGCTTGCGCTCGCTGGAAGACGGAATATTCATGGCTTCCCGGTACTTTGCCACGGTGCGTCTGGCGACATTGACACCGTCTTCCGCCAGCAATTCCACCAGTTTGCTGTCCGACAGAGGTTTGCGGGCAGGTTCCTTTTGAATCAACGATTTGATCATGGCGCGGATGGCGGTACTGGAATGGGCGTCGCCATCCTGGCCGACCTGGCTCGAGAAAAAATACTTCAACTCGAACACGCCGCGAGGCGTGTGCACGAACTTCTGGGTGGTCACGCGGGAGATGGTGGACTCGTGCATCTCCACCTTGTCTGCGATATCGGCCAGCACCAACGGTTTCATGGCCGCTTCTCCCTGCTCGAGGAAGTCGATCTGACGCACCATGATTTCCCGGCCGACCTTCAGCAAGGTGTCGTTGCGGCTGGACAGACTCTTGATCAGCCAGCGCGCCTCCTGCAGGTGGTCCTTGAGGAACTGGTTGTCCTGGCTCTTGTCCGCGCGCCGAATCAGCGCAGCGTAGTCGGGCTGGATGCGCAGTCGGGGCATTGCATCCGGGTTGAGTTCAACGCGCCAGCCCTCTTCGGTGTGGCGTACCACCAGGTCGGGAATGACGTAGTCGTTATCGCTGTCACCGAACTGGCTGCCGGGACGTGGGTCGAGGCTTCGGATCAGCTCGATGACGCTGTCGAGTTGGTCGTCATCGAGTCCTAGCCGGCGCTTCAGCAGACGTCGGTCGCCGCTGGCCAGTGCCTCGAGAAACTGTCTTACCAGTCGTCCGGCCTGGGGCAGCAGGACGGTATCGCGAGGCAGACTATCCAGTTGCAGCATCAAACACTCGCGCAGGTCGCGGGCGAACACTCCGGTCGGTTCGAACTGTTGCAGCCGAACCAGCACCGCCTCCACCTCGGCGAGGGGAGGGGGGCGACGACCGTCTTGCTCGAGCCCCTGGGCGATGTCATCCAGTGTCTGCTCGAGATAGCCGTCGGCGTTGACCGCGTCGAGCAGGCTCTCGGCGATCAGGCGCTCCTGGTCGCTGACGTCGAGCATCGCCAGTTGCCAGCTCAGGTGGCTGTGCAGTGACTGGGAGCTTGCCTGGCGCTCGAAATCCGCCGCCTCGCCACTGCCGGCGGGGGTGGTGCCCAGGTCCTGGTAGGTGTCGGACCAGTCGCTGTCCACACTGAGTTCCGAGGGAATCTGATCCGCCCAGTCATCTTCCGCGGCTTCCCTGGTCTGCTGTTCGCCGAACTCGTCCTCGAGTTCGAGCATGGGGTTGGCCTCCAGCGCCTGCTGGACCTCCTGGCGCAGGTCCAGAGTCGAAAGCTGCAGCAGGCCGATCGCCTGTTGCAGTTGCGGGGTCATGGTCAGCTGGGTACCGATGCGCAGCTGCAGTGACGCCTTGAGGGCCATGGGTCGGGATCCACCAGTGTTGTCGAAAGGCTTTACCCTAACGACGAGTCATCAGACATGCAAGCATCTTGCCAAGTTGGTGTTTTTTGACCTGTGGGAGGGAGTGAAAAGGTCGATGTGGAACAACTTGGTAGGGGGGGAGGTGTTTCTTTCGAGGGAGGCCCTGTGTGCAAGGTGAGGCCGACCCTTTCGGGGCCGGCGCTTGGATGCTGATGCTGGCAAGTGTTGCGGCCGCTTGAGGCGACTGCGGCTGTCGGGCGGCCCTGCGGTCTAAAGGCGGAAGTTTTCGCCCAGGTAGACCTCCTTGACGCGCTGGTTGGCAAGGATGGACTCGGCGCTGCCCTCGGCGATGATCTGGCCGTCGCCGACGATGTAGGCACGATCGCAGATATCGAGGGTCTCGCGCACGTTGTGATCGGTGATCAGGACGCCGATATCGCGGGCCTTGAGTTGACGAATGATGGACTTGATCTCGCCCACCGAGATCGGGTCGACCCCGGCGAAGGGTTCATCGAGCAGGATAAAGGCCGGCTCGGTGGCCAGGGCGCGGGCGATCTCGACCCGGCGCCGCTCCCCGCCGGACAGGCTCATGCCGGGGTTGTCGCGAATATGGCTGACGTGGAAGTCCTCGAGGAGTTGCTCGAGACGTGCTTCTCGGCCCTCGCGGTCGAGGTCCTTGCGGGTCTCGAGGATCGCCATGATGTTGTCGGCCACCGACAGCTTGCGAAAGATCGAAGCCTCCTGAGGCAGGTAGCCGATACCGGCCAGCGCGCGCTGATGCATGGCCGCGCGGCTCAGGTCCCGATCATCGATGCTGATGCTGCCGGCGTCGGCTCTGACCAGGCCGACGATCATGTAGAAGGAGGTGGTCTTGCCGGCCCCGTTGGGGCCCAGCAGACCGACGATGCTGCCCTGCTCGATCGACAGGCTGATGTCCTGGACGACGCGACGCTTCTTGTAGCTCTTGGCCAGATGGCGAGCGTGGAGAGTCTTCATCAGTTTCCTTGGCTTTCCGGCTCGAGGGTCATGCGAATGCGCTGCTCGCCCTGGACGCCCTGGGCGCTGGAGCGGGCCTGGACCACGCGGCGATCGAGGAAGTACTCCAGATAGGCACCGTCGAAGGTGTCATTGGCCTTGTGCAGCTCAGCCTGGTCGATCAGCTCCATGCGGCGTTCGGCCACGTGGTAGATCACCTTGCGGCCCCAGCCCTTGACCACCGGTTCTTCCGGGGATGGCTTCTGCTCGAGGTAGGCACGTGAGCCGGTCGCGGTCGCCAGTGACAGTTGTCCTTGGTCGTTGCGCTGGATCTCGACGCGTTCGCCGGTGAGGATCATGCTGCCTTGCACAATGCGCACGTCGCCGGTATAGACCGCGGTACCGGCGCGATCATCGAGATCCAGCTGGTCGGCCTCCACCTGAATCGGTGCGCTGCGATCACTTTCCAGCGCCAGGACACTGCTGCCGGTGGCGCCGGCGGCCAGGCCAAGGGCCAGGGCAAGCAGGAGGGCGGGACTTGGACGCATCATGGAAGGGGCTCCTTATTGAGGCTCTGGCGGATGATGACCGGTGACATTGTCGGTCAGGCGAGCGGTATTGTCATGGATCCAGGCGTCGAAGCGCTCCCCTTGCATCTGTTGAGGGGGTTGGCGTAGGACGGCTGGCGTTTCGCTCCAGACATGGCCACTGTCGCTGTCGTAGACCAATACCTCTGTATCAAGCTGCCAACGCTCTGCGGGGGCCTCGAGATGGGCGTCGCCCGACAGGGTCAGGGGGTTGCCGTCCGGACCCAGTTCACCGTTGTCGGCGTCGGCGATCCACTCTCGGCCGCTGTCGTCGATCAGCGCAAGGTCCGGCTGGTCCACCCGGGTGATGTCGTCGAGCGGTGTGTGCACAAGGCGTGGCGTATCGATGCGTTGGTGGGGGGTGCCCTGGGCATCGAAGCGGGTCAGGCGGGCATCCACCAGGTAGTAGTCGGGCTCGCCAGCCTTGTCATTGGGTACCAGGTCGGGGACGTTGCTCTCGCGGGGGTCGAGCAACGTCAGGCCGCCACCGAGTACCAGCAGCAGGATGACCAGCCAGAAGCGAAAGCCTGGACGCAGTGCGCTCAGTTTCATGTCAGCGGTCCGTTGCTCAGGTAGCTGTCGATGATATCGTCGAGGCGGCCCTGGGCCATCAGCAGGGTGTCGGTGATCTCGCGCACCGCGCCATGTCCGCCGGCAACCTGGGTGACCCAGTCGGCGTGCTGACGAAGGTAGCAGGGGGCGCCTGGCACGGTGATGCCGACCGCACTGCGATGGATGCAGGGCAGATCCGGCAGGTCATCGCCGCAGTAGGCGACCTGGTCGAGGGTCAGGCCAAGCGAATCGCACAGCGATTCAAGGGCGGGCAGCTTGCGCTCGACCCCTTGCTGTACGTGCTCGATGCCGAGTGCTCTGGCTCTCTGGGTGACCATGGGGGAGCTGCGCCCGGTGATCAGGGCCACCTGGATGCCGGCGCGCTTGGCCAGCTTGAGGCCGTGGCCATCCAGGGTGTTGAACGCCTTCAGCTCGGAGCCGTCGGCGTGGAAGTACAGTCGACCATCGGTCAGTACGCCGTCCACGTCCAGCGCCAGCAGCTTGATGTGGCGCAGGCGCTCCACCAGATCCGGCGCGAGGGAGGCGAGAAGCTCGTGAGACATGACGGCGTTCCTTGTAAAGGGATAAATGAGGCTCAGATGACACCGGCGGCCAGCAGGTCGTGCATATGCAGTGCACCGACTGGGCGCTGCTCGTCATCGACCACCGCCAGGGCGGTGATCCGGCCTTCCTCCATCAGCTTGACCGCCTCCGCCGCCAGGGTGGCGGGGCCGATGCGTCGCCCGGGGATGGTCATCACGTCATCCACGGTAAGCGAGCTGAAGTCCTGATGGCGATCCAGGGTGCGGCGCAGGTCGCCGTCGGTATAGACCCCGGCCAGGGTGCCGTCGGGGGATACCACGCAGGTAAAGCCGAGTCCTTGACGGGTGATCTCGAGCAGGGCGTCGCGCAGCGGCGAGCCCGACGGTACCGAGGGCAGGCGGTCGCCGGTATGCATCAGGTCGGCCACGGTCAACAGCAGTCGCTTGCCCAGGCTGCCGCCCGGGTGGGACAGGGCGAAATCCTCGGCGGTGAAGCCGCGGGTCTCGAGCAGCGCCACCGCCAGGGCGTCGCCCAGCGCCAGCGCTGCAGTGGTCGAAGAGGTCGGGGCCAGGTCCAGCGGGCAGGCCTCGCGCTCGACCCCTGCGTATAGATGGGCTTCGGCGTGGCGGGCCAGGGTCGACTGTGCTCGGCCGGTCATGCTGATCAGTGGAATGCCCATGCGCTTGAGCAGCGGCAGCAGGGCAGTGACCTCGGCGGTTTCGCCGGAGTTGGACAGTGCCAGGACGACGTCGCCGGGCGTGATCATGCCCAGGTCACCATGACTGGCTTCGCCGGGATGGACAAAGAAGGCCGGCGTGCCGGTGCTTGCCAGGGTGGCGGCGATCTTGCCGCCGACATGTCCCGACTTGCCCATGCCGGTGACGACCACCCGGCCGCGGCAGGCCAGCAGCAGTTGGCAGGCACGGTCGAAGTCGCCGTCGAGACGCCCGATCAGGGCGTCGATGGCGTCACGTTCCAGCTCCAGGGTGCGTCGTGCGATATCGCGGACGCTCAGGGTCGGCGTCTGCGCCGAGGAGGGGTGTTTGCTCATGGCCATGATTGTTGCCGTTTACTGCCGTTGTCACAAGGGGCCTGCCGCGACCGAAAGGCCGAGCCAGGTCAGATAAAGCGCATAGGTGCAGGCCAGCAGCGCGCCGATCCAGCGCCCCAGGCGCCCTCGGCGTTGCCACAGCAGCAGCGCCGCCAGCAGCAGCGTCAGGCCAAGCATTACCGGAAAGTCGCGGCCGGCGGCTGCGGGATCGGTGGCTCCCGGCGCCAGCAGCGCCGGTACCGGCAGTACCGCCAGCATATTGAACAGGTTGGAGCCGATGACGTTGCCGATGGCCAGATCGTGGTGGCGCTTCAGCGCGCTGGCCACGCAGGCGGCGAGTTCCGGCAGGCTGGTGCCGATGGCGACGACGGTCAGACCGATCACCAGCTCGCTTACGCCAAAGGTGCGTGCCAGCTCAGTGGCGCCCCAGACCAGGGCGCGGGAGCTTACGATCATCACCGCCAGGGTCAGCACCAGCCAGCCGATGGCCTTGCCCAGTGCCATGCCGGGAATGTCGTCGGCCATCTCCTGTTCGGCCTCGTCGGCGCGAAACAGCCACCACAGACTGAATACCAGCAGCGCGATCAGCAGGGCCGCGTCGAGGCGTTCGAGGCTGCCATCGGCCAGGGCGTAGCCGGCGAGGCCGGTGGCGCCCAACAGCAGTGGCAGCTCGCGGCGCACGATGGTGAAGCGCACCGGGATCGGCACCACCAGTGCAGTCACGCCCAGTACCAGCGCGATGTTGGCGATATTGGAGCCCAGCGCATTGCCGGTGGCCAGGTCGGGGGCGCCATCCAGCGAGGCCATCACCGAGACCACGATTTCCGGGGCAGAGGTGCCGATGGAGACGATGGTCATGCCGACCAGCATGATGCTCATGCCGGCGCGGTAGGCGGTGGCGGCGGCGGCGCCGACAAAGCGATCCGCGCTCCAGAGCAGGCCCACCAGGCCCAGGGCGACGACGACAGACGGTAACAGCATGGAGAACGACTTGGTTGCAGAAAGGGCGCCCATTGAACCCTTAGATAAACCTGCGCGCAAGCGCGCAACCGGGGCACTGGCATGCTGCATTTGAGTTAAGATACGATGTTCGAAAACCGAGCGCGGCTCAAGGCGCTCTATTCTCAAGGTTCGGGCTCAGGTCTGGCCAGGCGTCGAATCCGAGGATTCGGGGCGGGCGTCCGGTCTGAACCGCCGGTTCACGGTGATACTGACTCTATAGGGACTGCGATGACGGCTTCCTCCTTGGTGGAGGTGGAGAATCTGCATTTCACGCGCGGCGACAGGGATATCTTTCGCGGCGTGGATCTCTCCATACCCCGCGGCAAGATCACGGCCATCATGGGGCCAAGTGGCACCGGGAAGACTACCCTGCTGAAACTGATCGGGGGGCAGCTCAACCCCAGTGGCGGACGCGTCCTGATCGATGGTCAGGACGTCCATCGCCTGTCGCGCAAGGATCTGTTCCAGATGCGTCGGCGCATGGGCATGCTGTTCCAGAGTGGCGCGCTGTTTTCCGATCTCAGTGTCTACGAGAACGTGGCCTTTCCGTTGCGGGTCCACACCGATCTGCCGGAAAGCATGGTGCGTGACGTGGTGCTGATGAAGCTCGAGGCGGTGGGGCTGCGTGGGGCCAGAGACTTGATGCCAGCAGAGCTGTCCGGCGGCATGACGCGGCGTGTGGCGCTGGCGCGGGCGGTGGCGCTGGATCCTGAATTGATTCTCTACGACGAGCCCTTCGTCGGCCAGGATCCGATCTCCATGGGTGTGCTGGTCCAGTTGATTCGGCGGCTGAATCAGGCGCTGGGCTTGACGGCGGTGGTGGTCTCCCACGATATCAAGGAGACCCTGTCCATCGCCGACTACGTCTACGTGGTCGCCGACGGGCGGGTCATGGCCCACGGCACGCCGGCATCGCTGGACGTGGAACAGGACGCCCGAGTCAGTCAGTTCGTGCATGGTGAGCCGGATGGCCCTGTGCCGTTTCACTACCCGGCCAACGATTTTCACGATGACATTCTGGGCCAGGGGAGCCGTCCATGATCGAACGAATCACCCATATGGGACGGCGCGGCTGCGACCTGCTGGAGGCCGTCGGCCGGGCCAGCATCTTTCTCGGCCAGTCCATGCTGGGGCGCCCCTCGGCAGAAGGGTTCAGCCTGTGGGTGGCCCAGGTCTATGCGGTCGGTGTGCTGTCGTTGGCCATCGTGCTGGTGTCGGGGCTGTTCATCGGCATGGTGCTGGCGCTTCAGGGTTACACCATCCTGGTCGGGTTCGGTGCCGAGGACGCGCTCGGCCAGATGGTGTCGTTGGCCCTGTTGCGTGAACTGGCGCCGGTGGTGGCGGCTTTGTTGTTTGCCGGGCGCGCGGGCTCGGCGCTGACCGCCGAGATTGGCCTGATGAAGGCCACCGAGCAGCTGACCAGCATGGAGATGATCGGCGTCGATCCGCTGCGTCGTATCGTGGCGCCACGCCTGTGGGCGGGGTTCGTCTCGCTGCCGCTGTTGACCATCGGCTTCAGCGTGGTCGGCGTGTACGGCGGCTACCTGGTCGGGGTCGAGTGGCTCGGGGTGTTCGAAGGCTCGTACTGGGGCAACATGCAGGCCAGCGTCGGCTTCTTTACCGATATCGGCAACGGCGTGGTCAAGAGCATCGTGTTCGCCATAGTGGTCACCTGGATTGCCGTGTTCCAGGGGTATGATCTGGTGCCGACCTCGGAAGGTATTTCGCGGGCCACCACCCGTACCGTGGTGTATTCCTCCCTGGCCGTGCTGGGCTTGGATTTCGTTCTTACCGCCGTGATGTTCGGCGGGCTTTCCTGATTCTGCGGAGACTGTCCATGAAGCGCAGCAAGACGATGGAGTTTGGTGTGGGCCTGTTCATGCTGGCCGGTATCCTGGGGCTGGTATTCCTGGGGCTCAAGGTCAGCGGCCTGGACCTGCAACGTGCCGACGACACCTACGAGCTCCGGGCCAACTTCGCAAATATCGGTGGGCTCAAGCCGCGGGCACGAGTGACGATGGCCGGGGTGACCGTGGGACGGGTAGAGAGCATCGAGCTGGATACCGAGTTCTACGATGCCGTGGTGGTGATGTCGCTGGACAGCTCCCTGGCCGGCAAGCTGCCGGATGACAGCACCGCGGCGATCCTGACCTCGGGCCTGCTTGGTGAGCAGTACATCGGGCTGTCGGTCGGGGGATCACCGGAGATGATCGCCGAGGGTGAGGCGATTCGTGATACCCAGTCCGCGCTGGTGCTCGAGGAACTGATCCAGCAGTTCGTGTCCAATCTGACGAAAGACTGATCCGGCAGTTTCCGGAGATACAAGGAGGCAACCCATGACCCGTTCTTTGCCCGCAATGGTTCACCTGCGCCGCTGGTTGATGGCGCTGATGATGGTGCTGGCCAGTCTGCCGGCCATGGCCCAGCAATCCCCCGAACAGCTGATTCGCGACAGCGTCAATGATCTGATGGGGATGATCGGCGGCCGAGAGGCCTACTTCATGGACCGTCCCGACGAGCTCAAGCAGATGGTCGACGAGAGTCTGCGTGGCGTCGCCGACTTTCGCTACATCGGCGCCAGTGTGATGGGCCGCTACTTCAACAATGCCACGCCGGAGCAGCGTTCGCGCTTCGCCGAGGTGTTCAAGCAGACCCTGCTCGACACCTATGCCAAGGGCCTGGTGACCTTCGAGTACAAGGAAGTTCGCGTGCTCGATAACCAGTCCGCCTCACGCTATGACGATCAGGACAGCGTCGAGATGGAAGTGGTGGCCACCGATGGCACCATCTACCCGGTCAACTACACCCTGCGCAAGTCCAACGGCCAGTGGCGGGTGGTCAATGTCATCGTCAATGGCATCAATCTCGGTCTGACCTTCCGCAACCAGTTCGATCAGGCCATGCGTGACCACAACCGTGACTACGACGCCGTGATCAACAACTGGTCGCCGGATGTCGGCGTCGACGAACTGGAGCGCGGTGCGTGAGCGTGTTGATGGAAGTGGCGTCGGCCCGCCTGCTCGAGGACGGAAGTACACTCCGGGTGTGTGGCAAGGTCGACTTCGATGGGGCCGCGGACATGGCCGAGGCAGGCCGTGAGTGGCTCCAGAGTCGGGCGTCGGGCACCTCGGTGTGCCTCGACCTGAGCGAGGTGGAGCATGTCTCCAGCGCGGCGCTGACCATGATGCTCGAGTGGGCGCGTACCATTCGCCGGATCGGGCTGTCGCTCAACAGCATCAAGCTGTCGGCGCAGCTCAGACAGTTGACCGAGCTGGCCGGTCTGGATGATCTGTTGCCTTCCAGCAGCGTTACCGTCTAGCGGCGGTTGTCTGGCTGCTGGTGTCCGTGATGCGCCTGATTCGACGTCTGAATCCAGCGCCTTGATCCGGGCTGCTCGCCCTCGCCGCTAGCCCTTCCGGCACCCCCGGCCACTGCAAGGTGGCCGGGGGTGTCTTTTTTGTGACGGATGTATAGGTGGAAACCTCGCTGCGTCATCGCCAAGCGCGCCGCTTTTCTTTACCATATGCCCTTTGAGTTTTTTCGGGACGTCACGGCGAGGCCGTGGGCGTCTCCCGTCATTGGTCTGGTCAAGGAGCAGGTGCATGCAACCCAGCGACGTCAAAGCGCTGCTCGAGAGCCGTGTCGACGGCTGTGAATTTCATATCCAGGGTGAAGGCTGCAACTTTCAGGTGATTGCGGTGGGCGAACGCTTCGCCGAGCTGTCACCGGTCAAGCGTCAGCAGGTCATCTATGGTGCGCTGTCCGAGGAAATCGCCTCCGGCGCCCTTCATGCGGTCAGCATCAAGACCTATACCCCCGCACAGTGGCAGGCTGCCGCCGAAAACACCGGAGCCTGATGGTACCGCCTTCATGGACAAATTGATCATTACCGGCAACGGACCCGCCGAGGGCGACGTCTGGGCCAGTGGCGCCAAGAATGCAGCGCTGCCCATCCTGTGCGCCACCCTGCTGTCCGAAGAGCCGGTCACCATCGGCAATCTTCCCCACCTGCAGGACATCACCACCACCCTGGAACTGCTCGGCCACATGGGCGTGCAGGCGGTGATGGGCGAAAAGATGTGCATTCAGCTTAACGGAGCCCAGGTCAGCGATTGCCACGCGCCCTATGAGCTGGTCAAGAAGATGCGCGCCTCGATCCTGGTGCTTGGACCGCTGCTCGCCCACTTCGGCAAGGCCGACGTATCGCTGCCGGGCGGGTGCGCCATCGGCTCGCGTCCGGTGGACCTGCATATTCGTGGCCTCGAGGCCATGGGTGCCGATATCCGGGTCGAGGGTGGATACATCCGTGCTACCACGCCGGGCCGCCTCAAGGGTGCCACCATCTTCTTCGATACCGTGACCGTGACCGGTACCGAGAACCTGCTGATGGCCGCGACCCTGGCCGACGGCACCACGGTGCTCGAGAACGCCGCCAAGGAGCCCGAAATCGTGGATCTGGCCGAGTGCCTGATCAAGATGGGTGCCGATATCCGTGGTCACGGTACTGACACCATCACCATCGAAGGGGTGGAGCGGCTCCACGGGGCTCGCCACGACGTCATGCCGGACCGTATCGAGACCGGCACCTTCCTGGTCGCAGCGGCGCTCAGCCGTGGCCGCGTTAGGGTGCGTCGTACCCGTGCCGACATTCTCGAGGCGGTGCTGGCCAAGCTCGAGGAGGCGGGGGCCAGGATTACCACCGGTGAGGACTGGATCGAGCTGGACATGGAAGGGCGCAGGCCCAGGGCGGTCAATATCAGGACCGCTCCGTATCCGGCCTTTCCCACCGACATGCAGGCCCAGTTCGTGGCCATGAATGCGGTGGCCGAGGGCTCCTCGCGAGTGGTCGAGACGATCTTCGAGAATCGTTTCATGCACGTGCAGGAGTTGAACCGCATGGGCGCCAACATCGCCCTGGAAGGCAACACTGCCGTCATCGAAGGCGTCGAGCATCTGTCCGGTGCACCGGTGATGGCCACCGATCTGCGCGCTTCGGCCTCACTGGTGATCGCGGCGATGATGGCCAAGGGCGAGACCCTGGTCGATCGTATCTACCACATCGATCGCGGCTACGAATGCATCGAGGAAAAGCTCCACCTGCTGGGTGCTCGGATCAAGCGCGTCCCGGGCTGAGCTTTCTTCGCCCAGCCGGCTCGGACTGCCCGAGCCGGCGCGGGGAAACACGCCACATTGACTTCCAACCCGACAACCGGGCGAGACCATGAGCAAGCAATTGATAGTGGCGCTCTCCAAGGGGCGCATTCTCGACGAGACGCTGCCACTGCTGGCGGATGCCGGCATCCGGCCCGCCGAGGACCTGGGCAAGAGTCGCAAGCTGTTGTTCGACACCAATCTGCCAGACGTCAAGCTGGTGGTGATTCGTGCCACCGATGTGCCGACCTATGTGCAGCTGGGGGCGGCGGACCTGGGGGTAGCCGGCAA
Organism: Halomonas sp. YLB-10; assembly: GCF_003856855.1. Taxonomy (NCBI): domain Bacteria; kingdom Pseudomonadati; phylum Pseudomonadota; class Gammaproteobacteria; order Oceanospirillales; family Halomonadaceae; genus Halomonas; species Halomonas sp. YLB-10. The sequence continues at coordinate 159,593 of NZ_RRCU01000004.1, forward strand.
GGATGTGCTGCTGGAGCACGGTGCCGAGGGGCTCTATGAGCCGCTGGACCTCAATATCGCGCGTTGCAAGCTGATGACGGCTGGTATTCAGGGTGCCGAGCCCGCCCGTGCCCGGCGTCGGGTGGCGACCAAGTTCGTCAATGTGGCGCGGCGCTATTACGCCGAGCAGGGCATCCAGGCCGAGGTCATCAAGCTGTACGGTGCGATGGAGCTGGCGCCGCTGATGAACCTGGCCGACGAGATCGTCGATATCGTCGATACCGGCAATACGCTGCGTGCCAACGGTATGGAGCCACGGGAACTGATGGCCCATATCAGCACCCGGTTGGTGGTCAATCAGGCCTCGATGACCATCAAGCATGATCAGATCAAACCGCTGCTGCGCCGCTTGAGCGACGCCGTCGAGGCGCGGCGGCAGGCGGCAAGCTGAGCGCACCAGCCAACGGAACCTGAGGGTTCTCAACGTATGGCCAAGACAGAAGCGGAGATTTCCGACATGAGCCAAGACACGCCCCTGGTGGCCCGACTCTCGACCCGGGACGAGGATTTCGAGTCCCGTCTCACCGACCTGCTGGCGTGGGAAGGCGTGTCGGACCATGGTGTCCAGCAGGCGGTCTCCGAGATCATCAGCCAGGTGCGTCGGGAGGGGGATGCCGCCCTGGTGGCGCTGACCTGTCGCCTCGATCGCCTCGAGGCCTCGAGCATGGCGGATCTGACCCTGGGGGCCGATCGTCTCGAGGCCGCCTACGCCGCTCTGCCCGACGACCAGCGTCAGGCGCTGACCACCGCCGCCGAGCGTATCCGCGTCTACCACGAACGCCAGAAGCCCACTTCCTGGCAGTACACCGAAGATGACGGCACCGTGCTGGGGCAGAAGGTGACGCCGCTGGATCGCGCCGGTATCTATGTGCCCGGCGGCAAGGCCGCCTATCCCTCATCGGTGCTGATGAACGCTGTGCCGGCCCACGTGGCGGGAGTGCGGGAGATCATCATGGTGGTGCCCACGCCCGACGGCGTGGTCAACGATCTGGTGCTGGCGGCGGCGCATCTGGCCGGGGTCGACAAGGTGTTTACCCTGGGCGGTGCCCAGGCCGTGGCGGCGCTGGCCTATGGCACCGAAAGCGTGCCCAGGGTCGACAAGATCGTCGGGCCGGGCAACATTTATGTGGCCACCGCCAAGCGCGCGGTCTTTGGTCAGGTGGGGATCGACATGATCGCCGGGCCCTCCGAGATCCTGGTGGTGTCCGACGGCCAGACCGATCCTGACTGGCTGGCCATGGACCTGTTCTCCCAGGCAGAGCACGACGAAGACGCCCAGGCGATCCTGGTCAGCTGGGACGTGGAGCATCTGGCGGCGGTGGAAGCGTCCATGGAACGGCTGCTGCCGACGCTCGAGCGCGAAGCCATCGCCGGGGCCTCGCTGCGTACGCGCGGTGCGCTCATCGCCTGTCGTGACGAGGGCGAGGCGCTGGAGTTGATCAATCGCATCGCGCCGGAGCACCTGGAGTTGTCGGTGGAGCACCCGGAGCGACTGGCGGAGCAGGTGCGCCATGCCGGAGCCATCTTCATGGGACGGCATACCGCTGAGGCGCTGGGCGACTACTGCGCTGGTCCCAACCACGTGCTGCCGACCTCGGGTACGGCGCGCTTTTCGTCACCGCTTGGCGTCTATGACTTCCAGAAGCGCTCTTCGATCATTCACTGCTCGCCACAGGGGGCGTCTACCCTGGGCAAGACCGCCTCGGTGCTGGCTCGTGGTGAATCGCTGACCGCCCACGCGCGTTCGGCGGAGTACCGCATCAAGGATTGAAGCGACGCAGGGCCGGTGGTCGTTGTGACCGAGCGCCCCCGGCCCCAGACAGGCATCCAGACGTGAAAAGGCCCGGAGCAATTCCGGGCCTTTTCATGTCTGGACGGTGGGGCACGCTTGGACACTGCTTCTGCGTTACCCACCTCGGGGTGCGTCTCAGGGGGGTGACTGGCTGCTGCCGGTCTGCTGCGACTGGGATTGGGGCGTGGGGCGCTCGCCGACTTCCAGTTCCACCTCGATCGGCTTGCCGTCGCGGGCGACGCTGACGGTCAGGGTGGTGCCGGGAGCCACCGCAGCGATGTCGCTCATGGTCCGACGCGGATCGATCACCGCGCGACCGTCGACCTCGAGCAGTACGTCTCCGGGTTTCAGTCCCGCCCGGTCGGCCGGTCCCTGGGACACCACGCCGGCGATGATTACCCCGGCTGGCGCCTGCAGGCCGAAGGAAGCGGCCAGTTCCTGGTTCAGCTCCTGGGCCTCGATGCCGAGCCAGCCGCGGATGACCCGGCCGTGGGTGACCAGCTCGTCGAGGATGCTGCGGGCCAGGTTGGCCGGGATCGCGAAACCGATACCCTGGGAGCCCCCCGAGCGGGAGAAGATGGCGGTGTTGATGCCGACCAGGGCGCCGTCGGGGTTGATCAGGGCGCCGCCGGAGTTGCCCGGGTTGATCGCCGCATCGGTCTGGATGAAGTCCTCATAGGCGTTGAGTCCCAGATGGCTGCGACCGGTGGCGCTGATGATGCCCATGGTCACTGTCTGGCCGACCCCGAAGGGGTTGCCGATGGCCAGCGAAACGTCGCCCACCGCGACCTTGCGCGAGTCGGTCAGCTCGATCACCGGCAGGTCGCCGAGATCGATCTTGAGTACCGCCAGGTCGCTTTCGGGATCGGTGCCGATGACCCGGGCCAGGGTCTCGCGGCCGTCGCGCAGCGCCACCTGGACCTGGTCGGCGCCGCTGATGACGTGGTGGTTGGTCAGCACGTAGCCGTCCTCGCTGACGATGACGCCGGAGCCAAGGCTCGAAAGCATGCGTTGGCGCGACGGCACGTCATTGTTGCCGAAGAACTGGCGGAAGAAGGGGTCTGACATCAGCGGGTGGGTTTCCCGTTCCACGACCCGCGAGGAGTAGACGTTGACCACCGCGGGCGCGGCCTTCTCCACCGCCTCTGCGTAGCTCACGGGGCCGCCACGGCGGTCCAGCGGCGCAGCTTCCTTGACCTCAGGGGCAGGCCGTTGCGGTGCCTGCTGCTCGGTGGGTGTCGCTGGTGGCGTGGCGGGAACTACCGTCAGGCTGTCACCGCTCGGTGACGGTAGTCTGCCGAGCCGTTCGGGGAAGGCATTGATCAGCACGATGGCGAGCAGAATGCCGATGAGGACCGGCCAGATATAGGTCGAGAGGGTGCGTCGCATGCGGCGATGATCCTTGGCGCTTGGCAGTGAGGCGGTCGCGGGCCGGCGGGGCGGTGCGTACAATGTGCGCCATTGTAGCATCGCCAACCTGATGCTTGTTTGGAGCTATTTCAGGAGATCTCATGATAGACCGCGACGAACTGGTATCGGCCTGCGAGCAGCTGCTGGAGGCCCGGCGCTTCAAGGACTACACCGAGAACGGGCTGCAGGTGGAGGGTGCACGCACGGTCACCCGTGTGCTCTCCGGCGTCACCGCCTGTCAGGCGCTGCTTGACGAGGCGGTGCGCTGGCAGGCCGATCTGGTGCTGGTGCACCACGGCTACTTCTGGAAGAACGAGCCGGTGGCGGTTACCGGCATGAAGCGCCGGCGGCTGGCGACCTTGCTGGCCAACGACATCAACCTGCTGGCCTACCACCTGCCATTGGACGCCCATCCCGAGCTTGGCAACAATGCGACCCTGGCGCAGCGCCTGGGGTGGACGGTGGAGGGAACGCTGGATGCGCCCATGGGCGAAGGGCTTCTGTGGCACGGTCGGCTGGAAAGGCCAATGGGCGTTGCCGAGCTGGCTGCCCAGGTAGGAGCGTCGCTGGCACGCGAGCCGTTGGTGATCGAGGCGCCTGGTACCGAGGCGGTGAGTCGAATCGCCTGGTGTGCCGGCGGCGCCCAGGACATGATCATCCCGGCCGCCGAGGCCGGTGCCGAGGTGTTCGTTTCGGGCGAGATATCCGAGCGCACCACCCACCTGGCGCGGGAGATGGGGATCCACTATCTGGCGGCGGGTCATCACGCCACCGAGCGCTACGGCGTCCAGGCGTTGGGGGAATGGCTGGCGCAGCGCTTTGGTGTCGAGCATCGCTTCGTCGACATCGACAACCCTGCCTGATCGGCAAGCGCCATCGACCGCTTGTGTCGCTGCCAACGCCAGAGCCCGCACCAGTGTGCGGGCTCTGTCATGGCGGGGTGGTCAGTAACGTGGCGGGCGCGGTTCTGCGTTCTGGTCGTCATTGGCCTGGCGCAGACCGAAGTCCTCTGACAGGGTGCCGCGGTTGCCGTCGGCGTAGTCCCGCGGAATGGCGATATCATCGCTGGTCTCGCCGGGTTCGCTGGGCGGTGTCACCTCGCCGCCGATGGCCTTGCTGCCAAGCTGGCGCGCCGACTCGTGAAGTTGGCGCTGCAGGGTGAGGGCGTCATCGCAGACCTGCCGGGCCAGGTCGTCCATCTGTTGCAGGTGATCGTCGACACCGTCTTTCCACTCGGTCAGCTGGCGTTCCCGTTCGGTCAGCTTGAGGCGCAGCCTTTGGGCACTGCGTGCGCCGCCGTTGAGCAGGTGGTAGCCCAGTGCGCCGAGTCCAATTCCGGCCACCAGGCAAGCCGCCGCCAGGATCATGTTGAAGTTGCTTGGTTCCACGTAGTTCTCCCTGAGCTCTTTCGGACGACCCGCGGCCGCCGCCGGCCTGGCCGACGGCCCATTATAGAGGCGTTGGCTCATAAAGGGTCAATGGCCTGGGGCCTCCCTTGTCGTGCTGGCGTGATGCGCTGTTGCCGGTCGCGGCCTGGGACCTGCCATTCCTGTGTGGTCTGCGTATAATGCGGCTCCGAACTTGTTGACAGTCAGGACGCTACATGAGCTCTTCCCCGTCGAGCAGTGGTCGGCCAGAAACTCCGCTGGAACGCTACCGGCGCGACCTCCAACGTGATGATTTCACGGAGGATGCCGCCCAGGCCAATGCCGTGGCGCATCTGCAGCGACTGTATGACGAGCTGGTGGCAGCGCCCAGGGCCAAGGCGCCGGCGGCGGCGGCGGCGCGTGACGGCTGGGCGTCGAAGGTGAAGGGCCTGTTCGGGCGCAAGGAGGAAGAGCAGGAGCCGGCGCTGCCAGCCATCTCCGGGCTCTATTTCTGGGGCGGCGTCGGTCGTGGCAAGACCTACCTGGTCGACACCTTCTACGAAGCGCTGCCGTTTCCCCAGAAGATGCGCACCCATTTCCATCGCTTCATGCAGCGTGTCCACAACGAGCTGGATCACTGCAAGGGCGAGAAGAACCCGCTCCGGCTGATCGCCGGCAAGTTTGCCGAGGAGGCGAGGGTGATCTGTTTTGACGAATTCTTCGTCAAGGACATCACCGATGCCATGATTCTGGCCAATCTGCTCGAGGCGTTGTTCGAGCGCGGTGTGGTGCTGGTCGCCACCTCCAACATCGTGCCGGACGATCTGTACAAGGATGGCCTGCAGCGCTCTCGCTTTCTGCCGGCCATCGATCTGCTCAAGCGCCACTGTGAGGTGGTCAACGTCGATTCCGGCGTCGACTATCGACTGCGGGCGCTGGAGCGCGCCGAGATCTTCCATTCGCCGCTGGACGAGGCGGCGGATCAGGAGCTCGAGCGCAGCTTTCGCGAGATCGCCGGTCAGGCGGGGGAAGAGCAGGTGCCGGTGGAGATCAACCATCGCATCCTCAAGGCGCGTCGACTGCACGAGGACGTGGTCTGGTTCGACTTTCTCGAGCTGTGCGACGGGCCGCGCAGTCAGAACGACTACATCGAGCTGGCTCGCGAGTTCCACACGGTCCTGGTGTCCTGTGTGCGGCGCATGGACGCCGCCACCGATGATCAGGCCAGGCGCTTCATCAACATGGTCGACGAGTTCTACGACCGTGGCGTCAAGCTGTTGATGTCCGCCGAAGCGCCGGCAGAGGCGCTGTACCAGGGTGGCAAGCTGGAGTTCGAGTTCGAGCGCACTCTGTCCAGGCTTCAGGAGATGCAGTCCCGGGAGTACCTGGCGCTGCCCCACAAGCCTTGAACCGACGGTGATTGCGTGTGTCCGAGGGGGTGACGGCACGCTTTCGCTCATGTAGAATGCGCGCTCGCTCGACCGTTGTGGCGGCATCGTCCGGATTTCCGGGTGCCGCGCAACCAAGAAAAATAGGGATGATCTCTTCGCGGCGTGGTCTCGCTGAACACCTGTCGGGTGTCCAGAACACGACGAAAGGGATCCAACACATCGAATTGGTGATTTCATCCATGAAGACGTTCAGTGCTAAGCCGCAGTCCGTCCAGCGCGACTGGTATGTCGTCGATGCCGCGGACAAGACGCTCGGTCGTCTGGCTACCGAAATTGCTCGCCGCCTGCGTGGCAAGCACAAGCCGGAATACACTCCTCACGTTGATACCGGCGACTACATCGTCGTGATCAATGCCGAGAAGGTTAAGGTCACCGGCAACAAGGCCAGCGACAAGATGTACCATCGTCACACCGGTTATCCGGGTGGCCTGCGTTCCATGACCTTCAGCCAGCTGATCGACCACGCTCCCGAGCGTGTCATCGAAGGTGCCGTCAAGGGCATGCTGCCGAAGGGTCCGCTGGGCCGTGCCATGCACGCCAAGCTCAAGGTCTACGCCGGTTCCGAACATCCGCACGCTGCCCAGCAGCCGCAAGAACTGAACATCTGAGGGGATCTTCGCCATGACACAGCAGTATTACGGTACCGGGCGCCGCAAGACCTCAACCGCGCGCGTCTTCCTCAAGCCGGGCACCGGCAAGATCACCGTCAACAGCCGTGACCTGAACGAATACTTCGGTCGCGTGACTGGCCGCATGGTGGTTCGCCAGCCGCTGGAACTGACCGAGACCCTCGGCCAGTTCGACGTCTATGTCACCGTCAAGGGTGGCGGCGGCAGCGCCCAGGCCGGCGCCATTCGTCACGGCATCACCCGTGCCCTGATGCAGTACAACGAGGACTTCCGTCAGCCGCTGCGTGCTGCCGGCTACGTCACTCGTGACGCACGTGAAGTCGAGCGTAAGAAGGTCGGTCTGCGCAAGGCGCGTCGTCGCCCGCAGTTCTCCAAGCGTTAATCACCCACGCTTGCCGATCAACAACGCCCGGGCCATTGGCCCGGGCGTTGTCGTGTCCGGGGTTCGAAAAATTGTGTGCTGTAGTGCTCTGATGGTGGGGATCATCGGGTCGCCTGGCGGCGCTTGTTTCCCTCGTTAATCTGTCATCGTCTATGCCTTTTGAGCCGCCCTGTCCCTCAAGGCGAACAGGCACAGTGGTATAAAGTTGTTCCACGTCAACTGTCTGGGGCTTGCGCAGGGGGTCTGGGTCAGCCGGCTTCTTGTGCCGGTGGGGGGGATTTCCTAACATACAATCCACTTGTATCCGTGGTCACGGACATTCAAGGGGCCGTGAAAACAACAACGGATAAAGTCTGATGGGAGAAACCAGATCATGGCAGACAACGGCGTGAACAAAGGGCGACGCCGTTTCCTCGTAGGGGCGACCTCCGTAGTTGGAGCAGTCGGCGCCGTCGGGGTAGCGGTACCCTTTGTGGCTTCCTGGCAGCCTAGTGCCAGGGCTCGGGCGGCGGGTGCGCCCGTTCAGGCGGATATTTCGAAGCTCGAACCCGGGCAGCGAATGACCGTCGAGTGGCGGGGCCGTCCTGTATGGGTCATCAATCGCACGCCGGAGATGATCGAACGTACCGAGGCGTTGACCGACGAGGTGCTGGCAGACCCGGATTCCGCCAAGCCGATGCAGCCGGACTATGCCGGCGGTTCGCTGCGCTCCATTCGGCCCGAGATCGGTGTGCTGGTCGGCATCTGTACGCATCTGGGCTGTTCACCGCTGTTCAAGCCCGAGCCCAACGCCGAAGGCGTCGGTGTCGATGACTGGCCCGGTGGCTTCTTCTGCCCGTGCCATGGTTCGCGCTTCGACCTGGCGGGCAGGGTGTTTCGCAATGTGCCCGCTCCGGTGAACCTGGAAGTTCCACCCTACTACTTTGTCAACGAGTCGGTCATCGTGGTCGGCGAAGACGGGGAGGGCGCATAATGGCGAATCCCAACAAGGCCAAGGCCGAACGCGGTTTCATGCGCTGGGTCGATGATCGCTTCCCCGCCACCCAGATGTGGCAGGAGCATCTGTCCGAGTACTACGCGCCCAAGAACTTCAACTTCTGGTACTTCTTCGGCTCCCTGGCGCTGCTGGTGCTGGTCAATCAGATCCTCACCGGTGTCTGGCTGACCATGAGCTTCAACCCCAGCGCGGAGGGTGCCTTCGCCTCCGTCGAGTACATCATGCGTGATGTCGAGTACGGCTGGCTGATCCGCTACATGCACTCCACCGGCGCCTCGGCGTTCTTCCTGGTGGTCTACCTGCACATGTTCCGCGGCCTGCTCTATGGCTCCTACAAGGCGCCGCGTGAGCTGGTGTGGATCTTCGGCATGGCGATCTACCTGGCGCTGATGGCCGAAGCCTTCATGGGCTATCTGCTGCCCTGGGGACAGATGTCCTACTGGGGTGCCCAGGTCATCATCTCGCTGTTCTCCGCCATCCCGAGTATCGGTCCCGACCTGGCCCAGTGGGTGCGCGGTGACTATCTGATCTCCGGGATCACGCTGAACCGCTTCTTTGCCCTGCACGTGGTGGCGCTGCCTATCGTGATCCTGGCGCTGGTGGTGTTGCACATCATTGCCTTGCACGAGGTGGGGTCCAACAATCCCGATGGCATCGATATCAAGGCCAAGAAGGACGAGACCGGCAAGCCGCTGGACGGCATTCCCTTCCATCCCTACTACACGGTGAAGGATATCGTCGGAGTGGCGGTGTTCCTGTTCGTGTTCTGTGCGGTGATCTTCTACTTCCCGGAAGGCGGCGGCTACTTCCTCGAGAAGCCCAACTTCGAACCGGCCAACCCGCTGAAGACGCCGGATCATATCGCCCCGGTGTGGTACTTCACGCCCTTCTACGCGATCCTGCGCGCCATCACCTTCTCGCTGTTTGGTCTGGACGCCAAGTTCCTCGGGGTCATCTTCATGGGGGCGGCCATTGCGGTGCTGTTCGTGCTGCCCTGGCTCGACCGCTCTCCGGTGCGCTCCATGCGCTACAAGGGCTGGATCTCCAAGGTGATGCTGGTGCTGTTCGCGATCAGCTTTGTCATCCTCGGGGTGCTCGGGGTGCTGCCGCCGACCGGCGCCAGGACACTGCTGGCCCAGATCTGCACCGTGATCTACTTCGCCTTCTTCGTGTTGATGCCCATCTATACGCGGCTGGAGAAGACCAAACCCGTTCCTGAAAGGGTGACTGGCTAATGAAAAAGCAACTGTTCGCACTGCTCTTCGCGCTGGTCCCGCTTTGCTCCTTCGCCGCGGGCGGCGAGGGGGTGCACCTGCGCAGCATGTCGCCGGATCTGGAGAACCAGGCCTCGCTGCAGAACGGGATGAAGCTCTACGTCAACTACTGCATGGGCTGTCATTCCCTGGAGTACCAGCGTTTCTCCCGCGCGGCCGAGGATCTGGGGATGCCCCAGGATCTGGTCGAGGACAATCTGATCTTCTCGCCGGAACTGGGGTACAACGACCAGATGCACAAGGCGATGAGTGCCGAGGATGCCGAGGTATGGTTCGGCAAGGCGCCGCCGGATCTGACCCTGGAGGCCAGACTGCGCGGCACCGACTGGATCTACAGCTATCTGCTGAGCTTCTATCGTGACAGCGAGCGTGCCACCGGGGTCAACAATGTGGTGTTCCCGGCGGTGGGCATGCCCAACGTGCTCGAGCCGCTGCAGGGGGTGCAGGAGAAGGTCTGTGCAGCCTCCGATCATGCGGTCGGTGACGCCGAACTCGATCCGCTGACCGGCAAGTACCAGTCCTGCGAGACCCTGCAGGTGACGTCGCCGGGCAGCATGGAGCCCAAGGAGTTCGAGCAGGCGGTGTATGATCTGACCAACTTCCTGGCCTACGTGGGTGAGCCGTCCAAGCTGCATGCCCAGGCGCTGGGACCGAAGGTGCTGATCTTCATCCTGCTGTTTGGCATCATCGCCTACTTCCTCAAGCGCGAGTACTGGCGAGACATTCACTGACCGATTGGTCCACCATGGCGGGCGCGGGGTCGATGACCACGCGCCCGTTGCCTTTTCTGGTATCATCGTTGCGCCCGGGCGGACCCGCTGCGGGAGCAAAGATGTGCCCCTGATGCCCCCCCGAGAAGGGGGTTGTCGTGTTATCATCCCGGCTTGAACTGATGCGAGGATTGTTTCATGGGTGTAGTGGCCAAGCGGTCGTCGATGATCTTCTACTCCGGTGGCGAGGACCATTTCAGCCATCGTGTGCGGATCGTGCTGGCTGAGAAGGGCGTGGCCGTGGATATTGTCGAGGTGACCGACGACAAGCATCCCGAGGAGTTGGCGGACCTGAACCCTTACAACAGCGTCCCCACGCTGTTGGATCGTGACCTGGTGCTCTACGAGTCCAAGGTCATGATGGAGTATCTGGACGAGCGTTTCCCGCACCCGCCGTTGCTGCCGGTCTATCCTGTCGCGCGTGCCCAGAGCCGACTGTGGATGCATCGTATCGAGCGCGAGTGGTGCCCGATGGTCGATCGCATCCTGTCCGGCAGCAAGAAGGAAGCCGACAAGGCGCGCAAGGAGCTGCGTGAAAGCCTGATCGGTATCTCGCCGATCTTCGAGGACATGCCCTTCTTCATGAGCGAGGAGTTCACCCTGGTGGACTGCTGCCTTGCGCCGATCCTGTGGCGTCTTCCTGCGCTCAATATCGAGCTGCCCGAGAAGCAGGTACGGCCGCTGATGGGCTACATGGAGCGCGTGTTCGCCCGTGATGGCTTCCGTGCTGCGCTGTCCGAGGCCGAGCGCGAAATTCGTCCCTGATGTTTTGCTTGAACGGAATGCCTGAGCCGTGTGTGTCCGGTCGCCACCGGAGTCGCCCGAGTTCCCATTCGCCAACCAAGAGGGCCATATCATGAAGTCGAGCCGTCCCTACCTGGCCAGGGCGCTGTACGAGTGGCTGCTGGATAATGAATTGACGCCGTATATCGTCGTCGATGCGGAGTACGAGAACGTCGAGGTTCCCAGGCAATTCGTGCAGAACGGCCAGATCGTGCTGAACCTTGGCCCTACCGCCGTGCGTGATCTGGACATGGGCAACGACGTGATTCGTTTCTCGGCGCGCTTCAGTGGCAAGTCGGAGTTGCTGTTTGTACCGCTGCCTGCACTGATTGCCCTGTACGCCCGCGAGAACGGCGTCGGCATGGTCTTTGGTCACGAGCCTGAGCTTCCCGTCGAAGAGGCCAACGACGTCGATGCGCCGGCCCTGGAGAGCGTCAAGGATTCGTCAGAGGAGGAGTCTCCTGCCGCTTCCGATGAGGACGCAGGCGGTGAGTCCGATGGCGGCGATGGCGTGGATGAAGGTGTCGAGAGGTCCAAGCCGCCTCGCAAGGGGCGTCCATCCCTCAGGGTGATCAAGTAAGGCCATCGGGCGCATCGCGCTCTAAAGGTGGTCGGCGGCGAGCTGTCGTCGGCTTGATCTGCTGGAAAAGCGTGACCTCTTCACAAGCGGGACCTCTTCACAAGCGTGATCTCATAAAAAGCGGCGAGCCCTCAGGCTCGCCGCTTTTTTGTGCATCTTTTGCGCTTGAGGGGCGTGCCTTCTTGCGAGGGCACGCCTGTCGCCATCAGTCGATGTAGTCGAATACCTTGACGATACGCTCCATGCCGCCGGCGTTGGATACCACATTGACCGCACGGTCGGCCTCGGCGTGGGTCACCAGGCCCATCAGGTAGACGGTAGCGTTCTCGGTGACCACGGTGATGCGGCCGGAGTCGACCTGATCGCTGGTGGCGAGGGCGGTACGTGCCTTGGTGTCCAGCCAGGCGTCGTTGAGGCGCTGACTGGTGGGCAGGTTGGCCGCCACGCTGAGTTCATTGTGGACCCGGCGAACGTTGCGCACCTGGCTGACGATCTCTTCGGCGCGCTGCTTGAGCTCTTCGCTGGGGACCTGGCCGGTCAGCAGTACCACGCCGTTGTAGCTGTCGACGTTGATCCTGGCGTCCTTCAGGCGTGCATCGACGCGTCCCAGGTTGTGGGCGGCCTTGGTCTCGATGCTCTCGTCCTCGACGGTCGCGCCCAGGGTGCGCTCGCCGTAATCCTCGTCGATGGTGCCGGGGTTGGTCACCGAGGTTACGGTGGTGCAGCCGGCCAGCAGGGCGGACAGCAGCAGGGCGGTAATCAGGGGGCGTGTCGAACGGGAATCGCGTTGCGTCATGTTATTCACTCGCACCAAAGAGTTGTTCGTCGATAAGGTCACACAGGCAGTGGATCACCAGCAGGTGAACCTCCTGAATACGGGCCGTGGAGGTGGCCGGCACCCGGATCTCGCAATCGTCCTGTCCCAGCAGGGAGGCCATGTTGCCGCCGTCCCGTCCAGTCAGGGCCACCACCGTCATGTCACGGTCATGAGCGGCCTGGATGGCCTGGATGACATTGGCCGAGTTGCCGCTGGTGGAAATCGCCAGCAGCACGTCGCCAGGCTGGCCCAGGGCGCGCACCTGCTTGGAGAACACCTCGTTGTAGCTGTAATCGTTGGCGATGGAGGTCAACGTCGAGGTGTCGGTGGTCAAGGCCAGGGCCGGCAGACTGGGGCGCTCGCGCTCGAAGCGATTGAGCAGTTCGGAGGAGAAGTGCTGGCTGTCGCCGGCGCTGCCGCCGTTGCCACAGGCGAGAATCTTGCCGTCGGTGACCAGGCTCTGGACCATCATCTGGCTCGCGACCTCGATGAACGGTGGAAGCACTTCGCTGGCGTAGGTCTTGGTGTCGATACTGTCGTTGAACTGTCCGAGAATTCGGCTCTGGAAATCCATGCTGCCTTCCTGGTCCATGGGGGCTCGCCGGGAGCCCGCTGTGTCAGTTTGCTTCGAATGCACCGGCGATCCACTGGATGTCGAGGCTCGGTGACGAGCCGGTAACGGCCAGGACATCGAAGCGGCAAGGACATGATAGCCCGTTGCGGTGGAGATAAAAACGCGCCGCCCGGATCAGGCGGCGTTGTTTGGTGATGGTGATTGTTTCTGCAGGATGGCCGTGGCGGATGCTGCGGCGGTGGCGCACCTCGACGAACACCAGGGTCTCGCCGTCGCGCATCACCAGATCGATCTCGCCTCCCTTGGCGCGCTGGTTGCGCGAGATCGCTATCAGTCCACGCTGGCACAGCCAGGCCTCGGCGTGACGCTCGATGGCCTGGCCGCGGGCGACGGCGTCTATGGCGTCAGGGCGCCGCATCACCGAGGCCGTCACTGAACACGGGAGCCGGCACGCCGCTGCTGAACTGCGCCCATGGCAGTTCGCGGTAGATGCGGCCATCGCCGGCGGCGCTCAGGGTGCCGGTAGCGCCCTGCATGCGTGAACCCGGCAGGGCCTGGATCTGCGGCATGCGGCGTGCCAGTTCGTAGGCGTCGACGCCCATCGCCATCAGGCGGAAGATGGCTGGCTTGTCCTCGGCCTTGAGCTCTCGATAGGTGTCGTAGAACGGGAGAGCCTCGGCACCGCCCACGGCGGCGTCGGGAATGTTCCAGGGGATATCGGGGAACTGCACGCCGTCGAGGTCGCGGTCCAGGCGCGACTGAGGGGTGCCTTCGTAGAGGTGTGAGGTGGCGTACACCGGCAGATCGGAGGCCGAATAGTATTCCAGTGTCGGTGGCACCTGGCGGGCGAAGTCCGGCAGGGCCAGCAGGAACAGCATGTCCGGACGCGGGTTGCTGATGGCGCGGCGGGTGCTGTCGGTGGCCGAGGCGCCGGGGTTGTAGCGCACCGCCGTGGCGATATCGCCGCCCAGTTCGCTCCAGGTGTTCCAGAAGGCCTCGCCGACCCGCTGACCCCAGTCGTTGTCCGGTACCAGCATGGAGGCGCTGCGGTGGCCGTCCTGCCAGCCGCGGCGGGCCGCCTGGCGGGCTTCGTCTTCTGCCGACAGGCCGTACTCGTAGAGGTTCTTGGTCTGGTTGGAGGCGGACTGGCCGTAGTTCAGCGCCAGGGTCGGCAGGGGTACCTCGGCGCGGCTTTCGAGTCGGGTCACGTCGCTCTTGTCCAGCGGGCCGATGACCACCTGGGCGCCGCTGCTCTGGGCCTGCTGATAGAGTTCGTCGAGATTGCCGTTGGAGGCGTCGAAGAAGCTGAGCTGGGCCCCGTTTCCGCCGCCGTTGACCACATTGGCCTGGTGGCTGCGAATTCCCTTTTCGATGGCGTCGGCGACGCCGGAAAGCGGGCCCGACTCGGGCAGCAGCACCGCGATGCTCTGCACGCTCTTGCCACGCAGTTCACGCAACTGGGTGATCTGGGTAGGCAGGCGACGGTTGGCGGGGTGGTCCGGATTAGCCACGCGCCAGTCATCGAGACGAGCGAATAGTCTCTGGATGTCACCGCCGCTCTGGTTGACCAGGCGGGTCAGCTCGAGCCAGCCGGTGACGATGGCATTGCCGGGCTCTTCAAGTGCCTCGAGCTGGCGGCCGTTGAGTGCGCTCAACTGGTCCCAGATGGCGTCGTTGATGTCCTCGCGGCCGGTGGCGCTCTGCACCTGCATCAGCAGGCGAGCCGACTCGAGTGGTTCGCCCAGCTGGCCCAGCGCCAGCCCCTGGCGCAGGCGCAGCAGATTGGCTTCATCGTTGGGCAGCTGCATCTCGTCGAGCACGCTGGCGGCTCTGACGACCGCCTGGGGATCGCCCTCACTGTCCCCCAGTTCGGACAGCAGCAGTGCCCACTGACGCCGGCTGTCGCCGGAGAGCTGGCTGTCGTCCAGGCTGTTGAGGACTTCCAGTGCCTGGGGGCGGCGTCCGGAGCGTGCTAGGATGTCGGCCGCCCTCAGCCGGGTCTGCGCCGCTTCGGTGCCTTGTTGCTGGGCGGCTTGCGCCAGTAGTTGGTCCGGGTCGTCGTCCATGGCCCGCTGTACGATGCTCGGCGTGAAGCTGCAGCCGGCCAGCGTGATGGCCAGTACAGCGGCGGCCACGGGGCCGCGAGTCAAAGTCCTCATGAATCCTTCCTTGTCCGTGTTCCGGATGGCAGCCCAGGGAGCCAAGATGTCAGAAGCGAAAGCTGGTTCATTGTACGTGGTCGCCACGCCAATTGGGAATCTGGAAGATCTCAGTCCCCGCGCCGCCCAGGTGCTGGGCCAGGTGGCGTTGGTCGCGGCGGAGGATACCCGCCACAGTGGCCGCCTGATGCGTCATCTCGGTCTGTCGCCGGCGATGATTTCCGTGCACGACCATAACGAGGCGTCCCGAGTCGAGACGCTCAGGCAGCGGCTCGCCCAGGGCGACGACGTGGCGCTGATCAGTGATGCCGGGACTCCCTTGATCAGCGATCCCGGCTACGTCGTGGTGCGTGAGCTCAGGGCGGCGGGTTTTCGGGTGGTGCCGATCCCCGGTCCCTGCGCCCTGGTCACTGCGCTGTGTGCCGCCGGGCTGCCTACCGATCATTTCAGTTTTCATGGCTTCCTGCCGGCCAAGGGTGCGGGGCGGCGAGCGCGCATCGAGGCCTGGAGGAATTCACCCGTCACCCAGGTCTGTTACGAGTCTCCCCATCGTATCCGCGACACCCTGGCCGATCTGGCCGCCGTACTGGGCGAGCGCAGAGTGGTGCTCGGGCGTGAGTTGACCAAGACCTTCGAAACCTTCCTCGACGGCAGCGCCGCGGAGCTGCTGACACTGATGGAGTCTGACCCTGATCAGGCGCGTGGCGAATTCGTGGTGATGGTGGCCGGGGCCTCGGGGCCGGCACCGGACCAGCGAGCGGTGGATGATGAAGCGCTGCTGTGCGCGCTGCTGGCCGAAGGAGTGGGGGTCAAGCAGGCCGCGGCCGTGGCCGCGCGCGTGCTCGGCGGGCCGAAGAAGCAGTGGTACGCCCAGGCGCAGGCGTTGAAGGACGCCGATTGAATCCAGTCCCGGTTCGCTGCCAGGCGGTCGTTAGGACGAGCTATGGGGTGTCCCGGGCCCGTCACGGCAAGGCGGGGATTGAGGGCGTCGAGAGGGCGTCGAGAGGGCATCAGGAGTGATCGCCTGAAGAGGCTGGGGGTTGTCCCGGGCCCGTCACGGCGAGGCGGGGATTGAGGGGGTGGCAGGGCACTGGTATGCTTGCCGCGGGAGTTGGCCAGACAGTCGCCGCCGCTTGATGCGGGGGAGGAAAGTCCGGGCTCCATAGGGCGGAGTGCCAGGTAACCCCTGGGCGGCGTGAGCCGACGGAAAGTGCAGCAGAGAGTAGACCGCCTACGTCTCCCTCGGGAGGCCGGCAAGGGTGAAAGGGTGCGGTAAGAGCGCACCGCGCGCCTGGCAACAGTGCGTGGCACGGTAAACCCCACTCGGAGCAAGACCAAATAGGAACCCGTTGGCGTGGCCCGCGCTGGGTTCGGGTAGGTTGCTTGAGGGCAGTGGTGACACTGCTCCTAGAGGAATGACTGTCCTCGACAGAACCCGGCTTATCGGCCGACTCCCCATTTTTCTTGCGCGCTCGGGCCTGGCTCGAGCGGCGCGATCACTAGTTTGTGCGGCCAGGAGTCCAGTGGCGTGAGGGTTTTCCACCGCTGACGGCGCTGATGGCTGGCCGCGCGTAGGAACACCGCCGTCGAACGAGACCCGCATGCCGTCACCTTCCCCTGAATCCTCCGTGCGCGGCTTCGCTCATGAAAGCGTCCTGCTCGACGGTGCCGTCGACGCCCTGGTGCATGATCCCGCTGGCGTATATCTGGATGGCACCTTCGGACGAGGCGGTCATTCCCGCGCCATCCTTTCCCGCCTTGCACAAGACGGTGGCCTGCTGGCCCTTGATCGCGACCCCCAGGCGATCGCCGAGGCGGCCAGCATCGATGACCCACGCTTTACCATCGAACGTGCCGAGTTTGCGCGGCTGAGAGAGGTCGCCCGCGATCACGGTCTGGATGGCAAGCTGTCCGGTATCCTGCTCGACATTGGCGTGTCCTCCCCTCAGCTTGACGATCCCGATCGCGGTTTCAGCTTTCTGCGCGACGGCCCGCTGGACATGCGCATGGACCCGACCCAGGGCGAGAGCGCGGCCCAGTGGATTGCGCGTGTGGGCGAGGCCGAGATGGCTTCGGTGTTCAAGCGTTACGGCGAGGAGCGCTACGCTCGTCGGCTGGCGCGGGCCATCATCGCTCGGCGCCAGGAACGGCCTTTCACCCGCACGGCCGATCTTGCCGAGGTGGTCAAGGCCGCCCATCCCGCCTGGGAGAAGGGCAAGCATCCCGCCACTCGCGTGTTCCAGGCCATGCGTATCGAGATCAACGGTGAGCTCGATCAGCTCGATCAGGCGCTGGAAGCCGCGCTGGAGGCACTGGCGCCCGGCGGACACCTGGTGGTGATCAGCTTCCACTCGCTGGAGGATCGACGGGTGAAGCGATTTATCCGCGATCACGTCAAGGGCGATACCCAGGTGCCCCGGGGAATACCGCTGCGCGACGATCAGATCGCGCGACGGCTGGAGTCACTGGGCAAGGCGATGAAGGCCAGCGCCGAAGAGGTCGAGGCCAATCCACGCTCCCGCAGCGCCGTCATGCGCATGGCGCGCAAGCGCTACTGAGGACCTTCCATGGCTCAAGGACGACTGGATATCAACGCCTTTGGCTGGCCGCTGCCGCGCACCATGTCGCCGCGCCTTTTGCTGGTGGTGGCGCTGCTGCTGGCATGCCTGGTGTCGGCGCTGGCGGTGATCAGCGTCAGTCACCAGACTCGCCAGCAGTATGCTCGGCTCCAGGAGCTGGAGCGTGAACAGCAGCAGTTGCAGACGGAGTGGGGGCAGTTGCTGCTGGAGGAGAGCGCCTGGTCGACGCCGTCGCGTGTCGAACGCCTGGCGGTGGAGCGTCTGGAGATGCGGCTGCCCGATATCCATGACATCGAGGTGATCACGCCATGACCGCGGAACTTCCCCGGGGCGTGACACCTCGCCGCCCGCCGCCGATGGAACCGATGGGGCGGGCGCGCTACGTGGTGATGATGACGCTGATCCTGCTGGGCCTGGGTCTGCTGGCCGGGCGGATCGTCGATCTTCACGTCATCGATCGCAACTTTCTTCAGGTGCAGGGGGACGCCCGTACCCTCAGAACCGATCCGATCCCCGCCCACAGGGGCATGATCACCGATCGTCACGGCGAACCGCTGGCGATCTCGACCCCGGTGGTGACGCTGTGGGCCAACCCCCAGGACCTGCCCGCCGACGACATCCAGCGGTTGCGTCTGGCCCAGGCGTTGGGCCAGGACCTCGATGCCCTCAACGAGCGTATCGCCCGCTACAGCGAACGGGAATTCATGTACCTGCGTCGGCGCATGACCCCGGCCCAGGCCGAAGAAGTGCTCAAGCTGCGGGTGCCTGGCGTCCACGCCCGGGAAGAGTACAAGCGCTACTATCCTGCCGGCGAGGTGACCGCCCAGTTGCTGGGGGTCACTAACGTCGACGACCAGGGCCAGGAAGGACTGGAGCTGGCCTATCAATCCTACCTGTCCGGTGAGCCCGGCAAGCGCCGCGTGCTCAAGGACCGCCGTGGACGTCTGGTGCGCGACCTGGAGGTGCTGCAGGAGGCAGAGCCAGGCGGCAACCTGACGCTGTCCATCGATCAGCGACTGCAGTACATGGCCTACCGTGAGCTCAAGGCTGCCGTGGATGAGAACGACGCCGACGGCGGCGTACTGGTGATGATGGACGCGCGCAGCGGCGAGGTGCTGGCGATGGCCAATCAGCCCTCCTACAACCCCAACAACCGCGCCGGCCTGGACCCCCAGGGGCTGCGCAACCGGGCCATGGTCGACGTGTTCGAACCGGGCTCGGTGATGAAGCCGCTGGCCATGTCGGCGCTGCTCGAGACCGGTCGCTTTCCACGTGACACCGTGGTGGATACGTCGCCTGGCTGGATGCGAATCGACCGCTACACCATCCGCGACGTCTCCAACAATGGCGAGCTGACCCTGGCCGGGATCCTGCGCAAGTCCTCGAACATCGGCATGGCCAAGCTGACCCTGCAGCTCGACGACCCGGTGGTGCCAGATCGCTACCGCGCGCTGGGCTTCGGCCAGGCCCCGGGCACCGGCTTCCCCGGAGAGGCCACCGGCAACATGCCGGCGCCGGCGGTGTGGTCGAGCAGTCAGTGGGCCGCGCTGTCCTACGGTTACGGTCTGTCGGTCACCGCCTTGCAGCTGGCCAGTGCCTATACCTCCATCGCCAATCATGGCGAACGCCTGCCGCCGTCGCTGCTGCGCCTCAACCGCGCCGCCCAGGGCGAGCCGGTCATCGAGCCTGACGTCGCCGACCGCGTCCTGGCCATGATGGATGAGGTGGTGGCACCAGGCACCGGCGCCCGACGCGCGCTGGTGCCCGGCTACAGTGTGGCCGGCAAGACCGGCACCGTGCGCAAGAGCGGCAGCGGTGGCTACGAGCAGAACGCCTACCGGTCGTTGTTTGTCGGGATTACCCCGGTCTCCGACCCGCGCATCATCACCGTAGTAATGATCGACCATCCCCGGGGCGACGCCTACTACGGCGGCGCCATCGCTGCCCCGGTGTTCTCGCGGGTGGCGGGCAGTGCCCTGCGCATCCTCGACGTACCGCCGGATCGCCCCGAACAGGAGGGCGACAGCCCATGACGCAGAAGGCGACGGAATCCGCCATGACCCTATCCCTGGCGCGTCTTGAAGACGTGCTGACCCAGTTCTGGAGTGAGCTTGCGCCGAACGCCGCGGTCGCCGGCGAGGTGGCGACCTGGCTCACTACCGACAGCCGCGAGGTGTCGCCCGGCGCGACCTTTGTCGCGATCCCCGGCGTCGCCGCCGATGGCCGCGACTACATCGACAAGGCACTGGATGCCGGCGCCGCCCTGGTGCTGGCGGAAGGTCCGCAAGACGCTCCGCCGCGGGTCGATGGTCGCGTACTGTGGCTGCCCGGGCTGCGCGCCCGACTCGGCGAGCTCGCGCGCACCCTGTATCAGGTGCCCGATGGGCTCGAGCTGATCGGTGTCACCGGCACCAACGGCAAGAGCTCGGTGACCCACTATATTGCCGAGCTGTCCCGCGCCACGGGCAGCGACTGTGGCCTGATCGGTACCCTGGGTCACGGTCGCCCGGGTGCCTTGACCCAGGGCATGCTGACCACCCCCGAGCCACTGGCGCTGCAGCGCCAGTTGGGTGAGCTCGCCGACCAGGGCATCACTCGGATAGCCATGGAAGTTTCCAGTCACGCCCTGGAGCAGGAGCGGGTGGCGGGCTGTCGCTTTACTGCCGCGGTGTTTACCAACCTGAGCCGCGACCACCTCGACTATCACGGCAGCATGATCGCCTACGCCGCCTCCAAGGCGAAGCTGTTCAAGCGCCCGGAGATCACTCTGGCCGTGGTCAATGGCGACGATCCCCTGGCTCGGCTGATGCTGGCGGGCATCGGCGAGGGCACCCGGGTGCTGGCCTGTGGTGAAGACGATGCCGTCTCGCTCAGGGTGCTGGATGTCGAGCCCGACGTCGGTGGGCAGCGTGCGCTGATCGCCACGCCGGAAGGCGAGAAGGTGGTGGTGCTGCCGCTGCTTGGTCGCTTCAATCTCGACAACGTCCTGCTGGCCATGGCCACCCTCTACGGTCTGGGTGTCGGCATCGACGAGCTGGTGACTGCCGCCGCGACCCTGACGCCGGTGCCGGGACGGATGCAGGCGTTGACACGGCCCGGGGCTCCCACCGTGGTGATCGACTACGCCCACACGCCGGATGCGCTGGACAACGCCCTGGCGGCGCTTCGCGCCCACCTGCCCGGACGCGGGGCGCTGTGGTGCCTGGTCGGCTGCGGCGGTGATCGCGATAGCGGCAAGCGCCCGCTGATGGCCCAGGCGGCCGCAGGCCAGGCCGATCGACTGGTGATCACCGACGACAACCCCAGAAGCGAGGACCCGGACGCCATTCGCCAGGCGATGCTCGCGGGGCTGGAGGGCCAGGCCCGCCAGCAGGCATGGAACATCGCCGGTCGCGGTGACGCCATCGCCCGTACCATCGCCGAGGCGAGCGCCGATGACGTGATTCTGATTGCCGGCAAGGGACACGAGGCCTACCAGGAGATTCAGGGCGTGCGCCACGACTTCTCCGACCTGGCCGAGGCCGAAGCCGCCCTGGACCAGTGTCGACAGGGGCGGGACCAATGAGCGCGCCAGGGCTCGCGTCGCTGGGGTCGGTGTGCCGTGCGCTGGGTGTCGATGAAGAGGGCCGCGGCCTTCAGGGGCTTGCCAACTCGCCGATAGCCGCCATCGTCACCGACACCCGTCGGGTGGCGGCGGACACGCTGTTCGTGGCCTTGAAGGGCGAGCGCTTCGATGCCCATGACTTTATTGCCAAGGCCCGCGAAGGCGGTGCCGTGGCGGCGGTGGTCGAGCACCCGGTGGACGACCCCTTGCCCCAGCTGGTGGTGGGCGATACCCGCATGGCGCTGGGGCTGCTGGCCCGTGAGCGGCGCCGGGCCTGGGGCGGTCCGCTGGTGGCGGTGACCGGCAACAGTGGCAAGACCACGGTCAAGCAGATGCTGGCGACATTGCTGGCTCGTCAGGGCGAGACCCTCGCCACCCACGGCAACCTCAACAACGATATCGGCGCGCCCTTGACGCTGCTGGCGCTTGACTCGGATCACCAGAGAGCCGTGGTGGAACTCGGCGCCAATCACCTGGGCGAGATCGCCTGGACGGCAGCGCTGGCCGAACCCCAGGTCGCCATCATCACCAATGTCACCGGGGCCCACGTCGGCGAGTTCGGTGGCATGGGGCGCATCGCCCAGGCCAAGGGTGAGATTCTCGGCGGACTCGGCCCCGAGGGCGTCGCCGTACTCAACCGTGACGACCGCTACTTCTCGCTGTGGCAGAGCCTGGCGTCGCCCAGTGAGGTGATCGATTTCGGACTGACGCCCGAGGCGCGACTCCATGCCGGGGAACTGGTCTGCGATACGCGCGGGCGCTATGCTTTCACGCTGACTTTCGACGCTCAGGTGCTGGGGCGTGTCGAGCTACCGCTGATGGGTCGTCACAACGTGTCCAATGCCCTGGCGGCTGCAGCAGGGGCGCTGGCCATGGGACTGTCCGCCGCCGACGTGGTGGCGGGGCTTGGCGAGGTGGTGCCGACGCCGGGACGCCTGACCGTGGAGGAGGGGTTACGCGGTGCGCGGCTGCTCGATGATACCTACAATGCCAACCCGGGGGCGATGAAGGCGGCCATCGACGCCCTGCTGGGACTGCCCGGCCCGCACTGGTGCCTGCTCGGCGCCATGGGAGAGCTGGGTGAAGCGTCTGCCGATCTGCACGCAGAGATCGGACGCTACGCGCGGGAACGCGGCATCACATTTCTCGGTACTCTGGGCGAGGCGGCCGAGACCGCCGCCCGAGCCTTCGGCGAAGGCGGGTACCATTTTTCTGATCAGGCGGCGATGGTCCGCCATGTGCGTCAACATCTGCCCGAGGCGGCCAGCGTGCTGGTCAAGGGCTCCCGCGCCGCGGGGATGGAAGGCGTCGTGGCGGCCTTGCGGCCGGATGTTTCAAGGTGAACCTGATACATGTTGCTTTTCCTGGCTGAATTGTTGGCGAACTATCAAAGCGCCTTCAACGTCTTTGGATACCTCACCCTGAGGATGATTCTGGCGACCATCACCGCGCTGGTGCTGTGTCTGTGGTTTGGCCCCCTGATGATCCGCCGTCTGGTGGAGCGTCAGATCGGCCAGGCGGTGCGCGACGACGGTCCCCAGTCCCACCTGTCCAAGGCCGGTACGCCGACCATGGGCGGCGCCATGATTCTGATGGCTATGGCCGTCAGTACCCTGCTGTGGGGCGATCTGACCAACCATTATGTGTGGGTGGTGCTGGTGGTCACGCTGGGCTTCGGCGCCATCGGCTGGGTCGACGACTATCGCAAGGTGGTGGAAAAGAACCCGCGTGGACTGCCGGCCCGCTGGAAGTACTTCTGGCAGTCGGTGATCGGCCTGGGGGCTGCCGTGGTGCTCTACCTGACCGCGGCCTCGCCGGTGGAGACCAGTCTGATCCTGCCGCTGCTCAAGGACTTCGTGCTGCCCCTGGGTGGCTTCTACATCCTGCTGACCTACCTGGTGATCGTCGGCTCCTCCAACGCAGTCAACCTGACCGACGGCCTCGACGGCCTGGCGATCATGCCCACGGTGATGGTCGCCATGGGCCTTGGCGTCTTCGCCTACGCCAGCGGCAACGCGGTATTCTCCGAGTACCTGCAGATTCCGATGATCCCCGGTGCCGGCGAGCTGGCGGTATTCTGCGCCACCATTTCCGGCGCCGGACTCGGCTTTCTGTGGTTCAACACCTATCCTGCCCAGGTGTTCATGGGTGACGTCGGCGCCCTGGCGCTGGGTGCGGCCCTGGGCGTGGTCGCGGTGATCGTGCGCCAGGAAGTGGTGCTGTTCATCATGGGTGGCGTCTTCGTCATGGAGACCATCTCGGTGATCCTGCAGGTCGGCTCCTACAAGCTGACCGGTCGTCGTATCTTCCGCATGGCGCCGCTGCATCACCACTTCGAGCTCAAGGGCTGGCCCGAGCCTCGCGTGATCGTGCGCTTCTGGATCATCACCGTGGTGCTGGTCCTGCTGGGTCTGGCCACCCTCAAGATCCGCTGAGGTGGCCATGGACGCCAGTCAGGATGTGCGACTGCCGCAACGCCATGTCGTGCCCGCCCACCTGAGCGTGGTGGTAGGGCTCGGCCTGTCGGGGATGGCGATCTGTCGTCATCTCAAGCGTGAAGGCCGCGATTTCATGGTGGTGGACACCCGCGAGGCGCCGCCGGGACTCGACGTCTTCCTGGCGGACTTTCCGGGGGTGCCGGTGCGCCTGGGGCCGCTCGATGGATTGGTGCTGGACGACGCGCGGGAGGTGATCCTGAGCCCCGGCATCGACCCCCATCAGGCGTGCTTCGAGACGCCGGCCAGGCGCATCGATCCGGACACCGGCGAGCCCCGTCTGGTGGGAGAGATCGCGCTGTTCCGGCGGGCCTGTCGCGCGCCGCTGGCGGCCATCACCGGTGCCAACGCCAAGTCCACCGTGACCACCCTGGTCGGCGAGATGGCCCGCGAGGCGGGGCGGCGGGTGGCCGTGGGGGGTAACCTCGGTACCCCGGCGCTGGACCTGCTGGTGCAGGAACCCCAGGCGGATCTCTTTGTGCTGGAGCTGTCCAGCTTTCAGCTCGAGACGACCCCGTGTCTGGGGGCCGACAGTGCTGCCTTCCTTAACCTCAGCGAGGACCACCTCGATCGCCACGGCGACATGGCCGGCTATCGCCGCGCCAAGCTCGCGATCTTTCGTGGTGCCAGGCACGCGGTGGTCAATGCCGAGGACCCCCTGACCTGGCCGGACGAGGCGTTGCCTGCACTGTCACGCTTCGGAGTGACGGCGCCGCAATCCGGCGACGACTGGGGCGTGGTGGAGCACCAGGGCGAGCCCTGGTTCTTCCACGCGGACCAACCGCTGTTGCCGGTGGCTCGCATGCGCCAGAGCGGCCGTCACCACCAGGCCAATGCGCTGGCCGCCCTGGCCATGGGCCAGCGTCTGGGTTTTCCGCTGGAGGCCATGGCCCGGGTGCTCGAACGTTTCAGCGGGCTTGCCCACCGCAGCGAGTGGCTCGCCACCATCGACGACGTCGACTGGATCAACGACTCCAAGGGCACCAATGTGGGCGCGACCCTGGCCGCCATCGCCGGTCTCGGCCCGACCCTGGATGGGCGTCTGGTACTGCTGGCCGGCGGTGTCGGCAAGGGTGCCGATTTCTCGCCGCTGGCCGCCCCCCTGTCGCGCTACGCCCGTGAGGTGGTGCTGTTCGGTCGCGACGCCGAGGCGCTGGCCCAGGCCCTGAAGGACGCGGTCGCCATCACCCGTGTCGACGACCTGGACGCCGCCATGTGTCGCGCACGGGAGGTGGCAAGGCCCGGTGATGCGGTGCTGCTGTCACCGGCCTGCGCCAGTCTCGATCAGTTCGTCAACTATCAGGCCAGGGGAGACGCCTTTCGCGCCTGGGTGCAGGACCTTTCCAGCGGAGCCAAGCCATGAGTCGTCTCGCCCGATCTCGCCAGCGCCTCGGTGCCCTGCGCGAGCGTCTTTCCACCCGCGACCATGCCTTCGATGGCTGGCTGGTGGTGGCTACTCTGTCGCTTCTGCTGATCGGCTGGGTGATGGTGACGTCGGCCTCCACCGAGGTGGCGTCGAGCCTGACCGGCAACGCCTGGTACTTCAGTATTCGCCACGGCATCTTCGTGCTGGGTGGGTTGACCGTGGGGTGCCTGGCGCTGCGCGTCCCCCTGGCCTGGTGGAAGGCCAATGGCCCGCTGCTGCTGGTGGTGGGGCTGGTGCTGCTGTTGCTGGTACTGCTGGTGGGGCGCGAGGTCAACGGCAGCCGCCGCTGGCTGTCGATCCCCGGGGTGCCCTTCAATCTACAGGCCTCGGAGGTCGCCAAGCTCTGCTTGATCGCTTACATGGCGGGCTATCTGGAACGCTTTCTGCCACAGGTCAGGCGTCAGTGGGGGGCCTTCCTGCGCCCGTTGGTAGTGGTTGGAGTGGTGGCCGTGCTGCTGATCCTCGAGCCCGACTACGGCGGTGTGGTGGTCATGACCAGCTGCGTCATGGGCATGTTGCTGATGGCCGGGGCGCCCTGGGGGCGCTTTCTGCTGTTGTTCGTGCTGGTGGGAACCCTGGGTGCCATCCTGGCGGTGGCCGAACCTTACCGCATGGCGAGACTGACAAGTTTCATCGATCCCTGGGCGGACCAGTTCGCCAGCGGTTACCAGCTGACCCAGGCGCTGATCGCCTTCGGTCGCGGCCACTTGATCGGCATGGGCCTCGGCAACAGCGTACAGAAGCTGTTCTACCTGCCGGAGGCCCACACCGACTTCGTCTTTGCGGTGCTCGCCGAAGAGCTCGGCATGGTCGGCGCGATCGCCGTGGTCGGCCTGTTCGCACTGCTGGTGTGGCGGGCCATGGCGGTTGGGCGTCGGGCCGAGCTTGCGAGGCTACCGTTTGCCGCCTACCTGAGCTATGGCATCGCCCTGGTGATCGGCGCCCAGGCCTTTATCAACATCGCGGTGAGTACTGGCATGTTGCCGACCAAGGGGTTGACCCTGCCGCTGTTGTCCTACGGTGGGTCGAGCCTGGTGGTGAGCTGTATCATGGTGGCGTTGTTGCTGCGGGTGGACATCGAGACGCGCGAGCGCCAGCGTCGGCAGTCGCCGGCGGCGCGGCGTGACCAGGCCCGCGAAGCGCCCAGGAGAACCAAGGCTGCAGGAGTGAAGCCGTGAGTGACACACAGGGAAGGCGAGCGCTGATCATGGCCGGCGGCACCGGGGGGCACGTCATCCCGGCGCTGTCGCTGGCCAGGGGATTGCAGCAGCAGGGCGTCGAGGTGGCGTGGCTGGGTAGTCCCAGAGGTATCGAGAATCGCCTGGTGCCCGAGGCCGGCATAGTGCTTCACCAGATCGCCATCAGCGGCCTCAGGGGCAACGGTCTGGCGGGCTGGCTCAAGGCGCCGGTGCGCCTTGGACGCGCCGTGTGCCAGGCGAGAAGCGTGATTCGCGAGTTCGACCCACAGCTGGTGGTTGGGCTCGGAGGCTTTGCCAGCGGCCCCGGCGGGCTTGCCGCCCGACTGTGCGGCAGACCGCTGGTCATCCACGAGCAGAACGCCGTGGCCGGGCTGACCAATCGTGCACTGTCGCACCTGGCCAAGCGAGTCTACGCCGCCTTTCCCCAGGCCTTCGGTGGCCGCGCCGAGGTCGTCGGCAATCCGGTCAGGGACGACATCGCCGCCCTCGGCGAGAGTGCACGCGTGGCCGACCAGATGCGCGGACGACGCCTGCGGCTGCTGGTGGTCGGCGGCTCCCTGGGGGCGCTGGCGCTTAACCAGCAGATGCCCAGAGCGCTGGCCGAGCTACCCCCCGAGTCGCGTCCCGAGGTGCGCCACCAGGCCGGTAGAGACAAGGACCAGGCGACCCGAGAAGGCTATCGTGCCGCGGGCGTGGAGGCCGAGGTCAGCGACTTTATCGGTGACATGGCCGGCGCCTATGATTGGGCGGACCTGGTGGTCTGTCGTTCTGGCGCGCTGACCGTGGCGGAGCTGGCGGCGGCGGCCAAGCCGGCGCTGTTCGTACCCTTTCCCCACGCCGTGGATGATCATCAGACGGCCAACGCCCAGGCGCTGGTCGGTGCCGGTGCCGCGGCGCTTATTCAGCAGCGTGACATGAATCCGACGTCCCTGGCCGAGCGCCTGGGGACCTTGCTTGAGCCCGACACCCTGGCGGCCATGGCGAGCAAGGCAAGGGCCGAGGCCCACCTTGACGCTGTGGAACGGCTGGTGGCGGGCTGTATGGAGACAGGTTTTGAGTAATTCGACCCAAGGGCCGGTCCCCGGCCAACTGAGCTCATCCGCTGCCACCAGGCCCGGTCTCGGCATGCGGCGCATTCGTCGTATCCACTTCGTCGGCATCGGCGGCGCCGGCATGTGCGGCATCGCCGAGGTGCTGGCCAATCAGGGCTACCAGGTCAGCGGCAGCGATCTGCGTCATTCGTCGGTGGTGGCGCGACTCGAACAGTGCGGCGCCCAGGTGTTCATCGGACACGCTGCCGAGCACGCTGCCGGTGCCGATGTGGTGGTGGTATCCACCGCCGTGGACGCGGACAACCCGGAGCTTGTGTGGGCCCACGAGCATCGCGTGCCGGTGGTACGTCGCGCCGAGATGCTGGCCGAGCTGATGCGCTTCCGTCACGGCATCGCCGTGGCCGGGACCCACGGCAAGACCACCACCACCAGCCTGACCGCCACTCTGCTCGGCGAGGGCGGGCTCGACCCGACCTTCGTCATCGGCGGCAAGCTGACCAGCGCCGGTACCAACGCCCAGCTGGGGCAGGGCGACTACCTGGTGGCCGAGGCGGACGAGTCCGATGCCTCCTTTCTGCACCTGCAGCCGATGGTCAGCATCGTCACCAATATCGATGCCGACCATATGAGCACCTATGGTGGCGACTTCGAGCGTCTCAAGCACACCTTCATCGAGTTTCTGCATAACCTGCCGTTCTACGGTCTGGCGATACTGTGCATCGATGACGACAACGTGCGTGGCCTGCTCGACCGCATCAATCGCCAGTTCGTCACCTACGGCTTCTCCGACGACGCCGACTATCGCATCGAGAACTTCACCCAGAGTGCCGGCGAAGTCCGCTTTACCGCAGTGCGACCCGGCAACCTCGAGGATCTCGATGTCAGTCTGGCCATGCCGGGCCGTCACAATGCGCTCAATGCGCTGGCGGCGATCGCCGTGGCCAGCGACGCCGGGGTCGACGCCGAGGCGATTCTGCGGGGACTTGCGAGCTTTGCCGGGGTTGGCCGTCGCTTCCAGGTACACGGTCACTTCGCCGCGCCCAACGGTGAAGGTGAGGTGATGCTGGTGGACGACTATGGTCACCACCCCCGCGAGGTGGAGATGGTCATCAAGGCGGTGCGCGATGGCTGGTCCGAGCGCCGGCTGGTGATGGTCTACCAGCCCCATCGCTATTCGCGCACGCGCGATCTCTATGAGGACTTCGTCAGGGTGCTGTCCGGCGTCGATACGCTGGTACTGCTCGACGTCTACAGTGCCGGCGAAGCCGCGCTGCCCGGCGCCGATGGTCGCAGCCTGGCGGGTTCCATCCGTCAGCGTGGCGAAGTCGATCCGATCTTCGCCCAGGACAAGGCGGAATTGCCGGCGCTGCTGGCCAAGGTGCTCAGACCCGGCGATATCCTGATTACCCAGGGCGCCGGTGACGTGGGTGGCATCTCCCAGCGTCTGGCGGATGCCCAGCTTCAGTTCGACGAGGTGATCCTGTGACACGACAAGTACAGTCCTACGGCCATGTGGTGGTCATCTACGGTGGCCATAGTGCCGAACGAGAAGTGTCGCTGAACAGCGGTGCCGCCGTGCTGGCGGCGTGTCAGCGCCAGGGCCTTGAAGTGACCGGCTATGACCTTGCCGAGGGCGGCGTTGCCGGGCTGCAGGCGCTGAACCCCGATCTGGTGTTCATTGCCTTGCACGGCAGGGGAGGGGAGGACGGCTGTCTGCAGGGGGCCCTGGAACTGGCGGGAATCCCCTATACCGGCAGCGGTGTGCTGGCCTCGGCGCTGGGCATGGACAAGCTCAGGACCAAGGCGCTGTGGCAGACCCTGGGTCTGCCGACGCCCGAGAGCGTGCTGCTGTCGCCCGAAGCCGACTGGAACGAGGTGGCCGACCGACTGGGTCTGCCGCTGGTGGTCAAGCCGGTCCATGAAGGTTCGACCATCGGCATCAGCATCGTCAACAGCCGTGATGAACTCGAAACCGCCTATCGTGAGGCCGCCACCTTCGATACTCGGGTGATGGCCGAGCGTTTTGTGTCGGGAGACGAATTTACCTTGTCGGTACTTGGCGACAGCGCGCTGCCGGCCATTCGCGTCGAGGTGCCCAGCGGCTTCTACGACTACGAGGCCAAGTACCTGTCCAACGAGACGCTTTACCACCTGCCCTGTGGTCTGGATACCGAGCAGGAGACCGCGCTGGGCGAGCTGTGCCTGGCGGCGTTCGAGGCGGTGGGCTGTCAGGGCTGGGGCCGCGTAGATGTGATGCGCGACGCTGAAGGTCGGTTCTGGCTGCTCGAGGTCAATACCGTGCCCGGCATGACAGATCACAGTCTGGTGCCCCAGGCGGCGGCCCATGCCGGCATCGACTTCGACGAGCTGGTCCTGCGTATCCTCGATACCGCCAGGGAGCGCGGCTGAGATGGCCAGGCGCGGCACCTGGCTTGGCGTCGTGCTGCTGGCTGCCCTGGTGGGCGCCGGTGGCAAGGCGCTGTGGTTGTGGCTGGATCGGCCCATCGAGCGAGTGTCCATCGGTGGTGAGTTGCACCACGTGGACGCCAGCTACCTCAAGGGCCAGCTGGCGCCGCTGGTCAGGGGCCGGACCTGGCTGTCGGTGGACCTGGAGGCGCTGCGTGAGCAGGCATTGCAGGTGGGCTGGCTCAAGGAGGTGCGCATTCGTCGCGAGTGGCCCAATGCACTGACCTTCGAGCTCGAGGAGCAGCGCCCGGTGGCGCGCTGGAACGACGATCAACTGCTCAACGGCGATGGCGAGCCCTTTGTCTTTGCCCCGGTGGAGCCGCCCATGGGACTGCCGGATATGGCGGGACCCGGTGGCGCCGGTCCCGAGGTGCTGGCCTACTTCGATGACCTGGGGCAGCGGCTGGACAAGATGGGGCTCGGGATCGACCAGCTACGTCTGGAAGCCCGCGGCGCCTGGCGCTTTCAGCTGGACAGCGGCGTCTGGATCATGCTCGGCCGTGGAGATCTGGACGCCCGCCTCGGGCGCCTCGAGGCGGCCTGGCGGCGTGAACTGGGTGAGGTCGCGTCGCACATTCGCTACATCGATCTGCGCTACCCCAACGGCGTCGCCGTGGCCTGGCATGGCGAGACGGAGCCGGTCGATGATGAGGCCGCGACTCGCGGTTAACGAAAAGACGGCATGGATCAGACGCGAGAACGGAATTATATGGCGACACTTTTCCGGCCATCGGCAAAGTTTTCTCGGTTTCTTTTGTTTAAATGTGTCCGTATCGTGGAATGAATGTACGCCCCGGGCTGGTCGAACAAGCGCTATTGTTCCTATAATCGTCCCAGGTTTTTTTATAACAGAGGCAGGTTCCGAGGTAACGGAATCCGTTCAAGGAGATTTCCCGGCTCATGGCAGGTCCATCCAACGTGTCCAATATGGTAGTCGGGCTGGATATCGGAACATCCAAGGTCGTCGCGATCGTGGGGCAACCCACCGACGATGGTGGTATCGAAATTGCCGGTATCGGCTCTCATCCCTCCCGTGGCATGAAGAAGGGAGTGGTGATCAATATCGAATCCACGGTCCAGTCGATTCAGCGTGCGGTTGAAGAAGCTGAGTTGATGGCCGGTTGCGACATACATTCGGTTTATGTGGGCATTGCCGGCAGTCATATCAGTTCCATGAATTCCGACGGGGTCGTGGCGATCAAGGAGCGCGAAGTTGCGCCTTCCGATATCGAGCGAGTGATCGACTCGGCGCGGGCCAGGGCCATTTCCGAAGGGCAGCGGGTGCTGCACGTGTTGCCCCAGGAGTTCGCCATCGACACCCAGGGCGGTATCCGTGAGCCGCTGGGCATGTCGGGTGTGCGTCTGGAGGCGCGAGTTCATCTGGTGACCGCCGCACTCAACGCGGTACAGAACATCGAGAAGTGTGTGCGTCGCTGTGGGCTCGACGTCGACGCCATCATCCTCGAGCAGCTGGCTTCCAGTCATGCCGTGCTTACCGAGGATGAGCGTGAGCTGGGCGTCTGCATGGTCGACATTGGCGGGGGCACCACCGATATCGCGGTATTCACCGAGGGCGCCATCCGCCACACTGCGGTGATACCGATCGCCGGTGACCAGGTCACCAACGATATCGCCATGGCGCTGCGTACCCCGGCTCAGTATGCCGAGGAGATCAAGGTCAAGTACGCCTGTGCGCTGACCCAGCTGGCTTCCAGCGACGAAATGATCAAGGTGCCGAGCGTCGGCGACCGTCCCGCCAGAGACCTGTCTCGACAGTCGCTGGCCGAAGTGGTCGAGCCGCGTTACGAGGAATTGTTCACCCTGGTGCGCGACGAACTGCGCCGCAGCGGCTTTGAGGATCTGGTCGCCGCAGGGGTGGTGTTGACCGGTGGCACATCACGCATGGAAGGTGTGGTGGAGCTTGCCGAAGAGATATTTCACATGCCGGTCAGGGTCGCTTGTCCGCAGAATGTGAGGGGCCTGGCCGACGTGGTGCGAAATCCGATTTATTCGACGGGTGTCGGTTTGTTACATTACGCTCTACATGAGGCCCGTCAGGGTCGTGTCCACCAGGGGCAGGGTGGCACCATCTCGTCGCAATCGAGACGCGAGGACGTCTCCCGGCGTGGACCAGAGGAAAGGACTCCGGCGCTGGAAAAGATCAAAGGCTGGTTCAAAGGAAATTTCTGAAAGGGCCGCACAAGCGGCTCAGGAGACGGGGCAAATGTTCGAAGTCGTAGATAGCGCGCCCTCAAGCAGCGCGGTCATAAAGGTCATCGGCGTCGGTGGCGGCGGCGGCAATGCCGTCAATCACATGGTCGAGAGCAGCATCGAAGGGGTGGAGTTCATCTGCGCCAATACCGATGCCCAGGCGCTCAAGCGCGTCTCCGCCAAGACCGTGCTGCAGCTCGGCAGCGAGATCACCAAGGGGCTCGGCGCCGGTGCCAACCCTGACGTGGGTCGTCAGGCCGCGATGGAAGATCGTGAGCGGATCGCCGAGTTGCTCGGTGGCGCCGACATGGTCTTCATCACCGCCGGCATGGGTGGCGGTACCGGCACCGGCGGGGCACCGGTGGTCGCTCAGGTCGCCAAGGAGTTGGGCATCCTGACCGTTGCGGTGGTCACCCGCCCGTTCCCCTTCGAGGGCCCCAAGCGCATGCGCGCAGCGGAAGAGGGCATGAAGGAGCTGTCCGAGCATGTCGACTCGCTGATCACCATCCCCAACGAGAAGCTTCTGTCCGTGCTTGGCAAGAGCGCGACACTGCTGACTGCCTTCAGCGCCGCCAATGACGTCCTGCTGGGTGCCGTGCAGGGTATCGCCGAGCTGATCACCAGCCCGGGCATCATCAACGTCGACTTTGCCGACGTGCGCACCGTGATGTCAGAGATGGGCATGGCGATGATGGGCACCGGTGGTGCCACCGGCGAAAATCGCGCTCGCGAGGCCGCCGAGAAGGCGATCCGCAGCCCGCTGCTCGAGGATATCGATCTGCACGGCGCTCGCGGCATCCTGGTCAACATCACCGCTGGGCCGGATCTGTCGATCGGTGAGTTCAACGACGTCGGCGCCACGGTGCAGGAGTTCGCCTCCCAGGACGCCACCATCGTCGTGGGTACCTCCATCGACATGGACATGACCGACGAGCTGCGGGTCACCGTGGTCGCGGCGGGTCTCGACAATCAGGTGTCACGCCAGCAGAAGCCGGCGGCGCAGCAGCAGGTTCGTCGTCCCGAGGCGCGCCAGCGTCCTCAGCAGAGTGCCATCAATCGCGCCCAGGGCGGCGCCGGTGTGGCCGCAGCGAGCAAGCCAGAGGCGCAGGAATCACCGCGACCGCAGGCCGAGAAGCGCAAGTCTCAGGAGTTGGACGATTATCTCGATATTCCCGCCTTCCTGCGGCGTCAGGCGGACTGATCGAGAGCAGAGTGCGCGAAATTTCCGGGGTGCAGGGATCGAAAGGCGATGTTTTTTTGTTGAAACGTCCGTTTGGTGTTATAGTGAACGGTGTTTGATAACCAACGACTGCCTGGCGACTGCACAATGATCAGACAACGTACCCTCAAGAATGTCATCCGCGCCACGGGCGTGGGACTGCACTCCGGCAAGAAGGTCTACCTGACGCTTCGCCCCGCGCCGGTGGACACGGGCATTGTGTTCGTGCGCACCGACCTCGAGCCGGAGGTCCGCATTCCCGCCCAGGCGTTGAATGTGACCGACACCACTCTCTGCACCGCCCTGTCTCAGAATGGTGAGAAGGTCGCGACCGTGGAGCACCTGATGTCCGCCTTCGCGGGTCTCGGCATCGACAATGCCTACGTCGATGTGAGCGCGCCCGAAGTGCCGATCATGGACGGTAGTGCCGGACCCTTTGTGTTCCTGATCCAGTCCGCCGGGATCCAGGAGCAGAGCGCGGCCAAGAAGTTCATCCGCATCAAGCGTGAGATCAAGGTCAGCGAAGGCGACAAGGAAGCCGTCTTCCTGCCCCATCAGGGCTTCAAGGTCTCCTTTGCCATCGACTTCGATCACCCGGTGTTCGAGGACCAGAAGCAGACCGCCATGGTCGACTTCTCCACGACGTCCTTCGTCAAGGAGGTGTCTCGCGCGCGGACCTTCGGCTTCATGCGTGATCTCGAGTACCTGCGCTCGAACAACCTGGCGCTTGGTGGCAGCCTCGACAATGCCATCGTGGTGGACGACTACCGCATCGTGAACGACGGTGGTCTGCGCTACGACGACGAGTTCGTCAAGCACAAGGTGCTGGACGCCATCGGTGACCTTTACCAGCTCGGTCACAGCCTGATCGGCGAGTTCCGTGGCGTGAAGTCCGGCCACGCGCTGAACAACCAGCTGTGTCGTGCGCTCATCGAGCAGCCCGAGGCCTGGGAGATCGTGACCTACGAGAGCGAAGCCGAATCGGCGCCGATTTCCTACGCGGCACCGGCCATGGCGTGATGCAAGCCTCGGTGATGGCCAGGCCAAGGTTAGCCCCGCAGATCGCCAGTCTTCCGTAGCAACTTGTCTTCGGCCATCACTCGCTTGAACGCCGCCCCTCGGGGCGGCGTTCTGCTGTCTGGGGTTTCATGTTCGCCTCATGTTCACGTCGTGTTCGGCGTCGCCAAGCGGCGCGGGCAGGGTCGGGAGGCCGCGGCGATTCATGCGCGGGGAGCGCCGATGGGGCTAGGCGTCGTCTTTCCCTGAGGGCGATTCGGCGTGGGCCGCCAGGCGCTCCAGGGCGCGCTTGAGTCGCGGATCCTCGACATCGGCGGCGCAGCTCGAGAGCTCGTCACCGGCCTGGGCGGGCAGGCGCCTTACCTGGCGCGGCGCCACCTTGGCCGGGCGCACCGGACGTACCTTGAGGTGGAAGCCGGTCACCGCCTGGAACTCCGGCAACTGGTGCAGGCAGTCGAGCAGACGCGGCTGTTCGTAGCGCAGACGGGTCAGCCAGGCTGCGCCGTCGGTGATCAGGGTCAGACGGCCGTCACGGAAGCCACCGACAAACAGGTGTTCCGCCAGGGTGGGCGAGAGTTCATTGCGCAGATGCTCCTGAGCGCGCTCGATCAGGCGCGCCATGCGCATCAGTCCGCCCAGTTCGCCGCGGCCCTGAAGAAGCCCTGTCATGGACTGGGCGCGGAACCGCTTAACCTTTATACTCATGTGCTTGTGTCTTGGGATGCCCCAGGATCAATGAATTTGTCGCTCGGCGGCGTTCGTCTGTGGAACGCAGGTGTCATGGCCGTTTGCATGATGGCCGCTCGAGTGATGGGCAGCCGGCATGGCGCCGGCCCGAGACTAGCACGCCAGGGAGTTCCCCGACAGCATGACTGCCATCGACCCACATCGCTGCTGTCCCCGCGAGGCTCGTGCCCGTCGGGTGGCCAGATGGTGGTTGGCAGGGCTGCTGGTGGGTTGCCTGCTGCCGGCGAGCCTGAGCGCCGCCGAATCTCCCCGAGCCACCGAGCGACTGGTGCAGATCTGCATCATGGCGCCGGCGGTCATCCGGGCCCATACCATGCTCAAGGCCTGCCGCCATCGGCTGGCCCGACATCCCCTCAAGACCCTGCCCAAACCATCGTCCCCGTCGGTGGCCTGGTCGGCGCCGATACTGGTGCCGGTGGCCGCCCTCGACGTGGTGTCTCGCCGGGGTCCTCCTGACATCGCCTGAATTCGATGAAGCGTGACGGTCGCCAATGCCTGGCGGCCTCTTTTTCAGGTTCCAGATTTCAGGAAGTTTCATGATCAATTCTCTGCTGCGTAAAGTCGTCGGCTCCAAGAACGACCGCGACGTCAAGCGCATGTCCCGCCAGGTTCGCGCCGTCAATGAGCTCGAGCCGAGCCTCGAAGCCCTCGACGACACTGCGCTGGCCGCCCGCACCGCTGAGTTCCGTGAGCGTCTGGCGGCCGGTGAGTCGCTCGACGCCCTGTTGCCCGAAGCCTTTGCCACCGTACGCGAGGCCAGCAAGCGGGTGATGGGCATGCGTCACTTCGACGTACAGCTGATCGGCGGCATGACCTTGAACCGCGGCCGGATCGCGGAGATGAAGACCGGTGAGGGCAAGACCCTGGTCGCGACCCTGGCGGTGTACCTCAACGCCTTGCCCGGCAAGGGCGTGCACGTGGTCACGGTCAACGACTACCTGGCCCGGCGTGACGCCAACTGGATGCGCCCCCTGTACGAGTTCCTCGGCCTGTCGGTAGGCGTGATCTACTCCGGCCAGACCTCCGAGGAGAAGCGTGACTCCTACGCCTGCGACATCACCTACGGCACCAACAACGAGTTCGGCTTCGACTACCTGCGCGACAACATGGCGTTTTCGCTGGAAGACAAGGTTCAGCGGGAACTGCACTTTGCCATCGTCGACGAGGTGGACTCCATCCTTATCGATGAGGCGCGCACGCCGCTGATCATCTCCGGTGCGGTGGACGAGAACACCGAACTGTACAAGGTGGTGGATCGGCTCGCCAGGGAGCTCACGCCCTGCACCGACGAAGAAGATCCCGAAAGCGGCGACTTTACCCTCGACGAGAAGCAGAAGCAGGTCGAGGTGACCGAGCGCGGCCACCACAAGGTCGAGGAGCTGATGCGCGCCCAGGGGCTGCTCGGCGAGGACGACTCGCTCTACGCCGCCCAGAACCTCAACCTGTTGCAGCATATGCACTCGGCGCTGCGTGCGCGCCACCTGTACCACCCTGACGTCGACTACATCGTCAGCGAGGGACAGGTGGTCATCGTCGACGAGCACACCGGGCGTACCATGCCGGGACGTCGCTGGTCAGAGGGCCTGCACCAGGCGGTGGAAGCCAAGGAGGGTGTGACCGTCCAGCGCGAGAGCCAGACCCTGGCCTCCACCACCTTCCAGAACTACTTCCGCCTGTACGAGAAGCTGTCCGGGATGACCGGTACCGCCGACACCGAGGCCTTCGAATTCCGTCAGATCTACGGGCTCGATGTGGTGGTTATCCCCACCAACAGGCCGCTGGCGCGCAAGGACATGAACGACCTCGTCTACCTCAGCGCCGAAGAGAAGTTCGAGGCGATCATCGAGGACGTCAAGGTCCAGGTCGAGGCCGGCCGTCCGGTGCTGGTGGGTACCGCCTCCATCGAGACGTCCGAATACCTGGCCGAGTTGATGCGCAAGGCGGGCATCGACTTCAACGTGCTCAACGCGAAGCAGCACCAGCGCGAGGCCGAGGTCATCGCCCAGGCCGGGCGCCCAGGTGCGGTGACCATCGCGACCAACATGGCCGGTCGTGGTACCGATATCGTGCTCGGCGGCAACTGGGAGGCCGAAGCGGCCAAGCTGGAGAACGCCAGCGACGCCGAGGTCGAGGCATTGAAGGCAGCCTGGCGCGAGCGCCACGAGGCGGTGCTGGCCGCCGGCGGCCTGCACGTCATCGGCTCCGAGCGCCATGAGTCACGGCGCATCGACAATCAGCTGCGTGGTCGTAGTGGCCGCCAGGGCGATCCGGGCTCGACCCGCTTCTTCCTGTCGCTGGAAGACAACCTGATGCGTCTGTTCGGTTCCGAACGGGTGCAGAAGCTGATGCAGGCGCTGGGCCTGGAGCGGGGCGAGGCCATCGAGCACAAGATGGTGTCCAACGCCGTCGAGCGTGCCCAGAAGAAGGTCGAGGGACGCAACTTCGATATCCGCAAGCAGCTGCTCGAGTACGATGACGTGGCCAACGATCAGCGTCGCGTGATCTACGAGCAGCGCAACGAGATCCTGGCCGCCAGCGACGTCTCCGACAACGTCATGGGCATTCGTGAAGAGGTGCTGGACGAGGCCATCAGTGCCTACGTGCCGCCCCAGAGCCTGCCCGAGCAGTGGGACCTGGCGGGGCTCGAGGCTCACCTCAAGAGCGAGTACCAGTTGGACGCGCCGGTGGTGCAGTGGGCCGAGGAGGACGAGCGCTTCCACGAGGAGCAGCTGCGTGAGCGACTGCAGACTCAGCATCGCGAGACCTACCAGGCCAAGGTCGCCATCGCCGGCGAGGAGCTGATGCGGCGCTTCGAGAAGCAGGTCATGCTGCAGGTGCTGGACACCCGCTGGAAGGAACACCTGCAGTCCATGGACCATCTGCGTCGCGGTATCCATCTGCGTGGCTACGCTCAGAAGAATCCGAAGCAGGAGTACAAGCGCGAATCCTTCGAGCTGTTCCAGAACCTGCTGACCAATATCAAGGCCGACGTCACCCGTATCCTCAGTCACGTGCAGGTGCGTGCCCCCGAGGAGGTGGACGCCCTGGAGCGTCAGCGTCGCGAGGCCCTGGCCCGTGAGAGCGCCCAGGCGGCCAGTCGCCACGACGCACCTGCCGCGACGGACGCCGAGATGGCCGACGAGGGCGGCGAGCGTCACGTCAACGAGGTTGCCGATCAGCGCCCGGTGCGTCGAGACGCCCCCAAGGTTGGCCGCAATG
The DNA here is from genome assembly GCF_003856855.1 of Halomonas sp. YLB-10. Lineage (NCBI taxonomy): Bacteria > Pseudomonadati > Pseudomonadota > Gammaproteobacteria > Oceanospirillales > Halomonadaceae > Halomonas > Halomonas sp. YLB-10. Next base: position 197,851 of record NZ_RRCU01000004.1, read on the forward strand.
ATCCCTGCCCCTGCGGCTCCGGCAAGAAGTACAAGCAGTGCTGCGGCAAGCTCAGCTGAGCAAGCCTCGCAACCCATGACGACGGCGACCCCGGGCTTCAAGGCCTGGGGTCGTCTTTGACGCAAGGAGAAAACAATGGCAGTCGGTGACAGCATTTTTCCGGCAATGGGGCCGATCCCCGGGGTTCGCCTGGGCAGTGCCATGGCGGGCATCAAGAAGCCGGGCCGGCGTGATCTGGTGGTGATCGAGGTGGCCCCGGGCGCCAGGGTGTCCGGCACCTTCACCCGCAACGCCTTCTGCGCGGCGCCGGTCCATGTGGCCCGCCAGCATCTGGCCGCGGGCGACGCGGTTCGCTACCTGGTCATCAATACCGGCAATGCCAACGCCGGCACCGGCGAGATCGGCATGCGCGACGCCTACGCCACCTGTCAGGCGCTGGCCGAACTCGCCGAGGTGTCGGCCGACCAGGTGCTGCCGTTCTCCACCGGCGTGATCGGCGAACCGCTGCCGATGGAGCGACTTCTCGGTGGCCTGCCAGAGGCGCTCGATCAGCTCGACGACGGTGGCGACGCCTGGGCTCGGGCGGCCGAAGGCATCCTCACCACTGACACCCGGACCAAGGGCGCGACCCGCCAGGTGGCGCTCAAGCAGGGCACTGTCACCCTCAATGGCATCGCCAAGGGGTCGGGCATGATCCGTCCCGACATGGCCACCATGCTGGGTTTTGTCGCCACCGACGCGGCGATCGAGTCCGAGCGTCTTGATGCCCTGCTCAGGGAGGGCGTCAAGCGCTCGTTCAACAGCATCACCGTGGACTCCGATACCTCGACCAACGACGCCTGCATGCTGATCGCCACCGGCCAGGGCGCAGCGCTTGCCGATGACGATGACGAGCGGATATTTCGTCAGGCCCTCGATGAGGTGCTGGTGGAACTGGCCCAGGCGATCATTCGCGACGGCGAGGGTGCGACCAAGTTCGTCACCCTGGATGTCAGCGGTGCCCTGAGCGTCGAGGAGGCGCGCGAGGTAGCCTTTACGGTGGCCCATTCGCCGCTGGTAAAGACCGCGCTGTACGCCAGTGACGCCAACTGGGGCCGTATCCTCGCTGCGGTGGGGCGTGCCCGGGTCGAGGACTTCGATGTCGATCGGGTGACCATCGATCTGGGTGATGTGCGCCTGGTCGAGAACGGTGGGCGTGCAGAGGGCTACAGTGAGGACGCCGGCAGTGCGGTGATGGCGGCAGAAGAGATCACCATTGCCATCGATCTGGGGCGTGGTGACGCTGCCGCGCGGGTGTGGACCTCCGACCTGTCCCACGACTATGTATCGATCAACGCCGACTACCGCAGTTGATTCCGCATGGGTTCGTCGGCGGCAGATGAATCTCGGCCAGTGAATCGGTATCCTGTGTCGTCTTTTTTGCCTGTCCGGCGGGTAGCGGTGGAGCCGATCCATCGGCGATGCATCAGCGGCAGATGAATCTCGGCGAGCGAATCGGTATCCTATGCCGACTTTTATCGCCCTCCCGACTGAAAACTGGTGCGGGCGTGGCCCGCGAACCGAAGCTGGTATTGTTGAATGAACACTATGGTGAAGAGAAGGGTGCACGTGGCGGCGGCCGCCATCATCAGCCCGAACGGTGACGAAGTGCTGCTGGCCCGGCGTCCTTCCAATGTGGACCACGGCGGCCTGTGGGAGTTTCCCGGTGGCAAGCTGGCGCCCTACGAGACCGGGCTTGAGGCGCTCAAGCGCGAGCTGCACGAAGAACTCGGCATCGAGATTCGTCGCGCCCAACCGCTGATTCGCATCCACCACGAGTACTCCGACAAGCACATTCTGCTCGACGTCTGGCAGGTCAAGGACTTCTCCGGTGAGCCCTTCGGTCGAGAAGGACAGGCGGTACGCTGGGTGCCCATGGGCGAACTGATTGGCTATCCCTTCCCGGCCGCCAACCTGCCGATCCTGCGTGCGGTGATGCTGCCCTCGGAATACCTGATCAGTGACGAGGAAGCGGACGAGGACGCCTTCGACGCCAAGCTCGAGCGGGCCCTCGAGGAAGATGGCGTGCGTCTGGTTCAGCTGCGCGCCAAGACCCTCGACGAGGACGCCTACGTGGCCCGTGCGGAGCGTGCTCTGGCGCTGTGCCGTCGTTACGGTGCCAAGCTGATGCTCAACGGTGAACCGGAGCTGCTCGAGCGGATCGATGCCGATGGTATCCATCTGACCAGCGAGCGGCTGATGGGCCTGGAGCGTCGCCCCATCGCCGAGGCCAAGTGGTTGGCGGCCTCGACCCACGACAAGGCCCAGCTCGACCAGGCCCACGCCATTGGCTGCGACTTCGTGACCCTGTCACCGCTGCGCACCACTCCGTCCCATCCGGAAGTGGCACCGATCGGCTGGCATGACTTCCAGCAACTGGTCGAACGCGCCGGCATGCCGGTCTACGCGCTGGGTGGCATGACGCGCCACGACGCCAGCCATGCCCGCGCCGTGGGGGCCCAGGGGATCGCGTCCATCCGTGACTTCTGGCGCTAGGGCATTGGCGAAAAGGGCCAGCACCGGCCGTTAGCTACCAGATGCAAGAAACCCCGCCAGGGAGACCTGGCGGGGTTTCTTGCGTTCAGGGGCATGTCGTTCCATTGCCGCGTGGTTCTGTTCTCAAGCTCGACGAGCGTCGGCGCTTTTCGTACAAGCCCTGGGCTTTATGCGAGAAGTCGACGAAGCCCGGCTCTTTGGCGGCAAGCCCTAGTCGCGGTAGCGGCGGGTCAGATCTCCATAGGCGTCGATGCGCCGGTCCCGCAGGTAGGGCCAGATCCGCCGCACGTTTTCGCCATGGTCGAGATCCAGGGTCACCAGCAGGGTCTCGGGCTCGGTGCCGGCGTGGGCCAGCAGCTCACCCTGGGGCCCGGCGACAAAGCTGCCGCCCCAGAAGTCGATGCCTTCGCTGACCTTCGAGTGATCCTCCTCGTGGCCCACCCGGTTTGCGACCAGCACCGGGACACCGTTGGCCACGGCGTGGCTGCGCTGGATCAGCGTCCAGGCGTCCTTCTGGCGCGTCTTTTCGGCGTCGTCGTCGCCCGGCGCCCAGCCGATGGCGGTGGGGTAGAGCAGCAGTTCGGCACCGGCCAGGGCCATCAGGCGCGCGGCCTCCGGGTACCACTGATCCCAGCACACCAGTACCCCGAGCCGGCCCACCGAGGTGTCGATGGGGGTAAATCCCTGCTTGAGGCCGGCGTCATGATCTCCGGGGGTGAAGTAGAACTTCTCGTAGAAGCCCGGGTCGTCGGGGATATGCATCTTGCGGTAGTGACCCACCGCGCCCTTGGCGCCGTCGTAGACCACCGCCGTGTTGTGATAGATGCCCGGCGCGCGGCGCTCGAACAGCGAGCCCATCAGCACGATGTCGAGCTCCGCGGCGAGTTCGGCCAGTCGTGTGCCGGTGGGCCCGTCCAGCGGCTCCGCCAGGTCGAACAGGGCCGGATCCTCGTACTGACAGAAGTAGTGGGTGGCGTGGAGTTCCTGCAGCATCACCAGTCTGGCACCGCGGCCTGCGAGATCGCGGATGCTCGCTTCACTGGCGTCAAGGCTTCTGGCCTTGTCGGGCCAGGCGGGTTGCTGGACCAGGCCCACGGTCAATTGGCGTGTCATCGGCGGTCTCCTTCGGCGGTGGTGAGGGTGCCCTGGGGCCACTGCATGGTCAGGCAGTGCAGGCTGCCGTGTTGAACGATGGCGGCGCTGGCGTCCACCGGGATGATATCCCGGTCGGGGAAGGCCCCGGCCAGGGCGTCGAGCGCCGCCAGGTCGTGACGATCGCCGTAGACCGGCACCAGCACCGCCCCGTTGATGATCAGGAAGTTGGCGTAGGTGGCCGGCAGGCGGTGGCCATCCTCGGCGTCATGGCAGGCGCCAGGCCAGGGCAGCGGCACCAGACGATAGGGCGAGCCGTCCGCGCGGGTCAGCGCCTTGAGTTCGCGCTCCATGGCGGCGAGCTCGGCGTAGTGCGCGTCGCTCGGATCATCGCAGCGCACATAGGCGATGGTCTGGGGATCACAGAAGCGCGCCAGGGTATCGATATGGCTGTCGGTATCGTCGCCTTCGAGATGTCCGTGGCAGAGCCACAGCACCCGTTGGATGCCCAGCGTCTCGGCCAGCCAGGTCTCGATATCGGCCCGCGACATCGAGGGGTTGCGGTTGGGATTGAGCAGACAGGCCTCGGTGGTCAGCAGCGTCCCTTCGCCATCGGTCTCCAGGGCGCCGCCCTCCATGATCACCGCGCTCTCGCTTGTCGGGCAGGCGATCAAGCCAGCATCCTTGAGCTGGCGGGTCAGGGTGTTGTCGCGATCGGCCGGAAACTTGCCGCCCCAGCCGTTGAAGCCGAGGTCATGGAAGGTAACGCCGTCGCCGTCACCGGTCGCCAGCGGGCCATGGTCCCGGGCCCAGGTGTCGTCGGCGTCGACCACGGTCAGGCGCAGACGCTCGGGTGGCGCGCCTCGGGCCAGCAGGCGGCCTGACAGCGCCTCGCCGGTGTCACGGTCGGGCACCCCGATGATCACGCTCTGATAACGACTGATGATCAGGGCGAGCTGCTCGAGCATCGCCTCGATGGCGGGCAGCGTCGGCGCCCAGTCGCTGTCGCGGCGGGGCCAGGTCAGCTGGACGGCATCCTGAGGGTGCCATTCGGGTAGCAGGCGGGGCATGGGTGATGTCCTGGGGCCAAGAAACGGCGAAATGTAGGCGGCTGTGACCGAAGATGCAAGGATCTCGCAATTCCTCTGCCGTGGCGATGCAGTCGCTCGCAAAAAACCGTACCATGACGGCCCGCCGACAAGGAACGAGTCCATGCTTGATCGATTGCCCTTTCTGATCGGGTTGCGTTATGTGCGAGCCAAGCGACGCAACCACTTCATTTCGTTCATCTCGCTGACCTCCATGCTGGGTCTTACCCTGGGCGTGGCGGTGCTGATCCTGGTGCTCTCGGTGATGAACGGCTTCGACCGGGAGCTGCGCCAGCGGGTGCTGGGCATGGTGCCCCACACCCAGATCGAACAGGCCGGTGGGATGACCGACTGGCAGCCCCTGGCCGAGCGCCTGACCCAGCGCGAACATGTCATCGGGGCGGCGCCCTATATCCAGCAGCAGGGCATGTTCTCGGTGGCCGGGCGCAATCAGGGCGCCATGGTCAACGGCATCGAGCCCGAGTGGGAGAGCCGGGTGTCGATCGTCGACGAGAACATGTCGCGTGGCTCGCTGGACGACCTCAAGGCAGGGGAGTGGCACATCGTGCTCGGCTCCATCCTCGCCAACAACCTCAACGTCGACGTGGGGGACAGCGTGACCCTGCTGGTGCCGGAGGCCTCGATCACCCCGGCAGGCGTCTTCCCCAGGCTCAAGCGCTTCACCGTTAGCGGCATCTTCAGTGTCGGTGCCGACCTGGACGCCAACCTGGCCTACGCCAACATCGAGGACATGCAGACCCTGGCGCGCATGGGGGACAGCATTGGCGGGTTGCGTCTGGAGCTCGACGATCTGTTCCTGGCCGGTCAGGAGACCCAGGCCATCGTCAATGAGCTGGGCGGTGGCTATCGCGGCTACGACTGGACCTTCACCCGGGGCAACCTGTTCCAGGCGATCCAGATGGAAAAGCGCATGATCGGCCTGCTGCTGACCGTGATCATCGCCGTGGCTGCCTTCAATATCGTCTCGACCCTGGTGATGGTGGTGACCGACAAGCACGCCGACATCGCCATCCTGCGGACCATCGGTGCCACCCCGGGTTCGATCATGGGCATCTTCATGGTCCAGGGTATCGCCATCGGGGTGATCGGTATCGTCATCGGGGTCGCGCTGGGTATTCTGCTGGCGCTGACGGTGTCCGATATCATTGCCTTCGTCGAGTCGACCTTGGGTATCCACTTCCTCGACGCGGGGGTCTACTTCATCAGTGACCTGCCGTCCCAGCTGATCTGGAGCGATGTCTATCAGATCGTGGGGGCCGCCTTCGTGCTGACTTTCCTGTCCACCCTGTATCCGGCCTGGCGCGCGGCGCGGGTCCAGCCTGCCGAGGTGCTGCGCTATGAATGATTCGGTAATCGCCAAGCCTGGTGTCGAGGCATCGACCCCCGCCGGCAACGATCTGATGCTCGAGTGCCGCGAGTTGTCCAGGGTCTACGATGAAGGTCCCGCCGACCTGGTGGTGCTCGACCAGCTCGAGCTCAAGGTGCACGCCGGCGAGCGAGTCGCGGTGGTCGGCAGTTCCGGCTCCGGCAAGACCACCCTGCTCAACCTGCTCGGTGGCCTCGACAGCCCCAGCGCCGGCGAAGTACGGGTGGCCGACACCGTGTTGCACAAGATGGGCGACGCCGAGATCGGGCGCTTCCGCAATCGCCACATCGGCTTCGTCTACCAGTTCCACCACCTGCTGGCGGAGTTCTCGGCGCTGGAGAACGTGGCGCTGCCGTTGATCATTCGCGGTAGCCGCAAGCGTGACGCCGAGGACAAGGCGCGTGCTCTGCTGGACAAGGTAGGGCTGGGCCCCAGGGCCGAACACAAGCCCGGCGAGCTGTCCGGCGGTGAGCGCCAGCGTGCGGCGATCGCCAGGGCCTTGGTCACCGATCCCAGCCTGATGCTGATGGACGAGCCCACCGGCAACCTCGACAAGCACACCGCCGCCAGCATCCTGGCGCTGATGGATGAGCTTGCCGCCAGCGCTCGCTGCGCCTTCGTCATCGTCACCCATGACCCGGCCCTGGCCGCCCATCAGGACCGCGTGCTGAGACTCGACAACGGCAAGCTGCACGCCGAGTAGGTCTTTCGCAGCGTCCAGAAGAAGCCAGAAGAAGGCCCCGATGCAATCGCATCGGGGCCTTCTTTCGTAGGGGATTGCTTGTCCGGGCTTTCTCGGCAGACCAGCGGGAACGGCGCCGGGCCGAGCAGGGCCTTTTGCGCAGGCTGAGTCAGGGCGGCTGGGGCAGTGTGGCTGGGTCGATGCGGTTGAGTCAGTGTGGTTGGTTCAGTGCGGCTGGGTCCTGCGGCGTCGCCGGCGCGCGCGTGCCTTCCAGCTGCGTGCCACCTGCCAGCGCCACAGCAGGCGTATCACCAGGTTGGCCAGGCCGCCGACGGCGATCGCCGCCACAAGCGAGCCGATCAGCAGGGACGGCAGGATGTCCAGCAACTGGGACTGCAGCCAGTCGGTGGTCAGCCGATGGGGCGCCTCCAGCGCCGGGCGTTGCATCAGCCAGGCGCCGAGACAGTAGTTGGCGTAGAAGATGATCGGCATCGTCAGCGGGTTGGTGATCCACACCAGAGCCACCGACAGCGGCAGATTGCAGCGTCCGACACGGGCGCCGAGGGCGGCGACGACCATCTGACACGGGATCGGCAGCAGCGCGCTGAACAGGCCAACGCTGAAGGCGTTGGCCACGCTGCGGCGCGTCAGCACCCACAGGGCGGGGTCGGCGATCAGGTGCGCCATGAAGCGTAGCGAGCGCTGCCGGCGCAGGGCGTCCGGCGAGGGCAGATAGCGCTTGAGTAGTCGACGCGGCATGGCGAATCAGCTCGAGGCTGCGGATGCGTGGCTATTATCCATACAAGCCGCCGCCCTTGCCATGACGTCGGCCAACGATGGGCATGCGTGACGCCGTCGACAGGCTGTCGGGCTTCGGGGCCCCAAGCCTCCAGGGCTCCAGAGAGAGGGCGATGGAATCTGACGAAAACTCGCAACGATCGATGCGTCGGCCGTCAGGCCGCCTCTGGCAAGGCACCTGTTCTCTCTCGCTGGCATGGGCGCTGGCCCTGGGCAGCGTCCTTGGAGGCGCCGGTCTGACGCTGCCCGAGGCCGCCCTCGGCCTGAATCTGCTGACAGCGGCGGCACTGGTATCACTGGCCTTGCGCCGGACGGCGGCGCTGCTGGTGTGTCTGGCCGGGCTGTGGGTGCTTGGCTGTCTGTTGCAGCAGCAGGCGGCCCGCTTGCCCTCGGGGCTTGCCGGGGTGCCGCTGACGGTCGAGGGGCGGGTGTTGGCAAGTCGCCAGAGCGATGGCCTGCAGCGTCTGACCATGAGGGTCGAGAGCTGCCGTCCGCTGGAAGCCGGACTGCCTGACTGCTCGGGACTCGAGCGGATACGGGTCAGTCGCTATAGCCCCATGGACGGCGAGGTCGGGGCCGCGTCGGCAACAGCGCACACGATGATGGCCGTCGGTGAGCGCTGGCGGTTCGATGTACGACTGCGCCCACCTGGTGGCCTCGCGAATCCCGGGCGCTTCGACTATCGCCGCTGGCTGTGGCGTGAAGGGATTCACGCCACCGGATCGGTCCTCGCACAACCGCCGCCGCAACGCTTGGCCGCCGCCCCCCAGGACCCACGCCGGGCGTTGCTGCGACAGCTCGATGGCCAGCCGCTGCATGAGACGACGCAGCGCTGGCTGGCGGCCTTGACCCTGGGCCGTGGCGAGCGGCTCGAGGCCGATGACTGGGCGCTGCTCAACGCCACCGGGACGACCCATCTGGCGGTGGTGTCCGGGCTGCACGTGGGCCTGGTGGCGGCGCTGGCGCTGACCCTGTCGCGACTGGTGGCGCGGTTGATTCAGCCGGGGCGCTGGCGGCTTTTGCGTTGGCCGTGGCTGGCCGCCGCAACGGCCACCACCGGCTTTGTCTGGCTGGTCGGCGCCGAACCGCCGGCGCTGCGGGCACTGGTGATGGTCCTTATCGCCCTTTGGGTGGCCGGGGGGCGGCATTCTCCTTCGCCGTGGCAGGGCTGGGCACTGGCCTGGGCGGTGGTCGTGCTGTGGGATCCTTTGGCGCTGTGGCGCCCCGGGCTTTGGCTGTCCTTCGGTGCTGTAGCCCTGCTGATCCTGATGTGGCAGGGCAGGCAGGTGCCGTCCGGGCTCAAGGGTGCCTTGGCGGCGCTATTGCGTACCCAGCTGTTGCTGGCGCTACCCATGGCGGGTCTGGTGCTGCTGGCGATGGGTCAAGTGGCGCCGTTGGCCCCCTTGGCCAATCTGCTGGCGGTGCCCCTGGTGACGCTGGTGCTGGTGCCGCTGGGGATGCTGGGCTGGGTGCTGTCGACGGTGTCGTCTGAGGCGGCGATGGCGAGCTGGTGGCTGTTCGAAGCGGGCCTTGAGGTGATGCTGGCGTCGTTGCGGATGTTCGCCGAACTGTCACCCGGTCAGTCACTGCGAGAAGGAGGGCGCTGGACGCTCGGCATTCTGCTGCTGGGCCTGGGCGCGCTGCTGTTGCTGCCTGGCCTGGGTGCCGGGCTGCGATCAGCAAGCCTCCTGGCACTTGTTGCGGCCATGGCGATGATGCCGGCCTTCGGTGGCAGGCCTGGACCGGGCGAGGTACGGCTGATGGTCTGGGACGTGGGGCAGGGGCTGATGGTGGAGCTGATCACCGCCCGTCATCGACTGCTGTACGACAGCGGTCCTCGCTTTCGCTCCGGCTTTACGCCGCTGGCGTCCATCTGGGCATCTCCGCAAGCCTTTGACGAGGTGGTGATCAGCCACGCCGACCAGGACCACGCAGGAGGACTCGCCAGCCTGGTGCGTGATCATCGGGTGGCTCATTGGTGGTACCCCGAGGGCGAGACGCTGGCGCTGTCGGCGCACACGCCGCGACACCCTTGTCATGCCGGGGAGGGGTGGCGCTGGGACGGTGTCGACTTCACCTTTCTGTGGCCGCCTGCCTCGGCCGGCAGCGCAACGGCAAGCGACGTTGCCGGGCATGGCAGCAATGATCGCTCCTGCGTGCTGCTGGTGAGTACCGCCGGTGGCAGCGTGTTGCTTACCGGCGATGCGGGAAAACGCGTCGAGCGCTTCCTGATCCCGCGCTTGCCGCTGGCGCCTGCGGTTCTGGTGGTGGGGCATCATGGCAGCGCGGACAGCACCGGCGAGGCCCTGGTGACGGCCAGGCCGCCCCGCCTGGCGGTGATTTCCCGCGGTGCCTACAATGGCTTCGGTCATCCTGCCGACCAGGTGGTGCGTCGCCTGCGACGCGTCGGCAGTTGCCTGATGGACACCGCTGTGGATGGGCGAGTGAACATCCTCCTGTCGCAGGTCGGGATAGCGGCGGCGCAGGGTATCCATCCCCGTCTGACCGGTGGCGGTGTCGAAGGCCCCTGCCATGGGGTAGAATCGCGGCACTGAATCTCACTGCCCTGTGTGTCGGCCGGCCAGGAGCGACGCCGCGTCCGCTGTCGGCGGCAGACGGCCGTGCGGGTCCTGGTGATCGCCACCTGGACCATCCGCGGCGGCCAGACAGGACCGATTCCCTCGCAACTGGAGCCAACGTGATCGAATACTCCGGCTGGACGCTCTACAAGCGTCTTCTTGGTTACGTCAAACCCTTCTGGAAGTCCTTTCTCGTCGCCGTGGTCGGCTACGCCATCTACGCGGCGTCCAGTACCGCCCTGGCCGAGATGATGAAGCGCCTGATCGATGGCATCCAGAATCCCGACGCCGCCTTTCGTCTGTTTCTGCCGCTGTTCGTCGTCGGCATGTTCGGCGCCAGGGGTGTCGGCACCTTTCTCGGCACCTACTTCATGAGCAACGTTGCACGCAACATGGTGCACGCGCTGCGCTGTGACGTCTTCAACCATATGCTGCGCCTGCCGGGGCGCTTCTTTGACAATCATTCTTCCGGCCACCTGATCTCGCGGGTGACCTACCATGTGGAGCAGGTGACCGGCGCAGGCACCAAGGCGATCACGGTAATCCTCCAGGAGGGCCTGTTTGTACTCGGCCTGCTGGGCTATCTGCTGTGGACCAACTGGATGCTGACGCTCTTGTTCATGGCCGTGACGCCGCTGATTGGTGGCGTGGTGAGCTACGCCAGCAAGCGCTTTCGGCGCATTTCCAAGCGCATCCAGCGCTCCATGGGGGACGTCACCCACGTCGCCTCCGAGGCCTTGACCGGCTACCGCGTGGTGCGTACCCACGGCGCCGAGAAATACGAGATGGGGCGCTTCCACGACGCCAGTGAAGTCAACCGTCGCCAGAGCCTGAAGGAGGCCCTGACCAAGGCCACCAGCACCCCGGTCATCCAGATGCTGGTGGCACTGTCGCTGGCGCTGCTGGTGTGGCTTGCCATGTCACCGGCGCTGATGGACAACATGACGCCGGGTGAATTCGTGGCCTTCATCACCGCCGCCTCGCTGATGGCCAAGCCGATTCGCTCGCTCAGCGAGATCAACGGCACCATCCAGAAGGGTATCGCTGCCTCCAGTGAACTGTTCGGGCTGCTCGACGAGCCTGAGGAACGCGATACCGGAACCCTGATGCCCGAGCGCCTGCAGGGGCGGATACAGCTCGAACAGGTGCGCTTCGCCTACGGAGACGATCAGCCCGAGGTGCTCAAGGGCATCGACCTGGACGTGCGCAAGGGCGAGATGGTGGCCATCGTCGGCCGCTCGGGCAGCGGCAAGTCGACCCTGGTCAGCCTGTTGCCGCGCTTCTACCGACCGACGGGCGGGCGTATCCTGATCGATGGCACCCCCATCGAGGAGTACCAGCTGACGGCGTTGCGACAGCAGATTGCGCTGGTGTCCCAGCAGGTCACCCTGTTCAACGCCACCATCGCCGAGAACATCGCCTACGGGGTCCCCGATGCCGATCCTGCTGACATCGAGGCAGCGGCCCGCGCCGCCCACGCCCATGAGTTCATCGAGCGCATGCCCGGCGGCTACCAGGCGCTGGTCGGAGATAACGGCGTGATGCTCTCCGGTGGTCAGCGTCAGCGCATGGCGATCGCTCGGGCGATCTTCAAGGATGCTCCCATCCTGATCCTCGACGAGGCGACCTCGGCGCTGGACACCGAGTCCGAGCGCCATATCCAGGCGGCCCTGGAAGAGGTCTGCAAGGACCGCACCACCCTGGTCATCGCCCACCGCCTGTCGACCATCGAACGGGCCGACCGCATCCTGGTCATGGAGCAGGGCGAGATCATCGAGCAGGGCTCCCACGCCGAGCTGCTGGAACGCGATGGCGGTGCCTACGCCGCGTTGCACCAGCTGCAATTCCAGGAGGCGTAGATGGGGCTTGGGCAGCGCTGGCTCGAGGCGGCCTATCGTGGGGCTCCCTGGCTTGCCGTCCTGCGGCCGCTGGAGGCGCTCTATCGCCGCGAGGTACGCCGGCGAGCCGACGCCTTTGCGCGTGGCGACAAGCCGGTGTGGCGCGCTTCGGTACCCGTCATCGTGGTCGGCAACCTGACTCTCGGCGGCACCGGCAAGTCGCCGCTGGTCGCCTGGATGGGGCGGCACCTGGCCGAACACGGCTTTCGCCCCGGGATTCTGTCACGGGGCTACGGTGGCAAGGCCGATGGCTACCCGCTGCACCTTGCCGCCGATACACCAGTAGCGGCCAGCGGCGATGAGCCGCGAATGCTGGCCGATCAGACCGGGCTGCCGGTGGTGGTCGATCCGGACCGCCCGCGTGGGGCCCAGTGCCTGATCGACGCCGGTTGTGACGTCATCGTCACCGACGACGGTCTTCAGCACCATGCCCTGGGGCGTGATCTCGAGGTGGTGGTGGTGGACGCCAAGCGAGGATTCGGCAACGGGCGCTGCCTGCCGGCAGGGCCGCTGCGCGAACCGCTGGAGCGGCTGGAGCGCATCGACGCGCTGATCGTCAACGGCGAATCGTCGAGCGCGCTTGCCGCCGACGGCTTCACCATGCAACTGGAGCCCGCCTGCTGGCGCAGGGTCGGTGACGACGAGCGGCGTCCACTGACGCCGCTGCCTTTCGCCACGCCGGTCACCGCGGTGGCAGGGATCGGTCATCCGGAGCGTTTCTTTACCACCCTGTCGGAGCTGGGAGTCGCCCATCGACCGGCCCCCTTTTCCGACCATCACCGGTTCAGCCCGGCCAACCTGACGACCAGCGACCAGCGACCTGTGGTGATGACCGCCAAGGATGCGGTCAAGTGTCGAAGCTTTGTTCCCGACGATTGCTGGGCCCTGGATGTCGAGGCTAGACCCGAGGCGTCCTTCGTGGCCTGGTTCGATCGGCGAGTGTCCGCCTGGCGAGGCACCGACGATGCGCAGGTCGCTCATGATACCGGGATCGCGCAGCGGCAGAGTGACTGAGCACTGCCGCCGAAGGCTCAAATTCAACAGGAGAAACGATGATGGACAAGGAACTACTGGCGATGCTGGTGTGCCCCCAGTGCCAGGGCAAGCTGCGCTACGACCGCGATGCCGGCGAGCTGTGCTGCCAGTTCGATGGCCTGGCCTATCCGATCCGTGACGGCATCCCGGTGATGCTGGTCGAGGAGGCGCGGGTCATGGAGGTCGACGAGACCCTCAAGACCAACCCCGGGCGGGGCACCTCCAGCACGGACGAGACGTGAAGGAGCGCTAGCCGATGCAGGATTTTATCGTTGTCATACCGGCGCGTTACGGCTCGAGTCGTCTGCCCGGAAAGCCGCTGGCAGATATCGCCGGCCGACCCATGGTCGCCCGGGTCTGGGATCAGGCCCGGCGCTCCTCGGCGAGCCGAGTGGTGATCGCCACCGACGATGCGCGCATCGAAAGCGTGATGCTCGAGCTGGGCGCCGAGGTAGTGATGACCCGCGAGGACCATACCACCGGGACCGATCGGCTGGCGGAGGTGGTCGAGCGCCTGGCGCTGCCGGACGAGGCGGTGCTGGTCAACGTCCAGGGGGACGAACCGCTGTTGCCGCCCGAACTGATCGATCAGGTGGCGGGGCGCCTGATGCGCGACGAGGGCGCCTCGGTCGCGACCCTGGCCGAGTCCATTGGCGACGTCGATACCTTGTTCAACCCCAATGTGGTCAAGGTAACCCGGGCCGCATCGGGCAGGGCGCTGAGCTTTTCTCGCGCCCCGATGCCCTGGGACCGGGAGGGCTTTCGTGAGCCTCCGACGCTGCTCACCACCGACGCTTGGCTACGCCATATTGGCCTCTATGCCTATCGAGCGAGCTTTCTGCGGGCCTTCAGCCAGTGGCTGCCGGCTCCCATCGAACAGCTCGAACAGCTCGAGCAGTTGCGTGCGCTGCACTATGGGCACGCCATCCAGGTGGCGCTGGCCGAGCAGACGCCCGGGGCGGGGGTGGACACCGCCGAGGATCTTGAGCGGGTTCGCGCCCATTTCGGCGGCCAGCAGACGTCGCCGGACCAGTGAAGGCCAACGATCAGGAGACAAGCATGCGGGTACTGTTCGTATGTCTGGGCAATATCTGCCGCTCGCCCACCGCCGAGGGGGTAGTGAGGCAGCGACTCGAGGAGCACGGTCTGGCGGACCGGGTGGTGCTGGATTCCTGCGGCACCGGGCCCTGGCACGTAGGTGAGCCACCGGATGCCCGCGCCCAGCAGGCCGCGCGCAAACGGGGTATCGACCTGTCGGCCCTGCGCGGTCGCCAGCTCGAGGCCGCCGATTTCGAAACATGTGACTACCTGCTGGCGATGGACGCCGACAACTTGAGCGTGCTCGAGCGCCAGGCGCCGGCGAATTGCCAGGCCCATATCGGCCTCTTGATGGAGTTCGCCGGGGAGCCCGGCGTTGCGGTGCCGGACCCCTACTACGAGGGCGGTTTCGATGGCGTCTACGCGATGATCGAGCGTGCCGCCGATGGCCTGGTGGCCACCTTGTCGCAGCGTCTGGGGGCGTCCTCTTGAGGCCCGTCATAGGCCTCGATCAGGACTTGACCCGAGCCAATACCCTGGGGCTGCCCTGTGTCGCCGAAGAGGTCGTCGACGTCTTCAGTCGTGATCAGCTCGCCTCCCTGATCAGGCAGGTCGGAGACCGCCGATTGACCCTGCTCTCCGGCGGCAGCAATCTGATTCTGCCCGACTATCTGCCGGGGATGACGCTGCGACCGCGGCTCGATTACTGGTGGGTCGAGCGGCGCGGACAGGATGCGCTGGTGCATGTCGGTGCCGGGGTCAACTGGCATCGACTGGTCATGGCGCTGGCGTCGAAGGGGTGGTGGGGCATCGAGAATCTGGCGCTGATACCCGGGCACTGTGGTGCGGCACCGGTACAGAACATCGGTGCCTATGGGGTCGAACTGGCCGATGTGCTTGAGTCGGTGACCCTGGTCCATCGCGACAGTGGTGCGGTAGAAAGCTTGCCGGCTGGTGCCTGTGGCTTCGGCTATCGGGAGAGCCGCTTCAAGGGGGAGTGGGACGGCAAGGTCATCATCACCGACCTCACCTTGAGGGTCAGCCGTCACGGCGCGCCGAAGCTTGGCTACGGCGATCTGGCGTCCCGGGTGGGGGAGAACCCCGGCCCTCTGGCGGTGGCCGAGGCGGTCTGCCAGGTGCGCCGCGAGAAGCTGCCCGACCCAGAGCAGCTCGGCAATGCCGGCAGCTTCTTCAAGAATCCTGTGGTCGAGGCAGCGCGTGCCGGGGCGCTGCGTGAGAGCTATCCGGGTATGCCGGCCTATGAACTGGAAGACGGACGGGTCAAGCTGGCGGCGGGGTGGCTGATCGATCAGTGCGGCCTCAAGGGCTGGCGACAGGGTCACTTTGGCGTCCATGATCGTCAGGCGCTGGTGCTGGTGCACCACGGTGGCGGCAATGCCACGGAATTGCTGGCGTTCGCCGACCAGGTGTCCGCGCGGGTCGCCGAACGCTTCGGTGTGACGCTCGAACGAGAGCCGCGTCTGGCCTGACCAGCTTCTGGCCTGATTAGTAGCACCTGACTTGGCCAGCACCTGACTTGGCCGGCGCCGAAGGCGCTGTGTGACTATCGAAAGCGCATAAATGAAAACGCCCGCGTCCTTGGACGCGGGCGTTTTGCTTTCCGGCGAGTGATCAGCTGTTGTGGCCGTCACTTGCCTTTTCGGCCTCGAGCTTGCGACGCTCGCGCGGGTCGTTGTGGGCCCGGCGACGGCGACGGCGGCGAGGCGCCTGGCCATCATCAGTGGCGCCACTCAAGGCGTCGTCTTCTGCCTTGGCTTCTGTCCTGGCGTCGTCGGCCTTGGCGTCAGCCTTGGGCGCCTCGGCTTTCTCTTCCGCCTTGGTATCGGCCTTGGGTGCCTCCGCTTTCTCTGCAGCTTTCGCTACGGCTTTCTCTGCAGGTTGGGCGTCAGCCTTGGGCGTCTCGGCCTTGGGGGCCTCAGTCTTGGGAGTCTCGGCCTTGAGGGCTTCAGCCTTGGCTTCGGCTTTCGGCTCGGCTTTCTCTGCAGCTTTCTCAGCAGGCCTGGTGTCAGCCTTTGGCGTCTCGGCCTTGGGGGCCTCAGTCTTGGGAGCCTCGGCCTTGGCTTCGGCTTTCGGCTCGGCTTTCTCGACGGCTTTCTCTGCAGCTTTCTCGACGGCTTTCTCTGCAGGCTGCGCGTCAGCCTTGGGAGTCTCGGCCTTGGCTTCGGCTTTCTCTCCAGGCTGGGCGTCAGCCTTGGGAGCTTTGGCTGCTGCTTCTGGCTGGGCGTCAGCCTTGGGAGCCTTGGCTGCAGCTTCAGGCTGGGCGTCAGCCTTGGGAGCCTCGGCCTTGGCTTCGGTCTTCGGCTCGTCTTTCTCTACGGGCTTGGCGTCGTCCGACTTGGGAGCCTCGGCGTTGGCGACGGGCTTGGTATCCGCCTTGGGGGCTTCGGCTTTGGCGTCGGCCTTGTCGTCAGCCTTGGAAGTCTCGGCCTTGGCTTCGGCTTTTGGCTTGGCTTTCTCTGCAGCTTTCTCGACGGGCTTGTCGTCAGCCTTGGGAGCCTCGGCCTTGGCGTCAGTCTTGGCGTCAGCCTTGGGGGCTTCGGCCTTGGCTTCGGCTCTTGTTTCGGCTTTTGCTTCGGGCTGGGTCTGTTCGGCCGTAGCTTCCGTAGCGCTTGCCTGGCCCGCCTCGGGCTGAGCTTCCTGAGCCGCGGCCGCTTCCGCCTGCAGGCGTTGCTGCTCTTTCAGCGCCTCGGGGTTGATGGCGTGCTTGCGGCTGCGGTTGCGCGGATTGTTGCGGGTGCGCTTGGGCTTGCTGTCCTTGGCAGCATCGCTGCTGGCAGCATCTGCCTGCTGCGTTTCACCGCGGCTGGCCGAACGGGGCGACTTGTTGTCGTCGCTCTTGCGGCTATCCGGCTGGCGGCTTTCCTGTTGACGACCCTCCTGCTGACGACCCTCTTGCTGACGTCCTTCAGCCTGGCGGTTGTCCTGCTGACGATTGTCGTCACGGCGAGAGCGCTGGCGGTTGTCGTTGCCGTCATTTCTGTCGGCTCGAGTGTCTGCCTTGCTGTCGGTGCGTGCGTCGTTTCGAGTCTCGCTGCGGCCGTCGCTCTTAGCGGCCGGCTGGCGGCGATCCTGCTGGCGACGGTCCTGGCTGTTGCCATCGCTACGGTTGGATCTGTTGCTGCTCTGACGCTGGCCGTTCTGGCTGCCTCCACGGCGATTGCGCTGGCGCGTGTCGCTACCGCGCTGCTGGCCGTTGTCGCTGCGCTGTTGGGCGCCGCGCTGAGCATTGTCGTCGCGACTCGAGGACTGAGTGCGAGTGCTGCACGAGCCTTGGCTGCCGCTCGCGGCGCCGTTACTGGTTTCTTCCTCGCCGCCGAGGAAGCGAGCGAAGCCCTTGACCAGTCGACCGAACAGGCCGGCGTTCTGAACCGCCTGACGAGACTCTGCGGGGCTCTGACGGCCTGGCTGGCGATTAGCCTGAGGGCTGCTCTGCCTGCGGCTGGACGACGAGGCCTGGCGACCAGCTTGAGCGCCCTGAGCGCTGGGCTGGCGACTCGGCTGTGCGGGCTTGTCCTCGCTGGCGGCCTCTTCCTGGCTCAAGGAAGCGGGGGCAGGAGCGTTGTGGACCACGCTCTTGACCGCGGCTTCGGCGCGTTGCACCGGCTTGCCGAAGGCGGCGTCGGGCTCCTTGCCGACCTCGGTGTCGGTGGACA
The DNA here is from genome assembly GCF_003856855.1 of Halomonas sp. YLB-10. Classification (NCBI taxonomy): domain Bacteria; kingdom Pseudomonadati; phylum Pseudomonadota; class Gammaproteobacteria; order Oceanospirillales; family Halomonadaceae; genus Halomonas; species Halomonas sp. YLB-10. The sequence continues at coordinate 215,657 of NZ_RRCU01000004.1, forward strand.
GCTCGAAACTGGAGGCGTTGGCGGTGCCTTCCTCGTCGACGTGGTCGTCGCGCAGACGCTGGACGTCGTAGTGGGGGGTGTCCATGTCCGGGCTTGGCAGGATGACCACGCGGACGCCCTGGCGACGCTCGATATCGGCCAGGATGGCGCGCTTCTCGTTAAGCAGATAGGTAGCGACAGGCACCGGCAGGATGGCGCGGATCTGAGCGCTGCGCTCCTTCATGGCCTCTTCTTCGATCAGGCGCATGACCGACAGCGAGAGCGAACGCACGTCACGGATGGTGCCCTGGCCGTCACAGCGGGGGCATACCACGCCGCTGGTTTCGCCGAGGGACGGACGCAGACGCTGACGCGACATTTCCATCAGGCCAAAGCGCGAAATACGGCCGATCTGTACCCGGGCGCGGTCGAGCTTGAGGGCATCGCGAGCGCGGTTTTCGACCTCGCGCTGGTTGCGTGCTGGCCCCATGTCGATGAAGTCGATGACCACCAGGCCGCCGATGTCACGCAGGCGCAACTGGCGAGCGATCTCGTCGGCCGCCTCCAGATTGGTCTGCAGCGCGGTCTCTTCGATGTCACTGCCGCGTGTCGCTCGCGCCGAGTTGATGTCGATGGACACCAGTGCCTCGGTGTGGTCGATCACGATGGAGCCGCCGGAGGGCAGCTTCACTTCACGCTCGTAGGCGGTCTCGATCTGCGACTCGATCTGGAAGCGCGAGAACAGCGGCACCTCGTCGGCGTAAAGCTTGATCTTCTGCTGGTAGGACGGCATCACCTGGCGAATGAAGGCCAGCGCCTCCTGGTGCACCTCGGGGCTGTCGATCAGTACCTCGCCGATATCCTGGCGCAGGTAGTCGCGCATGGCGCGAATGATGACATTGGACTCGCGGTAGATCAGGAAGGGGGCGGCGCGCTTGCCGGCTTCCTCGGTGATGGATTCCCACACCTGTACCAGATAGTCGAGGTCCCACTGCAGCTCTTCGGGCGACCGACCGATACCGGCGGTGCGCACGATCAGGCCCATCTTGTCGGGCACGCTGAGCTGGCCCATGGCTTCCTTCAGCTGGGCGCGTTCCTCGCCCTCGATGCGACGCGAGATGCCGCCTGCGCGGGCGTTGTTGGGCATCAGCACCAGGAAGCGGCCGGCCAGGCTGACAAAGGTGGTCAGGGCAGCGCCCTTGTTGCCACGCTCTTCCTTGTCGACCTGAACGATGACTTCCTGACCTTCCTTCAGTACTTCCTTGATGCTGGGGCGGCCGGAAGGCTCCTTGACGAAGTACTCGCGAGCAATTTCCTTGAGGGGCAGAAAACCGTGGCGTTCGGCGCCGAAATCGACAAAGGCGGCTTCGAGGGAGGGTTCCACGCGGGTGATCTTGCCGCGATAGATATTGGCTTTTTTCTGTTCCCTGGCACCGGATTCGATGTCCAGGTCGTACAGGCGTTGTCCATCCACCAGGGCGACACGCAGCTCTTCGGGCTGGGTCGCGTTGATGAGCATCCGTTTCATGTTGTCTCGCAATATGGGCGCGCCGGAGGGCGCCCATGGGCAACGGCAAGGGTGAACCGTTGGTGCAGCGTGCTTGTGCTCAGCGCATGTCGCGGAAGCTGCGCCCGGCCGCGACGTTACTTCATCAGGAACGTCACGGCATGATCATGTTGAGTACGGGGCGGAGGGAGGACGTGTCTCGGTGGGGCCTTGCCCATCCGGTCCTGCCGTCACCGCCAACACCTGGCATTCATCGATTCACCGCTGCCGGCCTCCGGCACGGTGTTGTACGTCTCCCGGCGACGCCCCATCCCTTCGGAAAGGTATCCAGCTGGGGTGGGGCGCGCCGGGCTCGGTGTTGTCACTTGACATCGGCGGCGGGACCTCTGTGGGTCGTCGCGGCCTCTGTGGCAAACGCTGTGTCAGTCACGTTTCGCTCGGGCCTGCGTGTCTAGTCGTGCAGGCGCTTGCAGGGGTCAATCGGACCCGGGGAGCGAACAAGCAATATAACAGCAATGCCAGGGGTCAGCAATTGGCGACAAGCTGCGCTAGAATGGCGCTTTATTGCGGGTTTCGAGTGGGGTGACAGCGTGGCCGAAGGGCGTGAAGTGCAGTGGGTGGAAGTGACCGAAGGCCAGGTCGGCCAGCGCGTCGACAATTTTCTGATGAGTCGCCTCAAGGGCGCCCCCCGTTCGCTGGTGTATCGCATCGTGCGCAAGGGTGAGGTGCGCGTGAACAAGAAGCGGGTCAAGGCGGATACCCGTCTGGCGCTTGGCGATCTGGTGCGTATTCCCCCGCTCAAGCTGGCACCGCAGGAGGCAGTGCGCGAGGTCAGCGATAATCTGCGTAATCTGCTGGCCGGCAGCGTGCTGCTGGAAGGGCCAGACTGGATGGTCTTGAACAAGCCGTCGGGACTGGCGGTGCACGGCGGCAGTGGTGTCAAGATCGGACTGATCGAGGCGCTGCGGCAGGTGCGCGAGGACCTGGACTTCCTGGAGCTGGTGCATCGGCTGGATCGGGATACCTCAGGGTGTCTGCTGCTGGCCAAGTCCCGGCCGGCGCTGCTTGCGCTGAACCAGTCACTCAAGCAGCACAAGATGAACAAGCAGTATCTGGCGCTGGTGGCAGGCCGCTGGCCAGCCCGTCGGGATTTCGTCAGTGCCCGCCTGGATCGCTACGATGCCGGCAACGGCGAGCGTCGAGTCAGGGTCGATCCGCAGGGCAAGGTGGCTCGGACCCGCTTTGGTGTGCGTGAGACCTTTGCCGGTGCAACCCTGGTGGAGGCGGAGCCGATCACCGGGCGTACCCATCAGATTCGCGTCCACGCTGCCCACGCCGGACACGTGCTGTTGGGCGACGACAAGTACGGTACCCGAGAGGGCGCTCGCCTCGGTCGCGAACTGGGGCTGGATCGCCTGTTTCTGCATGCTGCCTCGCTGACCTTCCCCGAGCCGACCAGTCAGCGGCCGGTGCAGATTCGCGCTCCCCTCGACGATGCCCTGGAAACTGTGCTCGACAAGGCTCGGCGGCGACAGTGAAAGATGTCGCCGGCGGCCTTGCCTGGTGCCGGCCTTGTGGCAAGAAAGACTGAAATTACAGTGCGCTAAATGAGCAAGTGTGGGTGAATCGCTGTGTCTGGCGGACGTGGTGAGCCCGCGCCGGGCAGGCGAGCCAGGTTGCCAAACGATCGTCCTCGGCCAAGGATTCAGGTAAGGCATCGGCGGTTTGTGCCGGCGATGCGCCCATGAGTCTTCGGAGGGTAGGACGGTCATGCGTGTCATCAGCGAAAGAGAACAGTTTCCCGGCCACGACGGCAACCAGCTGGCAGCGAGGTTCGACCGGCCGGAGGTGGGTGAGCCCCAGGCGGTGGCGATCTTCGCCCATTGCTTTACCTGTACCAAGGATATCCTCGCCGCCAAGCGTATCGCGGCACGACTGGTGTCGCGGGGCGTGGCGGTATTGCGCTTCGATTTCACCGGTCTTGGTCATTCCGAGGGTGAGTTCGCCAATACCCATTTCAGCTCCAACGTGGATGACCTGGTGGCCGCTGCCAAGCATCTCGAGGGGCGTGGGCTGTCACCGTCTCTGCTGGTCGGCCATTCGCTGGGCGGTGCGGCGGTGATCGCCGCCGCCGAGCGACTGCCCGGGGTCAAGGCGGTAGCCACCGTCGGGGCGCCTTACGACCCGGCTCATGTGGTGCACAATTTCGGCTCGAACCTCGACGTCATCGAACGCGAAGGGGAGGCCGAGCTGGTCCTGGCAGGCCGTCCCTTTACCATCCGCAAGGCCTTTATCGAGGATCTCCAGAGTCAGCGTCAGCACGAGCGCATCGAGAACCTGGGGCGTCCGCTGCTGGTGCTGCACGCGCCCAACGACGAAACGGTGGAGATCGAAAACGCCTCGGCCATCTTCACCGCCGCCCGTCATCCCAGAAGTTTTGTTTCGCTGGATGACGCCGATCATCTGCTGACCCGGCCCCAGGACGCCGAGTACGCCGCCGAGGTCATCGTCGGCTGGGCGTCGCGCTATCTGGGCCTGGAGGCGCCGAAGCCCCCCGCGGGAGCGCCTGAAGGTGTCACCCGAGTATCCGAAGCCGATCCCGCAGGCTTTCGCCAGGACGTGGTGGCGGGTGCGCACCACCTGCTGGCCGACGAGCCGCTTTCCTACGGTGGGACCAATCTCGGTTTTACGCCGTACCAGTTGCTGGCGGCGGCGCTCGGCTCCTGCACGGCGATGACGGTGCGCAGCTATGCCAGGCGCAAGAAGCTGCCGCTCGATGATGTCACCGTGGACGTCTCCCATGACAAGATTCACGCCAAGGATTGTGGCGAGTGCGAGGCGACCAGTGGCAAAATCGACCACTTCGAACGTGTCCTTTTCCTGACGGGGGATCTCGACCAGGAGGCCCGCGACAAGCTCTTGGCCATCGCTGACCTGTGTCCGGTGCATCTGACGCTGGAGGGCAAGGCCAGGGTGGTGACTCGGCTGGCCGACTAGCCTTGGCGGGCGCAGGCCGCTGTCACTGCTAGTCGCGGCGTCTGGTTCTCTGGTGCTGCGCCGAGCCGGTCTGCGTGCTTGAGTGTCCCATCATCGGGGAAGAGGCATTTATCCATGGGCGATGGCGTGGACGCCGTCGTCTCTCGAGGAGTTGTCTCTTGCGCTATGACCTGACCATCTTTGACTGGGATGGCACCCTGATGGATTCCATCGCCCGGATCGTATCCTGCATGCAGGCGGCTGGCCGCGAGGCCGAGTGGGGCGAGCTGGGGGAGGGCGAGATTCGCGATATCATCGGTCTCGGCCTGCCGGAAGCCATCGCCACACTGTGTCCGGGTATCCAGTCGGAGCAGGCTGAGCGTTTGAAAGCACGCTATGCCTGGCACTTCGTCGAGGGTGATGCCACCCCGGTCACCTTCTATCCCGGCGTCGAGGCGGGTCTGGCCTCGCTATCCTCGACCTCGGCGCTGGCCGTGGCCACCGGCAAGAGCCGTCGCGGGCTCGATCGTATCTTCCGCCAGAGCGACACCGGTCGCTTCTTTCGTGCCAGTCGTACCGCCGACGAGACGCGTTCCAAGCCGGATCCCCTGATGCTGGTCGAGCTGCTCGAAGAGTGCGGCGTCGACGCCTCCCGCGCCGTCATGATCGGCGATACCGAGTACGATATGGAAATGGCGCGTGCCATCGGCATGCCGCGCATCGCTGTCTCGTATGGTGTGCACGATGTGCAGCGGCTGTCGCGCAGTGAGCCGCTGCTGGTGGCAGATCGCTTCGATCAGGTGCTGGATCACCTGGCTGGCTAGATCGCGTCGATCGTCTGGCAAATCGTTTTCTATTCCTGGTTGTCGCCAGGCTTGCAAGGAGTGGTGGGATGTCGGATACCCCCAAGGATGACCCCTGGACCCAGGGGGAGATGTCGTCTTCCAGCGGTAAGGGAGCGGCGGCAGCCGGCGGTAGTGGGCCGGACAAGAGCGGCGGCAGCGGGCCGGCTGAACCCGGCGGCACCGGGCCGGTTGGATCGTCCGGCGCCAGCGGGCCGGCTGGATCGTCCGGCGACAGCGCCGAAGTATTGCGGGAGCGCCAGCGCCTTGCCCAGATCGAGAGCATGGACCGATGGATCCAGAGCGTACTGGTCGAGCAGCGGCGTAGTCGGCGCTGGAAGCTGTTCTTTCGTTTCGCCTGGCTGGCGCTGCTGCTGGGAGTGGCGGCGCTGGTGGGCTTTGCACTGCTGATGGTGCCTGGCGATGAGCGAGAGCAGGCCAGGCATCTTGGGGTGGTCAAGGTCGACGGTGTGATCGATAGCGAGTCGCCGGCCAACGCCGAGCGCCTGATCGAAGGTATCGAAGCCGCCTGGGAGTCGCCCAGCAGCGCCGCGGTGGTATTGCATATCAACAGTCCGGGCGGCAGTCCGGTGCAGTCCCAGCGGGTCTACAAGGCGGTGATGGCCCTGCGCGAGCGCGGCGACAAGCCGATCGTCGCGGTGGTCGAGGACCTGGGGGCCAGCGGCGCCTATTACATGGCGTCTGCGGCGGACGAGATTGTCGCTGCGCCGTCCAGTCTGGTCGGCTCTATCGGCGTCATCTACGCCGGCTTCGGGCTGGAGGGGGCCATCGATGACCTGGGTGTGGAGCGGCGCGTCTTCACCGCAGGCGACAACAAGGCCTTTCTCGATCCCTTCTCCGAGATGCGTCCCGAACAGCAGGCGTTCTGGCAAGAGGTGCTGGATACGACCCATCAGCAGTTCATCGATGCGGTCAAGGCAGGGCGCGGTGATCGTCTGGCCGATGATCCCCGGATCTTCAGCGGCCTGATCTGGACCGGAGAGCAGGCGCTGGAGCTGGGCCTGGTGGATCGCCTGGGTACCCTGGACGAAGAGGCCCATGAATGGCTCGACCAGCCGCGAATCAAGGACTACACCCCATCCCAGGACCCCTTCGACCGCCTGGCTCGGCGCTTCGGTGTGGGCGTGGCCCAGTGGATGGGGCTGCCGCAGGCGTCATCGCCGGTGCGTTATCAGTTGCCCTGATCGCCGTTCGCGACATCGGTGGCGGATGCCGCCAGGGGGTCGGCGCCAGCCTCGCGCAGCCACCGGCACAGCAGAATCAGAGGGAGGCCGATCAGACTGTTCGGGTCGTCACCCTCCAGGCGCTCGAACAGGGTGATGCCGAGGCCCTCCATGCGAAAGCTGCCAGCGCACTGAAGCGGCTGCTCGCGGGCGACGTAGGTGCTGATCTCGGTGTCGGTGAGACGGCGAAAGACCACGTCATAGTGCTGGTAGCCGACCCAATGGCGATGCTCGGCGGTGTCGAGCAGCGCCAGTCCGGTGACAAAACGCACCCGTTGCCCCGAGAAGGCTCGCAGTTGTGCGCAGGCGCGCTCCTGGGTGTGGGGCTTGCCCAGGATCTGGTCGTCGAACAGGGCTACCTGGTCGGAGCCGATGATCAGGTGGCGCGAGTAGGCGTCGGCCAGCGCTTCGGCCTTGGTCAGCGACAGCCGCTGCACCAGTGATGTGGGCGTCTCGTCCGTTCGGCGGGTCTCGTCGATGTCCGGGCTCGCCCAGGAGAAGGGCAGGCCCAGCCGTTCAAGCAGTTCGCGGCGCCAGGGTGAGCTGGAGGCAAGCACCAGTGGGGTCATGCGTCCTTCCTTGCAATGTGTGGAGTCGTGTCGGGGAGGCCCGCTATGGGCAGGTTGTGCTCGTCGGGTTCGAGCGGATCCCGGGACATGGTAACCTATTGAGCACAGGGCTTTGACAGGGGCGGAACGAGTGCCTATCATTGCGCGCCTATGTTGACCTCACGATTGCCCGGCCGGGTCGAGCCCTACAAGCTCGCCGCCCAAGCCGAACACCTCGAAGGCCTGGTGGCGCTGGCCGACATGAGCCGCCTGACCGAAGAGGTCGGCGCTCAACAGGGCGATGCCAGCGCCTGGCTGGAATTCGCCATCGACGCTCAGGGGCGTCGGGTGATCCGGGGGCGCCTGGAGGCCGATCTGCAGCTGCCGTGTCGCCGCTGCCTCGAGCCCATGGCCCAACATGTCACGAGCGACTTCCTGCTCGGGCTCGTCAGCAGTGACGACCTGGCCGCCGATCTGCCGAGCACCCATGAACCGGTGCTGGTGGAGAATGAACAGCTGGACCTGCTGGGCGTGGTCGAGGATGAACTCATCCTCAGTCTGCCCCAGGTGGTCTACCACGACGAGTCAGAGTGTCCTGTCTCGCGCGACCAGCTGAGCAGCGGGGCGGATGCCGAAGTCTCGGAAGCGCCCTCTGGCAGTCCCTTTGACGTGCTCAAGCGCCTCAAGGGCAACACCGATACCTGATCGATTTTTTGTGGAGTGATTTCCCATGGCAGTTCAGCAGAACCGTAAGACCCGTTCCAAGCGCGGCATGCGTCGTAGCCACGACGCCCTGAGTGCACCGACCCTGTCCCAGGACAAGGAAACCGGCACCACTCACCTGCGTCACCACGTCTCCCCGGACGGTTTCTATCGCGGTCGCAAGGTCGTCGACGTATAAGTTGACGACGCCTCGATAGCGCCTGGCCGCCGGGATGCGGATTGCCGTAGATGCCATGGGCGGGGACAAGGGTCCCCGCGCCACCGTGGCGGGGGCGGCCAGGGCAGTCATCGAGGACCCGCAGCTCGACATTCAGCTGTTTGGCCCTGCGGGCCTGCTGGATGACGAGATTTCACGCCTGCCGCGGCCTCTGGCCGCGGCGGCGTCGCATCTGCACCTGTGTGACGCACCCGATATCATCCCCGCCGATATGCGCGCCTCTCAGGCGCTGCGCCGAGGTCATGCTTCAAGCATGGCTCGCATGCTTGACTGTGTGGCGGCGGGTGAGGCCGATGTCGGCGTCAGTTCCGGCAATACTGGCGCCTTGATGGCGCTGTCGCGCCGCGCCCTTGGCATGGTGCCGGGCGTGCCGCGCCCGGCCATCAGTACGGCGATTCCGACGCGAGGCGACGGACGCTGCTATTTGCTTGATCTGGGTGCCAATGTGGATGTGTCGGCGGAGCGCCTGGTGGACTTCGCCCTGATGGGCGATATCATGGCGCGCCACGTCGACGGTCTGGCGGCTCCACGGATTGCCCTGCTCAACGTTGGGGTGGAGTCGACCAAAGGCTCCCTGGCGGTACAGCAGGCCGATGCGGCACTGCGCCAGGTGGCCGGGATCGACTATCTTGGCTTTATCGAGGGCGATGGCGTGTTTGCCGGTCAGGCGGACGTCGTGGTCTGTGACGGCTTTGTCGGCAATGTGCTGCTCAAGGCCAGCGAGGGCCTGGCCAAGATGCTGGTCGGTCGCGTCCAGGCGACCTTCGAGGCGCACTGGGGGAGTCGGCTGGTGGGGATGCTGGCCCGTCCAGCGCTCAGACGATTGAAGAGTGAACTGGATCCGGTTCGCTACAACGGCGCCAGCCTGCTGGGGCTGGCGGGTATTGTGATAAAGAGTCATGGCAGCTGTGACGCTCAGGGTTTTTACTACGCCCTGAAGCGCGCCTCCCAGGAGGTCAGCCGTGACTTGCCGAGCCGGCTGGAGGCCGAGCTCGACCATCGTCGTCCATCTTCCGGTCCCTTGTCAGGGGGCAGTGTGGATATGGATGATGGCCAACAAGAGCTATAGGTGATCAAGATGACTCAACCGCTTGCCCTTATCTTCCCTGGGCAGGGGTCGCAACAGGTCGGCATGCTGCGCGATCTGGCCGAACGCTACAGCGTGGTGAGGACGACCTTCGAGGAGGCCTCGGAGGCGCTGGGTTACGACCTGTGGCAGGTGGTCCAGGAAGGTCCTGCGGAGGCGCTCAATGCCACCGCCTGCACCCAGCCGGCACTGTTGGCCTCCAGCGTGGCGATCTGGCGCGTGTGGCAGGAACTCGAGGGCCCGCGCCCCGGTGCCATGGCCGGCCATAGTCTCGGCGAATACAGCGCCATGGTGTGCGCCGGCGCGCTTTCCTTTGCGGAAGGGGTTCGTCTGGTTCGCCTGCGCGGCGAAGCCATGCAGCAGGCCGTGCCGGCCGGGCAGGGCGCCATGGCAGCGATTCTCGGTCTGGACGACGCGGCCGTCGAGCAGGCCTGCGCCAAGGCGGCCGACGGGGACGTGGTCTCTGCTGTCAACTACAATGCTCCCGGGCAGGTGGTGATCGCCGGCAGCAAGGCCGCCGTGGATCGTGCCATCGCCGCCTGTCAGGAGGCCGGGGCCAAGCGCGCGATGCCGTTGCCGGTATCGGTGCCTTCCCACTGTGACCTGATGCGGCCGGCCGCCGAGCGGCTAGAGCAGGCGCTTGGTGATATCGAGCTCAAGGCGCCGCGCTATACCGTGGTGCAGAACGTCGATGCCCAGGCCCATGCCGATGTGGCCACCCTGCGCACTCGCCTGATCGAGCAGCTCTACCAGCCGGTGCGTTGGGTCTCCTGCGTCGAGAAGATGGTCGACGGCGGTGCCGAGGTGTTCATCGAGTGCGGGCCCGGCAAGGTCCTCACCGGCCTCAACAAGCGTATTGCCCGGGGCAGTCGCGGACTGGCGGTGAATGATCCCGACAGTCTCAGTGCCGCCCTGGAGCTGGCTCGCGAGATCAACTGATCGAAAGCCTCCTGGCCCGGCGCTGTGCCGGGCGACAACGACGAAGCAATGGAAGTGACCATGACAACCGAGCCTAGAGTCGCCCTGATTACCGGGGCCAGCCGCGGTATCGGCCGTGCCATCGCCCACGAGCTGGGGCGGCAGGGTCGCATCGTGATCGGCACCGCCACCACCGATGCCGGTGCCGACCGCATCGATGCGGACCTCAAGGAACAGGGGTTTCAGGGCGCAGGGCGCCGCCTCGACGTCACCGATCCGACCAGCGTCGAAGCGCTGCTGAAGTCGATCAACGATGAGTTTGGTGCGCCGACCATCCTGGTCAACAACGCCGGTATCACCCGAGACAACCTGCTGATGCGGATGAAGGAAGACGAGTGGGATGGCGTGCTCGACGCCAACCTCAAGTCGGTCTTTCGCCTCAGCAAGGCCTGCCTGCGCGGCATGAGCAAGGCCCGTTGGGGCCGTATCGTATCCGTCAGTTCGGTGGTCGCCACCATGGGCAACGCCGGCCAAAGCAACTATGCTGCCGCCAAGGCGGGCATGGAAGGCTTCACCCGGGCGCTGGCGCGCGAGGTGGCCTCCCGTGCCATCACCGTCAACGCCGTGGCGCCTGGCTTTATTGCCACCGACATGACCCAGGCGCTGTCCGAGGATCAGCAGACGATGCTCAAGGGGCAGGTGCCTCTGGCGCGTCTGGGGCAGCCCGAGGAAATCGCCGCGGCGGTCGGGTTCTTGACCAGCGATAGCGCAGCCTATATCACTGGCGAAACCCTGCACGTCAATGGCGGGATGAACATGCGCTGAATGCGCTTCCTGCGTGTGTTGCGTCGACCCGAAGGGGTCTATAAACTACCCCGCAGTTTACTTGCGGAATTAACCAGCTGGTCATCAGAACGGCTAACGTGAACGACTGGAGTATGTCTAAATGAGCACCATCGAAGAGCGCGTGAAGAAAGTTGTGGCAGAGCGCCTGAACGTCAAGGAAGAAGATATTCAGAACTCCTCTTCCTTCACCGAGGACCTGGGCGCTGATTCCCTGGACACCGTTGAGCTGGTGATGGCGCTGGAAGAGGAATTCGATACCGAAATTCCTGATGAAGAAGCCGAGAAGATTACCACCGTTCAGGAAGCGATCGACTACGTCAACGCCAACCAGTAAGACCGGCTCGGTGTTCCGAGTCAGTCTGCCGGTGGCGGCGATGGCCGCTTGCTGAAAGGCGGGGATGCAATCCCCGCGGAAGCCGTCCTGGTTCGCCAGGGCGGCTTTTGCGTGTCCAGGCCTCGAAGGCAGGGTCCTGTGCCAGCGTTCCCGGTAAAGCCTCGGCGCCGGGGGGAGCACAGCGGCCTGTGTCTCGGGTATAATGCGCGCAACCGACGGTCCTCCACAGTTGGGCCGTAACTTTTTGGATGTCTGGAGGAAAGCTGATGTCTCGTAGAAGGGTAGTGGTGACGGGCCTCGGCCTGGTCACACCGGTGGGCAACACCGTCAAGGAAAGCTGGGACAGCATCCTGGCCGGCAAGAGCGGTGTGGCGCCCATCGAGCACTTCGATGTCAGCGGCTTCAACACGCGCTTCGGCGGTTCGGTGAAGGACTTTGATATCAGCCCCTACCTGAACCCCAAGGATGCCAGGAAGATGGACCTGTTCATCCAGTACGGTATTGCCGCGGGGGCTCAGGCCATCGAGGACGCCGGTATCGAGTGCACCGAGGAAAATGCCGATCGCATCGGCGTGGCCATCGGCTCGGGGATCGGTGGGCTGCCGATGATCGAGCACAACCACAACGCACTCAACAAGAGCGGCGCCCGGCGTATCTCGCCGTTCTTCGTGCCCGGCTCCATCATCAACATGATCTCGGGCAATCTGGCGATTCAGCACGGCTTCCGTGGCCCCAATATCGCCATCACCACCGCCTGCACCACCGGTACCCACAATATCGGCTACAGCGCCCGCACCATCGCTTACGGCGACGCCGACGTGATGGTCTGTGGCGGTGCCGAGATGGCGACCACACCGTTGGGGCTGGGCGGCTTCTCCGCCGCGCGGGCACTGTCCACCCGCAATGACGATCCCCAGGCGGCCAGCCGCCCCTGGGACAAGGATCGCGACGGCTTCGTGCTGTCCGACGGCGCCGGCGTGGTGGTGCTGGAAGAGTACGAACACGCCAAGGCACGTGGGGCGACCATCTACGCCGAGCTGATCGGCTTCGGCATGAGCGATGACGCCTACCACATGACCCTGCCGCCGGAAGACGGCCGCGGCGCGGCGGCCTCCATGGCCAACGCGATCAAGGACGCCGGCATCGACGCCAGCGAGATCGACTACATCAACGCCCACGGCACCTCGACCGCCGCCGGCGACCTGGCCGAGAGCCGCGCGGTGGAGAAGGTCATGGGCAGCGCCGCCGAGAGCGTCGCGGTCAGCTCCACCAAGTCGATGATCGGCCACCTGCTCGGCGCTGCCGGTGCGGTGGAGGCGGTCTTCAGCATCCTGGCGATTCGTGATCAGGCGCTGCCGCCCACCATCAACCTGGACAACCCCCAGGAAGGGTGTGTGCTCGACTACGTGCCGCATACCGCCCGGGATGCCAAGGTCGACGTGACCCTGTCCAACTCCTTCGGCTTCGGCGGCACCAATGGCACCCTGGTGTTCAAGAAGGCCTGATGGATGAATAGGCCGTCCGAGCCGACATTGCCCCTGAGTGATCGGGGGTTGGCCTACGGCGATGGCCTTTTCGAGACGGTGCTGGTTCGCGACGGCACGCCGCTGTTGTGGTCTGAGCACCTGGCACGACTGCTGAAGGGCTGCCGGGTGCTCGACCTGCCCCCGCCCCGTACAGAGGCCCTGGCATCCGCCCTCGCTGGCGCGGGGCCGGGGCTTGGTGTGCTCAAGCTGGTCTACACCCGGGGCAGCGGTGGACGGGGCTACGCGCCGCCGGCGTCCTCAGACCCCAGGCTTGAGGCGGTGTGGTCGAGCTTCGCACCCGATCAACAGCGCTGGGCAGCCGGGGTCAGGGTGCGTCGCTGCCGCCTGCGCCTGGCACGCCAGCCCGTGCTGGCCGGGATCAAGCATCTGGCCCGCCTCGAGAACGTGCTGGCACGAGCGGAGTGGCGGGATCCCGACATCGCCGAGGGGCTTCTCGAGGATGATCGAGGCCAGCTTGTCGAAGCCACCGCCATGAACGTGTTCTTTCTCGCCCGGGGCGCCGAACAGGTATCGACCCCGCCGCTGGATCAGTGTGGCGTGGCAGGTACCCTGCGGGCCGCCTTGCTGGAACAGGGCGCGGTGGTGGAGGCGCCGTTGCTGGCCGACGAGCTTTCGTCCTGCGAGGCTGTATGGCTTGGCAACAGCGTCCAGGGGGTGTGGCCCGTCGCGCGGCTCGACGACAGCGAAGGGCAGCCCCAGCATGGCTGGGAGCTGAATGATGTCCATCGCGCCTTTCAGCACCGAGCCCACCGCCTGCTGGGGTATGCCGGGGCCGACTGAGTCACCCGGGCGCTTCCAGCCGGGGTGCCTGCATCCGCTTTGCCGTACTATTCTGACCGCTTCAGACAAGCGCCGTGCGCCGGCGCGACCAGACTAAGGAACTTCCATGCGCACCGCGCTCAAGGTCTTGCTCACTCTTGTCGTCATTGCCGCTATTGGCGGCTACGGCGCTTATCACTATTGGCAGACGCGTCTGCAGGCTCCGATCACCCTCGATGAACCGATGCTCTACGAGGTGCCGCCCGGGGCCGGTTTCAATCGGGTGGTGGATGATCTCGAGGCCCAGGGTGTGCTGGCCGACGCCTGGGCCTTCAAGCTGTTGACGCGAGTGGAGCCTGATCGTGTGCCGTCGCTGAAGGTCGGCGAGTACTCGCTGGAGCCAGGCATGAGTGGCATGCAGGTACTCGATAAGCTCGCCAGCGCCGAGGTGGTCACCTACAGCGTGACCATTCCCGAGGGCTGGACCTTCCAGCAGATGCGCGCGGCCCTGGCCGAGGCCGAGAAGCTGGCCCACGCCAGTGCCGAGATGAGCGACGACGAGATCATGACGGCGCTGGGGCACGAGGGCGAGCATCCGGAGGGGCGCTTCTTCCCCGATACCTACACCTACCACAAGGGGGTGGAGGATCTGGAGATTCTGCGCCAGGCCAATCAGAGCATGGAGGCCCTGCTTGAGGAAGTGTGGGCCGATCGCGCCGAGGATCTGCCCATCGATACGCCGTATGAGGCGCTTATCATGGCCTCGCTGATCGAGCGTGAGACCGGCGCCCCCGAAGAGCGGCGTCAGATTGCCGGGGTGTTCAAGCGCCGCCTGGAGCGTGGCATGCGGCTGCAGACCGATCCCACGGTGATCTACGGCATGGGCGATCGCTTCGAGGGCAATATCACTCGGGCCGACCTGCGCGAGGCCACCCCCTACAACACCTACGTGATCGATGGCCTGCCGCCGACCCCGATCGCATTGCCGGGGCGGGCTGCACTGGAGGCCGCCGTCGACCCAGAGGAGGGCGACACCCTGTACTTCGTCGCCAAGGGAGATGGCACCCACCATTTCTCCCGCACGTTGCGTGAGCACAATAACGCCGTCAATCGTTATATTCGGCGCCGTTGACGCGGACGTCTCCCGAACCAGGAGTGGTATCCATGACGCAGACACGACCGGCCGAGCCCACCTCCGGCGCACGCGGGCGCTTCATTACCCTGGAGGGCGGAGAAGGCGTCGGCAAGTCCACCAACCTGGCCTTCGTGGTCGCCGCCCTCGAGGCGCGTGGCATCGAGGTGGTACAGACCCGCGAGCCCGGCGGGACGCCTCGGGCCGAGGCCATTCGCGAACTGCTGCTGGCGTCCAGCGACGAGCCGCTGGACAGTGACGCCGAGCTGCTGCTCGTGTTCGCCGCACGGGCCCAGCATCTTGCCCAGCGCATTCGCCCGGCCCTGGAGCGCGGCGCCTGGGTGGTCAGCGACCGCTTCACCGACGCCACCTTTGCCTACCAGGGCGGCGGTCGAGGCCTGCCGTTCGAGCGCATCGTCCAGCTCGAACGTCTGGTCCAGGGTGAGCTGACGCCGGATCTGACGCTGTTGCTGGACATGCCGCTGGACGCGGCGGAGCGTCGCCTGGCGGGTCGTCTGGACCGCACCGGCACGCGCAAGGATCGCTTCGAGCAGGAGCGCCGCGATTTTTTCGAGCGGGTGCGCCTGGCCTACCTGGCCCGGGCCGAGCAGGCACCGCAGCGGATGGTCAGGATCGACGCTGACGCCAGCCTCGAAGAGGTGCAGCGGCGGATCAAGCGGGTACTGGACGAGCGGGTGGCGCAATGGACGTGAGTAGTAGCGTCGCCCAGCCGCCGATGCCCTGGCTGGCGCCGCGCTGGCACGAACTGGTGCGGCTGATGGACGCCGGTCGTCTGCCCCATGCCGTGCTGCTGTCGGGCCCCCGCGGGCTCGGCAAGCAGTCCCTGGCCGAGGCACTGATTGCCCGCGCCCTGTGTGCCCGCCCAGGCGAGACCGCCTGCGGTGAGTGCCACAGTTGCCATATGCTGGCCTCGGGCTACCATCCTGACCTGCTGCGGGTGGCGCCGGAGGAGGGCAAGCGGATGATTCGCATCGACCCGATCCGTCAGGTCAATGGCTTCGTCTCCCAGACCGCTCAGCAGGGTGGGCACCGGGTCATCGAGATCCGTCCTGCCGAGGCGATGAACGTGGCCGCGTCCAACGCCCTGCTGAAGAGCCTGGAGGAGCCGGGGCAGGACACCCTTTTCGTGCTGGTCTCCGACATGCCGTCTCACCTGCTGCCGACGATCCGTTCGCGCTGCCAGCAGTGGATGCTCAAGCCGCCGGAACTCGAAGACTGCCTGGACTGGCTGTCGAAGGAACTCGGTTCCGAGGACGAAGCACGCTTCTGGTTTCGAGCCGCCGGTGGGTTTCCGCTGGCAGCGCGACAGCTGGCCGAGCCGGGCTCGCGGGCGCTGCGTCAACAGCTGCACGAGACCTTCGACGCCCTGGTACGTGGCGCCGAACCGGTGGCCGAGGCGGCCCGGCTGGACCGCCAGGCCATCGATGCCATCCTGTGGTACGGTATCGCCTGGCTGGAGGATCTGATTCGCCTGGGGCTTTCCGGCGAGCCTGAAGGCCTCAGAAACCCCGACCTGGCACCGCTCTATCGTCAGGCGGTGAAAAATGGCCGGGTGCGCGACTGGTTCCGCCTGCTCGACTACGCCCGTGAGCAGCGTCGGTTGCTCAGTGGAGGCGGCAATCCCAACCCGCAACTGGTGCTCGAGGCCTGGCTGGTCCGCTGGGCGGCCCTGTTGCGTTCCTGAGCGACGTCGTGTGCCCAGACGTCCTCCCCGGAGGCTCACTGGCGTCTCTGATCATCGTCGCCGGTATTCGTCCCTGACATCCGTATTCAAGCCCCGAGAGATCTTCATGTTCGTCGATTCCCACTGCCATCTCGATCGCCTTTCTCCTGATACCCATGGCGGCGATCTGTCGCGGGCCCTGGACGCCGCCCGCGAGCGCGGCGTCCAGCAGTTCCTGGCCATCAGCGTGACCCTCGACGGCGTGCCCGAACTGGCCGCAATTCGCCAGGCCCACGACGATGTGGTGATCTCCGCCGGGGTGCATCCACTGCATCAGGTGGAGCACGAACCCGGCGTTGCCGAGATTGTCGCCTGCGCCAAGGAGCATGGCGCCGTGGCCATCGGCGAATCGGGACTGGACTATCATTACGACAGTGTTCCCGCCGAGGTGCAGCACGAGCGTTTCGCTCGCCATCTGCAGGCCGCCACCGAGCTGTCGCTGCCGATCGTGGTGCATACCCGGGAAGCGAGGGAGGACACGCTCTCGCTGATTCGTCAGTACAGCGATCCCGAGGTCGGCGGGGTGCTGCACTGCTTCACCGAGGACCTCGAGATGGCGCGGGATGCGGTGCGCCTGGGCTTTTATATCTCCTTGTCGGGGATCGTCACCTTTCGCACCGCCGAGTCGCTGCGCGAGGTGGCCAGAAAAGTACCGCTGGATCGTCTGCTGATCGAGACCGACAGTCCCTATCTGGCGCCGGTGCCGCACCGTGGCAAGCCCAACGAGCCGGCCTGGGTGGTCGACGTGGCCCAATGCATCGCCGACGAGCGGGGAATCAGCGTGGAAGAGGTGGCGATGCAGACCACCGCCAACTTCTACCGGCTGTTTCCCAAGGCCCAGCCTGCCGCCCCGGAGGACCTCAAGCAGGCCCTTCGCGACGCGGGCTTTGTGGACCAGGGCTAAGCGGGCTTTGTTGTGAACAGGGCCCACGGCCCCGGTCGGCACTGGCACCGGTCTGTTGGCCGGGCCTTGAGCGATAACTCGACGAGGTAGCCTCCATGCAACTCGATCACATCCTGAACGGCATCGCCGAGCTTGGTGAGCGCCCGCCCTTGTCCGACTGGCAGCCCGAAGCGAGTGGCGAGATGGACCTGGTGATCGCCCGAGACGGGCGCTGGATCCACGAAGGCAGTCCGATCCAGCGTCCTGAGCTGGTGCGCCTGTTCGCGCGCATCCTGCGACGGGAGGACGACGGCCACCACTACCTGGTCACGCCTATCGAAAAGTGGCGGATCAGCGTCGAGGACACCGCCTTCGTGGTATTGGAGGCCGAGCAGGCAGACGCTCAGCGGGAAGGCCAGTCAAAAGGCCAGCCAGAAGACCACGTAGACAAGCGCTGGTGGCTGACCACCAACGTCGGCGAGCGTATCGCCCTGGGTCATGAGTATCGACTGTCGCTGTCGACGACACCGGCGGGCGAGGAGGTGCCCGAGGTGTGCCTGCCCTATGGCGTGAGTGCTCGACTCGGGCGTAACGTCTTCTACCGTCTGGTCGAGCAGGCCGAAGCGTGCACCGAGCGCGGCGAGCTGGGGCTTACCAGCGACGGCGTGTGGCAGCCGCTGGGACGCCTGGAGGGTGACGCGCACTGATGGCTTCACCTGCATTGGAGCGGCTCGCGCTGACGCCCGAACAACGCTGCGTTGTCGCCCACCCGGCAGGCCACGCCAGGGTCGCGGCGGTGGCCGGAGCGGGCAAGACCACCACCCTGGTGGCCAGGGTGCTGCACCTGCTGTCCCACGGAGTCAGCGCCCGGCGCATGATGGTGCTGATGTTCAACCGCGCCGCCCGGGAAGACTTTCAGCGCCGTCTGGTGGCCATGGCCGAACCCGGTATGGAACTGCCGGAGGTGCGTACCTTTCACTCTCTCGGTCATCGTCTGAGTCAGAGCCTGACCCGCTGGGGCGCGCTGCCACGGCGCGAACTGCTGACCGCAGACTGGCAGCAGGAGCGACTGCTGCGCCAGGCGACCCTGGAGGCGTTGGCCCAGGTCGACGAGGATCGCGACGCCGCGCTCGAGCCCGATCGCATCGAAGAACTCGCCCACTTCTGTTCGCTGGTCAAGGCCGAGGTGATCGACCCCCAGTTGCTGTATGAGCGGCTCGAGCTCGGCGAGGGGACTCGCCACTTCGTCGTCGCCCACCAGTGCCTCGAGACCTTGCTGGCCGATCACGGCGTGATGACCTATTCGGATCTGCTGTATCGACCGCTGCTGGCACTCGAAGGTGATCCCGCGCTGCGCCAGCGGGTTCAGGGCTTCCTCGACCATGTGATCATCGACGAGTATCAGGACATCAATGCTGCCCAGCAGCGGTTGTTGGCGGTGCTGGCCGGCGACCAGGCTTCGGTGATGGCGGTGGGTGACGCCAACCAGTGCATTTACGAATGGCGCGGCGCCCACCCGGAGGCCATGCTCGAGAACTTTACCCGGATCTTTGGTGCCGCCACCGACTACCCCTTGTTGACCACCTTTCGCCATGGTCACGCCTTGGCGCTGGCCGCCAATCATGCCATCGCCGGCAACCCGCGTCGCCCGGACCAGCTATGCCTGGCGGCGCCCACCAATCCGCGTACCGAGCTCAAGGTCGCACGGGGCGCCAGTGCCTTCCTCGATGGACTCAAGCGCTGGGTGGAAGCCGGCCGTCGTCTCGACGAAGCCTGTCTGCTGGTACGTAGCTGGACCCTGTCGGTGCCGATGCAGCTGGCGCTGTTGCGCGAAGGCATTCCCTTTCGCCTGGCCCGGGAGGATCGCTTCGTCTTTCGCCTGCCGCTGGTGGAGGCTCTGGCCGGCTATCTATCGCTG
This sequence comes from Halomonas sp. YLB-10, assembly GCF_003856855.1. Classification (NCBI taxonomy): domain Bacteria; kingdom Pseudomonadati; phylum Pseudomonadota; class Gammaproteobacteria; order Oceanospirillales; family Halomonadaceae; genus Halomonas; species Halomonas sp. YLB-10. The sequence continues at coordinate 234,861 of NZ_RRCU01000004.1, forward strand.
GCGCTGTCGCCCGAGCAACTGCGCGACGCCGGTGCGCTGATGCCGATGTTTGCCCAGCCGACCTGCTTCGTACCACGTGAAGTGCTCGCTGGCCTGGTCCAGCGCCTGGCCGACACCCAGACCTGGCCAGGGCCGGGCGACGCGCTGCTGGCGCGACTGAAGCCCCACCAGAAGCGCACCCTCAAGCGTCGCTGGCAACTGCTGTGCGAGCTGCCGAAGCTTGCCCATCTGTCCGCCGACGCGCTGCTCGAGCACGTGGTCGCGGAGGTCGAGGCGGAAAAGGTGCTCAAGCGCGCCGCCTCCCGCCGCGACAAGGGCGAGGAGGACGTGCGCCTGCTCGACGTCCTGATCGAGCAGGCTCGGGAGGTCGGCGACATCGCCACCTTTATCGAGCTGCTGCGGCGCCCGGTGCAGAACCGCAACGAAGGGGTGTTGATCAATACGGTTCATGGCGCCAAGGGCCTGGAGTGGCCGCTGGTGATGGTGGGGGCGGTCAATGAAGAGGACTTTCCCCACTACAGTCGTGACAACCCCCTGTCCCCCGAGCGTCTCGAGGAAGAGCGCAGGCTCTACTATGTGGCCATCACCCGGGCCATCGAACGCCTGGTCATCCTCCACGATGGCGGCGATCATCGTCCCAGCCGCTTTATCCAGGAGAGCGCCTGCCGCGACGCCAGCGCCGTGGCCAGGGCGCTGTACCGATGCGCTGACGGAGCCGACCCCGAGGAGGTGAGCGTCGCCGAGCCGGCACTGGTGGGGCGCTATCTGAATGCCCTGGGGCAGCCGCTGCCGATCAAGGCGCTTGAGCGAGCGCCAGGCAATGGCCATTACCAGGTGGGTGAGCGCATTCGCCACGGCGTCTTCGGTGACGGTGAGGTCGCCTTGGTGGAAGGCGACCCCGCCAATCCGGTCATCGAGGTGCGCTTCGATCGTGCCGGCAAGCGCCGCCTGATCGCCCATCGCGCCCCGATCGAGCGGCTGTCGAGCGCCTGATCAGGGCGGCTTCGCGAGCGGGGCGCCTTCAGGCCTTGCCCCGTGCCGGCTGGACAGGACGCGGGCCTCTTGTCGAGACGCGCAAAAGCGCTTCGATACGATAAGGCTCCGGTGCGATAAAGCCTTGCGCCACCAGACAGTGTTCTGACATGAGAAGGAGTTCGTCATGACCCATCCCTTGATCGACGCCGATAGCCTGCGACACGCGCTAGACGGCGACACCCCGCCGCTGGTGCTGGACTGCCGCGTGCGCTTGAACGACCCCGATGCCGGGGCGGCGCTGTGGCGTCAGGCCCATGTTCCCGGCAGTCTGCACCTGGATCTGGACCGTGACCTGTCCGGACCCAGGGACGCTGGCTCCGGGGCTGGCGGACGACACCCCTTGCCGAGCCACGCCGACTTCACCGCGACCCTTCAGCGGCTGGGCGTTGCGCCTGAGCGCGAGGTGGTGGTGCTCGATGATGCCGGCGGCCAGCTGGCGGCGGCGCGGGCCTGGTGGATGCTGAGCGAGTGGGCCGGCCACCCGCGGGTGCGCCTGCTCGACGGTGGCCTCGCCGCCTGGGAGAGCATCAATGGCGACTGGGAGGTGGGGGAGGGGGCGCCTCCTGCGCCGTCGCAGTGGACACCCGAATTCGACGACAGTCGTTTCGTCGTCCTCGAGGAGATGGCGTCGACTGCGGCGCTTAAGGTGGACGCCCGGGCCGGTGAGCGCTATCGCGGCGAGGTCGAGCCGATGGACCCCCGAGCGGGGCATATCCCCGGTGCGGTCAATCGTCCCTGTAGCCTCAATCTCGACGACAATGGACGCTTCAAGTCGCCGGAGGCTCTAGCAAGAGAACTGCCCCAGACGTCGCAGCAGGATCCTGGCGTGATTGCCTACTGCGGCTCCGGCGTTACCGCCTGCCATGACATTCTCGCCTATCGCCTGGCGGGTCTGCCGGCCCCGCGGCTCTATGTCGGCTCCTGGAGCGAGTGGAGCGGCGATCCCGCACGCCCGGCCGAGACCGGCCCCGCCACCGCTTCCTGACGCCACTGCTGACGTCCCTTGCTGGCGCCGCCTTGTGGCGCCTACAGCGGTCCTTCAGCGCCAGCACCATCAACGAGCACGGCCCCGTCATCAGGTGACGGGGCCGTGCTCGTTGATGGTGCTGGCGCTGAATCAATCATCAGAACCTGGTCGAGGTGGGGCCTGGCTCTCCTGCGCAGCCGGGCCCTGTCGGTTCATCGTCTAGCGGCCGGCCTCGCTGGCGCCTGTCTGGCCAGAGTCTGGGTGAGCGGCTGGGTGGGCGGCGTGGTGGCGGCCCTCCAGACGGCTCAGCAGCATGGCGTTGGCGGTATTGCCCATCACGTTCAGAGAGGTGCGGAAGCCATCGGTGAAGCGGTCCACCCCGGCGACCACGGCGACGCCCTCCAGCGGCAGCCCTGCAGCCGACAGTACGGTGCTCATGGCCACCAGGCCCGCGCCCGGCACGCCAGCGGTGGAGAAGGATACCAGCAGGCCGGTGGTGAAGATGGTGGCGGCCAGGGTCAGGGTCACCTCGACGCCGAACAGCTGCGCCACGAAGAGCGCATTGAAGCCCTGGAGCACGGCGGCGCCGTCGCGTTTGAGGGCGGTCCCGAAGGGCAGGGCGAAGGCGCTGAGCTGGTGTGGTGCACCGTAGGCCCGGGCATTGTTGAGGGCGATCGGCAGGGTGGCGTTGGAGCTGGCGGTGCCAATGGCAAAGCTCAGGGCCTCGCCGAAGTGGCGCAGGTAGGCCAGGGGGCGGGCACCTGTGATCGCCAGCAGGGCCAGATAGAACACCGCCATGGCGCCGATGGCCGCCAGCAGGCCGATCACGTACAGGCCGAGCTTCAACAGCAGGTCGAACCCCTGGGTGGCCACCACCGAGGCGATCAGCGCGAACACACCGATGGGGGCGAGCTTGAGTACCATCGACAGGATCTTGAGGGTCACGTCGTAGCCGCTCTGCAGCAGCGAGACCAGCGGCCGGCTCTGTTCCGGTAGCTGGCGGGCGGCCACGCCGACCAGGGCGGCGGCCAGGATGATCTGCAGCAGGTTGGCCTCGGCCAGCGCCTCAAAGGGGTTTTTCGGTACCAGGCCCACCAGCCACTGGGCCAGCGGGGTCGGGTCGCGGGCCTCGACGCCGGCGGCCTGAGCGCTGTCCACGCCGAGGCCCGGGGTCAGCCAGGCGGCCATGCCCATACCGATGGCCAGGGCCACCGCGCTGGTCAGCACATAGAGCACCAGCAGCTTGCCGGCGTAGCGCCCGACGCTTTCGCTGCGATCGACCTGGGTAAAGCTCAGTACCAGAGCGCAGAATACCAGCGGCACCACGATAAACTGCAGAAGGCGCAGAAATACCTGACCCAGCGGGGTCAGTAGTTGGGTATCCAGGACTCCCGCCCACTGGGGCAGGAACAGATTGACGGCGCCGCCGGCCAGGATCCCGAGGATCAGGGCCAGCAGTATTTGACGGGTGTGGGCCATGGTATCTCCCTGTAGCGGCCTCGATCACGGCTGCCGTGTCGCTGTCCCTGGCCTGGAGCTCGGCCGGATAGGCCGATGACAAGGCGGGTGTTCGGCAGCGGGGGCGATCGATAAGGGGGCACACTATTAGGGCTCGGCGATGTCTTGGCAAGAAGCCCAATAGACCGATTTGTTATGACGTTAAGTGTATGCCCTGCAATAAAAAAACGGACGGGGCTGGGCCCGTCCGCTGAGGGTGTTGGCTAACGGGCGTGTCAACGCCCTGGGTCATGGTTGGGCCGCGTTCGGCAGCGACGCGGCCCGCCCGCGATCACATATTGGGATAGTTGGGACCACCGCCGCCTTCCGGGGCGACCCAAGTGATGTTCTGGGCGGGGTCCTTGATGTCGCAGGTCTTGCAGTGGACGCAGTTCTGGAAGTTGATCTGGAAACGCGGCTGGCCATCGTCACCCTCGACCACTTCGTAGACCCCGGCGGGGCAGTAGCGCTGAGCGGGCTCGGCGTACTCCGGCAGGTTCTTGTGGATCGGAATTTCCGAATCCTCGAGCTTGAGGTGGCAGGGCTGGTCTTCCTCGTGATTGGTGTTGGACAGGAACACCGAGGAGGGCTTGTCGAAGGACAGCTTGCCGTCGGGCTTGGGGTAGTCGATCTTCTCGAACTCGCTGGCGGGCTTGAGCGCCGCATGGTCCGCAGTGGTGTCGTGGACCCTGGGCAACTTGCCGCCGAGCAACTGATCGACGAAGTTGTAGGCGCCACCGCCCACGGTGCCGTACTTGTGGATCGCGGGACCGAAGCTGGCGGTCTGCTCGAGTTCCTTGTAGGCCCAGCTGTCCTGCCACCTGGCCTCGAACGCCTTGAGTTCGTCGCCGCCCTCGTTGCCGTCCTTGAGCGACTCGAACACGCTTTCTGCCGCCACCAGACCGGACTTCATGGCGGTGTGGATGCCCTTGATCTTGGCGAAGTTGAGGGTGCCGGCGTCACAGCCGATCAGCAGCCCGCCGGGGAAGGTCATCTTCGGCAGGCAGTTGAGGCCGCCCTTGGCGATGGCACGGGCCCCGTAGGCCACCCGCTTGCCGCCTTCCAGGTAGCGCTTGAGCACCGGGTGGTGCTTCATCCGCTGGAACTCGTCGAACGGCGACAGGTAGGGGTTCTGGTAGGCCAGGTCCATGATCAGGCCGACCACCACCTGCTGGTTCTCGGCGTGGTAGAGAAACCAGCCGCCGTGGGTGTTCTTGTCCAGCGGCCAGCCGGAGCCGTGCAGCACCAGCCCTGGCTCGTGCTGTTCCGCCGGTACGTCCCACAATTCCTTGAGACCGATGCCGTAGTGCTGGGGATCCTTGCCCTCGTCCAGGCGGAATTCGCGGATCAGGCGCTTGCCGATGTGGCCACGGGCGCCCTCGGCGAACAGAGTGTATTTCGCACGAAGCTCCATGCCCGGTGCGTAGCCACCTTTCTCGCTGCCGTCGGCGGCCACGCCCATGTCGCCGGTCAGGATGCCGCGTACCACGCCGTCCTCGACGATGGCGTCCTGGGCGGCGAAGCCCGGGAAGATCTCGACGCCCAGGGACTCTGCCTGTTCGGCCAGCCAGCGGCACAGGTTGCCGGCGCTGATCACATAGCGGGTGATGTCGCCCCCGGTGTTGTGCATGCTCTTGGGCACCAGCGCGTTGGGCAGCTTCTGGGCCTTCTCGGCGTCCTTGAGCAGGTACAGCTCGTCACGTACCGCCGGGGTGGTCAGCGGGGCGCCGCGCTCCTCCCAGTCGGGGAACAGCTCGAATAGCGCGCGGGGCTCGAGCACCGCTCCGGACAGAATATGGGCGCCCACCTCGGAGCCCTTCTCGACCACGCAGACGGTCAGCTCCTGCTCGGCCTCGTTGGCCTGCTGCATCAGTCGGCAGGCGGCGGCCAGTCCAGACGGACCAGCGCCGACGATGACCACGTCGAACTCCATGGTGTCGCGTTCTACTTGTTCTGCCATCGGGTGCTTTCCTCCTCGGCGTGACGTCGGGGTGCCACCAACGTCGTACAGATTTTAAACGGTCGTTTGCTTCACGGTGTGTCCCATGATAGGCATAATAGCGTCGTCGGGTCATCCTTACGATGGTCGACCCTCCCCAATGGTCGACTCGGCATGCGGGGATTGTTGCCAAGGCCCGGCCTGTGGCACATTGAAGGTACGCACCGAGCCCCTATCAAACGCTTGCATGAAACGCATAAGGGCATAGCGAAAAGTTCTCAATCGTGGTGTCCTCTCGGGACACGCGATGCGTAAATCGATGCGGTGCCCGTCACCGCCAACGTGTTGATGGTTCCTTCCTTACATTCAAGGTTCCCCAGATGAACCAAGCGAGGACAACATGAAAGTACTCGTCGCGGTCAAACGCGTCATCGACTACAACGTCAAGATCCGGGTCAAGCCGGATGGCAGCGACGTTGACTTGACCAACGTCAAGATGGCCATGAATCCCTTCTGCGAAATCTCCGTGGAAGAGGCGGTGCGCTTGAAGGAGAAGGGCGTGGCGACCGAGGTGGTGGCGGTGACCGTGGGGCCGAAGGCGGCGCAGGAACAGCTGCGCACGGCCCTGGCGCTGGGGGCCGATCGCGCCATCCACGTCGAGAGCGACGAGCGCGTTGAATCGCTGGGCGCGGCCAAGGCACTGGCCAAGGTGGTCGAGAAGGAAGCGCCGCAGCTGGTCATCCTCGGCAAGCAGGCGATCGACTCCGACAACAACCAGACCGGCCAGATGCTTGCCGCGCTGACCGGCATGGCCCAGGGCACCTTCGCCTCCGAGGTGGAAGTCGAAGGCGAGACCCTCAAGGTCATCCGCGAGATCGATGGCGGCCTGCAGACGGTGTCGCTGAAGCTGCCGGCGGTGGTTACTACCGACCTGCGCCTGAACGAGCCGCGCTACGCCAAGCTGCCTGACATCATGAAGGCCAAGAAGAAGCCGATGGACGTGATGACCCCGGCCGATCTGGGCGTCGAGGTGGCCAGCCGTCTCAAGCTGGTCAAGGTCGAGCCGCCGGCCGAGCGCCAGGGTGGCGTCAAGGTGGGCTCGGTGGACGAGCTGGTGGACAAACTGAAGAATGAAGCGAAGGTGATTTCATGAGCATTCTGGTTCTGGCAGAACACCACGACGGCCAGCTGGCCGACGCCACCGCCCACGTGGTGGCCGCCGCCCAGGCTATCGGTGGTGATATCGACGTGCTGGTCGCCGGTCAGGACGTAGCCGCCGTGGCCGAGGCCGCCGCCAAGCTGGATGGTGTCAGCAAGGTGCGTGTCGCCGACAGCGAGACCTTCGCTCACCTGCTGGCCGAGCCCACCGCCGACCTGCTGGTGGCCCTGGCCGACGACTATAGCCATGTGCTGGCGGCCGCCTCCACCACCGGCAAGAACGTGCTGCCGCGCCTGGCGGCACTGAAGGATGTGGCCCAGATCTCCGAGATCATCGCGGTGGAGAGCGCCGACACCTTCAAGCGTCCGATCTACGCCGGCAACGCCATCGCCACCGTCCAGAGCGAGGACGCGCTCAAGGTCATCACTGTGCGTTCCACCGCCTTCGACGCCGTCGGCCAGGGTGGCTCCGCCGCCATCGAACCGGTCGAGGCGAGCATCGACAACAGCCTGTCGAGCTTCGTCGGTGAAGAGCTGGCCAAGAGCGATCGTCCCGAGCTGGGGGCTGCCCGAGTGGTCATCTCCGGTGGTCGCGGCATGGGCAGCGGCGAGAACTTCAAGATCCTCGACAACATCGCCGACAAGCTGGGCGCCGCCATCGGTGCGTCTCGTGCGGCGGTGGATGCCGGCTTCGTGCCCAACGACATGCAGGTCGGCCAGACCGGCAAGATCGTGGCGCCGGACCTGTACATCGCCGTGGGCATCTCCGGTGCCATCCAGCACCTGGCCGGGATGAAGGACTCCAAGGTCATCGTTGCCATCAACAAGGACGAGGAGGCGCCGATCTTCCAGGTCGCCGACTACGGCCTGGTGGCCGATCTGTTCGAGGCCATTCCGGAACTCGACAGCAAGCTCTGAGTGCAAGATGTAGAAACGGCTGTGCCGGCAAGGCCGGCAACGCTGACAAACGCCGTGGCGGCCAACGCCACGGCGTTTTTATTGGTGGGTGTCTGGCATCGATGTGCATGGCCGCCAACCCCTCGCCAGGCGTGCCGATCCGCTGTCGGGCAGGGGCGTCGATGCGCTTGCCCGAGAGGTGTTGACAGCGATGAACTCGGGGTAGAGGCACCTTGCTCGCATTGATAACAATTCGTGTTTCGGGTACTGTCGTGGCATTTGACGCGGCGCCCCAAGGCGGCGCGAGAGCAGGTCGGAGGCCTTGGAATGGCGAACAAGCAGATCAACGGGCGGCCCGTCGCCGGGCCATCACAGGCTAGCCCCAGCGATGTGGTGACGGCTGGCGCAGCGGCAAGGAACAGCCTGCTGGGCGTCTCCTGTGCGCTGGCGCTGGCGCTGGGGCACAGCGGGGTAGCCCAGGCACAGAACACGGCGGACAATCTCGGCGATGAGGCCCTGGCGGCACAGACCACCCAGGCCGAGCTGCAGGCGCGGATCGACCAGGCCGACGACGAGGTGCGTCAGCGTATCGAGGCGCTGCGCCAGGCCGAGCAGGAGGCCCAGCGGCTTCAGTCCTACAACCAGGCGCTGGCCCCCCAGCTCGAGCAGCTCAAGGCGACCCTCGAGCAGCGCAGTCAGGGCATGGCGACCATGGCCGAGACCCGCGACGCCCTGCCGGGCCTGTTGAACGACATGACCCGCCGCCTCGACGCCTGGGTCGATCAGGACGTGCCATTCCTCCATGGCGAGCGCAAGGCCCGGGTGGCGTCGCTCGAGGCCTCCCTGGCCAACCCCGAGCTGACCGCAGCCGAGAAGCTCGAGCGGGTGCTGGCGGCCTGGCGTGCCGAGCTCGACTATGGGCGCGATCTCGATGCCTGGCGCGGCACCCTGGAAGAGGGAGATCAGACCCGCGAGGTCGACTTCCTGCGACTGGGACGCGTGGGCTGGTACTACCTGACCCCGGATGGCCAGAACGGTGGCGTATGGAACGACGGAGATTGGCAGTCGCTGTCCGCTGCCGAGCGCGACCAGGTGGAGAAGGGCCTGCAGATCGTGCGTGACCAGCGTGCACCGGAACTGCTGACGCTGCCGCTGACCCAACCGATCGAGGAGCGTTCCTGATGGTGTCTTTGACGGATTTCCCGGTGTCGCTGAACCGGCACAACTCGATGGGCAAGGGCCTCGCCCGCAGGCTGGTGCTGGGTGCCGCCGTGACCGCGCTGCTGGCCGCCGTTGCGCCTGCCGCCATGGCCCAGCAGGACAGCGATAGCGACAGCGTACTGTCGAGCTTCAAGCTGGAGCGAGAGGCCGCCGAGGCGCGTGATCAGGCGAGGTTGGCCGAGCTGGTGGAGGACAGTGACGCGCTGTCGGCCGCGCTCGAGGAGGCCGAGGCCCGTCGTGACGCCGCCCGGGAAGAGCGTGAGCGTCTGGAGGCCGAGATGGCCGAGGCGCGTCAGGCGCTGGACGAGATCGGTGCACAGCGTGATGCCGAGGGCGGCGACCTCAACGCGGTGTTCAGCGCGGTGGCCGGCACCAGTGGTGAACTGAGAGACGATCTCGGCCAGAGCCTGCTGACCCTGGGCGCCGACGTCGATTTGCCGCCGCGGCTGGACGACGACGCCATCCTGACCGTCGCCCAGATCGAGACCCTGGCCGACAGCCTGATGGGGCTGACCGCCGAGACCGGGCTGGTGCGTCGATTCGAGGCGCCGGTGGCCGCAGGCAGCGGTGAGGTCGCGCCACGTCAGGTGACCCGTGTGGGTGACCTGATGGCCTTTGGCGGCGGCCAGTTGCTCGAGCGGGTCGGCGAAGAAGGGCGGCTCTCCGCCCTCGAACACACCCCGGAGCGCGTCGGCGCTGTGCTCGACGCTTATCAGTCAGGCGATGGCCAGCTGCTGCCGGTGGATCCTGCCGACGGACGGGTGATCGAGGCGCTGTCGCGCCAGCCCACGCTGCTCGAGCGCTTCCATCAGGGCGGCGCGGTCGGCTATGTGGTGGTCGCCCTGGGCGCCCTGGGCCTTTTGATCGCCCTTGGCCAGTATCTGTACCTGCTGCGGGTCAGCATGACCACCCGTCGCCAGCTCGCCAACATGGATGAGCTGTCCAATGACAACCCCCTGGGCCGGGTGCTTCAGCGCTTCCACGCCTTTGGTGCAGGCCATGCTCCCGAAGCCCTGGAGGCACGTCTGGACGAGTCGATGCTGGCCGAGCAGCCGCGTCTCGAGCGCGGCCAGGCACTGGTCAAGATGCTCGCTGCGGTGGCGCCGCTGCTGGGCCTGCTGGGCACGGTGACCGGCATGATCGTGACCTTCCAGTCGATCACGGTGTTCGGCACCGGCGATCCCCAGTTGATGGCCGGCGGTATCAGTCAGGCGCTGGTGACCACGGTGCTGGGCCTGATCACCGCGGTACCGCTGCTGTTCGCCCATACCGCCATGTCGTCACGCTCGCGCGCCCTGATCGGCACCATGGAAGGCCGCGCCAGCGCGGTGCTGGCCGACCGTCTGGAAGCCGATCGCAAGGCGCTGCAGCCGGCCACCGACGCAAAGCAAGGAAGCAGGCGCCATGCCGATGCACCCCTGGCTTGATCCCCTCGTCCGGCTGATCGACGCCGGCGGGCCGGTGCTGGTGGTGATCGCCGTGGTGGCCATGCTGCTGTTCTCGGTGGGGCTCGAGCGCTGGTGGTTCTTTCGCTTCCACTATCGCCCGGCCCGGGCCGAACTGATGCGCCGCTGGGTCGAGCGGCCCGACCACCAGAGCTGGAGTGCCCGCACCCTGCGCGAGGTCTGGGTAACGGAGCTGATCAGGCGCCTGCGTGGCCCCTTGCCCTGGTTGAAGCTTTTGGTCGTGATCTGCCCGCTGCTCGGGCTGCTCGGCACCGTGACCGGCATGATCACGGTATTCGACAGCCTGTCCATGGCCGACAGCAACCAGGCCCGCGCCATGGCCGACGGCGTCGCCCGGGCCACCTTGCCGACCCTGACCGGGATGGCGGTGTCGGTGGTGGGGCTTCTGTTCATTACACGGCTTGAACATATCATTCGGCGCGAGGATCAGCGGCTGCACGACCGCCTTGCCCGCGCCGCGGAGGATGCACATGCGTAGACGTCGACTGTCCGCCGGCGCCGAAGAGGCCAGCGAGGTCAACCTGACCCCGATGCTGGACGTGGTCTTCATCATGCTGATCTTCTTCATCGTGACCACCAGCTTCATCAAGGAGAGCGGGGTAGAGATCGAGCGGCCCGAGTCCAGCGCCGCCTCTTCCCGTCCCGACGTCCAGGTGCTGGTGGCGATCACACCGGAAGGCGCCTTGTGGGTGGACGGTGAGCCGGTGGACATCCATCGCGTCGGCACCACCGTCGCCGGCATGCTCTCCGAGGATGGCTCGGTGGTGATCCAGGCCGATCGCAACGCCGCCACCGGGGTGCTGATCGAGACCATGGACCGGCTGCGCGACGCCGGTGTCGAAAAGGTTGCCGTCGCCGCCGAAAGGAGCTCCGACGCATGAGGCGAGTGGTCTCTCTGGCGGCGGGTAGCCTGCTGACCCTGGTACTGTTCGCCCTGCTGGCGCTGCTGGTGGTGCCACCGGAGGCCGAGCCTGAGCTGCGCGAGGAAATCACTCTGAGCCTGGCCGAGGCGGTGGCGCCCCAGGCCGAGGCCCCGGCGGAGGCCTCCGCTGCTTCGGCATCGGCGCCGCCACCTCCACCGCCGGTGGCCGCCGCGCCGCCGCCGCCGAGCCCGGCCCAGACCGCTGTCAGCGAGATCCAGTTGCCGGACCCCGAGGTGGTACCGCCGCCACGAGAGCCCAAGGCGCTGGACAGCGCCTTGCCGGAGCTGACCGAGACGCCGCCAGAACCTGAACCTGAGCCCGAACCGAAACCCCGGCCGGAGCCGACGCCGCAGCCTGAGCCCGCACCGCAGCCCGAGCCCGCACCGCAGCCCGAGCCCGCACCACAGCCAACGCCAGCGCCCAGCGTGGCCACCAATGCGACCAGCAACACGGGCAGCGCCAGTGCGGCGGGGGCCGGCGCCGCCGCGCCTGCCTCCAACGAGCCGGTGGACGTGGGCACCTCGGCCCGGGCCACGCGCAAGGTGCCGCCGGAGTACCCGCGCCGGGCCCAGCGTCGTGGGCTCGAGGGCTATGTGGTGATGCAATTTATCATCCGCGCCGACGGCAGCGTCGATCGCGGCAGCATTCAGGTACTCGAGGCCAGCCCCCGCCGGGTATTCGAGGACGCTGCGCGTCAGGCCATCGCCGGCTGGCGCTTCGAGGCGGCGTCAGGGCTTCGGCGGGCGCGTCAACGACTCGAGTTCCAGTTGAGATAGATGTCGAGATAGCCACACAAGGGGTCGATCGCCATGGCAGTACTGTTGAAGACCACCCCGCTGGGGCGCTACCTGCAAGGCACTGGTGCCGCCTTGGCGCTGGGCCTGATGGCGGGTCTGGCCGGCGCGCTGGCAAGTCCTGCGGCAAGCGCCGCGCCGACCCTGTCCGGTGGCATCATCGCCGACCTCAAGGGCCTCGAGCAGCGCCTGGCCGACGACCCGGCAGGGGTCGAGGCCAAGGCCGAGAGCCAGGCCGAGCGGCTCACCGGAGGCAACGCCTCGGACCGCTGGGCCAGGGCGCTCTACCTGCAGCTTGCCGCCGGGGCGGCGTCGGCCCAGAACCGGCCCGAGGAGGCGGCCGATCACCTGGCCAGCGCCCGCCGGATCGATGGGGTCGAGCAGGCCCAGCGAGATCGCTGGCTGCGCCAGGAGATTGAACAGCGCATCCAGGCGCAGCAACGTCAGCAGGCGCGGGCGCTGCTGGAGGACTGGCTGTTACGCCACGAGGATGTCGAGGCACTTTGGACCCTGGCCGAGCTGGCGGCCGCCGACGAGGACTGGGAGGCCGCCGCCGATGGGGTCGAACGGGCCAAGGCGGCGGACCCGCAGCCGAGTCAGGCGCGGCTCGATTTCGCCGGTGGCGTGATGCACAAGAGCGGTCGTCTCGATCAGGCCCTGGCGGCCCTGGAGGCGCGGCTTGCCACCGATCCTGCTGATGCCGATGCCTGGCGCCGGGCCGCGGCCATGGCCCAGCGCCTGGGTGATCCGGTCCGGGCCGCGGCGCTGTGGGAGGCCGGCTGGCGTCAGGGCGCCCTGTCCGGCAACGATGACCTTGAACGTCGCATCGAGCTCCACCTGGCCGCCGGTACCCCCGCACGCGCCGCCGAGCTGCTCGAACGGGCGCTGGCGGAAGGCGTCCTCGAGGATAGCGAGCAACGTCGCCGGTTGCTGGCCGAGGCCTGGTTTCAGGCTCGCGACCATGACCAGGCGCTGCACGCCTGGCAGACTCTTGCCGAGCGTTCCGACGCTGGCTCGGACTGGCTCCGGTTGGGACAGATTGCCGCAGGCTGGGGCCGCGAGCAGACCGCGCGCGAGGCATTGAACCGCGCACTCGCCAAGGGCGAAGACGAGGCGAAAACCTGGCTGGGCGCGCTGTCCGCGGGCTCGCAGACGGGGCAGGGCGCGGCCGCTGAACCTGGCGCTGGCGCCACGGATTCACCTCGACCCTCCGATGAGGGCGCTGGCTGAGGCGGCTCGCTGCCTTGTGGCAAAAATGACCCTCAGCGTAGAATTCGCCCCATGAAGAATTCCAGAAGCCTTATATTGCTGGTCATCGTTCCCGCGGTGGCCGTGGTGCTGCTCGGGGCGGCCATCTTTGGCTCCCAGGCGATGTCCGACAGCCGTCTGGACGATGACGCGCGCGCCGCCCTGGCGGCGTCCCTTCAGACCTCGGCACCGATCGAGCTCGCCAACTTGCAGGAGGTGCGCTACGGCTATGGCGTGTGCGGCTCCTATCGCCTGGCATCTGACGAAGGCTTTGCCTCCTTCTATCTTGATACCCAGAGCGGCGAGGTGGAGCTGGACGTCAACTCCCGTCGTTTCAATACCCACTGTGGCCTGTCGGCGCTGTGCTGATGGTTTCCATCGACGGTGACCGGTGTTGGTTGGCGGTTGACGACTGACCCACCTTCGTCGACACAGGCTCGTGCCGGCACTTTCTCAAGGAGACGTTTTCATGCGCATGTTCAAGGGCACCCTGGTTGCCGGATTGCTGTCGCTGCTGGCGACTACCCCGGTGCTTGCCGCCGAGCTAGAGATCAGCGACGCAAGGCTGCGCATGCTGCCCGGCGACCGCCCTGGCGCCGGTTACTTCAAGCTCTACAATGCGGGCGACGAGCCGGCAGCGGTGGTCGGAGCAGAGACCGACGCCTACGCCTCGGTGGAGCTGCACATGAGCATGGAGGAAGACGGCATGGCCATGATGCACGGCGTCGAGCGCTTCGAAGTGCCCCCCGGCGAGACCCGCGAGTTCGCCCCCCAGGGTTATCACCTGATGTTCATGAAGCCGCAACAGTCGCTGAACGTTGGCGATGAAGTCGAGGTCCGCCTGATCCTCGAAGGGGACGAGCGCGTCGAGACGACCTTCGAGGTGGTCTCGCCGGCGGCGCTGTAACGACGGTCTTGAGACAGCTTAGACAGCTGAGACAGTTAGGTCGGCAAAGTGATGTCGAGAGAACGGTGTCGGGAGCAGGGGCTGCAAAGTAGAGCCCAGTCAACGGCCCATGAAATGAAAGCTACGAGGTTGGCAATGCGACAGGGCAGGACCGGCGGCAATGGCAAGGTGCAGAGAAGGGGAGCTGGTGCGAGCCAGGCATTCGCCAGGGCTGGTGCGGCACTGCTGCTGACGGCTACGCTGTTTGCCCTTGCCGGCTGCGAGGACGTCAACTGGCGTGGCACCGACATCTCCGACGCCATGCCGGCGCTGGACTTCGAACTGATCGACGAGAACGGCCAGCAGGTCGATGAGGGTGACTACGCCGGCAAGACGACACTGGTCTACTTTGGCTTCACCCACTGCCCGGACGTCTGTCCCACCGCGCTGGCGCGGCTGTCAGCGGCGATTCGGGAACTCGACGAGCCCACCCGCGACGCCGTCCGGGTGCTGTTCGTCTCGGTGGATCCCGAGCGCGACAGCCCCGAGGTGCTCGACGCCTATACCGAAGCCTTTGGGCCGCGCTTTATCGGCCTGACCGGCGACAAGGCGGCCCTCGACGCGGTCACCAACCGCTACCGCGTCAGCTATCGTCTAGGCGAACCCGAGGCCGACGGCAGCTACGACGTCGATCATTCCAGCGCCATCTTCGCCTTCGATTCTGGCGGCGACGCCCGTCTGTTGATGCGTGACACCGACCCGGTGGACTCCATCGCCGCAGACATCCGAAGGCTGGTGGAGAAGGGGTAGGCGAGCGTCGACAGCGGATCAGCGCATCGCTTCCCAGTCGTCGGCGTCCACCGCCGGGTCGAAGGGCGTATCGTAGCGAAGGACGCTGCCCCGCAATTGCTCGAGGTCGGCAAGAACGGCGGCATCGTCGGGACAGTAGCGACGCATCTCGACGCCAGGGTGTCCGCGCTCGTCGGTGACGATGACCGAGTCTCCGGTGGTTTCCACCTGGCGAAGGATGTGCATCGCGTGCGTCTTGAAGTGGGACTTCGATACCATTTTCTTCATCGGGTCGCCCCTTCGGCCTTGTCGTGAGCAAGCTCGGCGTCGCGATGGGTTCTCGACCATCTCTCGGGCGGCTCTCGATCGGTTCTCAATCGGCTCTCAAGCGGTTCTCGATCGGTTCTCGATCGGCGCTAGGCCCGTTACAGATGAAATCTGTCTTCATCGACGATAACGCTGGGCCTCTCTTGCAGGAGATCCTCGTCGGCCCTCGGCAGGTCGCGCAGGGAGCGCCAGGATGGCCGAACGGGGCGCAGCGTGATCACGTCTCCTTCCTTGGTGATCGCCAGTTCCCCAAGACCTTCATAGGTCATGTCGGCGGGAAGCTCGATGGTCTGCTTCTTGCCGTTCTGCTTCTTGCCGTTCTGGATGATTTTCACGGTACGCATGTTGCACCTCCTGCATGTGCGCTACCTGGGCAACGGTAGTCTCCTTGCAGGCCACTGCAAAGCAGATACCTTGCTTTATGGCGCAAGCCAAGGGGCACCTGGCGGACCGCTAGTGTGAACGGCGGTTTCGACAGAAGTGAACGGTGGCGAAGGGATCGGTCGGTTCGAGAGCTGGCTTGTGCAGGAGGGGCATCAGGAGAGGTGCATTAGACGATACCAGCGATATCAGCAAACGAGGGTCCTTGGATCAAGCGACCGCTGGTGCTGGTTCAGGGCGCTGGTTCAAGCCTCGGGTTTGAACACAAGGGCCGGCCGGTGGGCGGCCCTTGTTGCTGTTCGGGTGTCGAGACGGGGAGGGTGGCGCTAAAGATCCAGTTCGGTCCACACCGGGGCGTGGTCCGAGGGCTTTTCCATGGCGCGCAGGTCGTAGTCGATGCCGGCGTCGGTGACGCGCTCGGACAGCGATGCCGTGGTCAGGATATGGTCGATGCGAAGGCCCCGCTTGGGTTCGCGATCGAAGCCCTTCGAGCGATAGTCGAACCAGCTGAAGCGATCGTCCACCTCGGGGTAGAGGCGGCGATAGCTGTCCTCGAGGCCCCAGGCCTTGATGCCATCCAGCCATTCGCGCTCGATCGGCTGAAAGCTGGTCTTGCCTTCGCGCAGCCAGCGTTTGCGGCTGGCCTCGCCGATGCCGATATCGATGTCGGCGGGCGAGATGTTGAAGTCGCCCATCACGGCCAGGCGTTCGCTGGGGGAGTGGTCCTCGTCGAGCAGGCGCTGGAGCTGGGCGTAGAAGGCGCGCTTGTGGGGAAACTTGGTCGGGTGCTCGATGTTCTCGCCCTGGGGGAAATAGCCGTTGTAGACCCATACAGGCTCGCCGTCGGCGGCGCGCAGACGCACGCCGATCATGCGGCGCTGGGCGTCTTCACCGTTGTCGGGAAAGCCATAGCGAACCTCCTCCGGGGCCTCGCGGGTCAGCATGGCGACGCCGTAGTGACCCTTCTGGCCATGGAAGTGCACCTGGTAGCCCATGGCTTCCACCGCCTCGCGGGGGAATTCACTGTCCTGGACCTTGGTTTCCTGCAAACCGATCAGGTCGGGCTGGTGGGAGGCGATCAGCGCCTCGAGCTGGTGCAGGCGTGCGCGGATGCCGTTGATGTTGAAGCACACCAGGCGCATTACTGCTCTCCCTTGTTGCTGTCGCTGTTACTGCTGTCCGGCCCCTTGCCTTCGGGGTGAATCTCGATCGACGGGGCGGCGCGCATGCGCTCCAGCCGGCGTGCGGCCTGGGCCTTGCGCTGCTGGCGCTTCTTGGCGGAGAAGCGCCGTGATGAGGTGACCTCATCGGGATTTTCGTGGCGCCACTGCTTGTAGTCCTTGCGCCGACCGGTACGGATGGTCACCTTGTCGGCCAGGGAACGGGTCTTCTTGCGGCGTGTCATGACGCGGGGCTCCTGTATTCAATGGGCACATTCTATCAGTGCGGGGCCGCCAGGACAGCCGCTAGACACGATTCGATGCGCATCGGGCAAGCCCAAACGGCCAGACGCTGGTACAATACCCGGCTTGAGGAAACTCGAGGGGGCCCTGTGCCGTTGCCTCGACGCTTTCCGCTTTCCTTCAACTTCTCTTCGAGACGGACACACAGCACAGCCTATGAGCGAGTCGGAACAGACCACCGCACCGGCCGAGAGCCGCAAGCCCAAGCGTCGTCGCCGCAAGCCGAGGCGCCGCCAGTCCAACTGGGATCTGCGCCAGTTTCAGGTGCCCGCCGTGGCGGGCAAGTGGCGGTTCCACGACTTCGATCTGCCGCTGCCGCTGATGCGCGCCATCCATGCGCTCGGGTTCGAGTACTGCACGCCGATTCAGGCCGAGGCCCTCACCCACACCCTGATGGGTGGAGACGTGGTGGGCAAGGCCCAGACCGGTACCGGCAAGACCGCCGCCTTCCTGATTTCCATGATGGCCTACTTCCTCGAGGAGGAGGTGCCGGATGGCCAGAAGCCGGGGACGCCGCGCGCACTGATCGTGGCGCCGACCCGCGAGCTTGCCTTGCAGATCGAGAAGGACGCCAAGGCCCTGGCGCGCTTCACCTCGCTCAAGGTGACCAGCGTCGTCGGTGGCATGGACTACCAGAAGCAGCGCGAGGGGCTTGCCGGCAACGTCGATATCCTGGTGGCCACTCCGGGCCGCCTTCTGGACTTCCAGCAGAAGCGAGACATCGACCTCGGTCAGGTCGAGGTGTTGGTGCTGGACGAGGCCGATCGCATGCTGTCGATGGGCTTCATTCCCGACGTCAAGCGCATCATCCGCTACACGCCGAAGACCGAAGAGCGGCAGACCTTCCTGTTCTCCGCGACCTTCACCGAGGACATCCTCAACCTGGCCAGCCAGTGGACCCATCAGCCGGCCCACGTCGAGATCGCGGTCACCGTGGATAACGCCGCCGATATCGATCAGCGGGTGTACATGGTGGGCGACGAAGACAAGCAGCGACTGCTGGTCAACCTGCTGCAGCAGGAGTCGTTCGACCGGGTGATGGTGTTCGGCAATCGCCGCGATCTGGTGCGCAAGCTGCTGGACCTGCTGAAGAAGGCCGACATCAATGTGGCCATGCTGTCCGGCGATGTGCCGCAGAACCAGCGCATCCGCACCCTGGAGCAGTTCCGCGAGGGCGAGATTCAGGTGCTGGTGGCCACCGACGTGGCCGGCCGTGGCATCCATATCGAGGACGTCAGCCACGTGATCAACTACACCCTGCCCGAGGATCCGGAGGACTACGTCCACCGCATCGGGCGCACCGGCCGTGCCGGCGCCAAGGGCGTGTCGATCAGCTTCGTGGGTGAAGAAGACGCCTTCTCGCTGCCCGAGATCGAGCGCTTCATCGGCGATAAGCTGCCCTGCGAGCATCCGCCGGAAGGGCTTCTGTAAGCCCGTCAGGCGTTTGACGCTTGTACGCAGTCAGGGCCGGCCCAGCGCCGGCCCTTTGCGTCTCTCCCCCTTGTCCTTTTTTTCAATTGTCGTGGACCCGCCATGCTAGACGACGCCCTCAAGAGCGAGATTCAAAGCGCCTATCGTCGGGTGCTGGAGGCGCTGGAGCTGACCCCGCGCTACGGCCAGCGGCTGATGATCGCCGAGATCTCCCGCACCCTGGCCGGCATCGAGACCGACGAGGATGGCAAGCGGGTGAGCGATGAGCACGTCTGCGTGCTGGAGGCGGGCACAGGTACCGGCAAGACCCTGGCCTACCTGCTGGCGGCGTTGCCGGTGGCCAAGGCGCGCGGCAAGCGCCTGGTGCTGGCCACCGCCACGGTGGCGCTGCAGGAGCAGGTGCTGCACCAGGACCTGCCGTCGCTGAAGGCCCACAGCGGACTGTCCTTCGACTTTGCCCTGGCCAAGGGGCGCGGGCGCTATGTGTGCGTGGCCAAGCTCGACGCGGCCATGGACGGCGCCGAGGAAAACCCGACCCTGTCGCTGTTCGAGCAGAGCCTGGACGCCGCCACCGGCGATGACTTCAAGGCGCTGGTGGCCGCCATGGGGGATGCCTACGGCAACGGTCGCTGGGAAGGGGATCGCGATAGCTGGGGCGAAGCCATCGACGATAGCCATTGGCGGCGACTGACGGTGGATCACCGCCAGTGCACCAATCGCCGCTGCGGGCACTTCGGTGCCTGTGCCTTCTTTCGTGCTCGGCGCGACCTGGATCAGGCCGACGTCATCGTCGCCAACCATGATCTGGTGCTGGCGGATCTGGCGCTCGGCGGCGGCCTGGTGCTGCCCGACCCTGCCGACTGTATCTACGTCTTCGACGAGGGCCACCACCTGCCGGACAAGGCGATCTCCCACTTTACCCATCGCTTCAGCGTGGGCGGCGGGCTGCGCTGGCTGAGAAACCTCAGGGGCTCGCTGACCGAGCTGAATACGGCCCTGGGCGTGCAGCCGACCCTGGCGCGACTGCTGGGCGCGCTGCCCACCGCGATGGAAGCGCTGGAGCCACGCCTGGGCGAGGTGTTTGCGCTGGGCCACCAGCTGGCCGAGCGGCCCCATGGGCTCAACGACGACGAGGACGGTGCTCAGCACCGCTTCGAGATGGGGCGTGTGCCCGAGGCCCTGCGGGCCCAGGCCGAGGCGCTGGTGGTGCCCTTCGCCGAGCTCTGCCGTCTGCTCGAGTCGATGACCGACATCCTGCGCGAGAGCCTGGACCCGGAGAAGTCCACCGGCCTTGCCCGGGAGCAGGCCGAGGCCTGGCTGCCGCTGCTGGCGCTGCTGCACGGCCGGGCGCTGGAGGCCCACGCCCTGTGGCAGGCCTTTGCCGAGGGCGATCCGGCGGACGCGCCGCCGCGGGCACGCTGGCTGACCCTGGAGCGCTTCCAGGGCGAGCCGGAGCTGATCTTCTCGGCCAGTCCGGTATCTGCCGCCCACACCCTGGCGCGTTCGTTGTGGGGGCGCTGTCACGGCGCCGTGGTGACCTCGGCCACCCTGACCGCCCTGGGCCGTTTCGAGCGCCTGCAGGAGAGGGCGGGGCTGGCCAACCGCTATCGCTACCAGCGTCTGCCGAGTCCCTTCGACTATTCCCGAGCGGTGCTCAGCGTGCCCCGGGAGGCGGTGGACCCCGCCGACCGTGACGGCCACGAGCGGGCCATCGTCGACTTCGTCCAGGCTCTCGACGACAAGGAAGCGGTGCTGGTGCTGTTCTCGTCCCGGGCCCAGCTGCGCGGGGTGGAGAAGGCCCTGTCGCGGGAGCGTCGAGAGCGAGTGCTGGCCCAGGACCGTCTGCCCAAGCGTGAGCTGGTCAGCCGCCATCGCCAGCGTATCGACGCCGGCGAGGGCAGCATCCTGTTCGGTCTGGCGAGCTTCGCGGAGGGCATCGACCTGCCCGGCGACTACCTGACCCACGTGGTGATCACGCGGCTGCCGTTCGCCGTGCCGGACGACCCGGTGGGAGCGACGCTGGCGGAATGGATCGAGAGCCAGGGCGGCAACCCGTTCATGCGCATCAGCGTGCCGGATGCCTCGATCAAGCTGGTCCAGGCCTGTGGCCGGTTGATCCGCAAGGAGGCCGACCGTGGCCGCATCACCTTGCTGGATCGCCGCGTGCTGACCCGTCGCTACGGCCGCGCGCTACTCGACGCATTACCGCCCTTCGTGCGCGAGATCGACGGTGTAAGCCAGGGCGGCTGAGGGAAGCCGCGCCTCGCGAGCAGGCGTGATATGCCCGTCAAAAGCAAAGAGCCCGCCAACTTGGCGGGCTCTTTGCTGTCGTGGGCGTTGCTTCTGCAGGCGTCGCTGGCGCCTGGCACCGGGACCTTTCAGCCCCTTGTCCCGCACCAGGGACGAATCAATTCACCCGCTTTGCCAGCTCCGGGGCCAGGCGTTCGTTCATGCTGCGGAAGGCCTCCACGGTGGTGTCCCAGTCGATGCAGGCGTCGGTCACGGAGACGCCGTAGGCCATTTCGCTCAGGTCCTCGGTGATCTTCTGGTTGCCCCAGCCGATGTTGGACTCGACCATCAGGCCGATGATCGAACGGTTGCCGTCGAGAATCTGGTGGGTGACGTTGTCGAGCACCAGCGGCTGCAGGGCGGCGTCCTTGTTGGAGTTGGCGTGGGAGCAGTCGATCATGATGTTGGGCTTGACCCCGGCCTTCTTCAGCTCCTGCTCGGCCAGCGCTACGCTCACGCTGTCGTAGTTCGGCTTGCCGTTACCCCCGCGCAGCACCACGTGAGCATAGGCGTTGCCACGGGTGCGGATGATCGCCACCTGGCCCTGCTGGTCGATGCCCAGGAAGTTGTGCGGGTGAGCGACCGACTGCAGCGCATTGACGGCCACGTCGAGGCTGCCGTCGGTGCCGTTCTTGAAGCCCACCGGGCATGACAGGCCGGAGGACATCTCGCGGTGGGTCTGGGACTCGGTGGTGCGGGCGCCGATGGCCGACCAGCTGATGCAGTCCTGCAGATACTGGGGCGAGATCGGGTCGAGTGCCTCGGTGGCCAGCGGCAGGCCCAGCTCGGAGAGCTCCACCAGCAGGCGACGGGCGATGTGCAGGCCTTCCTCGATCTCGAAGGAGCCGTTCAGGTGGGGGTCGTTGATCAGGCCCTTCCAGCCCACGGTGGTGCGCGGCTTCTCGAAGTAGACGCGCATCACGATGTACAGGCTGTCCTTCACCTCGTCGGCCAGGCGGCGCAGGCGACGAGCGTAGTCCAGCGCGGCGTCCACATCGTGGATCGAGCAGGGGCCCACCACCATCAGCAGCCTGGGATCGGTGCCGTCGAGGATGTTCTGCACGGTCTTGCGGCCCTCGATCACCGTGGCCTCGGCCTCGGGAGAAAGAGGAATTTCCTGCTTCAACTGCTCAGGAGTGACGAGAACATCCTGGGCCAGGACGTTGAGGTTGTTCACCTGCTTGTCGGACATGAGGTCTACCTGTGTGTATCGTGTCAGCGCTGACGTTTCTGCGTGGCTCTACTATCCCTTGAGGGAGGGGTAAATTCAATCGCCTGAGGGAACCTTGTCGCGCACCCGATGTCGGAGCGGCGTCGAGAGATGCACTTAGAGAACGCTTGATGCGAGCCAAGGAAACAGGAACACTTGTGCCTTTTATCATGACGAGACCCATGACCTATACATCGCCGACAGGCGAAAGGTGGCACCCTGTTGCCAAGGGCCAGACCGAGGGTCCGGCGTCGTCAGCCCGACATCGTCGGGGAGGAGAGACATGACGCCCAAGGAAACGGACCAGCAGCTGGTGGCACGCGCGCAGAAGGGCGATACCCGAGCCTTTGACCTTCTGGTCAAGAAGTACCAGCACAAGATTCTGGGCCTGATCGGCCGCTATATCAGCGACCATGCCGAGGTGCAGGACGTGGCCCAGGAAGCCTTCATCAAGGCTTACCGGGCGCTTGGCAAGTTTCGCGCCGAGAGCGCCTTCTATACCTGGATGTACCGCATCGCCATCAACACCGCCAAGAATCATCTAGTGTCCCGCGGGCGTCGTCCGCCGGGCAGCGATCTGGATATCAATGACGCCGAGATCGTCGACATGAGTGGCCGGCTGGCCGATATCGAGACACCGGAGGCGTCCATCGCCAGGGACCAGCTCGAGGCGGCGGTATTCGAGGCGATCGAGAATCTTCCCGATGACCTGCGCACCGCCATCACCCTGCGCGAACTCGATGGTCTTTCCTATGAAGACATCGCCCAGGTCATGCAGTGCCCGGTGGGTACCGTGCGCTCGCGCATCTTTCGCGCCAGGGAGGCGGTGGATCAACATATTCAGCCGCTGATGACGACCTCGCGAAACGCCGAGTCACTTTCCTGATTCGCTATCGCGAGCCTGCGAGCTGGTCGTGGGCGCAGGGGTGAGGCAGGGCGACCCCTTTTGTTGCCGAATTCCCCATTTTTTTCAAATTGGGATGAACTGTTCGCCAGATTGGGCGTCTTACCCAGTGACCGGCCCGATGCAATAATCAACGACGGTCGTCACCTGGCGCTCGAGCCGGTGGCGAGTAACCGAGAATCGGTGGCGGAACCTGGCGCATCTCCGGTGGTCTATGGAGCTGGAGGCGCGACGCTTCGTCGAAATGAGGTGTGGAGAATGAGTCTGAACGCACGGGAATCGCTTTCAGCCCTGATGGACAATGAAGGTGACGAGCTGGAATTGCGTCGAGTGCTGAAGTCGCTCGAGAGCGACCAGGACAGCGCCGAGAGCTGGCGTCGTTACCATTTGATGCGTGCCGCGCTGCGCCGCGAGACCGATAGTGACCCCTCGGTGGATCTGTCCGCCGGTATCCTGGCTCGCCTCGAGGATGAGCCTGCGCCGCAGATGGAGGCTCCCGCCGACGGCGCGGTCGCCAAACGCGGCGGAATGGGGCTCGCACGCGGTGCCGGTATTGCCGCGGCGGTCTCGTTGATGGTGATCAGCGGGGTTCAGTTCTACAACGGCGCCTTCGATGGCTCCATCGACGGTTCCGGTGCCGGTGTGGCCAGCAGCGGGGCTGCGGGTGGCGTAAGCGGCGGCGTAAATAGCGGCGCAGCACAGACAGCGTCCGCCGTGCCAGGTGCAGAGCTCGCCAGCGTAGCGGCGTCTCGGCCTTCGCTGATGGATCTGCCGATGTTTCAGTCCGGCACAGGCTCCAGCAATGGCCTGATGACCGTCGGCGCCCAGGTGGCCTCGCCGATGATGCTGTCGCCATCTGCCCAGCAGTCGCGGGTCAGTGACCAGGCGCAGGCCCAGTTGTTGCAGTCGTACCTCGATCGTCATGCCCAGGGGGCGGCCTTCAGCAGTGCCGACAACTGGATGCCGATGCTGCGCAGCACCCCGGCGGAAGCCCGTTGAGGTGATCGATCTGGCATCGAGATAGCAATGATCTGCTCGGCCCTGAGGGGCCGAGCGCATTCTCAGCAGTGCCTGTCAGGACATGATTTCTATGCCACATCAGGGGTCGCTTGCAGCGTTGGCCGGCTGGCTGACGCTTTCCCTTGTCTGTCTTTCTCTTCCCGCCCAGGCCGTTGCCGACCCTGGTGTCGACGCCGTAGCGGCGAACGCCAAGGCCTCGGCTGACTCGGTAGCTGACCCGAATAGTATCCAGAGCGTCTACGACTGCAGCGCCTTGACCGCCTTGTCACCCCCCGAGTCTCCGGGAGACTGGTTCGAGCGCAGTGTCTGGGCTTCCCATTGCTACCAGTATCAGGCGCGCGCCGTTCGCATCGTCGATGAAGAGGTGGTGACGCTGTCGGTGGCCCGCGACATCCAGCAGGGCGTCGAGCGCGATCGCCTCCACTTCCTCGATGGCCCCAGTCGCTCGCTGCTGCGAGAGGGGGGCGCCTTTCGCTTCGAGCTCGGTGATAGCCAGGGGGCGGCGCCGGCCTCTCCCCAGGCGCTGGTCGAGCACCTGTCACGCTTCTATCGGCTGCGCTTCGACGGCGAGGAGCGCATCGCCAATCGTCACGCGATCCGTCTGGAACTGTTGCCGCTTGACGCCATGCGCTACGGCTATCGCATCTGGCTCGACCGCGAGACCGCCATCCCCTTGAAGCGCACCCTGATCGACGAGCGGGGCCAGGTGCTGGATACCTTCCAATTGGTGGCGATGACGCCGCCGGAACGCTACGACGGCAAGGTGGAGCTGCGCCGGCCGCCGTCCTCGGCCAGGCTCGACTGGCGCGCAGGCTGGCTGCCTCGCGGCTTTGTTGCCCAGCCGCTGATGGCGATGGCATCGGACAGCGATGGGCCTCGCCGCCACAAGTTGTACAGCGACGGCCTGTCGACCATCAGCCTGTTCGTCGAACCGGTAGCGGGTTCACGGGTACTAAGGCCGGGTGTCCATCGACTGGGTGCCAGTCACGCCGCGGTGCGCCGAGTGCAGCGTGAAGGCCAGTTGCTTCAGGTGGTGGCCGTCGGCGAACTGCCCCCCAGCGTGCTGGTCAAGGTGGCCGAAACCCTTGAACTGGCCGAGGGGCAGTCGCAGGGCGTTAGCGATGGTGCGCGCCCTGAGGCGGTGAGCAACGTCCACCAGGAAGCGTCGTCATGAGCACCGACTGCGCGACCGCAGAGGCGCGAGTGGTGGGTTGGACGACCGCCGGGGTCAGGGTAGCGCTGGCGGCAACCGGCGGCTGCGGGCGCTGCGCTGCTCGGGGCGGCTGCGGGGCGCGTTGGCTGCTGCGCAGGAGCGACGATCGGCGTGAGCTCGAGATCGATACCGAGCAGCGTCCCGCCATCGGGCAGACGGTGACCCTGGCCCTGTCCCGGACGAGCCTGGTGCGCGCCAGCGTGCTGGTCTACGGCCTGCCGCTGTGGTTGGCGCTGGGGGCGACCCTTGCCGTCAACGTCCAGTCGCCGGATCACTGGTCGCTGCCGCTGGTGTTTATCGCGGGCCTGGCCCTCGGCGGCGTGGTGCTGCGCCGGCATCTGCGCCGCCGCGCCGAGGCGTATCGGCCCACCTTGGTGCCGTAGCCCCGTTGTGATAGCCCCGTTGTGATAGCCCTGTTGTGATAGCCCTGTGCCCGAACACTTCACGGGCCCTTGGCGCGTTATTTTGCCCGCTAATGACTGAACCTTTTGGCGGCGTGACGGTACTACAAGAAGCGACCCTCGAGGTTGCGTTCGATGCACTCTGAGTCCTATCTGAGTCTTACGCAGGAGCCTTGCATGAAGCCAATGACTCGCACCCTGTCCATGTGGATGACGCTGGTGGTGGGAATGGTTGTCGCCCAATCCAGCCTGGCCAGGGATCTTCCTGATTTTACCGAACTGGTCGAAGAGGCCGCCCCCGGCGTGGTCAACATCTCGACGACCCGGGTCACCGAGGGCTACTCCACGCCCTTCGGCGATCTCGGTGGCCAGGAAATTCCCGACATCTTCCGTCATTTCTTCGGTGATCGCTTCCCGGTGCCGCCCGGGGGAGGCGGTGGTCGCACCGAGGAACGTCAGTCGCTGGGCTCCGGCTTCGTCATCGACGCCGACGGCTACATCATGACCAACGCCCACGTGGTGGAGGGCGCCGACGAGATCATGGTGCGCCTCAATGACCGTCGTGACCTCAAGGCCGAGCTGGTCGGGGCCGACGAGAAGACCGACGTGGCGGTACTGAAGGTCGATGCCAGCGATCTGCCGACGCTATCCCTGGGTGACTCCGACGACCTCAAGGTGGGGGAGTGGGTGGCCGCCATCGGTTCGCCGTTCGGCTTCGATCACTCGGTCACCGCAGGCATCATCTCGGCGATCAACCGCACCCTGCCGCGTGACGCCTATGTGCCCTTCATCCAGACCGACGTGGCGATCAACCCGGGTAACTCCGGCGGACCGCTGTTCAACCTCGACGGCGAGGTGATCGGCATCAACTCCCAGATCTTCACCCGTAGCGGTGGCTTCATGGGGCTGTCCTTCGCCATTCCGATCAATGTCGCCATGGACATCGCCGACCAGTTGCGAAGCGAAGGTCACGTCACCCGGGGCTGGCTCGGTGTGATGATTCAGCCGGTGTCCAAGGACCTGGCCGAGTCGTTCGGCATGGACCGCCCCGAGGGTGCTCTGATCGCCGACGTCGATCCCGACGGGCCGGCGGCGCGTGACGGCGTCCAGGCCGGTGACATCGTGCTCGCGGTCAATGGCGAGACGGTGGAGCGCTCCAGCAACCTGCCGCGGTTGATCTGCCGTGTCGCTCCGGACAGCGAGGTCGAGTTGACCGTGCTGCGCGCCGGGGATCGCAAGACCCTCAGCGTCACCGTTGGCGACTGGCCCGAGGAACTGGCCGGTGGCAGCGGTCAGTCGTCCGGCAGCGCGTCGCCGGCGCGCCTGGGTCTGGCGGTGCAGTCGCTGTCCGACGCCGAGCGTGACAAGTACGGCATCGACGCCGGCGTGCGGGTCAGCGACGTCGACCCGCGTGGCGTGGCGGCGGCTTCCGGCATCCGGCGTGGCGATATCATCGTCAGCGTCAACCAGGTCGCGGTGGAAAGCGGTCGCCAGCTGAGCCAGCTGGTGCGTGAGCTGCCCGCCGATCAGGCGGTGCCGGTCCGTCTGTACCGCGATGGTCGCTCGTTGTTCGTGGCGCTGCGACTGGCCGACGACTGAGGCGCGTCCCGCTGACCGACGACGCCCGAGGGCCGCCATGGCCCTCGGGCGTTGTCGTCCTGTGATATCGAATCGAGCCGCCGCAACGGCTTGGGATGCGCGGGGCAGGGGATGCCGGTACAATAGCGCCAACTTTTTTTTCCGCGTCATCGGGGCAGGGCGAGCCTGTCGCTGTCCGGTGCGTTCTCAAGATGGAATCATCCTGCATGTCTGATCCTGATAACCGCAAGGTAATCAATAATATACGTAACTTCTCGATCATCGCTCACATCGACCATGGCAAGTCCACCCTGGCCGATCGCCTGATCCAGAGTTGCGGTGGCCTGTCAGAGCGCGAGCTCAAGGATCAGGTGCTGGACTCCATGGATCTGGAACGCGAGCGCGGCATCACCATCAAGGCCCAGTCGGTGACGCTGGACTACCACGCCAACGATGGTGAGACCTACCAGCTCAACTTCATCGATACCCCGGGGCACGTCGACTTCTCCTACGAGGTGTCGCGCTCGCTGTATGCCTGCGAGGGCGCACTGCTGGTCGTGGACGCCGCCCAGGGTGTCGAGGCCCAGTCGGTGGCCAACTGCTACACCGCCATCGAGCAGGGTCTCGAGGTGTTGCCGGTGCTCAACAAGATGGACCTGCCCCAGGCCGACCCCGACAAGGTCGCCCACGAAGTCGAGGAGATCATCGGTCTCGACGCCACCGACGCCTGTCAGGTGTCGGCCAAGAGCGGTCTGGGCATCGATGCGCTGCTCGAGCGGCTGGTGCGCGATATTCCGCCGCCCAAGGGTGACCCCGAAAAGCCGCTGCAGGCGCTGATCATCGACTCCTGGTTCGACAACTACCTGGGCGTGGTATCGCTGGTACGGATCTTCGACGGCGTGCTCAAGAAGGGCGACAAGATTCGCATCCTGTCCACCGGACGTGATTGGCAGGCCAACGAGGTCGGCATCTTCACCCCGCTGCGCAAGGAGACCGACATCCTGCGCGCCGGTGAAGTGGGCTTCGTGGTGGCCGGTATCAAGGACATTCAGGGGGCTCCGGTGGGGGATACCATCTCCCACGCCAAGACGCCGGACGTCAAGCGGCTGCCGGGCTTCCAGAAGGTCAAGCCCCAGGTCTACGCCGGCATGTTCCCGGTCAGCGCCGACGACTACGAAGACTTCCGCGACGCGCTCGAGAAGCTGGCGCTCAACGACGCTTCGCTGGACTACGAGCCGGAAAACTCCGACGCCTTGGGCTTCGGTTTCCGCGTCGGCTTCCTCGGCACCCTGCACATGGAGATCGTGCAGGAGCGTCTGGAACGCGAGTACGACCTGGACCTTTTGACCACCGCGCCGACGGTGGTCTACGAACTGGCGATGAAGAACGGTGACGTCAGCTACGTCTCCAACCCGTCCAAGCTGCCGGACATGGCCGACGTCGAGGAGATGCGCGAGCCCATCGTGCGCGCCAGCATCCTGGTGCCCCAGGAATTCGTCGGCAACGTCATCAGCGAGTGCGAGCTGCGTCGCGGCACCCAGAAGGACATGCTGTTCCTGGGTAGCCAGATCCAGCTGACCTACGAATTGCCGATGAGCGAAGTCGTCATGGACTTCTTCGACCGGCTCAAGTCCATCTCCAAGGGCTATGCTTCGCTCGAGTACAACTTCGAGCGCTTCGAGGCGGCCAAGCTGGTACGCCTCGACGTGCTGATCAACGGCGACCGGGTCGATGCCCTGGCGGTGATCATCCATCGCGATCACGCCCACAGCCGTGGTCGTGTGCTGGTCGAGAAGATGAAAGAGCTGATCCCGCGTCAGATGTTCGACGTGGCGATCCAGGCCGCCATCGGTGGCCAGGTCGTGGCCCGTTCCACGGTCAAGGCGCTGCGCAAGAACGTGACCGCCAAGTGCTACGGCGGCGACATGACCCGCAAGAAGAAGCTGCTCGAGAAGCAGAAGGCCGGCAAGAAGCGCATGAAGCAGGTCGGTCGCGTGGAGATCCCTCAGGACGCCTTCCTCGCCGTGCTCAAGGTGAACGACTGATGCCCCAGCGGCGGTCGATCCGTCCCGGTGTGACGCCGGGACGGCTTGCCCCTCCCTCAGATACCGACTTACAAGCCACCTGGAAACACTGATATGGACTTCTCCCTGCTGCTGGTGATCGCGGTCGCCGTCACCGGTCTGATCTGGCTGCTCGACCTGGTCTGGTGGCGCCCCCGGCGTCAAGCCGTCACCGCAGCCGCCGAAACCGGCACTACCGAAGGCGTGGATCTGTCCGCTCAGGAGCTTTCGCGCAAGGACCCCTGGCCGGTCGACTACGCCAAGTCGTTCTTTCCGGTGCTGCTGGTGGTGCTGGTGCTCAGAAGCTTCGTGGTGGAGCCGTTTCAGATTCCGTCAGGCTCCATGCGTCCGACGCTGGAGGTCGGCGATTTCATCCTGGTCAACAAGTTCACCTATGGCCTGAGGCTGCCGGTGGCCAACACCAAGATCCTCGACCTGAACGAGCCGGAGCGGGGTGACGTCATGGTCTTCCGCTATCCCCAGGACCCGGCGGTGAATTTCATCAAGCGCGTGGTGGCGCTGCCCGGCGATACCCTGCGCTACGTCGACAAACAGCTCTACGTCAACGGCGAGCCGGTGCCCAAGACGCTGCTCGACGACGCTCCGGAGAGCGCGCCAGGTGAGCTGCTGTTCTCCGAGCAATTGGGCGAACATCAGCATCAGATCTACAATAATCCCCGCGATCGCGGCCCGCTGGTCCACGACGTCGTGGTGCCCGAGGGCATGTACTTCGCCATGGGCGACAACCGGGACCACTCCAATGACAGCCGCTACTGGGGCTTTATCCCGGAAGCCAACATCGTCGGCAAGGCCTTCGCGGTATGGATGCATTGGGACGGTGGACTGCCGAGTTTTTCCAGCGTGAGGACGATCCCGTGATCGCTTCAACGCCGCTTGGTTCTTCCATCGTCAGCACAAAGAGTTAACAGGAGCGTCGTGAGCAATTCCCTGACCCCCTTCAGTCGCCGCATCGGCCATGAATTCCAGGACGCGAGTCTGCTGGAACTGGCCATGACCCACCGCAGCTTCGGTGGGCGCAACAACGAACGCCTCGAGTTTCTGGGTGACTCGATCGTCAACTTTGTCATCGCCGAGGCGCTGTTCGAGCGCTTTCCCGAGGCCCGTGAAGGCCAGCTTTCGCGCCTGAGGGCGCGCCTGGTCAAGGGCCAGACCCTGGCGGAGCTGGCCC
Source organism: Halomonas sp. YLB-10 (assembly GCF_003856855.1). Lineage (NCBI taxonomy): Bacteria > Pseudomonadati > Pseudomonadota > Gammaproteobacteria > Oceanospirillales > Halomonadaceae > Halomonas > Halomonas sp. YLB-10. The sequence goes on from NZ_RRCU01000004.1 coordinate 265,150, forward strand.
GGGAAATGCGCTTCGGCGAATGCCTGCGCCTGGGTTCCGGCGAGATGAAAAGTGGCGGCCATCGGCGTGAATCGATCCTCGCCGACGCCGTCGAGGCGGTGATCGGTGCCATCTACCTGGACGCCGGCATGGACGCGGTACGCACGCGGGTGCTGGCCTGGTTCGAGGAGCGCCTGGCGCGCATCGACCTCAAGCAGTCCCAGAAGGACCCCAAGACCCGCCTGCAGGAGTTTCTGCAGTCCCGTCAGGCACCGCTGCCTCGCTACGAGGTGACCTCGGTGGAAGGCGAGGCCCACGCCCAGACCTTTACCGTGGAGTGCCACGTCGAGATGCTCGACGAACACACCGTCGGCACCGGCGCCAGCCGCCGCCACGCCGAACAGATGGCCGCCGAAAGCGCCCTGCAACGCCTCGATCCCAAGGGAGTCAGCGCATGAGTCAGACCTGTGGATTCGTGGCCATTGTCGGCCGTCCCAACGTCGGCAAGTCCACCCTGATGAACCGTATTCTCGGACAGAAGATCTCGATCACCTCGCGGCGGCCGCAGACCACCCGCCACCAGGTGCTGGGGATCAAGACCGAAGGCGACGCTCAGGCCATCTTCGTCGACACCCCGGGTATCCATATCCTCGGCAAGGACCGCAACAAGGCGATCAACCGCTTCATGAACCAGGCGGCGGTGCAGGCCCTGCGGGACGTGGACTGCGTGGTCTTTCTGGTCGACCGCACCCGCTGGACCGAGGAAGACCAGATCGTGCTGGACCGTCTGGCCAACGTCGAGGCGCCGGTGATCCTGGCGGTCAACAAGGTGGACCGCCTGCAGGACAAGGCCACCCTGCTGCCGTGGTTGGCCGAGCTCGGCAACAAGCGCGAGTTCGCCGCGGTGGTGCCGATCGCCGCCCAGCACGGCACCAATGTGCCGGAGCTCGAGGCCGAGATCGACAAGCACCTGCCCGAGGGTATCCACTTCTTCCCGGAAGATCAGGTCACCGACAAGAGCATGCGTTTTCTGGCTGCCGAAATGGTACGCGAGAAGGTCATGCGCCAGCTCGGCGACGAGCTGCCTTATCAGATGACCGTCGAGATCGAGGAGTTTCGTGACGAGGCCCGGGTGGTGCACATCAGCGCGCTGATCCTGGTCGAACGTCAGGGCCAGAAGAAGATCCTGATCGGCGACAGCGGCGATCGCATCAAGAAGATCGGCCGCGAGGCACGCCTGGATATGGAGCGGGCGCTGGACAAGAAGGTCATGCTCAACCTGTGGGTCAAGGTCAAGCGTGGCTGGTCCGACGACGAACGCGCCCTCAAGAGCCTCGGCTACGACCTCGACTGAGCCGTTCCCCCGCGCCCCGGCAGGATCATCGACGACGATGGTCCTGTTGTGATCCTGTTGCCCCGACGTCGGGATCCCCATGCAGCCCCAGCCCGCCTTTCTGCTCCACAAGCGTCCCTACCGCGAGACCAGTGCATTGGTCGAACTGCTGACTCTGGACCACGGGCGTGTGCGCGCCGTGGCCCAGGGCGTGCAGCGTCCCGGTAGTCGCTCGCGCAGTCAGATGCAGCCGTTCGCGCCCCTGCACCTGACCTGGCAGGGCGATCGCGAGCTCAAGCGGCTGCGTTTGATCGAGTCCCGTGGCCCGGCGGCGATGCTCGCCGGCGAGGGACTGCTGTGCGGTCTCTACGCCAACGAATTGCTGACCCGACTGCTGCCGGTGGAGTTGCCGGTGGGGCAGGTGTTCGCCTTTTACACCTCGGCGCTGGACGAGTTGGCGACGCCGGCCTCTCGCGCCGCGGCCCTGCGTCGGCTCGAGTTTGCGCTACTCGATGCGCTGGACGCCGCGCCGCGTTTCACCACGCCCGACGGTGGCGGCCTGGATCCCCAGCGGCGCTACCGCTTCGAGCCCGGCAGCCGGGCCTTTGTCGTCGCAGAGCGCGGCATCGACGGGCGCACCCTGCGCCTGCTGGCCGGGGCCGACTGGGGCGAGGCCGGGCTCGCCGGGCCGGCCAAGGCGCTATCGCGTGCGGCCCTGGCGCCGCTGCTGGGCGACCGGCCGCTGCGCTCCCGTGCGCTGATGGTCGCCATGGCCGAGCGTCGCCGCCAGGCGCGCTGACCCTTGTCGCCCTGGCGCCGCTGCTGGGCGACCGTCCGCTGCGCTCCCGTGCGCTGATGGTCGCCATGGCCGAGCGTCGCCGCCAGTCTCGCTGACGTTTCAGCGCGCTGATATCGCCTTGCCGCGGGTGACCGCCGGCCTGTCGGCGGTGCTACCATAGGGCTCGTCTTTCATCCCCATGACGGAGAACCCTGATGCATCCCCCTCGACTGCTGCTCGGCGTCAACATCGACCATATCGCGACCCTGCGCCAGGCCCGCGGTACCCGCTATCCCGACCCGATTCAGGCGGCCCTGGTCGCCGAAGAAGCCGGCGCCGATGGCATCACCGTCCATCTGCGGGAGGACCGCCGTCATATCCAGGAACGCGACGTGCGCCTGCTGGCCGAGGTTCTCAACACCCGCATGAATCTCGAGATGGCCGTGACCGAGGAGATGCTGGCGCTGGCCGAAGAGGTACGTCCGGCCCACGTCTGTCTGGTGCCGGAGAAGCGTGAGGAGCTGACTACCGAAGGTGGCCTGGACGTGGTCGGCCAGTTCGACGCCATCGAAGCCGCCTGTCGCCGACTGGCCGCCGTGGGGGCAGAGGTATCGTTGTTCATCGATCCCGATCCGGATCAGATCGCCAGCGCCAGGCGCGCCGGTGCTCCGGCCATCGAGCTGCACACCGGCGCCTTCGCCGAGGCCGATAACGACAGCGAGCGGGCTCGCGAGTACCAGCGCATCGTGGCCGCCGCCGAAATGGGCGTCGAGCTCGATCTGATCGTCAACGCCGGTCACGGCCTGCATTACCACAACGTCGAGGCCATCGCCGCCATCCCCGGCCTCAACGAGCTCAATATCGGTCACGCCATCATCGCCCGGGCGCTGTTCGTCGGCCTCAAGGAGGCGGTGGCGGAGATGAAGCGACTGATGCTGGCCGGCTACGAGGCGGGGCTGGTCGCGGCCATCGACGAATTTGAGCAAGAGCACGAGCATGAGCACGACCACGACCACGACCATCAGCACTGAGGCGTTGCCGATGTCAGCGCCGGCTCGAGGAGGCCTGTCTGTCGGGGCCTTGCCCGGGAATACCGGGTCTCTCGGAGCCCTGGCATGATCCTCGGCATCGGCACCGACATCGCGCGGATCGAACGCTTCGATGCGGCCATTGCGCGCCATGGCGCGCGCTTCGCCGAGCGCATCCTGGGGCCGCTGGAGGCCGAGCGCTACACCGAGGCGCCACGGCCTTCGGCCTTTCTGGCCAAGCGCTTCGCCGCTAAGGAGGCCTGGCTCAAGGCACTGGGCACCGGTCTTCGCCACGGCATGCGCTGGACCGAGATACAGGTGGTCAACGATCCCCTGGGGCGGCCGGAGCTGGTGGTCTCGGGGGAGGCGCTACGTCTGGCCGACCAGGCGGGCGTCGGCGCCTGTCACCTGAGTCTCAGCGACGAGAGCGATGTGGCACTGGCCTTCGTGGTGCTCGAAAGGCGTTGAGCGCTGCAGGGGGGCGCGACAGTTGCCCGCGTCGGCTAAACCGGTCCCTTCAGTGGGGTTTCTCCGCTGTCCTGCTGCCAGCGCTCGACCTGGGTCATGGCCTGCTCCAGGGTGGGCAGCAGCGGACGAACCCCGTCGATCCCGCGTGAGCGAAGTCGGGTCTCGAGGGTTTCCACCAGCAGCGCCATGCGCGGTACACCGCAGTAGCGGCAGGCACCGTTGAGGGCGTGGATGCTATCGAGCAGGGCTTCTTCGTCCTCGGCCGCCAGCGCCGCCTCGATCTCTCGACGGGTCTCGTCCAGCGATGCCCCCAGGCTCGCCAGCAATTGCCTGGCCAGCGCTTCGCGCCCACCCGCCAGGCGGGTGCCCAGGGCGATGTCGATGTCGGGCAGGTCGTTGCCCTGGTCATCGCTGTTGTCACGGGTCTGGCCCTGGTCCTTGCCAAGGTCCTTGCCATGGGCCTGGTCTCGGACGGCCGGCTCGACCGAGTCATCAGCGTCACTGGCGTCCTGTCGATACTTGTCGGTGACCGGCGAGTTCGGCGCCGGGGTCATCTCCGTCAGGCCGCTGCCCAGCCTTTCTCTAAGCAGGCGGTCGAGGCACTCGGTGTCGAGTGGCTTGATCAGCACATCGTCCATGCCGCTTTGCAGAAGCGCTCGGCGCTGGTGTTCCAGCACGTGGGCGGTCACCGCGATGATCGGTCGCTTCGCCCAGGCGGGGCTGAGTTGGCGGATCGCCTGGGTCGTCTCCACACCGTCCATGCCACCCATGCGAATATCCATCAGTACCATGTCATAGAGCTGCTGCTGGGCCAGCGCCAGGGCTTCTTCCCCACTGGTGGCCAGGGTCACGCGCCGCTCCGGGCCTTCCACCAGTTCTCGCAGCAGCAGGCGGTTGGTCTCACTGTCATCGACGATCAGCAGGCTGGCCATAGAGGTTTGCGTGTCCGGCGAAGGCGGTGGGGTCTGCGAGTTGTTCCACTGGGGCGGTGCAGCCGGGGCCGCTGTCGACGTCTCGTCGGGCACATAGGGCTGGCGAGAAGGTAGCGCCGGCGTGGACGTCGGCGCAGGCAGGCTCGGCCTGTGGCGAGTACCGGCGAGGGCGCCCTCCACCGCTTCCGCCAGGGTCTGGCGAGCCAACGGCTTGGACAGTACGCTCGAGCCATCGGGCAGGCCCAGTCCGGGCACATCCGGAAGTCCCGCATTGATCAACAGCAGGGTGGGGCAGTTGCGCTGCCTGAGTCGAGCGCGCAGCTCGCCGATGCGGCCCTCTTCGAGCTCCTCGATGGCGATGGCTTCCAGTGCCAGCGCGGCCTGCTGGGGGCTCGCCACAACCCGGGCGTCCCACTGTTCGAGCATATGCAACAGGGCCCTGCGGGTGGGGCCGTGGGGTTCCTCGACAAAGATCGAGGCCTGGTCGAGCGCCAGTTCGGGCGCACGCACCTGGCTTGCGGTGCTGGTCAGGGGCAGGGTGAAGTGGAAGGTGGAGCCGTGGTCGAGGGTGCTGTCCACGCCGATGGTGCCGCCCATCTGCTCGATCAGCTGCCGCGAGATGGCCAGCCCCAGGCCGGTGCCGCCGTACTGGCGACTGTGTCCGGCGGTGGCCTGGCGGAAGGCCTGAAACAGCCGTCGCTGCTGGCTGTCACTGAGGCCGATGCCGGTATCGCTGACGCTGATGCGCAGGGTGAAGCGCTCGTGGCGGGACTGTTCGACCATGACCCGCACGATGATCTCGCCGCGGTCGGTGAACTTGATGGCATTGTTGACCAGGTTGGTGATGATCTGGCGCAGTCGCAGCGGATCACCGGTAATTTCCGCCGGTACGTCGTCATAGATCAGGCTGAGCAGCTGCAGGCCCTTCTGCTGGGCCAGTGGCGCCTGGAGCCCCAGCACCTCGTCGACCAGCGACTGGAGGTCCACCGGCACCTGTTCCAGTACCAGACGACCGGCTTCCAGCTTGGAGAAGTCGAGCACATCGTTGACCAGCGACATCAGGTTGTCGCAGGCCCGTTGCACCTGGTCGAGCCACTCGCGCTGACGCGGGTCCAGCGACGAGCGCCCCAGCAGCCGGCAGAAGCCGATGATGCCGTTGAGCGGCGTGCGGATCTCATGGCTCATGTTGGCCAAAAACTCCGACTTGACCCGGTTGGCCTCCACCGCCTGGCGATGGGCCATGTCGAGCTCGATGTTCTGCACCTCGATGGTCTCCATGGACTCCTGAAGTTCCGAGGTGGCGTGTTCGATCTGCTGCTGCAGGTCTTCGCGCGCCCGCGCCTGGTGGTCGATCAGGGCGTTGACCCGGCGCCCCAGCTCGGCCAGCTCCAGCGGGTGGTCCAGCGGCAGGTGGTGGGGCTGACGACCGGCGGCCAGCTGGTCGAGCAGGTGGGCGATGTCATCCAGCGGCTGGGTCAGGCGGCGGCCCAGGGTGAAGGCCACCAGAAACAGCAGAAGGCCGCAGACCAGCAGGATCATGGCGCCCCTGGCGATATCGCTGTAGGTGGCGAGCAACAGCAGCGAGGCGTCGATATCGAGGATCAGGTAGGCGCCGTCCACGGCAGTGATCGGCGTCGTCAACACCCACTGGCGATAGTGCTGGGTCAACAGCCCCTGGCTGGGAGCCTCGACGTTCAGCGCTTCGGCCCGCAGTCGACCGAGTTCAAGCACCACCTGATCCTGCTGCACCAGGCGCAGGGCACGGACGCTGGGAATATCCATCAGGCGATTGGCAGCGGCCTGAACGCCGGCAATATCGTCCAGCGACAGGGCCTCGCCCAGCTCCGGGGCCACCAGCCGCGTGGCGGTAGAGAGGTTTTCTTCCATGGCGGCCTCGCGCAGGCCATGGTCCTGATACAAGGCGAGGCTGATCGCCAGCCCCAGCAGCAGCAGCGGCAGCCCCACGAGGGCTAGCATCAACCGTGTTCTCAAACTCATAGGCGCTGCGTTCCTGGCCGGGAATAGGCGCGGACGAAGAGCGGCCACCGCCGCCTCGTACGTCTCCATGTCACCCCATGGGACCATGCCTGTCCAGTGGCGAGGGGCGTCGATATAATGGCGTCAGATGACGTTACAAGGAAAGTCTTATGGAATTCCCCTACCTCGACCAGCTGGTCGGCAAGACCCCGCTGGTCCGCCTCAAGCGCATCAGCGCCGGGCGCAACAATGTGCTGCTGGCAAAGCTCGAGGGTGACAATCCGGCGGGCTCGGTCAAGGATCGGCCGGCCCTGTCGATGTTCGACGAGGCCGAAAAGCGCGGCGAGATCGCCCCCGGCGACACCCTGATCGAGGCGACATCCGGCAATACCGGCATCGCCCTGGCCATGGTCGCGGCGATGAAGGGCTATCGCATGGTGCTGATCATGCCGGAGAACGCCTCCAGCGAGCGGAAGCAGGCCATGGCGGCCTATGGTGCCAGGCTGATCGAGGTCAGCAAGGAAGGCGGCATGGAAGAGGCCCGTGACCTGGCCGATAGCATGGTCGCTCGAGGCGAGGGCAAGTCGCTGGATCAGTTCGCCAATCCCGACAACCCGCTGGGTCACTATCGCACCACCGGCCCCGAGCTGTGGCAGCAGACCGACGGTCGGATTACCCACTTCGTCAGCTCCATGGGGACCACCGGCACCATCATGGGGGTGTCGCGTTACCTGAAGGAGCAACGCGCCGACATCGAGATCATCGGCCTGCAGCCCGAGGACGGCGCCAGCATCGCCGGGATTCGTCGCTGGCCCGAGGCTTACCTGCCGAAGATCTTCGAACCCCAGCGGGTCGATCGGGTACTGGACATCGGCCAGCACGAGGCCGAAGAACACATGCGCCGACTGGCCCGGGAAGAAGGAATCCTGGCGGGGGTGTCCTCTGGGGGCGCCCTGGCCGGGGCGCTCAGGGTGGCCGAAGAGGTCGAGAACGCGGTGATCGTGTTCATCGTCTGCGACCGGGGAGATCGTTATCTCTCCACCGGTCTGCTGGCGCCGGAGTCCTGAGGTGGCTGGACTGGGAAAACGCCGTCCGCCGCGTCAGCGCTCCGGTGTCTCGGGGCTTGCTCACAAGCGCCCGTCCGACACTCGCCGGGCCTACCAGACCGACACGTCCGATGAGCTGCCCGACGAGCTCGAGATTCAGGGGCTGTCCCACGATGGCCGCGGGATTGCCCGTTCGCCCGCCGGCAAGACCCTGTTTGTCGAGGGGGCCTTGCCCGGCGAGCGGGTCAGGGTGGCGGTGCATCGCACCCGCAAGCGCTACGACGAGGCTCACCTGCGTGAGCTGATCGAGGCCGCGCCGACCCGGGTGACGCCGCCCTGTCCCTACATCGAGCGCTGTGGCGGCTGTGATCTGCAGCATCTGGAACTCGACGCCCAGCGTCGTCACAAGGCCGTCGTACTGTCGGAGCTGCTGGCCCGTCAGGGCGTCGAGGTCGACCTCGAGCGCATCGAGGTGCTGGCCAGTGATGACGTCGCCTATCGCCGCCGTGCGCGCCTGGGCGTCAGGGTCGATGCCGACGGCGGCATCCATCTGGGCTTTCGCGCCAGGCGCAGTCACCGACTGGTATCGGTGGAGAGCTGCACCGTTCTGGTGCCGGAGCTGTCGTCGCTGCTGGCACCGTTGCACCAGCAGCTGGCGAGCCTCGAGGCGCCACGCCAGGTCGGCCATCTGGAACTGCTGGCCAGCGACGGCCAGGTGACCCTGGTGATCCGCCAACTGCGTGAGCAACCCGCGGACCTGGCACGCTGGCGTGAATGGGCCGGTGAGCGAGGCATCGCCGTCGGCGTGCTGGCAGGCCGTGAACAGGTGCGCTTCGAGTGGCTGGTGACCCCGCCCCGAGGACTCCAGGTGACGGTGCCGTCGGCGCGTGGCCCGCTCAGCCTCGGCGTCGGACCGAGCGACTTCCTGCAGGCCAACGCCCAGGTCAACCAGCGCATGATCGAGACCGCGCTGGATTGGCTGGGGACACCTCGCCGGGTCGATGAACCCCTGCTGGATCTGTTTGCCGGGATCGGCAATTTCAGCCTGCCGCTGGCGGCGTCGGGCTACGCGGTGAGCGCGGTGGAAGGCTCGCCGGAGATGACCGCACGCCTGGCCGACAACGCCGCGGGCGCGGATCTGGACGTGGCTGCCCTCCAGGGCAACCTGCATGACGAAGGGCAGGTGGCGAGGCTGTTGCGTACCCATGATGCCGAGGTGGTGGTACTGGACCCACCGCGCGAAGGGGCCGAGGCGCTGTGCCGGGCACTGGCCAAAAGTACGGTGTCCCGGGTCTTGTATATTGCCTGTGATCCCGCCACGCTTTCTCGCGATGCGGCACACTTGTTGCAGGGGGGTTATTGTCTGCAACGGGTCGCCATGGCGGACATGTTCGTGCACACCTCGCACCTCGAGTCGATGGTACTGTTCGAACGCCAGGGGCCGTCGCCACGCCAAGGAGTCAGGAAAGATGGTTAAAGTGCGGGAAGACCAGCCGTTGACCGCGGATGGTCGGGTCGATATCGATCAGTGGGTCGCGCGGCTGCAGGACGACGTCAAGCTGGCCGACGCCGGTGAACTGGTCGAGGCCTGCCAGCTGGCGCAGTCGCTGGAGCAGGCCTCCGAGCGGCCCCACAAGTCCTGGTTGAAGGACGGCTCGAGCTTTCGCATGGGCCTCGAGATGGCCGATATCCTCGGTGAGCTGCGCCTGGATCAGACCGCCATCGAAGCCGCCGTGCTGTATCGCGCGGTGCGTGAGAACCTGATCAAGCCCGAGCAGGTGGCCAAGCGTTTCGGCCGCGAGGTGGCGAGCCTGATCGAAGGCGTGCTGCAGATGGCCGCGATCAGCAATACCCAGGCCACCACCGCCGGCCTGCAGCAGCAGGATCAGCAGGACAACCTGCGCAAGATGCTGGTCAACATGATCGACGACGTCAGGGTGGCGTTGATCAAGATCGCCGAGCGCACCTGCGCCCTGCGCCAGGTCCGCGATGCCCCGCGCGAGAAGCAGGTGCGGGTCGCCCGCGAAGTGTTCGACATCTACGCTCCGCTGGCCCACCGCCTGGGCATTGGCCACCTCAAGTGGGAGCTCGAGGACCTGTCCTTCCGCTACCTCCACGAGGACGACTACAAGACCGTCGCCCGGCAGCTGGCCGAGAAGCGACTGGATCGCGATCGCTACATCCAGGAGGTGGTGGAGACCCTGAAGTCGCTGATGTCGGCCCAGGGCATCCACCAGTTCCAGGTGGACGGTCGGGCCAAGCACATCTTCTCCATCTGGCGAAAGATGAAGCGCAAGCGCATCGACTTCTCCCAGGTCCACGACGTACGCGCGGTGCGCATCCTGGTGCCCACGGTGCAGGACTGCTACACCATGCTCGGCATCGTCCACTCGCGCTGGCACACCGTGCCCGACGAGTTCGACGACTACATCGCCAACCCCAAGAAGAATGGCTACCAGTCCCTGCATACGGCGGTCATCGGCCCCGAGAACAAGGTGCTGGAAATCCAGATACGCACCTTCGCCATGCATGAAGAGGCCGAACTTGGGGTCTGCGCCCACTGGCGCTACAAGGGCCACGATACCAATGCCCGCAGCGACAGCTATGAGGAAAAGATCGCCTGGTTGCGTCAGGTGCTCGAGTGGCACGAGGAGATCGGCGAATTCGGCGACCTGCGCGAGGGCCTGACCAGCGACGTGGCGCCGGATCGCATCTATGTGTTCACCCCGGACGGTCACGTCATCGACCTGCCCAGGGTGGCCACCCCCATCGACTTCGCCTACCGCGTGCACACCGAGGTGGGCCACCGCTGTCGCGGCGCCAAGGTCAACGGTCGCATCGTGCCGCTGACCTACAAGCTCAAGACCGGTCAGCAGGTCGAGATCCTGACCGCCAACAAGAGCGCCCCGAGCCGTGACTGGCTCAATCCCAACCTGGGCTTCGTGCGCACCTCCCGGGCCAGGGCCAAGATCCAGTCCTGGTTCAAGCACCAGGCGCGAGACCAGAACCTGGAAGAGGGCAAGGCGCTGTTCGAGCGCGAGATGAAGCGTCTCGATGTCCACGACATGGACCTCGCCACCCTGGCCCAGAAGGTCAACTACGCCAATGCCGACGACATGTACGCCGCGCTTGGCGCCGGCGACCTGCGTATCGGTCAGGTGCTGCACCAGGCCCAGCAGCTGTTCGGCGACAGCGATGAGCAGGAGCACCTCGACCGGCTGCTGGCCAAGCCGCGTCAGAAGCCGGCCAAGACCCCGGACGGCGAGATCACCGTGCTGGGCGTCGGCAACCTCAAGACCAACATGGCCAACTGCTGTCATCCGGTCCCCGGCGAGCCGATCGTCGGCTTCATTACCCAGGGCCGTGGCGTGTCGATCCATCGCCAGGACTGCCCCAACATCCTGCAGCTTAGGGTCGACGAGCCCCAGCGGGTGATCGAGGTGGAGTGGGGCGCGCGCTCCAGCAGCCAGTACCCGGTGGATATCGAGATCCAGGCCTGGGACCGCTCCGGTCTGCTGCGCGACGTCACCGCCGTGCTCGGCCAGGACAAGGTCAACGTGCTCTCGGTCAACACCCTGACCAACACCGACGACGGCATCGCGCGCATCTCGATCACCGCCGAGGTGGACGGACTGGAGACCCTGGGCCGGCTGTTCTCCCGCATCCAGCAGCTGCCCAATATCATCGAGGTCAAGCGCAAGCGCGGTCAGGGAGGGCGTCGCACATGAGCCGGCGCTATTCCATCGATGACCTGCTGACCCTGATGGCGGTACTGCGGGACCCCCAACAGGGCTGCCCCTGGGACGTCAAGCAGCACTGGGACACCATCGTCCCCCACACCCTCGAGGAAGCCTACGAGGTCGCCGACGCCATCGAGCGACGCGCCTTCGACGAGCTGCCGGGGGAGCTCGGCGACCTGTTGTTCCAGGTGGTCTATTACAGCCAGTTCGGCAGCGAGGAAGGGCGTTTCGATTTCCATGACGTGGTGCACACGCTGACCGACAAGATGCTGCGTCGCCATCCCCACGTGTTTCCCGACGGCACCCTTGAGTCCCGCCGCCAGGGCGTCAGTGCCGCCGAGGTCGAGACCCGTCAGGTCCACTCCCGCTGGGAGGCGCTCAAGGCCGAGGAACGGGAAGGGCGCAGCGGTCCGCCGCAGGGCGAGGCCGAGGCGGTGGTTTCTGTCTCGGCGCTGGATGACGTGCCGCGGACCCTGCCGGCGCTTAGCCGCGCCGCCAAGCTGTCCAAGCGCGCGGCCCGGGTGGGCTTCGACTGGCCGGACACCGACGGGGTGCTCGACAAGCTCGAAGAGGAGCTCGGTGAGATTCGCGATGCGCTCTCGGCCGGGGATCGCGACCACGCCGCCACCGAGGTGGGCGACCTGCTGTTCGCCACCGTCAATCTGGCGCGCGCCCTGGGCGTCGACCCGGAAGCCTGCCTGAGAGGCACCAATCACCGCTTCGAGAGCCGCTTTCGCCATATGGAGCGGTCCCTGGAGGCCCAGGACACGCCGCTCGGTCGGGCCTCGCTGGAGCGCATGGAAGAGCACTGGCAGCAGGCCAAGCGTGCCGAACGCGCCGAGCCGTCCGATCCGACCACGGACTGACGAGGCCGGCCAGACCCCCAGACCCTATCGATAACAAGGCGGGGCCGCACGCTCGGGACCCGCTGGACACCACACCCAAGGAGACCCCATGAGCCACGATCTGCACGAATCCTTGCGCGATAACGTCCGCATCCTCGGCGACAGCCTGGGACGCACCATCGCCGATGATCTCGGACCCGAGTTCGTGTCACGCATCGAGACGATTCGCGGACTGGCCAAGCGGGGCCGCCAGGGCGAAGAGGCCGGCCAGCAGGAGCTGATCGAGTACCTGCGCCGGCTGCCGGAGAAAGACCTGTTGCCGGTGACCCGGGCGTTCAATCAGTTCCTCAACCTGGCCAACATCGCCGAGCAGCACTACCGTGCCCGCTTTCGTCGGGTTGAGGACTACAAGCCGGGGATGCAGCCGGTGCTCGGTGAGCTGCTCGAGCGCGCCCGGCGCGAAGGCCACTCGTCGCGCACCCTGGTCGAGACGCTGGCCAACATGCGCGTCGAGCTGGTGCTGACCGCCCATCCCACCGAGGTCATCCGGCGCACCCTGATTCAGAAGTACGACGCCATCGATGACTGCCTCAGCGCCATCGAGTCCTCCAGCGAGTACCCCGAGCGGGCGGCCCGGGCCAAGGGTCGGCTCGAGGAGCTGATCAGCCAGGCCTGGCACACCGACGAGATCCGACACGACCGGCCGACCCCGGTGGACGAGGCCAAGTGGGGCTTTGCGGTGATCGAGAATTCGCTGTGGCAGGCGGTGCCGGACTTCCACCGGGACCTGGATAACCTGCTGCTGGAAAGCGCCGGCGAGCGGCTGCCGCTGGACGCCGCGCCGCTACGTTTCGCTTCCTGGATGGGTGGCGATCGCGACGGCAACCCCAACGTCACTGCCCGGGTCACCCGGGAGGTGCTGCTGCTGGGCCGCTGGATGGCGGCGGACCTGTACCTGCGTGATCTCGAGCAGCTCAAGATCGAATTGTCCATGTGGAGCACCAACAGTGCCCTGCGTGCCGAAGTCGGCAACGTCGCCGAGCCCTATCGCGAGCTGCTCAAGCGTCTGGTGGCGAAGGTCGAGGCCACCCGTGACTGGGCCAAGGCCGAACTGGACGGCAAGAGCTATGACGGCGGGCCGATCATCGAGACCCGGGACCAGCTCTATGCGCCGCTGCTGGCCTGCTACCGTTCGCTGTGCGACGTCGGCCTGGACACCATCGCCAACGGTGTGCTGCTCGATACCCTGCGCCGTGTGGCGGTATTCGGCGTCACCCTGACCAAGCTCGACCTGCGCCAGGAGGCCAGCCGCCACGCCCTGGTGATGGAAGAACTGACCCACGACCTGGGCCTGGGCAACTACCGCGAATGGAGCGAGGAGCAGCGCCAGGCCTTCCTGCTGGCGGAGCTCGAGTCGACCCGCCCGCTGATCCCGCGGCGTTGGGAGTGCTCCGCCGAGACCCGCGAGACCCTGGACACCTTCCAGGTGGTCGCCGCCGAGCACGGTGAGGCGCTGGGCACCTACATCATCTCCATGGCCGCGCAGCCCTCGGACGTGCTCACCGTGGCGCTGTTGATGAAAGAGGTGGGGGGCCGTGTCGGCATGCCCATCGCACCGCTGTTCGAGACCCTGGACGACCTCAATCGCGCCGGCGACGTCATCGATCGGCTGCTGGCGCTGCCCGGCTACCGCCAGTTCGCAGGTGATAGCCAGGAGGTGATGATCGGTTACTCCGATTCGGCCAAGGACGCCGGCCAGCTGGCGGCGGCCTGGGCCCAGTACCGCGCCCAGGAGGCGCTGGTCGATGTCTGTGAAAGCCACGGTGTCGACCTGACCCTGTTCCACGGCCGCGGTGGCACCGTGGGCCGTGGCGGCGGTCCGTCCCACGCCGCCATCCTGTCCCAGCCGCCAGGCTCGGTGAACGGCAGCCTCAGGGTGACCGAGCAGGGCGAGATGATCCGCTTCAAGTTCGGCCAGCCCGATATCGCCCTGCGCTCCATGGAGATCTACGCCTGCGCGGTACTGGAGGCGTCGCTGCTGCCGCCGCCCAAGCCCAAGCCGGCCTGGCGCGACGAGATGGACCGCCTGGCCGAGATCGCCCACGGTGCCTACGTCGGTGTGGTACGCCAGGACCCCGATTTCGTGCCGTACTTCCGTGCCGTCACCCCGGAAGGAGCGCTCGGTCGCCTGCCGCTGGGCTCACGGCCGACCAAGCGGCGTCAGGACGGTGGCGTCGAGACCCTGCGCGCGATCCCCTGGATCTTCGCCTGGACCCAGATCCGTCTGATGCTGCCGGCCTGGCTCGGCACCGGCGAGGCCTTCGCCACCCGCCTGGCCGAGCCCGGCGGACTCGAGGTGCTGCAGGAGATGCGCGAGCAGTGGCCGTTCTTCGGCACCTACCTGGACATGCTCGAGATGCTGCTGGCCAAGGCCGACGTGGAGCTGGCCGCCTACTACGAGCATCGTCTGGTGGACGAGCCGAGTCTAGAGGCCCTGGGCAACCGCCTGCGCGAGCGTTTCGGCAGGCTCAACGAGGAGCTTCTGAAGATCCTCGATCAGCAGGAGCTGCTCGAGAAGACGCCGCTGATTCGCCAGGCCATCGAGGTGCGCAACCCCTACATCGACCCGCTGCATGGCCTGCAGGCCGAGCTGCTGCAGCGTAACCGCGACGCCGACGGTGCCATCAGCGCGGACCTGTCCCGCGCCCTGATGGTGACCATGGCGGGAATCGCCGCTGGCCTTCGCAACACCGGCTGACGCCACCGCAAGCGTTACCCTGAACACCCAGCGCCCGGCCAGATGGCCGGGCGCTGGCGTCTTGGGTGAGCGTATCGGTTGGGTGTGTCGGTCGGGCGTTTCGGGATGTGTTGTGGATGCCGACGTTTCAGTCGGACGAGCTCGACCGATCACGCTTGAGCCGTCGCATCAACCAGGACTGGCTGACGCCGAGGTCCTGGGCTGCCTTGCGGGTGCTGCCGGCGCGGGACAGAGCGTCATCGATGGCCTGGCGTTCGATCTCGGCCAAGCGCTCGGGCAGGGGGCGGGAATCGTCCAGTGGCAGCGATAGAGCACCGTCGCTTTGGCCGTCGTCTTGCCAGGAGCTCTTGCGCGAGCTGTTGAGGGAAACGCGGTCGGCAAGGCTAGCGGGCACAAGCTCCGGGTGGTCGAGGGCGAGATCGTCGATGCCGATGGTGTCGTCTTCACAGAACACGCTGAGCCGCTCGAGCAGGTTTTCCAGTTCGCGCACGTTGCCAGGCCAGGAGTGGTGGGTCAGCGCCCTCAGCGCGTCGCGCTCCAGGGTGATACGGCGCTTGAGGCGGCGGGATATCCTGGCCAGCAGTTGATTGGCCAGACCGGGGATGTCCTCGGCGCGCTCGCGCAGCGGTGGGATCTCGATGGGCACGATATTGAGTCGGTAGTACAGGTCGGCGCGGAAGCTGCCATCCCGCACCCGGGCGGCCAGGTCGGCGTTGGTGGCGGCGACGATACGCACCTCGGCCTTGCGCGGCTTGCCGCCCAGCGGGTGGTACTGACGTTCCTGCAACAATTGCAGCAGTTTGGGCTGCAGCGTCAGCGGCAGTTCGCCTATCTCGTCCAGAAACAGGGTGCCGCCCTCGGCCAGGGCCACGTAGCCGACCCGCCCGTCGCGATGGGCGCCGGTGAAGGCGCCGCTCTCGTGGCCGAACAGCTCGGCTTCCAATAGGGCCTCGGGGATCGCCGCGCAGTTGACGTGAATCAGCGGCTTGTCCGAGCGCGGGCTGAACTGGTGCAGGCGATTGACCAGCCAGCTCTTGCCGACGCCGGTCTCGCCGCTGAGCAGCACCGTGGTGTCACTGGCGGCGGCGCGCTCGAGGCGCTCCAGGCACCGGCGATAGCGCGGGCTGCGGCTGGATGAGGCGGGACTGGCCTCCGCCGCTACCTGCTCCTGACGGATACGCTTGAGCTGATGCATGACGTGATCGAGCAGCGCCTGGGTGGTGTCCGGCGAGCGCGAGGCCAGTACATCGCGGTCCAGGTTGCGGGCCTGGACCAGCACCGCATCGGGTTCACCGGAAGGGTCGCCGCCCAGGTGAAACAGGCTGCCGTTGACCAGGTAGTCCTTGCCGCGATAACGGTGGACCACGCTGACCGGTCGCCGCTCCTCGATCACGAAGCGGGTGACCGAGGGCGAGAATACCCCTTCCTCCTCGAGCTGATAGACGTCGCTCTGGTAGAGGTGTTCTGCGCTGGCCTCGAGCTGCGACAGGCTCGCCTGGTTGACCCACAGCGGGCGTCCCTTGAGGTCGGTGATGAAGATGCCGTCCTCGAGGGCGTTGAGGATGGCCAGTAGCTGTCGGGGCATGAGGGGGCCGTGGTTCATCGAGGCTCCAGGCAGGGTCCAGAACGTCAATGGTGTGCCGGGAGCGCGTGTTAGTAAAGCCAGGCCGGCGCCTCACGGCGCCGGCCTGGTGGATCAGTGACAGCAGCGGTGACGGTGGGCTCAGGTCCCCAGCTTGCTGAACAGATAGCCCCACAGGGCGCCTGCGATGATCACGAACAGCACCATGATGCCCCACACCTGGCGGTATTCGCGCACCAGTTCGCGGGCGCCATCGGGGCGGGCCAGGATGTCGCGGATGGTGGTATCGGACAGTCGCCTTGCACGAATGTCGTCGAACACCTTGAGCTCGTACTCGGAAGGCTGGCTCTTCAGTCCCACCGCGATCAGCGCCAGGGTGCCGAGCAGGATGGCCACCTGCAGGTTGTCGATATGCAGCGGCAGGCTGATCAGGCCGTGGCGCTCGAGTTCGCCCACCACGATGAAGGTGATCGAGCCCACCAGCATGCAGGCCAGCGCGGCGTTGGCGTTCATCCGACGCCAGTGCATGGCGGCGACGATGGTCGGCAGCCAGGCCACGGCAAAGATCGCGCCGGCGTAGATCGAGATCCAGTAGATGCCCGCCGGGCGCGAGATCGCCACGGCGCACACTACCAGCGCTACCACCGCCTGGGAGATGCGGCCGAGTACCACGCCCTTGCGTTCGCTGACCTCACGGTCGAACAACTTCTCGTAGAGGTCGCGGGCCAGGGCGAAGCCGGTCAGCACGAACAGTGTCGAGGCGGTGGACATGATCGACGCCATCAGGCCGGCCAGGCCGATACCGGCCAGGGTCGGGTTGGTGTGTTCCATGAAGCCGACGATCATGGCGCGGTCGGTGGGCTCGATGCCGGGCTGGATCACCTGCATGGCGCTGGCCGCCAGAAACACCAGCAGCTGCATGGCCGGGGCGAAGAACACGCCGATCACCGCCACCTTGAGGATGACGAAGTCGTTCTTGGCCGGAAAGACGCGGGACACCAGCGCCGGGGTGCAGGCAAAGAACAGGATCCACACCAGGAACTGGGAGATCGACCAGCCCAGCGGGCGGTCGTTGGCGCCCCCCACGGTCCAGAAGCCGGGCAGGGTCTCGCCGAGGCCCTTCATCGCCTCGAAGCCGGCGTCGCCGATCAACATCGGTGCGATGACGAAGGCGATGGCCAGCATGGTGAAGAACATCATGGTGTCGGTGTAGACCACCCCATACATGCCGGACAGCGAACAGAACGCCAGCAGTGCCAGGGTGAAGGCGACGATGATCACCGGGAAGGGGATATCGATGATCTCGGCCAGCACCAGGCCGGCGCCGATCAGCTGGATGATGCCGTAGCCGAGCAGGCCGATCACCATCAGGATCAGTGCGACCACGCTGACCCACTTGTTGTTAAAGCGGTAGTCGAAGAAGTCCATCATGGTGCGGCAGTTCAGCGCCTTCAGCTTGCGACCGATGAACACCACCGCGATCAGGGTGCCGACCCAGGCGCCGAAGGAGCCCAGCGCCGCGATCACCAGCGGGCCTTCGCTGTAGGAGATGCCGGCGATCCCCATCAGGGTCACGGCGCTGAGGAAGGTGGCGGCCAGGGTGCCGACGATCAGCAGCGTCGAGCCCTGCTCACCCATGACGTAGAAGTCGTCCTTGTTCTTGATACGGCGTGCCAGCAGGGCCGCCACCGCCACGTAGGCGGTCAGTACGATGGCGAAGATGGCCAGGGTCATGACAGGTCTCTCAGGTCAGATGAAGTCTTGTTGTGGTTGGTGGTGTCGGCTGAAGACGAAGCCGCTGCCTCGTCCTTCAGGCGACGAATGGTCGGCCGGTATTCGCGCAGCAGGATGACGCCGACGATGACCACCGACAGGGCGGTGGTCAGAAAGGCGTTGGCAAACAGCAGCAGCACATGGGAGTTGATGTCCATAAAATGTCTCTTGTTGTGAATGGCCTGAGCGTCCGGGGAGCGAGTCGGCTGATCGGGCAAAGGGCCTTTGATGCTATTCCGACTCGATGAATCGAAATCGATTCATTGTGTGTTGTTCAGGGCGCTGATGGCGATCTCAGTCGCGCTCGGCGCGTGCCAGCACCGCGTCGCACAGCAGTTGGGTGCCCAGCGCGCAGTGCTCAGGCTCGGCGTATTCGGCCTCGTTGTGGCTGATGCCGTCGCGGCAGGGCACGAAGATCATCACCGTGGGGGTGACGTGGGACAGGTGCACGGCGTCGTGCCCGGCACCGCTCATCATGCAGGGGGCATCGAGCTCGCGCGCCTTGACGGCCTCGCGCAGGGAGTCGATCAGGGCGTCGTCGAAGGGGGTGACCGGAGAATGCCAGCGGCGCTCGAACGTCAGCTCCACGCCCTCGGCGTCGGCGGCGTCCCTGGCCAGACGTTCCAGTTCGGCATCCAGTGCATCGAGGCGTTCGTCGCTGACGTGGCGCAGGTCCAGCAGCAGGCGGACCTCGCCGGGGACCACGTTGCGCGAGGGCTCGACCACCTGGAAGTCGCCCACGGTCAGGCGCGCAGCGCTGTCCGGATCCGCCATGACCACCTCGCGCATGCGCTGGATCATGGCGGTGGCGGCGAGCAATGGGTCACGGCGATAGCTCATCGGCGTGGGGCCCGCGTGGGCCGACTGGCCGCGCAGGCTCAGGTCGTACCAGCGGATGCCCTGGACCCCGGTGACGATGCCGAGGGGATGGCCCTGCTCCTCGAGCACCGGGCCCTGCTCGATGTGCAGCTCGAAGTAGGCGTCGAGCTCGGGTTCGCCCAGGGGCAGATCGCCGGCCTCGCCGCAGGCCGCGATGGCCTCGCCCAGGGTGACGCCCTTGCTGTCGCTGGCGCCGAAGAAGGTCGCCTCATCGAGGCGGCCAGTCCAGACGCCGCTACCGCCCATGGCCGGGGCGAAGCGGCTGCCTTCCTCGTTGGTCCAGACGATCAATGACAACGGTCGGCGGGTGGTGATGGCGTTGTCGTGAAGGCTGCGCAGCACCTCCAGGCCCGCCAGTACCCCCAGCACGCCGTCGAAGCGTCCGCCCAGCGGCTGGGTATCCAGGTGGCTACCCATGGACACCGGGGGCAGGTGGTCCTCGCGTCCGGCACGCCGGATAAACAGATTGCCGGCCTTGTCACGCTGCCAGGTGCAGCCCAGCGCCTCGACCCAGTCCAGCAGCAGGCGGCGCCCATCTGCATCTTCAGGGGTCATGGCGAGGCGGCGGCTGCCGCCGTTGGGGGAAGGGCCGACCTCGGCCATCTGCATCAGGCTGTCCCACAGGCGGTTGGCGTCGATATCGATGGAACGGTGGGGTGTCGATGACATGGCAGGAGATTCCTTGTGATTTGGTGTTATGCCAAACCACCAAGCTATTCTCATGCCGTACTCAGAAAAATGTCATTAAAACAAGCGCATAAAGATGAGGTATGGCGCAAGGCGACGTCAAGAGTCACTGCGTGTAACGCGAGCGAGTCGATTCCGACTCGGTTTGCCGGCGGTGTTAGGCTCAGTCCGAAAAGTCGACGAGCGAAGGTTAGACAAGGCAAAAATCGGTGAGACAGCGCAGTTTACGTGGTGTAAATGAGCATGTTGACCGGGCTGGCGCACCAGCCGATTTTTAACGCCGTATTACCGAGCGCAGGCACTTTTCAGACGAGCCCTAGAAAGGGAGGTGGAACGAGGCCGTAATCATATTCAGATGCTCAAGCTCGGGGTCATTGACCTCCTCGAACTCGACCTGGCCGATCCAGCTGCGGGTCATCCAGCGGGCCCCGAGACCCTGGACCCGAGTGGAGCCACTGGTGGAATCGAAGGTGTTGCGACCGGTGACCGGATCGCTGACCCACTGGGCCATGCCGGTCTTGCCGTAGACGCCGAAGTGGCCGACACGGAAGCCGGCGACCAGGCTGCCCCCCAGGCTGGTCACGTCCTGGACATGCTGGCTGTCGCTGGAAGACATGGGTACGTCATCGCTTTGTCGATAGCGCAACTCGGCCCCCAGGTCCCAGCCGCTTTCCTGCTGTGGCGCCATGCCGGCGGTCAGGCGGAAGCCGGAGGTGTAGCCGTCGGGGGTGTGGACCTTGTCACCCTGCACCAGGACGCCGCTGTCGAGCCTGACGATTTCCTGGCCCATGCCGGAGAAGGCCGGGGTGGCCGAGTGGGAAGCGTCATTGTCGGCCAGCGGGTCGGCAGCGTCTTCGCTCGCCAGGACAGGGGCCGAGAAGGCGACAAGGGTCAGTGCCGCAAGCAGGCCCGCCAGCAAGGTGTGCGACGTCGGGCGTCGAGCGGGGAGAGAGGGCAAGCGACAAGCAGTCATCATGGTTGTCCTGGCGGAATAGCCTCCGCGGGTGGCACCTGATCGATCATGCTTCGGTTTTATTCAAGGGCTCGGCACTCAATTCTAGACTCAGCCAACTTAAATCTCAGCAACCTCAGCTCTCACCTTGGCTCTCAATCTTGACGCGGCTCATTTTGACCGAGGCTGATCGAGAACACGGCGCAGTGTGAGCGCAGCTCGTAGTGAACATGGCTCACAAGGGCAAGACCGTATGCGGGGACACGGACTTGTTCGAGGGCCGGCCCGGCAAGGTGATTCGAGTCGATATTCAGGTGGGAGTCGAATCACTGCCAACCGTTAAAATAGCAATCGCTTTTGTGTACCGCCAGCCTGGGTTTGCTCGTTTCAGGCATTCAGAAAGCGCCAATGCGCGTCGAGCTGGGGGCAAGGGAGGCCCAGGCGTGTGGCGGCCTCGCGCAGCGGGCCGAGGATGGCGTCGTGTTCGGTGGGCCGGCCGGCCTCGATATCCTGCAGCATCGAGGCACGGTTGGCGGCGGTCCGCTCGATGACCTGCCAGACCAGGGCGCGCCAGGCGCGGTTGCCATCGTTGACGTCGCTGGCAGCAATGTTGATGGAGGGAACGTCGATGGCGGGAGCGGGAATCTCCAGTGCCGCCAGGATCTGCGCCACCTCGTCGACGGTGGCGTCGACCATGTCGCGGTAAGGATGCCCGCGCAGCTCGCCATTGCGCAGTCGGTAGCGTGCCACCAGGGGGTTGATGGCGGCGTTCACCGCCAGCTTGTGCCACAGCCGGGTGGCGATATCGTCCACCGCCTCGGTGGCCAGGCCGGCGGCGCTCAGGGTGGTGGCCAGTGATCTGGCCAGGGCTTGGGTCTGGAGGGCTTGGGTCTGGAGAGCGTCAGTCCGGAGGGGGTGGGTGTGGGGGCCGTGGCCTTCGCCTGGATGGCCGTCGAGGCCACCGTCGAGATGACCGATGACGGTCTGACCCTGGCCGGCGTGGACGACGCTGTCGTCCGCCTTGATAAAGGCGCCCTCAGTGGTGGAGGCGCACAGCACCGGCCCGCTCCAGGTATCGGTCAAGGGTCGCTGCACGCGCAGCCCGTTCTGCCACAGCACCAGCGGTGTGGCGGCAGGCAGATGGTCGGCCACCGCAGCGAAGGCTGCCCTGGCGGCGTAGGCCTTGGTGGTCAGCATGACCTGGTCGACATCGACACAGGCAAGGCGTGGCTCGGTGGTGGTGGCCAGTTCAAGGCGCTGGGTCGTGCCATCCGGTGAGGTCAGGGTCTGGTTCGTCGGCAGCGGTCGCCGCCCCAGCAGGCGTACGCTCTGGCCGCCAGCCGCAAGCCGACAGGCCAGCAGGCGGCCGATGGCGCCGGGACCGATGATCAGTGTGGTCATGTGGTGCTGCCTTTACGGGAGGGGCGGCGTTTACGCCCGGCGCTGCGGCGTGGCGAGTTGGTGCGGCGGCCTCGCTTGCTGGCGGGGCCGGCTTCCGGCGACTCGCCCTGGGCGGCGCCGAGGGCGGCACTCAGCCGCTGACTGTCGGCGCTGCCCACCAGCGTGCGAAGGTCCTCGACCAGCTGGGCGACGAAGGGTTCCGGTTCGGCCTGGGCTTCGGCGATGCCTTCCAGCCGCTGTTCCCACAGGGCGGTGCGCTCCGGGCGGCTGACCGCTTCGGGCAGCGAGTGGATCAGACCCACCCCCAGGCGTGTGGCGCGCAGCGCCTTGGCCTTGCGCACCAGATAGCCGCGCTCCAGCAGCGTCTCGATGATGCCGGCACGGGTGGCCTCGGTACCCAGACCGTCGGTTTCCCTGAGGGTGCGGCGTACCTCGGGGTCCTCCACGTAGCGGGCGATATTCATCATGGCCTTGATCAGGCTGGCATCGGTAAACGGCTCCGGTGGGCGCGTCTCGCGCTGTTCGACCTGGGCCTCCAGTGCCTGACAGGCCTCGCCCTCGACCAGCGCCGGCAACGGCGGTGGCTCGTCACGGGTGGTGAACAGGGGCTTCCAGCCGGGCACCAGCAGCGTCTGGCCGGAGGCCTGGAAGCGCTCGTCCAGCAGGCGGAACTCGGCCTTCACCTCCTGGGTTTCCAGCGTCGGATAGAACTGGGCCAGCACGTTGCGCGCGATCAGACGGTAGACGTCGGCTTCCTGACGCGACAGGCGCTCGGCAACGAAGGGCTTGCCGGTGGGGGCAAGAGCGTGGTGGGCGCCGACCTTGGCGTCGTCGAAGGCGCGTGAGCGAAGCCCCATGTCGGCGTTGGCCAGCCAACCGGACAGGGTGGTGTCATCGCGACAGGCGCTGGCCAGTTGGCCCGGCAGGCTCGCCAGGTGTTCACGCGGCAGGTAGCGACAGTCCGAGCGCGGATAGGTGATCAACTGATGGCGCTCGTAAAGGCGCTGGCAGATGTCCAGCACCGCCTTGGCCGAGAGCCCGTGGCGGCGTGCCGCATCGACCTGCAGCGCCGACAGAGAGTAAGGCAAGGGCGGCGGCTGGCGACGACGACGGGAGTCCACGCTGCTCACCTGGCCTTCAGCACCCGGCAGGCGCTCTGCCAGCGTCTGAGCAGGAGCGGCGTCGAGCAGCCGACCGCGCTCGTCCAGGCGATGGGACTCGCCGGGGACCCACCAGGCCTTCAAGGTGCCGGCGCCGACGCGCAGGTGAGCCCACAGCACATAGAAGGGGTAGGGCGTGAAATGACGGATCTCCTCATCGCGGCGCACCACCAGGCCGAGCACCGGCGTCTGCACGCGCCCCACCGACAGCACGCCATCGTGGCCCGCCTGGCGGCCGATCAGGGTCCAGGCGCGGGTCAGGTTGATGCCGTACAGCCAGTCGGCGCGGGCGCGGGTCTGGGCGGCGCGGTAGAGCGGGTAATACCTGGCATTGTCCTCGATCCGCCCGAGTGCTCGAGCCACCGCAGGCCGGTTGAGGTCGTTGATCAGCAAACGCTGGACGGGCCCCTTCCAGCCCAGGTGCTCGATCACCTCCTGGACCAGCAGCTGGCCCTCGCGGTCCGGGTCGCCGGCGTGTACCAGTTGGCGTGCCTGTTTCAGGCGCGCACGAATCACCGACAGCTGACCGCGGGCCTTGGGCCTGGGCACCAGCTTCCACTGACCGGGCACGATGGGCAGGTGGTCGCGTCGCCAGGGCTTGAAGGCCGGGTCGTAGGCATCCGGCGGCGCCTGCTCCAGCAGGTGGCCGAGGCACCAGGTGACCTCGGTGTCGCCGACGGACAGGTAGCCGTCTTTTTTCTGTGCTGCCCCGGGCAGCGCCTCGGCGATGGAGCGAGCCAGGCTCGGTTTTTCCGCAATGATCAATCGCATAGCGCACCGGTGCGGGTGAATCGTCTGGATATTCTTCCAGTATGTGTGATGAGATGCCAGGTGTACCATGGAGTGAAAAGTGTACAAGTCCTATATCATTTTTGTGTGCAGATGCGGGTAAGGTGACCGTCTTGTGACGCGCTATCCTCCCGGTGAGGCCAGCGTTGCCAGCATCTTGCAGGGCGCCCGTACGGGCAGGAGGCAGCATGCGTCAGTCAGGCCGGACACGCCGGATGCTCGGGTTGTCCGCTCGTACCGGATCGACCCTGCTGCGCTCGAGAATCGGCGGCAAGGCCGATTGGCAGGCGCTCGGCGAGTCGCTGTTTGAAGGCCTCTCCGAGCTCAAGGGGCCGGCGATGAAGATCGCTCAGGTCATGTCCCAGTGGGATGACCTGCTGCCCCCGGCCCTGGCCGAAGAGCTTGCCCGGCTACAGAAGGATGCTGCTCCGGCGCCCTGGGCCGAGATCAAGGTGGCGCTTGAGGCAGAGCTCGGCGACCTCGATGCCCTGTTCGACGAGATCGAGCCCGAGCCCTTTGCCAGCGCCTCCATGGGACAGGTGCATCGGGCCCGGACCCGGGACGGTCGTACCCTGGTGCTTAAGGTGCAGTACCCGGGGCTCGATCGGGTGCTGGAACAGGACCTGGTGCAGGTCAGAAGGCTGCTGCGACTGGGTCGCTGGCTCAAGGTGTCCCAGGCACGCCTCGATGCTCTATTCGACGAACTCGCCGATGGACTGCGGCGCGAGCTCGACTATCGCGCCGAAGCGGACGCACTGGAGCGCTACCGGCGGCGCTATGCCGATCACCCCGACCTGGTGATGCCGCAGCCCGTGAAGGAACTCAGTGGTCCAAGGGTGCTGGCGATGGAGTATCTGCCGGGGACGCCCCTGCGTGACCTCGAAGGTGCCGACGATGCCCTGCGGCAGCGGGTGTCGCGCACCCTGGCGGACTGGATCACCGAGGAGCTGTTCACCCACCACGAGTTGCACGCCGATCCCCACGCCGGCAATTTTGCCGTCGATGAACAGGGCCGGCTGGTGGTGTATGACCTGGGTGCCGTGATCGCGGTCCCCCGGGAGCGGCTGGCCGGTCTGGTGGCGCTGCTTGGGGCAACCCTGGACGGCGACCCCATGGCCATGGATGAGGCCGTGCGCGGGCTCGGCGGTCGACAGGGAGAGGGCGCGCCGCTGGCGCTGTATCGCGAATCCGCGGAAGCGGTGTCGCCGCTGTTTGCGCCCGGTGAGCAGGACTTCGGCGATGTACGGGTGCATCGGCGTCTGCGCGAGCTGAGCCCCCGGGTGTGGGGCGCGCTGGACCGCCTGCAGCCCCCTGCCGGCATGCTGTTGCTGGCGCGTACGCTCAATGGTCATTACTGGAACCTGGTGCGGCTCGAGGGGCGCCTGGACATGCATTCACGGAGTGCACAGTTGCTGGATGCCTACGCCGTCTGAGGCGCGGGTCTGCCCAGCCGGTGCATGCACTGTTAGACTGTGCCGTTTTCAATTTCGGGGAGATAGCGATGCTGGCGTTATGGGTGGATCAACTGCTGGGTTTTGCCGCGGGCGCCCTGGCAGCCATTCGGCAGGATGAACGCTATCCGAGCTTGATGAGCTGGGCGCGCGAGGAGGGGCCTGCCTGCGTGGGCGGTGACAAGGCCCTGGCCCAGGCGCTGGCTCCCGAACTGTGGTCCCAGACGCCCCTGGCACGTCTCGACTTCGCCTGTGAAACCCTGGCACGCCCTGGCCGCAACGAGCCTTGCTGGTGCGACTCTGGACGCAAGATGAAGCAGTGCTGCGGTGCCGTCAGCCTGCCCGGTCACCTGCCGCCTCATCTGATGTGGATGCTGTCGCTGCGCGAGTGGAAAGGGGAGACGCTGAAGGCTGCCCTGGCCAGTGGTCGCGCCCCTGCCCAGGCGCTATTGGAGGCGGGGCTGATCGCCGCCGAATCGGGCCAGCGAGGACGTGCCCAGCAGATCCTCGAGTCACTGTTCGACAATGCCGACTGGGAGCGCCTGCCGGAACAGGCCGAGCCCGCCTTCGAGATCCTGCTGGACCTTTTCCAGGAGCGCGGTTTCCACCGCAAGCGCGAGGCGCTGCTGGACGAGGTGCTGGAGCGGGGACCGATGTTCCTGCGTGGCGTGGCGCTGGAGCGGCTGTGTCTGATGCACCTGGACAACGACGATCTCGACAGTGCTCGCTCGGCCTTCGTGCGTGCCCAGCAGGCCCTTCCCGATTCGCCGACCCTGGCCTATATCGAGGCCATGCTGCTGCTCCACGAAGGTCACGACGAGGAAGCCATGGAGCGCTCGCGCTTCTGGCTGCGGCGGCTGACCCGCCAGGGTGATCTCGACCCCGACCAGCTGCAGTTCCTGGCCGACCTGGCCGACAACCCCGGCGCCACCCTGGCCGATCAGCTGCTGTGCGCCGAAGAGGATCTCGGCGAGCCCCTGGTGGGCCTGCAGACCCTGCTGGCGGAGTTGCCGCCGCCCCCGCCGATCAAGGTGGTGGAGGAAGATGGGCAGTTGCTGTATCGCTCCACGGCGCGGGAGGACACGCTGTTCGCCGCCTTCCAGGAGGGTTTCCAGGTCGACGTGGACCCGGATGCGCCGATGGGCTTTCTCGGAGATCCCTGGTTCAATGCCGCAGCCTGGTTGCCGGCGCTGTGTGCCAACCCCGAACAGCTTGATTCACCGGCGGTACTGCAGTCGGTGTCGCTGGCGCTGACCAGCCGTTTTGGCAGTCTTCCGTGGATGGCGCCGAGTCTGTTCGAGCCCCTGGCCGAGCGTCTCGAACGCTGGCTTTTGCAGATTCGTCAGAGTGGCGACGGCGCCTTCCAGTGGGACCAGGAAGACAACGCCCAGCTGCTGCGGGCGGGGCTTGCGCTGGTGGTGGGCATGGAGCGCGGCTCCCGCCAGCACTCGCGGGAACTGGCCGAGCTGCTGCTGTCGCTGGACGAGCAGGACAGTCTGGGTCTGCGCGAGCTGGTGCTCGACCAGTTGCTGCGTGAAGGCCGCGACGACGAGGCGCTGGAGATCAGCCGCCAGGCCCTGGAGGTCGGCCCTGCCGATGACGAGACGCCGCTGCTGGGCATGTACATGGGTCAGGTGCTGGCGCTGTACCGACTGGGCCAGCTCGACGACGCGGCCCTGGCATTGGAGAGCGCCCAGCGCCACAACGCCCACGCGGTGGCGCTTCTCTGCAGCGACAACCCCAAGCGTGGCGCCACCCCCGGCAATGGCCAACTGGCCGAGCCCGGCACCCGCGCCGAGGCCTGGCAGTACCGTACCCTGATGCGCGATCAGTGGCGCAGCACACCGGGCGCGCTGGCCTGGCTTGAGGAGCGCAGCGGACGGCGCGGTTGATCGCAAGCCCCGCTCAAGGCGCGCACTACAAGGCGGGTTCAGCAATGGGGGGGATCGCTGCCTGCGCTGGATGACGGCTCCGGCTGAGCCTGGGAGCGCGTAGCGCCGAAGGTCTACTCAGACCCCCAGTTACGGGGCCAAACGCTGAAGCACCATGGAAAAAGAGGGCCGACAACGTCGGCCCTCTTTTGGTTATGCACGCTGCATCGATGGCGTCATGGCTTGTCGAGGCTGACGGCGTGATCCCCTGGGTCGCGCACATGGTGTCGCCAGACCCACAGCGCCATCAGGATGGCCGGTACGCCCAGCGCCGAGGCCAGCACAAAGAAGCTCGGGTAGCCCATGCCCTCCACCACCAGGCCGCCAAAGCCTGACAGGAACTTTCCGGGCAGCGTCATCAACGACGAGAACAGGGCGTACTGGGTGGCGGTGTAGGCCCGCGAGGTCAGGCTCGACAGGAAGGCGATGAACACCGCGCTTGCCAGGCCATTGCTGAGGTTGTCGCCGACGATAGTGAGCACCAGCAGCGAGTGCTGGGCGCCACTGAGCGCCAGCCAGGCGAACATCAGGTTGGTCAGCACGGTGGCCGTAGCGCCGAGCACCAGGATGCGTCCGATGCCGTAGCGCACCACCAGCACCCCGCCGACCAACCCGCCGAGGAGACTCATGATGACGCCGAACACCTTGGTCACGGTGGCGATGGTGTCGAGGCTGAAGCCCAGGTCGACGTAGAGCGGATAGGCCATCGAGGCCATCGCCAGGTCGCTGATGCGATAGATGCCGATAAACAGCAAAAGTCCCAGTGCGCCCAGTCCGAAGCGCCCGAAGAAGTCGAGAAAGGGGCAGACCACGGAGCCGATCAACCAGGCGCCGGTGCGCCGGACCCATGCGGGCCGGCCGCGGCTGGCCCGCAGGAAGGCGCGCACCCGGGGCTCCTTGGCCAGGCGACTGGCCAGCGGTTGGCGCGGCGGCTCGGGACGCAGCAGTACGGTGATCATGCCCACCGCCGTCAGTGCCGCCATGCACTGGTAGGACACCTGCCAGGAGAAGGCCGACGCCAGATACAGCGCCCCTGCACCGGCCATGATCAGGCCGCCGCGATAGCCGATGATGTAGGTGGACGCCATCGCTGCCTGGACCTCGTCCTCGGCCGACTCGATACGAAAGGCGTCGATGGCGATGTCCTGGGTGGCCGAGCCGAAGGCCACCATCAGCGCAAACAGCGCCACCGCGCCGAGCTGGGAGGCCGGGTCGAGTGACGAAAGGCCCAGCAGGCCGCCCATGATCAGCGCCTGGCCGGCAAGCATCCAGCTGCGCCGCTGGCCCAGCAGGCGGGTCAGCAGCGGCAGGCGGAAGGCGTCCACCACCGGTGCCCAGAAGAACTTTATCGAGTACAGCAGTCCAATCCACGAGAAGAAACCGATGGCGGCGACCTCGACCCCGCTGGTACGCAGCCAGGTGGTCAGGGTGGAGAACACCAGCAGAAAGGGAAGGCCCGCAGAAAAGCCCAGAAACAGCATGGCCAGCACGGGTAATCGCAGGTAGACGCGCAGGGCGTCGACCCAGGGATGCTGGCCGGACGAGGTGGGCATGGATAGCCTCCTTGCAGTTGGTCGGCCACAGGCCGCCTTCCGAATGGTAAAATGCGCGCAACATCTCGGTGCGGCTCGACGAATTGTTGCAAAGCCGCAGGGGCGATACCAGCGGTGATCATCAAGGGTCGTTCGGGACGCACCGGGAACCGCGTCAATGACAGGCGATACTGCCGGCTTGGTGGCTGGTGGTGGTTGAGTCTGGAAGGAGTCACATGAGTCACAGCAATATCGAGGCGGGCCTGGGGGGCGATGCCACCCCGCGCTGGTACGTGGTCCAGTGCAAGGGCGGAGAGTCGTTCCGGGCCGCCGAGCATCTGGCCAACCAGGGATACGAGCTCTTTCATCCGGTGCTGGAGGTGCAGAAGAAGCGCCGCAACAAGCTGACCTGGGTCGAGGAGCCGTTGTTCCCCTACTATCTGTTTCTGCGGCTCGACCAGGTCGAGAGCAACTGGCGCCCGATTCGCTCGACCCGCGGAGTGTTGAAGATCGTGACCTTCGGGCTGTCGATGCCGGTGCCGGTCAGCGATGAGCTGATCGACCTGCTGCGCCAGCACGGCGAAGCCAAGGACGACGATCCTGGCCAGCTTTACTTCCGGGCCGGAGAGTCGGTGGAGATCACCGACGGACCCTTCAAGGACCTCAAGGCGGTGTTCGAGAGCCACAAGGGCGAAGAGCGGGCGATCGTGCTGCTCAACATGCTGCATCGCCAGCAGCGCCTGGAAATGCCCGTCGCCGCGCTCAAGCGCCAGGACTGATGTCGACCCCAAGGAGCCCGAGATGAGAGTTTCTCCCCAGTGTGTGGTGCGTCTGCACTATGTCCTGAGCAACCAGCAGGGCGACGTCCTGGATGATTCCTGGAAGCGCGATGAGCCGCTGGAGTATCTGCACGGCCACGGCAACCTGATGGAAGGCCTCGAGCGGGCCCTGGTCGACGCCGAGGTCGGCAGTCGCCTCAGTGTCACCCTGTCCCCGGCCGAGGCCTATGGCATGCGCGACGAGTCGCTGGTGCGCGAGGTGGGACGCCAGGCCTTTCCTGGTACCGATCTGCGCCCCGGCATGTGCTTCCAGACCCCCGGCGATGCCGGCCCGCAGATCGTCAGCGTGGTGGAGGTCAAGGGGGACAGCGTGGTGGTGGACACCAACCACCCCCTGGCCGGGGAGACCCTGTCGTATCGCCTCGAGGTGCTCGATATTCGCCAGGCGACCCGCGCCGAACTGGCCAAGGGGCACCCGCTGCCGCCCGGCACCGAGGCCTCCGAGGTGGAGGACCGCAAGGTCCTCTAGGGTCCCGGCAGTGGTAGCTGGAGGCGCTTTCGCTGAAAGGGTGCCACAGACGACGAAAAAGCCGCCTGTTGAAGGCGGCTTTTTCGTCGTCATGGCGGGCCGATGTCTCGCGGTCACCCTTGACGCAGGTCAGCACAATTCAAGGGCCGACCGGGTACCATGAATTCATCGACACAGAGACAGGAGGACAGCGCCATGTACGTCGACAACGCCGTCATTTTCGGGCTGGGTGCCGTCGCTCTCTCTGTGGCCTTCATGGCCGGCTGGATCGCTTTTATCATCCGCGACGCTCACCGTCGCAAGCGATAGCCGTCAACCAGCGTCAGGGGAGGGGGAGTCATCCCCCTTTTTCAACCGACCCTTCGGGGTCGGTTTTTTTTGCTTTATTGCACCTGAGCGCACCTGAACTCGCCTGAATTCCTCTGGACCCGCCTGCCAGGCGCGCCGCGACAAGCCGCGGCGCGACAAGCCGCGGCGCGCCAGGCGGGGCCTTAAAGGGCGATGCGCTGCTTGAGGAACTCGACGATCTCGTCGGCGGGCACCATGGTGGCCTCGCTGTCACGGCGACCCTTGTACTCGAGCTCACCCTTGTCGAGGCTGCGATCGCCCACCACCAGCCGATGGGGCAGACCCATCAGTTCCTGATCGGCGAAGCGCACGCCGGGACGCAGATCACGATCATCCAGCAGCACGTCGAAGCCGGCGGCGCTGAGTTCGTCATGCAGGCGCTCGCTGGTCTCGCGCACGCGCTGGGACTTGTGGGCGTTCATCGGCACGATGGCGATATGGAAGGGGGCGATGGCGTCGGGCCAGATGATCCCGCCCTGGTCGTGGTTCTGCTCGATGGCAGAGGCCACCACGCGGGTGATGCCGATGCCGTAGCAGCCCATCCAGGGGTGAACCGCCTTGCCTTCGTCGCCCAGCACGGTGGCATTCATCGCCTCGCTGTACTTGCGACCGAGCTGGAACACGTGGCCTACCTCGATGCCGCGCTTGATCGACAGCACGCCCTTGCCGTCGGGTGACGGGTCACCCTCGACCACGTTACGCAGGTCGGCGACCTTGGGCAGGGCCACGTCGCGCTCCCAGTTGATGCCGAAGTAGTGCTTGCCGTCGACGTTGGCACCGGCGCCGAAGTCGCTCATCAGCGCCACGCTGCGATCGATGACGATCGGCATCTCGAGCCCCACCGGGCCCAGCGAGCCGGGGCCGGCGCCCACGGCGGCGCGGATCTCTTCTTCGCTGGCCATGGTCAGCGGCGTCGCCACCTCCTCGAGGTGCTCGGCCTTGACCTCGTTGAGTTCATGATCACCGCGCACCAGCAGCGCCACCAGGCCGCCCTCGTGGCCGTGCACCATCAGGGTCTTGATGGTCTTCTCGATGGGCAGGCCGTGCTGCTCGACCAGGGTGGCGATGGTCTTGGCATTGGGGGTGTCGACCAGCCTCAGCTCCTCGGCGGGCTCGGCGCGGCGGGCATCGCTGTCCAGGGGCGCAGGCAGGGCCTCGGCCTTTTCCATGTTGGCGGCGTAGTCGGACTCGGTGGAGAAGACGATATCGTCCTCGCCGGAGTCGGCCAGTACGTGGAATTCGTGGGAGCCGGTACCGCCGATGGAGCCGTTGTCGGCGATCACCGGACGGAAGTCGAGACCCAGGCGAGTGAAGATGCGCACGTAGGCGTCGTACATCTTCTGGTAGGTGTCCTTGAGCGAGGCCTCGTCCAGGTGGAAGGAGTAGGCGTCCTTCATGATGAACTCACGCGAGCGCATGACCCCGAAGCGCGGACGGATCTCGTCACGGAACTTGGTCTGGATCTGGTAGAAGTTGGCCGGCAGCTGCTTGTAGCTGGCGATCTCCTTGCGTACCAGGTCGGTGATCACCTCTTCGTGGGTCGGGCCGACGCAGTAGTCACGCTGGTGTCGATCCTTCAGGCGCAGCAGTTCCGGACCGTACTGCTCCCAGCGGCCGGACTCCTGCCACAGCTCGGCCGGCTGCACCGCCGGCATCAGCAGCTCCTGGGCGCCGGCACGGTCCATCTCCTCGCGCACGATACGCTCCACCTTGCGCAGGGTGCGAAGGCCCAGCGGCAGCCAGGTGTACAGGCCGGAGGTGAGGCGGCGAATCATGCCCGCGCGCAGCATCAGCTGGTGGCTGATGACCTCGGCGTCGGCAGGAGTTTCCTTCAGGGTACTGATCAGAAGTTCGGTGGCGCGCATGGGTCCGCAGGTTCCTTCACATCGAGTCTGGTAAGCGCTGGAGGCGAGCAGGACAGCAGGCTGTCCCGTCGATGGCCGTCGAGGGGCATCCTCGGCGACTCGCATCCGGCCATGAAAGTGACGTGCATTGTACGGGGAAGGTGTCATGCCGGCAAAAGCAACCGCCACCGTTGGTGGCGACAAGGAGCGAAGGGTGGCGAACGTGATAGGATGCGCATGAGTTTTATCATGCTGGGCAGCGGTCGAGTCGTTGCCGGCACCGCTTTCCGTCATTTATGCCAGATTACTGCAAGAGGAAGTTGTTCATGCTGCGTCCGCCCCGTCTGCTTACCGGCCTGGTGCTCGCCACCACCCTGACCTCGCTCGTCGGCTGCGGCACCGTCTTTCACCCTGAACGCAAGGGGCAGATCAGTGGTCGCATCGACCCGGTGGTGGCGGTGGCCAACGGCGTCGGCCTGCTGTTCTTTATCGTGCCCGGGGTGATCGCCTACGCGGTGGACTTCTCCAACGGCACCATCTACCTGCCGGGCACGGGCTCCGCCAGTGTCGATTCTCTGCCCATGGGCGAGGGGCGTGATCTGGCGAGCCTCGAGCGGCTGGTTAGCGAACGTGTCGGTACCGAGGTCAAGCTGAGCGACGAGCTGGTGCGTGTCGAGCAGGTCGAGAGCCTGGATGAGGCCCTGGCCATGGTGCGCATGGCCAGTGACGAGGCGACCCACGCTGGCCGTGGTTTGCCAGCCAATGCCTTGCCAGCCAGTGCCTCGCCCGACAGCGTGTCGCTGGACGGCTGAGATCGATCACGCCGGGTGCGCCCACAGCACCCGGCGGTTGCTCCTGTGGTTCTTCCCTTGTCTTGTGGTTCTTCCATCGCCGCCTGAGCGGCCGCCCCCGCAGCATCCTTCCCGCAATCTCTACCGCCCCCGACTCAGCGCCTGCGCTGCAGTCTCAGCACGATCAGCCCCGCCACCAGGCCCCAGAAGGCCGAGCCGATGCCCGCCAGGGTCAATGGCGATGCGGTGATGGCGAAGGTGACCAGCACCGCGTCCAGGTTGTCGCCGTCGCTGAAGGCGGTACGTAGCGCACCGCCCAGGGTGGCCATCAGCGCAAGTCCCGCCACCACCGCGATCATGGCGCTGGGCAGGGCGTCGAACAACGACGCCACCGTCGCCCCCAGGGCGCCCAGCAGCAGATAGCCCATTCCCGCCGCAATGCCGGCGGTGTAGCGTCGCCCAGGCTCGCGGTGGGCCTCTTCGCCAAGGCAGGGGGCCGCGCTGATCGCCGCCATGTTGACGCCGTGGCCACCGAAGGGTGCCATCAGCAGCGACGCCAGGCCGGTGGCCCCCAGGCTTGGCGCCACCGGTGGCGTAAAGCCCGCGCTTCTGACCATGGCGAACCCCGGCAGGTTCTGGGTGGTCAGGGTGACCGCGAACAGCGGTATGCCGATACCCAGGCACACCACAGGATCGAAGGCCGGGGTCACCCAGGCGGGACGGGTCAGACTCACGGCAACACCCGCCAGACTCAAGTCGCCGCGGCCCAGGCACAGCGCCACCCCCGCGGCCAGGACCGTGACGATGGCCAGGCGTGGCGCCAGGCGGCGGCACAGCATCCATACACCCAGCAGAGCCAGCGGCAGCCAGGGGTCCGTCTGCACGGTGGTGAAGACTTCCAGCACGAAGGGCAACAGGATGCCGGCCAGCATGGCCGAGGCGATCGACGCCGGCACCACCGCCATGATGCGCTCGACCAGGCCGCTGGCGGCGACGGCGAGCATCAGCAGCGATGACAGCAGGAAGGCACCGACGGCCTGGTCGAAGGGCACGCCGGGCAACTGGGTCACCAGCAACGCCGCCCCGGGCGTCGACCAGGCGGTCAGCAGCGGCATGCGATAGCGCCAGGACAGCCCCAGCGATGTCACACCCATGCCGATGCCCAGGGCCCACATCCAGGAGCCGATCTGGGCCTGATCGATAGCGGCGGCCTGGGCCGCCTGGAAGATGATCGCGGCGGAACTGGCGTAGCCGATCAAGACCGCGGCGAACCCGGCGGCCAGCGTGGAGGGATGAAGGTCGTCGAGCATCTTCGGGCGATGCGTCTGGCCAGCCTTGGCGGCCAGTGAACTTGGCGAAGCTTTCATGAGACGGTCCAGAAAAAGCCAGGGAAACCGCGGAGCGGGTACATTCGTGCTTGTGCGTTATAACGTCCAAGGCTAGCAGTGGACGTTATAACGCACAAGCATGCTGAAGTGAGAGAAGAGAGAAGAGGGAAGAGACGAGAGACGAGGAACAAGAGAAGAGGAACAAGAGGCAGGAGTCGTGGCGCGTAAGGTGTGGTGTGCTGACCGCAAGCGACGGCGGGCCAGCGGCGTAAACCTTGCGTATACTGGGCCGACCTTTCTGGAGGCCGCCATGCAGGATATTGCCGACCATATCGCCACCACCCTGAAGGGACTGCGCCAGGCTCAGGGCTGGAGTCTCGAGCGTGCCGCTCGCGAAACCGGCGTCAGCAAGGCCATGCTCGGCCAGATCGAGCGTGGCGAGTCGAGTCCCACCGTCGCCACGCTATGGCGTATCGCCAGCGGCTTTCGGGTCAGCTTCTCGTCGCTGTTCGGAAGCCCGACACGGGCCATGGACGGCCCCCTGGAAGAACGGCGCGTGAGTATCGACGATTCGGTATGGGGCAGGGACAGCGCCGGCATGCGCGCCAAGCTGCTGTTTCCCTATGATCCCATGCTGGGTTTCGAGATGTTCGAGATCGAGCTGGCCGAAGGCGCCGAGAGCGCTTCGAGTCCCCATGCGCCGGGGGTGGTGGAGCATCTGGTGGTGGTGGAGGGCGAGCTGGTGCTGGCGATCGACGACGACTGGCATCTGTTGAAGGCGGGGGAGGGGCTGCGCTTCTTCGCC
Organism: Halomonas sp. YLB-10; assembly: GCF_003856855.1. Classification (NCBI taxonomy): domain Bacteria; kingdom Pseudomonadati; phylum Pseudomonadota; class Gammaproteobacteria; order Oceanospirillales; family Halomonadaceae; genus Halomonas; species Halomonas sp. YLB-10. Next base: position 300,595 of record NZ_RRCU01000004.1, read on the forward strand.
GATCGTCCCCACCTGATGCGCAATGAGGGGCCGGGGACGCTGCGCTTTCACGATGTGATCCACTATCTACCCGGCGCGGCCAGCGACGGTTCCGGTTGAAGCTCGTCCCGTCACGTCGTCAGAGTGCTTTCCGTTGCGCTCCTTGTTCCAATTGCTCCAGCGCCTCGGGTCGATAGCGCTCGAGCAGGGCCCATAGCCTTGCCGCGCTGTCGGCGTCTGGCTGGCCATCGAAGTTCGCCGGTCGAAAGTGCAGTTGGAAGGCCCGCAGGGTGGCGCGACTGGCGTCATCCCACACGCCACTGGCTTCGATCCCGTAGCCCCAGGCGGCCAGCGCCCGCTGCCATTCGATCAGCGCCGGTGGTTCACGCTCGAAGCGGCTGCGGTAGTGGGCGACGCGCGGGGCCTCGGGCCAGGCGCCGATGCCGGCCTCGTGAAGCTTGCGCCAGGGAAAGGCCGGCCCCGGGTCGAGCTTGCGCAGCGGTGCCACGTCGGAGTGCGCCAGCACGTGCTCCGGGGCGATCCGGTGACGCTCGATGATATCCCGGGCCAGCGGAATCAAGGCGTTGAGCTGGTCATCGGGGTAGCTTGCCCAGCGCACCGGGCCCTCGGGGGCGTCTAGCTCGCTGCCGACCCAGGCGCGATCGGGCCCCTGGTTGACGATCTCGATGCCGATGGAGGTGTCGTTGAGCCCCACGCGATTGCCCCAGCGGCTGGCGCCGGCGTGCCAGGCACGGCGGCTCTCGGGCACCAGCTGGAACACCACCGGGGTGTTCTGCAGGCGTCGCGTGGGCAGCGGCACCAGATAGTGGCTCGATACCCGGGGCCCGGTCAGGGCGCGCAGGGAGTCGGCCTGGTTCTCGTCGGTGTAGTGCAGGATCAGGAAGTGCACGCGGCTATTGTGGCCCCGAGCCGGATGGCGATGGTCCACCACATAGCCGTCGCGCGGCTCCAGGGCGGGGCCCCGCTGGATCAGCGCCTCGGTGGCCAGGCCGCCGGCAAGGTCGCAGCCGGCAAGCCCGATCAGTGAAACGAGCAGGGCGCCTACAAGCAGCCCAGGCCTGCGTCGATCGCGGAGATGCCCCGGCGCAGTCACGAAGACCGTGGCGTTTTTCCTTGTCCACTTCCTTATACACTTGGTCAGCCACCCGATCAGCCACCTTGTCATGCGCTTTGGCATCCGTTCTGTCATGCACTTTGGCATCCGTTCTGTCATCCGCCTTGGCCTCCGAGCCACAGTCGCACCAGCAGGCCAAGCACCAGGGTGCTGGTGACGCTGGCCAGGGTTCCCAGCAGCACATACTCGGTCAACTTGCGGTCTCGGCTCTCCTTCAGGTCACCAAAACGCAGCACGGACTTGGCCGCCAGCAGAAAGCCGACGGCGGTGAGTTGGTCGAGCAGGGTCAGGGTCAGTACCAGCAGGCGCTCGAGGATGCCGATGCGGGCGCCGGCCCGATCCAGCGTACCGGGTGCCTTGAGTTGTCGAGCCAGGGGGGCCATGGCCAGGGCGATGGCGACCGCCATGGGCCGGGTGACCAGCAAATAGGCGAGCAGCAGGAGCAGCGAGGACGGTGTACTCAGGTGTGCAAGCATCGCTGTCAGTGGCGACAGGCTACCGACGAGCCACAGCCACACCACCACGATGGTCGCGCCGTGCAGGCCCTGGTCGAGCATGAACAGGCCAAGTTGCCGGGTGGGCCAGCGTCGCGTCGCCTTGGTCTTGGCGGCGTCGATCGTCCAGTGGGCGAGCCCCAGCATCATGGCCGCCAAGGTGGCGTCGATGCCGTCGTCGATACCGGCGACAGACTGCAAGGCGCACAGCGCAAGCCAGGCAAGGACGGCATGCACCAGAGCATGCAGTGCCAGACTGGGACTGCGTATGCCGCGGGCCTGTCTATCCGCTACCCAGCGATCCGGTTGCAGCACGAAGTCGCCAAGCAGGTGCGCCAGCAGCAGGGCCAGTAGAAGCGACAGCGACGACGATGACGCTGGTGCGAGATCCAGGACCAGAGTGTTCATGTGCGCTCCTGCGCCGCCGACGCCAGACAGGCCAGGGTATCGCTCAGCAGTGCCCAACGGGCGGTCTTCAGTCGCTTGTGGACACTGGGCTGGCGGATGCCCAGTCGGCCGGCCATCTCGGCCTGGGTCAGCTCGGGCTCGGCCAGGCTGAGGGCCACCACCTGAGCGGAGGGGGCGGACCAGGCGTCGATCATCTCGTCGAGATAGCGTATCAGCAGCGACTCGGCGGTGGTCCCGGACGGGGCGAAGCCAAGGTGAGCGCCATTGGCGGACAGACCGTCCAGGGCCTGCCCTGAGGCCATGAAGGGGGGATCATCGGCGTCGGCCAGGGGGGCGCCTGGGGCCCAGTCCGCCGGGCCCCGGGCGACGGCGACACGAGCGTCCCAGCGTTCGTGGGCTGGACTCTGGCCGATCAGGCTGGCGCGCAATGCCACCGCCGCCTCAAGGCCCCGGTCGCCCTGGCGGATGGCCAGTTGGAAGCCATCGCCACGAAAGCGGTGGAAGTCGCCGTCGTGGCGTCTGGCCAGGGCCCCGAGGGTGTCATCGAGGCAGCGGTAGAGGGCCTCGCGATCACGTTGACGAGAGGCAATCAGGTCGCCGGTGAGTACAGCGATGATGGGATCGGACATGACGCGGATGGCTCCGTGGTGAGCGCGGATAGCGCTAGAGACCTATTACGCCTATTTATAGCTTTTTTCGGCTATTTTCTCACGAAATTGCCTGTTGTGGTTATTGCGGGCGACGGCGAGGTGGTGCCAACTGTCCGGTCCCCCAGCAACACCATGGTCAGCGCGCCAGTTCGCGCATCGCTTCATCCAGTCCCTCCAGCGTCATGGGATACATGCGCTCGTGGATCAGCTCGCGAATCAGCCGGGTCGAAGGAGTGTACTCCCAATAGCGTGGTGGGTTGGGGTTGAGCCAGACCAGTCGCGGGTAGCGCTCGGCCAGGCGCCTGAGCCAGACCCCGCCCGGTTCCTCGTTGAAGTGCTCCACGCTGCCGCCGGGGTGGGTGATCTCGTAGGGCGACATCGACGCATCGCCGACCACCACCACCTGATAGTCGGCACCGTAGGTGCGCATCAACTCCCAGGTCGAGAAACGCTCCTTGTGGCGTCGGGCGTTGTTGCGCCAGACGCCCTCGTAGAGGCAGTTGTGGAAGTAGAAGTGCTCCAGGTGCTTGAACTCGGAGCGCGCCGCCGAGAACAGCTCCTCGCAGACGCGGATGTGGTCGTCCATGGACCCGCCCACGTCGAGAAACAGCAGCACCTTGACCGCGTTGTGACGCGGCGGGCGCATGCGCAGGTTGAGCAGACCGGCGTCCCGTGCGGTATCGCGGATGGTGGCGTCGATGTCGAATTCCTCGAGCGCCCCCTGGCGGGCGAAGCGACGCAGGCGACGCAGCGCCATCTTGATGTTGCGCGGCCCCAGCGCCTGGTCGTCGTCGTAGTCGCGAAAGCGCCGCTCGTCCCAGACCTTGACCGCACGCCGATGGCGCGAGCCATCCTGGCCGATGCGTACGCCCTCGGGATTGTAGCCGTAGGCGCCGAAGGGGCTGGTGCCGCCGGTGCCGATCCACTTGTTGCCGCCGGCGTGGCGCTCCTTCTGCTCGGCCAGGCGTTGCTTGAAGGTCTCGATCAGCTTTTCAAGCCCACCCAGCGACTGGATCTGAGCTTTCTCCTCGTCGCTGAGCTGACGCTCGAATTCACGGCGTAGCCATTCGTCCGGGATCAACGCATCGATGGCCGCATCGAGGCCTTCCACCGACCCCATCCAGGCGGCAAAGGCGCGATCGAAACGGTCGAAGTGGCGCTCGTCCTTGACCATCACGGTACGCGCCAGCTGGTAGAAGTCGTCGATATCGGCGAATACTACGCCGGCTTCGACGGCGGCGTGCAGATCCAGCAGCTCGCGCAACGAGACGGGCACCTGGTGGCGGCGCAGGGTGTCGAATAGATCGAGAAACATCAGCGACCCTGACGCCGCACCATGAAGGCGAGGCGCTCCAGCAGAGCGGTGTCCTGCTCGTTCTTGACCAGGGCGCCGGCCAGCGGCGGCAGGCTCTTGGCCGGATCACGCTGGCTCAGGGCCTCGCGGGCGACTTCGTCGGCCATCAAAAGCTTCAGCCAGTCGACCAGTTCCGAGGTCGACGGGCGCTTCTTGAGCCCCGGCGCCTCGCGCAGCTCGAAGAACACCTCCAGCGCCTGGCTGACCAGCCGCGGTGCGATATCCGGGAAGTGCACCGCGACGATGCGCTCCATGGTGGCGCGGTCGGGAAACTCGATGTAGTGGAAGAAGCAGCGGCGCAGGAAGGCGTCGGGCAGCTCCTTCTCGTTGTTGGAGGTGATCACTACGATGGGCCGGTGACGGGCGCGAATGGTCTCTCCGGTCTCGTAGACGAAGAACTCCATGCGATCGAGTTCCTGCAGCAGGTCGTTGGGGAACTCGATGTCGGCCTTGTCGATCTCGTCGATCAACAGCACCACCCGTTCGTCGGCGGTGAAGGCTTCCCACAGCTTGCCCGGACGCAGGTAGTTGGAGACGTTGTCGACGCCTTCCACGCCAAGCTGGGAGTCGCGCAGGCGACTGACCGCGTCGTACTCGTAGAGCCCCTGGGCGGCCTTGGTGGTGGACTTGATGTGCCAGGTGACCAGCCGGGTGCCGAGCGAGGCGGCGAGCTCCTCGGCCAGCAAGGTCTTGCCGGTGCCCGGCTCACCCTTGATCAACAGCGGGCGCTTCAGCGTTACCGCGGCATTGACGGCCTGCTTGAGGGCATTCGTGGCGACGTAGGTGGAAGTCGAGTCAAACGCCATGGGCGAGGATCCTGAATAACGAAGTGATTTCAAACGAGTGTACGGTAGCCCCGTGGGCGGAACAATCCTCGGCGTCAGTGCTGGGCGTCGTCGTCTCGATACAGGCGAATCAGCGTTGCCGGGTCCTTTTCACCCTCGCCGCGGGCGAGCCGGCTGCGCATCAGCTGGGCGGCCAGGGCCGCCATGGGCGTGGCGCTGGACTGACGATGGCCCTGGGCGGTGGCCATGTCGACGTCCTTGAGCAGGGTGCGCAGGTGCCAGCTCGGCGCCTCGAAGTCGCGACTGGCCATGCGCGGGGTCAGCATGCGAAAGGGCGTCGAGTCGGCGAAGCCACCGGCCAGGGCGTCGGGCAAGCGACTGGCGTCGACCCCGCTGGCCTCGGCCAGCGCCACCATCTCGGCGATGGCCGCGGTGGTGCAGCCGACCAGTAGCTGATTGCACAGCTTGGTGACCTGGCCCGAGCCCACCGGGCCCATGTGGGTGATGCGTGAGGCCAGCGGGGCGAGGACCTCTCGGGCCGCCTCCACGTCCGCCGCGTCGCCGCCACACATGATCGCCAGGCTGCCCGCCTCGGCGCCGGCCACGCCGCCGGAGACCGGCGCATCCACCCAGCTCACGCCCGCCTCGCTGGCGGCCTGGGCCAGCTCCCGGGTGGCGGCGGGGTCGGCGCTGGTCATGTCGATGATGCGCTGTCCAGGTCGCGCCCGGGCGATGACGCCGTCGCTGCCGAGCATCACTTCGCGCAGAACCTCGGTATTGGCCACGCAGCTCAGGATCACGTCCACCTCCGCGGTCAGCTCGGCGACGCTGTCGGCTACCCGGGCACCGGTGTCGGCGGCCACCACCTCGGCTTTGGCCCGGGTGCGGTTATACAGCGTCAACGGATGCCCGGCCTCGGCCAGCCGGCGGCTGAGTGGATCGCCCATCAGGCCGATACCGATAAAGCCGAGGCGAGGCAGCGCAGATGATGTGGTCGAGCGGGGAAGCGGCATGACGAACTCCTGTGCAGGGGCGGGTGGTCGTGACACCCCGGTTGGCCAGTGCCAGGGGGGCGTGAGTGGGGGGAAGCGTCTAGCATGCGTCAGTCGGTCGTGCTCCCTCAACTGATAGTGTGGACGCGCCCGGACGCGCGACCTAGTCTGGGGATTCACCCCATGCCCCCATCGGGGCGTCTGGCGTGTTCCTTTATTCGATACTCCACCTCTATCTCTATCCAGGCCAAGACCGCGATGCTCGAGTACTCCCTGGCCCACTGGGTCACGTTTCTGTCGGCGGCGCTGCTGCTCAACCTTTCCCCGGGGCCGGACATGGCCTACGTGCTGGGCCAGACCGCACGCCATGGCCGCCGTGGTGGCTTTGCCGCCATGTTCGGGGTGTGGAGCGGGGCGGGGCTGCACGTCGTCATGGCGGCGCTGGGTCTGTCGGCGATCCTCGCCACCTCGGCGCTGGCCTTCAGTCTGGTGAAGTGGCTGGGCGCCGCCTATCTGGTGTGGCTGGGGCTCAAGTCGCTGCTGGCGCGGGGGACAGAGGACACCGCCACGGCGCCTGTGGTTCCTGCCAGCGGCACCCGCATCTACCGCCAGGGAATCATGATCTCGCTGCTCAACCCCAAGGTCGCGATCTTCTTTCTGGCCTTCCTGCCCCAGTTCGTGGTGGCCGGGGCGGGACCCGTCAGCCTGCAGCTGGCGCTGCACGGGCTGGCCATCATCCTGGTGGCGGCCGTGGTCGAGCCTCCGCTGGTGATCGCCGGGGCCAGGCTGGCCAAGGCCCTGCGCGGCAGTCGCAGGCTTGGGCTATGGTGTGAACGAGGGCTGGGCGCCTTGTTCGTGGGATTGGGCGCGAGGCTTGCCCTGACCGAGCGTAACCTCTAGCCGGGAACCGGGAGGCGACACCATGCGCCTGAGAATACTGTCCGACCTGCACCTGGAACACTTCGACGGAGATCGTGAGTTGCCGGAAGTCGAGGCCGACGCGGTCATCCTGGCCGGGGATATCCACCTCGGGCTCAAGGGGCTCGAGTGGGCGGCCAGGCGCTTTGCGGATCAGCCGGTGATCTACGTGCCCGGCAATCACGAATTTTACAAGCACCGCATGGGCGCCCTGCGCCGGGAGATGGCCACACGGGCCGGGGAGCTTGGCATTCACCTGCTCGACAACGCACGGCTGGAACTCGGCGGCGTGCGCTTTCTGGGCACGACACTGTGGACCGACTTCGCGCTCTACGACGAGCGTCCCGACCCGCAGGACATTCCCACCGAGACGCTGTCCGCTGCACTGCGACAGATGCCCGACTTCGCGGTCATCGAAGAACCCGAAGGTGAGGTCTTCTCGCCGGAACGCAGCGTCGAGCTGCACCGCGAGAACCGGGCCTGGCTGGAGGCCGAGCTTGCCAGGCCGTTTGGCGGTGCCACGGTGGTGGTCAGCCACCACGCCCCCCTGGCCGAGAGCATTCCCGCCCACTATCAGGGCGACCCGCTGTCGCCGGCCTTCGCCTCACGCCTCGAGTCGCTGATGGAGGGCGTGGCGCTGTGGGTCCACGGCCACGTCCACGACCCGGTGATGCTGACGGTGGGGGACACCCGGGTGGTGGCCGTGCCCGGCGGCTATCCCGGCGAGCGCCCGGAGGATGACCTGCGCCTGGATCGTGTGGTCGAGGTCTAGGCAGACCTGTCGAGAAATTCGAGGATATGACGGCTGGTCGCCTCCGGCTGCTCGTCGGTCACCCAGTGGCCGGCGTCCTTGATCCACTCAAGTCTGGCACCGGGTATGGCATCCGCCAGCATCGGTGCGTAGTCCGGCTTCTGGAAGTTGTCCTTGTCGCCCCATAGCACCAGGGTAGCGATCTCGAGGTTCTTCAGCTCACCGGCGATGGCCTGGGTGTATTCCTTGTTGAGGCGGCGCATGTTGCGGAAGAAGGCCGCCTTGCCCTCGGCGCTGTTCCACGGCTCGACGTAGATTTCCTTCAGGCGCTCGGTCGCCGCCTCGGGATCGTGGACACCCTTGGGCATGAAGTCGCGCATGGTCGCGATGAAGTCCTCGACGCTGGTGGACGCCTCGACCCCCGGCTCCAGCATCTGCTTGAACTCTGGTATCGGCCAGGAATCGAAGCACACGCTGTCGATGAGCACCTGGCGGCGTATCCGCTCTGGATGGTTGACCGCGATCAGCTGGCTGACGCCACCACCGATGTCGTGGGAGACGATGTCGGCGCTGGGCACTCCCAGGGCATCCATCAGCTTCACGAGGAGGCGGGCCTGGGCATTAATGGAGACGTCGGCATCCGTGGGCATGTCCGACTCGCCGTAATTGAGCATATCCGGTGCGATCACGCGATACTGCCGGGCTAGTTCCGGCATCACATGCCGCCACATCAACTTGTTGGTCGGAATGCCGTGGATCAGCAGCAGCGGTTGGCCTTGTCCCATCTCCTTGTAGGCGAGGCGATGGCCTTCGATCCAAGTATGGCGCGTTTCGACATGTTCCATTACGTCGCTCACGTTGCTCATCTCCCTTGCACCTTGGTGGCGGTGCGTCGATGTACCTGAGGTCACGGACTGACCTTTGCGATGTCGCGTCGCCACCCTAACGGTCATTGAGCGATCACTCAAACTATTTTTGAGTGATCGCTCTAAAATGATTCAAGAGATGCGCATGCCCGCAATGCAGGGCCCATGGCGTTGCGGCATGAAGCGTTGTGGGAAGAGGTGTTGTGGCAAGGGACGTTGCAGAAAGGGGCGTTGTGGGAAGAGGTGTTGTGGCAAGGGACGTTGCAGCAAGAGGAGCTGCAGAAAGGGGCGTTGTGGCAAGGGACGTTGCAGCAAGAGGAGCTGCAGAAAGGGGCGTTGCGACAAGAGAGGTGAGTTGCGGGAAGGGACTGGATGCAGCGAGAAGAGCGACGACAGGAGGACCCGATGGGCGCCGCTCCCGTCGTTGGCCAGGGATCGTCATGCACTGAGGCTGAAGCAGGGCCAAGAAGGCTCTTCTGGCGAGCCTTCTTGGCCCTGATAGAGGACCTTTAGCCGCCCTGGAGCTGTTCCTTGAGCTTGTTGGGCAGCTTCTTGATGATCAGCCGGTCGCGCTCTTCGTCGTACTCGATGCTGTTGCCGAGCAGATGGGAGTCGAAGCTGATCGAGACGCCCTCGGCGCGGCCGGTGAAGCGGCGGAACTGGTTCAGGGTGCGCTTGTCCGGCGGAATCTCCGGCGACAGCCCGTAGTCGGCGTTGCGGATGTGCTCGTAGAAAGCCCGCGGCTTGTCGTCGTCCACCAGCGCGGACAGCTCGTCCAGGGTCATGGCCTCACCACGGCTGGCCTGATCCTGGGCGTAGTCGATCAGCGCGTCGGTCTTCTCGCGGGAGGTCTCCTCGGCCATGTCCTCGCGCTCAACGTAGTCGCTGAACGCCTTGAGCAGGGTGCGGGTCTCGCTCTTCGGGTCGACCCCTTCGCTGGCGCCGAGCAGCGCCTGCAGGTCGTCCGCCAGCTTGCGCGCACCACGGTCGGCCAGCAGTGACAGGTACTGGCTCGACGGGCCGCCTTCCTGCCATTGGGTCAGGTTGAGGCGAAAGGCCAGCGACATCTGGCTGTGGTTGACCTGACCGGTAATGGCGACGCGGCCGTCGTCACCGATGACGAAGCCGTCACGATGGTGCACCAGCGCCAGAAACAGGTGGCGGGTTTCGCCCTGGCGCTGGTCGGCGAGGATCAGGTGCCCACCGGTGGGCAGGTGGTCGTCGACCAGTTTCTTGATCGCTTCACCCAGAGACGCCGCGAGCGTCTGCAGGTCGCGTTCGTCCTGAAGGTAGGCCTTGAACTCGGCCGGGAAGCGGCTGGACGTGGCGACCGGGCCGGTGGGTTCAGCCGCGGCGTCGTCCCAAGGCGGGGTATCATCAGCCGGGGGCTCGTCAACAGGGGGCTCGTCAACAGAGGCATCGCTGGCGCCCACAGCGTCCTGCGCTACGTCGCTCACCGCGACAGTATGCTCATTGAGCCGTCCCCAGCGCTTGGCCTTGCCGTGGTAGGCATCGGTCAGGCGGGTGACCAGGCTGTCCAGGGCGTCACTGTCGGGATGCAGTTCGCTTGCGGGCACAAGGGTCGCCGGACTGTCGCTGGCGCTCTTCTCGAGGCGCTGGATGACACAGGCGGATATCGGCATGGGGACCTCGTGGGCAGGGGGCGGCGGCAGATGATAACGCAAGCGACAGGGTGGGTCGAAAAGGTCCCTTTATTCAGGGCTTGAGTCGATAGCCGCTTCTGAAGATGGCGTGGATCACCACCAGGGCCACGGCCATGAACAACAGGATCATGCCCAGGCTGATCCACACGCTGACGTCACCGAGCCCGTAGAAGCTGTAGCGAAAGCCCGACACCAGATAGACCACCGGATTGAACAGGGTCACCGTCTGCCATAGCGGTGGCAGCATGTCGATGGAGTAGAAGGTGCCGCCGAGGAAGGTCAGCGGGGTGATCACCAGCAGTGGCACCAGCTGGAGCTTCTCGAAGCCGTCGGCCCAGATACCGATGATGAAGCCGAGCAGGCTGAAGGTCAGGGCGGTGAGCACCAGAAACAGCAGCATCATCAGTGGATGCTCGATGGTAAAGGGCACAAACAGGCTGGCGGTGCCCAGCACGATAAGCCCCAGGACGATCGACTTGGTGGCGGCGGCGCCGACAAAGCCCAGCACGATCTCCAGCGGCGAGATCGGCGCCGACAGGATTTCGTAGACGGAGCCGGAGAAGCGTGGAAAGAAGATCCCGAAAGAGGCGTTGGAGACGCTCTGGGTCAGCAGCATCAGCATGATCAACCCAGGCACGATAAAGGCCCCGTAGGGAATGCCCTCGACCTCACTGATGCGTGACCCGATGGCCGAGCCGAACACCACGAAGTACAGCGAGGTCGACAGCACCGGAGAGACCACGCTCTGCAGGATGGTGCGCAGGCTGCGGGCCATTTCGGCCCGATACAGCGTCTTGACCGAGGTGAGGTTCATGTCCGTTCCTTGACCAGATTGACGAAGATCTCTTCCAGCGAGCTCTGACGGGTGTGCAGGTCCTTGAAGGTGATGCCGGCGGCGTCGACCTCGCCCAGCAGGTCGGCGATGGCGCCTTCGCCGTCGTCGGCACCGTCGTAGCGATAGACCAGAGCGTGGCCGTCATCGGCCAGGGTCAGGCTGCGGTGGGCGAGCGCCTCGGGCAACTGGGAGAGCGGTTCGCGCAGGTGCAGGGTCAGCTCCTTGCGCCCCAGGCTCGCCATCAGTGTCTGCTTGTCCTCGACCAGCACCAGTTCGCCTGCGCGAATCACGCCGATGCGCTCGGCCATTTCCTCGGCTTCTTCGATGTAGTGGGTGGTGAGGATGATGGTGACGCCGCTCTGCCTGAGTCCACGTACCACCTCCCACATGTCGCGCCTCAGTTCGACGTCGACCCCGGCGGTGGGTTCGTCGAGAAACAGCACCTGGGGCTCGTGGGCCAGCGCCTTGGCGATCAGTACTCGTCGTTTCATGCCGCCGGACAGGGTGATCAGGCGATTCTTGCGTTTCTCCCACAGGCTCAGCTGGCGCAGTACCTTCTCGATATGCGCCGGGTCCTTCGGCTTGCCGAACAGGCCGCGGCTGAAGGAGACGGTATCCCAGACGGTGGAGAAAGCCTCGCTGGTCAACTCCTGGGGCACCAGCCCGATGCGCGAGCGGGCGGCGCGGAAGTCGTCGAGGATGTCATGGCCATCGACCAGCACACGCCCGGAGGACGGATTGACCAGGCCGCAGATGACGCTGATGAGGGTGGTCTTGCCGGCGCCGTTGGGTCCGAGCAGGGCGAAGATCTCGCCGCGACGAATCTCAAGATCGATGCCCTTGAGCGCCTCGAAACCGCCGCTGTAGACCTTGGTCAGTCCCTTGACGTCGATGATCGGGGCGCTCATGTCTGGGCCCCTTCGGCGGCGGGTACAGGCCGCCCGGGTGCGACCCGGGCGGATAGAGATGCTGAGGGATGCGGGCGAGGCATGGAGACGTCCTTATCGATTGACCCCGCCCATCCTAGCGCGACCGCTCTGATCTGCACACAGTCGGGCGCCGTCCCGGCGCGTCTCAGTCGCGTGGGGTGACGTTGGTCATCCGCGGCAGTACGTCGGGACTGTGGCGGCTGACGCGATGGAGCACCGCCATTACCACATGGCCGAGAGTGAGGGCGAACAGGGCCCAGCCCAGCCAGCCATGGAGCAGGTTGGCGGGGGCCTCCATCCAGGCGATCTCGTCTCCTTCGAAGCCGGCCATCAGTTCGATGCCGAAAGGCGAGAAGGCGCGGCCGGAGCCGTACTGGCGAAGGAGCGCGATGGAGGGGATGAGAATCAGCAGTCCATAGAGCGCGACATGGCCAAGGTGCGACGCCAGGTTGACCCGTGCCGGGCGACGCCGCTGGTTGATCAGCGCCCAGCTCACGCGTAGCAGCATCAGTACCAGAATCGTCAATCCCACGGGCTTGTGGCTGCCCCACAGCAGTTCATCCAGCCAGGAGTCCTCGAACAGGAACCTGGCGCTGGCGGTAACGAGCTGCCACACCACCAGCGCGGCGATGGCCCAATGGAAGAAACGGCTGATGCTGCCGTAACGGTCGGGAGTGTCGGTGATCGGCATAGGGGTGTCCTCATCATCGGGTAACAGATAGCGTCGCGGTTCATTGGTTCTTGTTTTTTTGCCTAGGCTAACCCAGCCCAGCGGACCAGGCGGGTGAATTCTCCCAAGAGACTGTGCAAGAACCGGCAGTCACGCGTGGAACACGGTGTTCGACGATGTGCGTTGGACAGACTCGTGTAAGGAAGGCCGCCGTAGCGCCACTTAAGGATTCCCAATTCAACGGCGTCTTCGGCAAGAGGATCGATCCATGGCTCGAGTGTCCCCCCTGACGTATAAAAAAAATGTGGCTGAAGCAATGGCAAGCAGAGCAATCGCAAGCGGTGCTATGGCAAGCAGTGCATTGGCAAGTCAGCTAATGGCGAGCAGGGCAGTGGCGCTGGCGCAGTCACCCTGGCGATCGCTGGTGCTGCTGGGGCTCGGCCTGGCGCTGATGGTCGCGGTCTCGCCCCAGGCGTCGGCGCAGGCGGGCGAGCAGGTGACGCCGAGCGTGTCCCAGAACATCATGCAGCAGAAGTGGGTGTCCGATGACTCGAATCTGATCTCGACCATGGTGCTGGTCACCCTGGACCCGGGGGCCAGCCTGCCGCCTCACCGTCACGCAGGGCCGGCCTACGTCAAGGTGGCCACCGGCGAGGTGATCTCGCAGCTCGAAGGCGGGGAAGAAGAACGCTTTGGCCCCGGAGACGAATGGCGAGAACCCGAGGGCGTGCGCCACGTACAGCTGGTCAATGCCAGCGACGACACACCGGCGGAACTGATCGTGGTGATGATCCACACCCGTGGCGAACCCCTGACCCGGGTGGAATGACCCTGTCCGTGTCGCTCTGATAGCCCCGCTCTGACGGCATCGCTCTGACGGTATCGCTCTGATAGCCCCGCTCTGATAGCCCCGCTCGGATCGTGCCCTGCGGATTATTCGACACGCCGACACGACAACGCCGCGATCTCTCGCGGCGTTGTCGTTGCTACCCAGGCGGGTCTGAGGCTCGGTCGAAAGGTCGCCAGGCGCAGGCGCCTTTTTGGCAAGCCTAGCCGCGGCTGGTGACTTCCAGCAGATGATAACCAAACTGGGTCTTCACCGGGCCCTGCACCTTGTTGAGGTCGGCGGAGAAGACGACCTCGTCGAACTCACGCACCATCTGGCCGGGGCCGAAGCTGCCCAGGTCGCCGCCCTGGCGGCCGGACGGGCAGGAGGAGTGCTCGCGGGCAACCTCGGCAAAATCACGACCGTTCTCGATCTCGGTCTTGAGGGTTTGGCACTTTTCTTCGCTGTCGACGAGGATGTGGCGGGCGGTGGCCTGGACCATGGGATGACTCCTGAACTTCACTGAAGGTTGGCTGATGTTGCGAGACGCGAGCTTACCACGGGTGCCGCCGAGGCGGCACCGGGCTTGGTTTGTGTCCAGGTCCGGTGCACCATGGGACTGTCGTCGCCGCCCTTGCGCCCTCTCTTGTGTAGAACGAGTAGATACGATGGACCCGAAATCATCATCCGCCGCCGCAGAACTGACCCCACTTCTGGTCAGCGCCTGCCTGCTCGGGGATCCGGTGCGATATGACGCCGGGCACAAGTGGCTCGGCGACGAGCGTTTGGCGCTGTGGCGTGACCAGGGGCGGCTGGTGCCGGTGTGCCCCGAGGTGGCGGGAGGCCTGCCCACACCGCGGCCCGCGGCGGAGATCGCAGGAGGCAGCGGCGCTCAGGTGCTGGCAGGCGAGCTCAGGATCGTCGATATCGACGGCGGTGATCCCACCGAGGCCTTTGTGGCGGGCGCCAGGCGAGCGCTCGCCACCGCCAGGCGCTACCACTGCCGGTTGGCGCTGTTGACCGATGCCAGTCCGTCCTGTGGCAGCACCCAGGTGTACGATGGCCGCTTCAGTGGCAGCAGGATCGCCGGTGAAGGCGTGACCGCCGCGCTGTTGCGCGATGCAGGCATCGAGGTCTTCGCCCCGCATCAGCTAGAGGAATTGGCTCGCCGTCTGGTCGAGCTGGATACCGACCGGCGGCGTTGAATGTCGGAGCGCTATTCTTGGGGCTCCTGCTCTTGTTGCTGCTCTTGTTGCTGCTCTTGTTGCAGTGCGGGTCGCTGGTGCTGTCGAGTCCCTTCACCTCGCTCGACGTCCAGAGCGGGTTCCACGATCGGGAAACGCACCGTTAGCGTCTGGCGCTGGTGATCGCGCGTCACCGTGATGCTGGCCTGGGTGCCTGGCAGTACGCGAGGCACCAGTGCCTTGAGCTGGTAGGGATGCGCGATGCCATGCCCGGCAAAGTTCAGGATGCGGTCGCCGACGCGCAGCCCCGCAGCCTCGGCGGGACTGTTCGGTACCATCTCGGTCACCACCAGGCCCGGTCGGTTCTCGCTTGATTCGACACCTACCCCGAGTCGCGGCCCCTCGCTCTGCTTGTCTTCGCGTACCACAAAGACGGCGTCGGCAAGTCCCGCTTCGGCCTCGCAGGCGTCGTCGGCAGACAGCGGCAAGAGGCTCGCGACATCGGCGATACCCAGGCTCTTAAGCTGTGCCTCGATTCCCTCGCCGTGGCTGGCGTGACCCATTCCCACCAGGCCCACCGCCAGGTGGCCATCTTCGACCAGGGCGGCGAGCCCCTGGGCCATGGC
This sequence comes from Halomonas sp. YLB-10, assembly GCF_003856855.1. Taxonomy (NCBI): domain Bacteria; kingdom Pseudomonadati; phylum Pseudomonadota; class Gammaproteobacteria; order Oceanospirillales; family Halomonadaceae; genus Halomonas; species Halomonas sp. YLB-10. The sequence goes on from NZ_RRCU01000004.1 coordinate 315,661, forward strand.
CATGTCCCACACCTGCTGGGCGTAGACGAAGCCGTCGATCATGTCGTCGTCGAAGCCCTCGCCAAAGCCTTCGCCAGCAAGTTCCAGGGCGTGTTCCTCGAGACTCGCCTCGAGCCGTTCACGGTAGGACGGCATGGCCGGTACGGGTTCGGGAATGCCGTGGCGTTGTGCCGGCGGCAGTGTGGAGACGCCATCCTCGACCAGCCGTTGGCGCAGCTCAGGGGTGACGTTCAGTGCCTTCAGCGGCAGCGCCTGGTCCCGGGCAAAGCGCAGCACCGGCAGGTACAGCTCGGGGTCGAAGCCCCAGTAGCGGTACCACTGGCTCTGCTCGAGCAGGGCGGCCTCATCGATGTCACCGGCGATCCAGGCGTCCAGTGCCGGTTGGCTTTCTCTCGGCAGCATCTCAAGGCCAATGGCCAGATCCGGCTGATGGGCGTGCAGGGCGGCCAGGCTCGCCAGCTGGAATCGATGGTGGTCGGGACGATCGTGCTGTTCACCCAGCAGGACCACCTGCTGGCGGGCGAGCATCGGCCAGCCCATCGTCGGCGCCGTATGGGTGCGAGCGTCACCGGGCGTGATCCAGTCGCCGGGCGTGATCCAGTCGCCGGGCGCTAGGCCAGCGCCTGTTGCAGTGTTGGTGCAGGATGCCTGGGCATCGAGGCCGAGCACCAACAGCATCGTCAGAGTAGCCAGCCTCGGCATCGTCCATCGGCGTGGGAGAGAGCAGCGATGTGACGGTCGAAATCGCAGAAGGGGCATGAGCGGAGCCAGCGTGAATCCAGCGTGAATCAAGAGAGAACCAAGAGTGAACAAGAGCGGAACCAGCGCAGCTTCGGACCGGAACGACGCCGAAACCAGACCGAAGCGAGAGTCGAAAAGGTTCAGGCTAGCCGCCCCGGCGCCGACGATCCAGTGTGGTCTGCCCATCGCTTGATCGATGTCCCGCCTGCGGCCTGCTGGTACCATGACGCACGCCGTCCACTGTCCATCGCCCAACACCCACCTTTAGCTACCATGATCTTCGCGACCGCATGAACACTCCCTCGCTCCACGCCGAGCGCCTCGAGGCCTTGACCCGATTGCTCGCCGACTGGCACTGGCTCTGGTCGCCGGCGCCCTTTACCCATGCCGGGACTCCCTGGCCCGAGCGGGCGCCCGCCGGCGATATCGCCGCTTGCCTGCAGGCGCTGGACGACGCTCGGTGCCAGCGCTTGCAGCAGAGGCCTTTCGATGCCTCGCCGCTGGCCGCCTGGCTACCGGTGGATGAACTGGCGCGCCTGGTCAGGGTTCCCGATGGAGCGCCGCCGATCCAGGCGCCCGAGGCGTGGGCGGCCCACGTGGGAGGTCGCAAGTGGCAGCAGATGCTGGCCTTTGCGCCCCAGGTGGCCATCGGCCAGGGGCAGCGGCTTGTCGAGTGGTGTGCCGGCAAGGGACATCTTTCGCGTCTGCTGGCGCGCCGCCACGACGGCTCCATTTGCGCGCTGGAGTGGCAACCGGCGCTGTGCGAAAGCGGCCAGGCGCTGGCCGAGCGGCAGGGACTGGAGGTGACGCTGGTCGAGCAGGACGTGATGGCGCCCAGCGTGAGCCGACACCTCGGTGACGCCGATCGGGTGGTGGCGCTGCATGCCTGTGGCGATCTTCACGTGCGCCTGCTGGAGCTGGCACGTGAACAGAAGGTGGCGATCAGTCTGGCTCCCTGCTGCTACCAGCGTACCCGTGACAAGATCTATCGCCCCCTGTCGCGTCAGGCGCAGCAACAGGCAGAGCGCCATGGTCTGTCGCTGGACCGAGAGGCGCTGGCGCTGTCGGTGCAGGAGACCGTGACCGCCAGCCAGGGAGAGCGACGCAAGCGTGAACAGGCGAACGCCTGGCGACTGGGTTTCGATGCTCTTCAGCGCCGGCTGCGCGGAGTCGACGACTATCTGGCGGTGCCGAGTCTGGCCTACGGCAGGATGCCGGAGCGCTTCGAGGACTTCTGTCGTTGGGCCGCCCGGGAGAAGGGACTGACAGTGCCCGACGGGATCGACTGGGACGCCTATCGACGTCGTGGCGAAGCGTGTCTTCAGCGGGTCAATCGACTCGAGCTGGTGCGCCATCTGTTTCGCCGGCCGCTGGAGGTGTGGCTGGTGCTGGACCGGGCCCTGTGGCTCGAGGAGGCCGGCTTCGAGGTCAGTCTGAGCCAGTTCTGCCCGCGCGCGCTGACCCCGCGCAATCTTGCCCTGGTGGCGCAACCGACGTAAGGCCGCGAGATCACCAGCCGGTCGCGACGTTCCCGCAGGCGCGGCAAGTCCAGTTACTGGCGCTGCCGTGGTGGTCGAGACGAGGCGGCCCCGGACACTTGAACTGTCCGGGGCCGTGTTTTCTTCAAGGGAGGGGATAGCTCGGCTGGCGCCGCACGCCGGATCAGCTGCGCTTGCTACGCCTGAATTGCTCGGTTTCCCAGACCTTGGCGCGCTTGATCAAGGGGGTGATGCTGGATCCCTGGATCAGGATCGAGAACACCACCACCGAGTAGGTCATTACCAGGATGATCTCGCGCACGTCGATGTTCTTTTCGGGAATCACGGTGATCCCCGACGGAATCGACATCGCCATGGCCAGCGCCAGACCACCACGCAGTCCGCCCCAGGTCAGGATGCGCACCGAGTAGGGGTTGTAGCGACGAAAGCGCCGGAAGCCCAGGTAGGCCAGGCGCACGCTCAGATAGCGCGACAGCAGCACCAGCGGCACGGCGGCGATCATCAGCACCCAGTCCTCCGGGTGGAAGCTGAACGACAGCATGGTCATGCCGATCAGCAGGAACAGCACGCCATTGAGGAACTCGTCGACCAGCTCCCAGAAGTGGTCGAGATGCTGCCGGGATTCCTCGGAGAAGCCCTTGCGACGGGTACGGTTGCCGATGATGATGCCGGCCACCACCATGGCCAGGGGGCCGGAGACCTCGAGAAACTCGGCGAACACGTAGCCGGTGGTGGGCACCAGAAGCGTCAGCATCAATTCCATGGAGTGGTCGTCGGTGTGACGGATTAACTGGTGAAACAGCTGACCGAGCACGAAGCCGTAGACGATGCCGCCCAGCGCCTCCTGCAGAAACAGGTGGCCGACGCTGGTCACCGTGGGGGTGGTGCCGCCGAAGGCGACGGCGAACAGGGTGACGAAGAGCACCAGACCGAAGCCGTCGTTGAACAGCGACTCGCCCTCGATCTGGGTCGAGATGCGCCGGGGCGCGTTCATCTTCTTGACGATGGCGAGCACCGCGATGGGATCGGTGGGAGAGATCAGGGCACCGAACAGCAGGCAGTAGATCAGATCGAAGTCGATACCCAGCCAGCCCACCAGCAGCCACAGGCTGTAGCCGATGAAGAAGGTCGAGAACAGGGTGCTGCCCATGGCAAGGATGGCGATTTCCCACTTCTGGTCACGCAGGTGGGGGAGCTTGATCCCCAGCGCACCGGCAAACAGCAGAAATCCGAGGATGCCCTTCAGCAGGAAATCCTCGAAATTCAACTGATTGATGGCGGTTTTAGCGGTTTCGTCGAGGGCGAACCAGCCCGCGTGACCGGCGATGACGATGGCCAGCGACAGTATCAGAGCGCCAGCAGTGATCGCGATGGTGGTCTGAAATTTTCCGATCTTGCCGTTGATCAGGGAGATCACCATCGCCATCGCGGCGAGCAGGCAAAGGGTGTCGTACACCGACATGGAGGGAGGCCTCTAGGTAGGATGGGTGAGTCGTGTCGGCTCGAGCGCTGGCTCGAGGCCGTAAAAGGGGGGCAGCAGCAGGCACATCGGCTCGGCCCGTCGCATCACCCGAGGAGGTCAGGCGCTGGTGTGACGGGGGAGGCGATTGTGACGTGTCCATCGCGGGAGTTCGGTCCTGAGCGTGGTGTGCTACGCCCTGGCCGGTTGGACCAGGGGGAGCGGATAGGGCTTGCGAACAGGTCTTGCAAACTGGGCTTGCGAATAGCGCCTGTACGCTGGATACGGATGTCCCGGCGGTCAGCATCTGCGGCGTCATGCTCGGAGGCGCTGAAGCCAGGCGTCAAGGCCTTCGACGCGTGAGACGCGAGTCGGCTATATCGGCGTTTCGCAGTGCAACAAAGTATACGCGGGTCGCGGTGCGGGTACATCCCGGATGTCGCTTTTTTTGAAGCGCGTGGGCGAGGATTGACAGGCGCCTGGCTTGTCTACGACAAAGGTCTGAAACCAAAGGCGTGTGTCGCTCGGTTCAAGCGAGCGCCCTGACGACAAGGAACCTCTATGCAAGTACACGATATCGCCGTACACCTGGGTCCTGCCCAGGCCCATCTGCGCCAGTTGGATGACGGTTGGGCGGGGCTGATCGATCGGGTGGGCGACTGCGGACTGACCACCGCCCTCGATCGCAGCCCCTACGAGTCGTTGTCCAGGGCGGTGGCCTATCAGCAGCTCCATGGCAAGGCGGCGGCGGCGATTGTCGGCCGTCTGACGGCGCTGTTCCCGGGGCAGGATTTCCCCAGTCCCCGGCAACTGTCCGAGCTCTCCTCGGAGGAGCTTCGAGCCTGTGGCTTCTCGGCACGCAAGCAGGCGACCCTCCAGGGCCTCGCCGAGGCGGCACTGGACGGTCGAATCCCCAACCGCGAACAGGCCGCCGAGATGGAGGACGAAGAGCTGATCAAGCGTTTCACCGCCATCAAGGGTATCGGCCGCTGGACCGTCGAGATGATGCTGATCAACACCCTTGGACGTCCCGATATCCTGCCGGTGGATGACTTGGGCATCCGCGACGGCGCGCGCTACCTGTTCGGCTGGGAACGCATGCCGACGCCAAGGGAGACCCGCGAGCTGTGCGAACCCTGCAGGCCCTGGCGCTCGGTGGCGTCCTGGTACCTGTGGCGCTGCAACGAACAACCGGATTACCGACGCCTGGCGAAGTCCTGAACCGGGCCAGGCAAGCCGAGAAGGCTAGGAAGGCAAGGAAGGCGCGGAAGCGAGGATGACCGGTGACAGCCGTGCAGGGTGCGCGGCCGAAGCTCTGCACGCGGGGCCCGCTGATGGCGACAGCAGGGTGACTTAGTCGCGACGGCGGTAGGGGTCGGGCATCGCCTGTTCCGGGCGCCAGCGGGTGCGTTCGCCGTTCAAGGTCAGCACAAGCTGGCGAGGCCCGGCGTGGTCGCGGTGCTCGCACAGATAGATACCCTGCCAGGTGCCCATCGCCAGGCGCCCCTCGGTGATGGGAATGCTGAGTGATGGCCCCAGCAGGCTGGCCTTGAGGTGGGCCGGCATGTCGTCGCTGCCCTCCTGGGTGTGACGGTAGTAGGGTGCGTTCTCCGGCACCATCACATTGAAGTGACGCTCGAAGTCGCCACGTACCGTGGGATCGGCGTCTTCGTTGATGGTCAGCGATGCCGAGGTGTGCTGGATGAAGGCGTGGAGCAGGCCGATGCGCATGCTCGGCAGGTCCGGCAGTGCCTGAACGACCTCATCGGTGATCAGGTGAAAGCCCCGGGGGCGGGCAGCGAGGCGAAGGGTGCTCTGGAACCACATCTAGGACGGTCTCATTGTCGGCGTTGACGCTGGAGGCCATGGCACGGCAAGGCCCTTGCGCAGGAAAGCCCCTGTGCAGCAGGGCCATCGCTCGAGGCAGACAGGCGCGATCAGGCGGCCAGCGGTAAGGAATTCAAACGCGCAAAGACTACCTCCTTTACCGTCCTGTGAGGAGTCCCGAATGAAAGATCAACGTCTGACCCGGGCCGACGTCTTTCGCCACCAGCCGATGCTGGCCAAGTCCCTGGTGGAACTCGAGCGCGCCGTGGCCGAGGCGGGCATCGAGTCTGAGCTGGTGCACCTGATCAAGCTGCGCGCCTCCCAGCTGAACGGTTGCGCCTTCTGTCTGCGCATGCACAGCCAGGAAGCACGCGAGGACGGTGAGCAGCAGTCGCGTCTGGATGTTCTGTCGGCGTGGCGAGAGACCCAGCTCTTCAGTCGCCGTGAACAGGCAGCGCTGGCCTGGACCGAGGCGCTGACGCTGGTCAGCGGCCAGGAGATCGGCGGCGGCGACTACACCCGCCTGGCCGCGGAATTCACCCCCGAAGAGCAGGTCAACGTGACGGCGCTGGTGGTCTCCATCAACGCCTGGAACCGGATCGCGCTGGCGTTCGCCTTCCCGGTGGAGTGACGTCCTGCGGCGCGACCGAACGTCTCCCGCGCGGGTAGGCGACGTCGTCTTGCCCCTATGCCCCGCCAAGCAGGCCGGCGGGAAAGATCATCCTGCCAGCAGCGGAAACAGCGGATGCTCCATGGGGCTGCCCGCGGGCAGTTCGTCGGCGAGGCCGGGAAAGGGCGGCGAGGTGGTCCAGGCCCGCGGTGCGTGGACCATGTCGTCACCCAGCAGACGCACCGAGAAAGCGCGACGGCGATGAGGGCCACTGACGCCACCCGAGGCGTGCAGGGTCAGCATGTTGAAGAATACGGCGTCGCCGGGTTCCAGCGCCCAGCCAAGGATGGTGTAGCGTTCACGCTGGGCCTCGATGTCAGGCAGCTCGGCCAGACTGCCCTCGGGGAACCAGCTGGCCTGGTGGTCCATGAAGGTCCGTGGCATCAGCCAGGGCCCCTTGTGGGACCCGGCCACAAACTCCAGGGTGGCCGCCCGGGATACCGGATCCACCGGTAGCCACATGCTGACGTTCTGACTGCCTTCCACGTTGTAGTAGGGCTGGTCCTGGTGCCAGGGGGTACGCTGGCGCGTGCCCGGTTCCTTGACCAGTAGATGGTCGTGGTAGAGGCGTACCTGGCGCGAGCCCATCAGGCGTTGCCCGATAAGCCCCAGCGGCGAGTCGAAGATGAAACCCCGATACGCTTCGTTGGTCTGCCAGTTGCAGAAGTCCTCGAAGAACCAGCCTGGGTCATCGGGTCGACTGGCGACCTTGGCCCGGGGGCTGGGATCGCGCAGGTTGTCCTCGATGCCCTCCGCCAGTCGCTTGAGCTCCTGGGGGCAGAAGATGCCGCGTAGACAGATGGCGCCGTCGCGCTGGAAGGCGGCGACGTCTTCGTCGCTGACCATGGTGTCGGGATGGATGCGCAGGTTCATGGGGCCTCCAGGCGGTGGAAGTCAGGAAGAGGAAAGGACAGCTGTGACAACAGCCGGTCGAAGAAACCCTCGCACTTCGTGATCTGATCGAAGGCGATGAACTCGTCTGGCTGATGGGCCTGATGGATGCTGCCGGGGCCGCAGATCACGGTAGGGACGCCCAGCTGGGCGAACAGCCCGGCCTCGCAGCCGAAGCCGAGCGCCAACGGCTCGACGCTGCATTCGGCCAGCTCGGCGATCCATGACAGGTAGCCTTGGCGGCGTTCGTCCAGCGGTGGGTACTGGCCGCGGCATTCCAGGGTCAGTCTGGCGCGACGGCCCAGGCCGATCAGGTCGCGATCCAGGCCGCTGGGAAAGTCCTTGCGCAGGCGCTCGAGGATTTCCATGGCGGGCTGCCCGGGCAGCGGGCGCATCTCGAAGTCGATGCGGCAGTGCTCGGGGATCTGATTCAGCGCGCTGCCACCCTCGATCAGCCCGACGTGGACCGTGGAGTAGGGGGGATCGAAGCGCTGATCGGTGAGCGACATCAGGCGCTTTTCCCGTGCCAGCTGGCGGATCTGCGCAACCACGCCCGCGCCGACGTCGATGGCGTTGACGCCTCGCCCCGGGTAGCCCGAGTGGCCTCCCACGCCCTCGATGGTGGCGCGCATGCCGACGTGGCCCTTGTGGGCGTTGGCGATGCGCATCGCGGTGGGTTCGCCGACGATGATGCCCCGCAGGCGTTCCTTGTGGACCTCGAGAAACGGCAGCATCAGCGGGGCACCCAGGCACCCGACCTCTTCGTCGAAGGACAGCGCCAGCAACACCGAGTGACGCGAGTGCTCTGCCTGCCAGGCGGCCAGTTTCGTCAGGGCCACGCCGATGAATCCCTTCATGTCCGCCGTACCGCGACCGTACAGGCGTTCAGCGTGGCGTTTCGGCGTGAACGGGGCGGTGACGCGCCAGTCCGCGTGGCTCGCCGGCACCACGTCGGTGTGGCCGGAAACCAGCAGGGCCGGGGCGTCGCGGGGGCCAAATTCGGCGATCAGGTTGGCCTTGTCGCCGCTGTCGTTGTAGAGCAGGGTCACCGCTGCCCCACGCGCCTCGAGCCAGCCGGCGACGTCGTTGATCAGTTCAAGGTTGGAGCGATGACTGGTGGTGTCGAAGGCCACCAGGCGTTCGATCATCGCAAGGCTCAAGGGTAGCGTGTTGCTGGTCAAGACGAAGCTCCGTGAGTGCAGACCGTCAGGCGAGGGGCCAGACCACCAGGGTCGCCAGCAGGATGAGCACAGCGCCGAGGGCATAGAGCAGGGCGATCAGCGGCAGCATGAAACGCATCCAGCGGCTCCAGGGAATGCCGGCGATGGTGAGTCCCGCCATCAACCAGCCGGCGGTAGGAGTAAAGGCATTGGAGATGCCGTCGCCAAACTGGAAGGCCAGCACCGCGACCTGGCGGTGTACCTCGGCGAGGTCCGCGATGGGCGTCATGATGGGCATGGTCAGCGCCGCCTGGCCGCTGCCCGAGGTGACGATGAAGTTCATCGCGCTTTGCATGGCGAACATGCCCAGTGCTGCGGCCGACGCCGAGGTGTCGCCGATCAGCGTGGAAAGCGAATGGATGATGGTGTCGATGATCTCGCTGTGCTGCACGATGACCACGATGGTGAAGGCCAGGCCCACCGCCAGGGCGCCATCCATCATGTCCTTGCAGCCGGTGGAAAAGGCTCCGGCGATGGTGTTGGCTCGCATGCCGGCGAGCAGTCCGGTGACGATACCCAGCAGCAGGAAGACGCCGGCCATCTCCTTGAGGTACCAGCCGAAGGCACTGACCCCGGCGATGATCGCCACCAGGGCCAGGGCGAAGGCGCCGAGGATCAGCAGGTGGCGAGGGGTCAGGTCGACGTGATCGCCCGGTCCTTCTTCATCGGGCGGGGCCAGGCCGTAGACCACACTGCGCTCTGGCCTTGCCTGCACGCGACGGGCGTAGAACATAACGTAGCCGATGCTCAGGGCGACGAACGCAAGCCAGCAGACGAAGCGGTAGCCCATGCCGGAAAACAGCGGCAATTCGGCGATGCTCTGGGCGACGCCGACGTTGAAGGGATTGAGAAAGGAGCCGGTGTAGCCGATGGCGGTGCCGATCAGCGGGATGGCGGCGGCGACCACGGCGTCGTAGCCGATACGTCGCGCCAGCGGCAGCAGGATGAAGATGTAGACGATGCTGCCCTCGATCATGCCGTAGGTACCGGAACACAGGGCGAAGAAGGTCATCATCAGCGGGATGATCAGGATCTCGCGGCCCTTGAGCTTCACCAGCAGGAAGTGGACCAGCCCTTCGATGGCGCGGGAGCGTCTCAGGACCCCGAAGGTACCGCCGACGATGACCAGAAAGAAGATGATCGACGAGCCGCTCTTCATCCCTTCGAAGAAGGCGTTGAAGAACTCGAAGGGACCGATGCCCGGGGAGTCGATGGCCTGGTAGGTGCCGGCGACGATGACGGAGCGCCCGTCGGCGTTGGTGATGCGTTCGAAGCTTCCGCTGGGGACGAACCAGGTGACGATGGCCGCCAGCAGGGCGAGAAAGAAGAGGATGACGAAGGCGTGGGGCAGCGGCCTCTGTTGCTCGACGTGTGGTCTGGCGGCCATCTTGTCATGATTCATCGGCTGACTCTCGCTGGTGGCGGGTTTGTGGCACCTGGGGCTGAGTTCATTGATCCTTTCGGTTTAGTCCGAACCAGCGAAGCCTGTCGAGTCAGGGCGCGCGGCTGGGCAGAAGATCGTCGAGAACGAGGTCACACAATGCGCCTTCGTCCAGCAGACGTGTGGCGGCCTCGATGTCCGGTGCGAAGTAACGATCGTGGTCATAGTGGGTCACCCGGCGACGCAGTCGCTGACGGGCCTGCTCCAGCAAAGGTGTCGAGGCAAGCCCCTCGCGCATGTCGAGGCCCTGGCAGCTTGCCAGCCATTCGATGGCCAGCACGCCGCGAACATTGGCCGCCATCTCCTTGAGTCGCCGTCCCGCCGCCGGCGCCATGGACACATGGTCCTCCTGATTGGCCGAGGTAGGCAGGCTGTCGACGCTGTGAGGGTGGGCCAGAGCCTTGTTCTCGCTGGCCAGCGCGGCGGCTGACACCTGGGCAATCATGAAGCCGGAATTTACGCCGCCGTTTTCGACCAGGAAGGGGGGAAGCCGGGACATGTGGGTGTCCATCATCAGCGAGATGCGTCGCTCCGACAGGGCCCCGATCTCCGCCAGCGCCAGCGCCAGATTGTCGGCCACAAGGGCAACCGGCTCGGCGTGGAAGTTGCCGCCCGAGAGGATGTCGCCGTTGTCGGCGAACACCAGCGGGTTGTCGGTGACGGCGTTGGCCTCGATCTCGAGCACCCTGGCCGCGTGGCGGATCTGGTCGAGCACCGCGCCCATGACCTGAGGCTGGCAGCGCAGCGAGTAGGGGTCCTGGACGCGGTCACAGTCGGCGTGGGAGGCCCCCACCTCGCTGGTGTCCTCGAGCAGGTGACGATAGGCCCTGGCAACGTCGATCTGCCCGGGTTGGCCGCGCAGTTCGTGGATGCGGGCGTCGAAGGGAACCCGTGAGGCCAGGCTCGCCTCGACGCTCAGGGCGCCGCACACGGTGGCGCTGGCAAACAGATCTTCGGCCTCGAACAGACCGCGCAGCGCCAGCGCGGTGGAGACCTGGGTGCCATTGAGCAGCGCCAATCCCTCCTTGGGTGCCAGGGTCAGGGGCGACAGGCCAGCCACGTTCAGGGCGTCCCGTCCCGAGAGGGTCTCGCCACGGTGGCGTGCCTGGCCCTCGCCCAGCAGCACCAGACTCATATGGGCCAGTGGCGCCAGGTCGCCCGAGGCACCTACCGAGCCCTTGGCGGGGATGACCGGCCAGACCTCGGTGTTGATCAGGGTGATCAGGGCGTCGAGGACTTCGCCGCGAATGCCGGAGTAGCCGCGTGCCAGGCTTGCCACCTTCAGCGTCATGATCAGCCTTACCAGCTCGTCGTCCAGGCGTTCACCGACGCCGGTGGCGTGGGATAGCACGAGCGAGCGCTGCAGGTCCTCCAGGCGTTCGCGCTCGATGCGGGTCTGAGCCAGCAGGCCGAAGCCGGTGTTGACCCCGTAGGCGGTGCGTCCCTCGTCGATGACGCCAGCCACCGTCGCCACCGAGGCGTCGATGGCGGCGTATGCCGAGGGCTCCAGAGACACCACTGTCGGTGACGTGAGGAGCCGGCGCATGTCTTGGAGGGTGAGTTGGCCTGGGGTGATGACGAGTCGATGCATGGTGGCGAGCTCCCGAGACTTGGCCGAACATGATGGAAAAATTTTAATGTATATACATTAACAGCAGGGCAATGGCGCGGCGTCAAGGCGGCTATCGTCGAACGGAAGGCAAGAATCGTCAGGGGGAGTGACGATGTGTGTCACAGACTGTGCCCGATCTTCTATACAGATTTCGCCACTGACATGAGCGGGGCGGGCGACTGGGTCGGCTAGCGCAGGGATGGGTCAATGGACGTCTGGACCTGGTTCACAACGTCAGCGAATTCAGGCAGGTGTCGGACCGTCGCTACAGTGTTGCCCAGGGGCTGGTGTCCCCCTGCTCCAGCACACGTCGCACGGTGGCGAGGGCCTGTTGCAGGGACTCGCGGCTGTCGGGGGCGCCCACGCACAGGCGAATGGCCTGGGGCGCCGGCTCGCTGCCGGTACAGAAGGGTTCAGGCGTTGCCACCAGCACGCCTTCGCTCTTCAGCAGGGCCTGTACCTCGCTGGCCCGGCGGCCTTCGGGCAGCGGTAGCCAGAAGTTGGCGCCATGGGTGAGATGGCGGGGCGTCAGGGCCTCGAAGCTTGTCCGTGCCAGACGCTGCCGAGCGGCCAGCTCTGCGGTCTGCCAGGCCAGCAGTTCGGGGTAGCGGGGTGAGGCGATCCAGCGCCGCGCCACCTCGGTCATCAGCGGCGGACACATCCATGACTGCGCCCGCAGCAGGCTGCCGATGCGCTCGCGCAGGGTGGCCGGCATCTGCAGGGTGCCGACCCTGAGGCCACCGGAAAGCACCTTGGAGGTGCTGAATACCTGCAGCGTGCGTTCCGGCGCCAGTTCCAGCAGAGACACACCGCGATCCTCCCGCGGCAGGTACTGGACGGCGTCCTCGATCAGCCAGAAGTCATGGCGGCGCGCCAGGGCGACGAGCTGTTCCCTGCGCTGCGTCGAAAGCACCGCGCTGGTGGGGTTGTTCTGGTCCGGGGTCAGGTAGACCAGGCGGGGCACCTGGCGTTGGCACAGGCGTGCCAGTGCATCGATGTCCATGCCGTCGTCGTCCAGGGGTACCGCCATCGGCTTGAGGTGAGCGTGGCGGGTGGCGGCGTTGAACCCCGGATAGGTGAGAGCGTCGGCGGCCACGCTGTCGCCGGGGCGGGTCAGGGCTCTCAGGCACAGGTCGATGCCGTGCTGGCCGCCCTGGGTGATCGCCAGCACCTCGTGCAGGGGAAAGCCGAGATCCTCAAGCCAACGTGACAGCGCCTCTCTGTGCTGCCGGGTGCCGATGTCGGGCTGGTAGGCGGCGACCATGGCAAGGCAGGCCGGGTCTTCGGTCACCTCCGCCAGGGCCTGCTGCAGACACTGATGACGCCAGGGGTGCGGCGGAGCAAAGCTCAGGCTCATGTCGACCACGCCATCGGAGTCGGCTGCGACGTGTACATCGAAGGGGCTGTTGCCGGCGGCGGCGTCATTGACGTAGGTGCCACTGCCGACCCGGGACGATACCCAGCCCCGTTGCTGGGCTTCGCTGTAGGCGCGGGTGATGGTGCCCACGGTGACGCCCAGCGCGTCGGCCAGGGCCCGTTGCGGGGGCAGTCGATCGCCGGCGGCGAGCTGGCCCTGGTCGATGGCCTCGCCGATGGCCGAGGCGATCTGACGATAGCGGGCCGAGCGGGAGTCGAATTCGAGGGAGGGAGTCCAGATTGTCATGGTGACAATAAACTCTTTGACGGCAATTGGTGCCTGAGTATGCTTTAAAAACCGGGGTCAATTCACCTTGTTTCACACCATAATGCAAAAATTGTAGGGGTACAATCATGGAAGAGACCGCTAGTCAGCTCGCCTTTCTGCTTCCGGCAGCGCTGTTCATGGTGTCCATGACCATCACGCCGGGTCCCAACAACGTGATGCTGACCGCCTCCGGCGCCAACTACGGCTTCCTGCGTACCCTGCCACACCTGTTCGGCATCCTGGGTGGCTGTTTCGTGCTGTTCGCCTCGATCGCGCTTGGGCTCGGGGTGGTGTTCGAGCGCTATCCGGTGGTGCAGGGCGGACTCAAGCTGGTCGGCAGCCTGTACCTCTTGTACCTGGCGTGGAAGATCGCGACGGCCCCGCCGCCGGACCTGCGGGTAGGCGATGCCCGCCCGCTGTCCTTCGTGCAGGCGGCGGCGTTCCAGTTTGCCAACCCCAAGGCGTGGGTCATGGGTATCGCGTTGATGGCGGGGTTCCTGCCGGACGGCGGCAACCCCTGGGTCAACGCCCTGTTGCTGGCGGGCGTGGCGGAACTGGTGGGGCTGCCCTGCATCGCTCTGTGGGCAGGGTTTGGCACCGCCATCGGCCGCCTGTTGAAGAGCGACCGATCCTGGCGGGTGTTCAATGGGGTGATGGGAGCGCTCACCGCGGCCTGCGTGGTGATGATCCTGGCCTGAACCTTTCAGTCTAACGCGGTTGGGGCGTCAGGCTTGGTCAAGAAGACTCAGCCCTCGCTGGGCTCATCAGGCGATGCCCCCTCGGGCCGCCGGGCGGTCAGGGTGATCTCCACTGCGGCGCCGCCATGCAGCTGTGGCGACACGGTGCAGGTACGCGCCGGATAGCGCGCAGCCTCGAACCACTCGGAATAGACATCATCCACCGCCTGTTGCAGCGACAGGTCGGTGAGGTGCACTTGAACACGCACGGTGTCGGCCAGGGTGCAATCCGCCTGCTCGAGCAGGTGAGACAGTCGCCTGAGGATCCAGCGAGTTTCTTCGGCGGCGTCACCGAGAATGGCGTCACTGCCCTGGATATCGGCGGCGGTCAGCCCCGACAGATGGACGTAGTGTTCGTCCATGACCAGATGGGAGCCCGGAAACTCGGGGCTGGGTAGGGTGGGGTCGTTGAAGTAGCGTGCCATCTTGCCTCCTGCTGCGGCTTGGTCGTTGTGCCGCTGGAGAAATGTCTGGCGAATGCCGCCGACTTTCCTTGCGGAAAGCAGGCGGCGGAAATGCGTTTGTCGGTTGACTGCGGAGAGCGTCCGGGAATAGCGCGGGCGTCAGCTGCTGACTTCGCACTGCACCGGCATGCGCCGGCCGATGGTCCAGGTGGCCTCGTTGCCCTTGCCACGGAAGACGTGCTGGCCGTTTTCCGAGGCGTAGTGCATGCCCGAGGCGGCGGGCTGACGTTCGAGCGGGAAGCTGTCGCCGTGCATCTGTACCTCGGCGCTGTCCTGACTGTCGAAGACGATGGTGAACTGGCTGCCATCCTGGCAGATGTAGTCGGCGGAGGGCGAGGCTGCGGCGTCGGCACTGTCATCATGGCCACTGCCGCCGGCACAGCCGGCCAGGGCGGTGAACAGCGCAGTGAAGGCGGCAACAGGGATCCAGCTGGCGTTCATGAAACATCTCCTTGTCATATGAAGGGAGCCGTGGAGAAGGCTCGCCTGGCGTTAGGCCTTCCCAGGCTACACAAGTTCCGCACCCGCCACGATACCTCGCCGGATCAGCCCTGCTCAGGCGGTTCGCGTCCGGGAGTCGTGTTGCCGCGGGAGTCGCCGTCGTTATCGTCATGGGCCCCGTCGTCAACGCTGACATCCGTCGGTTGTTGCTCCTGGCGTCTGGCGTGGCGCTCTGCCTTGTCGCGATGGGTGTCGTCGGGCACCAGGGCTAGCAGAGTCTCGCCGTCACCGGCATCGAAGCTTTCATCCTTGTGCATGACGCGTACTTCGCCATCCTCGCTGTAGGTCGAGATCACCCGGGCGTCGGGGTTGTCGCGTCGATAGTCCTCGAACGAATAGCTCTCGCTGAGGCGCGTCAGACGGACGCACCAGCCCTCGCGGATGTAGTTGGTGGCCTGTTCGAAGTCGAGTTCCTTGGCGAAGAAGCGCCCGCCCAGGGTCTGCTCGAGATGATCGCCACCGGCACCGCCCCCCGGGGCGAAGCGGTACACCTGATGGTGGCCGAATTCGGGAGCATAGTGCATGCACAGCAGGGCGTTGTAGTCGTCGTTGTCGGTCAGCGCCACCATGCTGTCGAAACGGCTGAACTCGAGTGTCAGCTCGGCCTCCTCGGTGAGTACCTCGCCGTAGTAGGTGGGAATGTCGCGGCCTCTGACCTGGCGCAGATGGTTGTAGTTGCGATCGGCGATCAGCACCGGGCGCCCGGTGGACTGGATGGCCTCGGCAAGGGCGACCGTGAAGGGGTTGGCGCCGATGATCAACAGCCCCTTGGTATCGGTGGACTGAAGATTGAAGCGACGGGCCAGGGGCTGCAGCGAGAAGCCGTGAAGCAGCACCGTGACCGCGACGATGGCAAAGGCCAATGGCGACAGCAGGGCGGCGTCCTCGATGCCGATGTCGACCAGGCGCGCGCCGAACAGACCAGCGATGGCCACCGCGACCACCCCGCGTGGACCGATCCAGCCGACCATCAGCTTCTCGCCGAAGGGCAGGTCGACCTTGATCAACGATATGAAGACCGCCAGCGGGCGGACCAGCAGCAGTACCACCGCGACGAACAGGATCTCGCGGGTCGTCAGGGTGGCCAGGGTGCCCAGGTCCACCTGAGCGGCCAGCAGGATGAATACCCCGGAGACCAGCAGTACGGTGATGTTCTCCTTGAAGCGGCGGATCTCGTCCAGCGACGACAGCGACGAATTGCCGATCACCACGCCCATCACGGTGACCGCCAGCAGGCCGCTTTCATGCAGCAGCGCATTGGGCAGGGCGTAGGTGGCCATGACGAAGAAGATGATCACCGGCACCTTGAGAAACTCGGGGATATGGCCGCCCTTGATCGCGCGGATCAGGCCCCAGGCGGTGGCCAGTCCCACCGCGCTCGCCACCGCGATGCCCAGCGCCATATGGCCGAGGGTCATCGACAGCGAGTGAGAGGAGTTGAGAACGATGGCGAGTTCGAAGGCCAGCACCGCCGCCAGGGCGCCCACCGGGTCATTGAGGATCGCCTCCCAGCGCAGGATCTCCCCCGGTCGTCGCTTGAGGCTGGCCTGGCGCAGCAGGGGAATGATGACGGTGGGGCCGGTGACGATCAGGATGCCGCCAAGCACCGAAGCCGATGCCCAGGTCAGTCCACCGATGTAGTGACCCGACAGGGTCGCCAGCAGCCAGACCAGCGGGCCGCCGAAGAACACCAGGCGCTTCACCGCAAGCTCCGCGCCCTTCAGCCGTGTCAGGTTCAGCGTCAGGCCACCCTCGAACAGGATCATCGCCACGGCGACCGCGATCAGCGGTTCGAGCAACTCGCCGAATACCGAGCGTGGGTCGAGCACACCGGTTACCGGGCCGATGAGTACGCCGCTCAGCAGCAGCAGAACGATGGCCGGCACCTTCCAGCGCCAGGCCAGCCACTGGGCGCCGATACCGAGCGCCGCGATCAGGCAGAAGACGAGAACGGGGGTCATGAGGGCTTCCCTGTGGTCGAATCGGTGCAGGCAGTGCTTTGCTTGCCAGGCTGGCGAGGTAACGTCGGCGAGCGCAGGCACTGTTCCTACAAGGCATAACGCTAGGCGGCGCCCGCTGCATTCACAACCAACCCTGTAAACGCTTGCGACCCGATCGGCACAGTTACCCGGAGACTCAGGGGCCCGCGCCACGCAGGCATTGAAGGAGCCTTCGTACTACCGAGGGCGGGGAAGTGTTCGCCCTGCGTGTTCTGTTCGTGAGGAATGAAGCAATCGGAAGCGATGCCATGGTGGCGGGAGGAGGAGGCGTTGCAGATAAAGTCCGGTTGCCATCAGCTGGCGAACAGCAAGGCGACCACCGCGACAATAAGAATGCCGAACTGCGCGGCACGAATGTAGAGCGACCAGCCATGGTAGAGGCTGATACGGATGCGCTCGGCAGGGCTTTCGGTGAGGTAGATATAGCCACACACCAGCACGGGAAAGATGAGCAGCCCGATCATGGTGGGCGGCTACGCTGCTACTGGCTGTCGTGGGAAGCCAGGGGGAAGCTCTGGTCGATGCGTTGGCGCTCGAGCTCGGCGGCGTCCTTGCTGGCGTACCTGCGCACCACCACGGTACCCGAGGCAGTGATATCCACGTCATCCCAGCCTGCCGTCTCTGCCGCCTCGGTAGATTGCTGCAGCTGCTGCTGAATCTGCTCGAGAATGCGTTGGCCCTGTGCGCTCATGTCCTGTTCCTCTCATGGACTGACACTGAGAATAGCACGATGCGATGTATGTCGCGGGATGGAAAGGAAGCGGAAGGCATGGGGAGGGGGAGGAAAGAGAGGGAAGGGAGAGAAAAGAAAGGAGAGAACCGCGCTGGCCCCGTTCCTTCCTCTCTTGCCTTCCCCCTCGGCATTGGTCAGCCCTTGGCAACCACCGCCACACCGGCCTTGGAGCGATTGGGACGCCCGATGGCGCGGGTGATCCAGTCGCCTACGGCGGCGATGCGCTCGAGGTCCACCGTGGTTTCGATGCCCAGGCCTTCAAGCAGGTAGACCACGTCCTCGGTGGCGACATTGCCGCTGGCGCCCTTGGCGTAGGGGCAGCCCCCGAGGCCCGCCACCGAGCTGTCGATTACCTGGATGCCGTCCTCGAGTACCGCGGCCAGATTGGCCAGCGCCTGGCCATAGGTGTCGTGGAAGTGGGCGGCCAGACGCTCGACCGGAACGTCACGGGCCACCGCCTCGAGCATGCGCCGGGCCTTGAGCGGGGTACCGGTGCCGATGGTGTCGCCAAGCGACACCTCGTAGCAGCCCATCTCGTCCAGCGCCCGGGCGACCGCCACCACCTGCTCGGGGGCGATGTCGCCTTCGTAGGGGCAGCCGAGCACGCAGGACACATAGCCGCGCACCTGGATCCCCTGATCGCGGGCGCGTTCCACCACCGGGGCGAAGCGATCGAGCGACTCGGCGATGGAGCAGTTGATGTTCTTTTGCGAGAACGACTCCGAGGCCGCGCCGAACACCGCCACCTCATCGACGCCGCACTCGATGGCCGCCTCCAGTCCCTTGAGGTTGGGGGTCAGTGCCGAATAGCGCACCCCTGGCTGACCTTTTCCCTCTCGCATCAGGGCGGTCATCACCTCGCGGTGGTCGGCCATCTGCGGCACCCATTTGGGCGACACGAAGCTGGCCGCCTCGATGTGGCGATGGCCGGCCTGGGCCAGGCGCTCGACCAGTTCGAGCTTGGTCGCCGTGGTGATCGGGTCCGGCTCGTTCTGCAAGCCGTCGCGAGGCCCGACTTCGACGATGCGAACGCTGGCGGGAAGGGCCATCAGCGGGACTCCTTTTGCTCGGTTTCGGGCTGTGTCTCTGACTGCGCCTCTGTTGGCGACGCGCCGGCGTCGAACTCCAGCAGCACGTCGCCCTGGCCGACGGTGTCGCCGGCGGCGAAGTGGAAGCTGGCCACGGCGCCGTCGGCCGGGGCGGTGAGGGTGTGCTCCATCTTCATCGCTTCCATCACCATCAGGGCGTCACCCTTGGCAACGGCAGCACCGGGCGCAACCAGCAGCGCCACCACGGTACCGTGCATGGGCGCGGTCAGGGTCGACTCGACCTCGTGCTGGCCGTGGTCGATGGCGTCGATACGCCGCCAGTAGAGGCGGACCTCGCCCTCGGGGCTCGACAGCACGATCTCGTTGCGCTCCTTGCCTTCGCCCACCAGGCGCGCCTGCAGGCGGCGGCGGTGGCCGTCCAGGGTGATCGCCACGGCGTCGCCGGGCAGATCGGTGAGGCTCGCCGATACCTGCTGGACCTCGTCGCGATTGGCCCCGCTGATGCTGAGCTGCCAGGCGTCGTCGCTGGCCCCATGACGTCCCTCGACCAGCGCCAGGCTCGCAGGCTCGGCGTCCAGCGCCTCGCGCGGGTCGCACAGTGCGATACGGATCTGGCGCGGGCCGTTCAGGCGAAAGCCGTCGTGGCGGTCCCAGGGCGAGTCGCTCTCGCACTCCCGAGACAGCTGATGCAGCGCCACCAGGGCGGCGCTGGCCAGGCTGTCCTGGTCGAGGCCGCGGGAGGCGAACAGGCTGTCCTCGTGGCGCTCGATAAAGCGGGTATCGAGGTTGGCCGCCTGGAAGTCCGGGTGGGTGGCCAGGCGCTGCAGGAAGCCGCGGTTGGTGACCACACCACGCACGTCCAGCGCCGCCAGGGCGCGGTTGAGGGTCGCCAGCGCCGAGGCGCGGTCGGGGCCGTGGGTGATCAGCTTGGCCAGCATGGGGTCGTAGTGCATCGACACCATGTCACCGCTTTCGACCCCGCTGTCCAGGCGCACCCTGGCCGGGTCCAGCGAGGCGCCCTCGAGGTCCAGCGAGAAGTGGCTGAGCAGGCCGGTGGCCGGCAGGAAGTCCTGGTCGGCGTCCTCGGCGTAGAGCCGCGCCTCGAAGCTGTGGCCGTCGATGGTCAGCTCATCCTGGCTCAGCGGCAGGCGCTCGCCCATGGCCACGCGCAGCTGCCACTCGACCAGGTCCTGGCCGGTGATCATCTCGGTGACCGGGTGTTCCACCTGCAGGCGGGTGTTCATCTCCATGAAATAGAAAGAGCCGTCCTGCCCCGGTGAGGCGTCGAGCAGAAATTCCACCGTGCCGGCGCCGACGTAGCCGATCTCCTGGGCCGCGCGCACCGCCGCCTCGCCCATGGCGTGGCGCAGTTCCAGGGTCATGCCCGGTGCAGGGGCTTCCTCGAGCACCTTCTGGTGACGACGCTGCACGCTGCAGTCACGCTCGAACAGGTAGACGCCGCCGCCGTGGCTGTCGCAGAACACCTGGACCTCGACGTGGCGAGGCTGGGTCAGGTACTTCTCGATCAACATGCGGTCGTCGTTGAAGGCCGCCCGGGACTCCCGTCGGCAGCCGTCCAGGGCCGCCTGGAACTCGTCGGCGTTCTCGACCACGCGCATGCCCTTGCCGCCGCCACCGGCGCTGGCCTTGAGCAGCACCGGGTAGCCGATGGCGTCCGCCTCGCGCTTGAGCAGGTCGTCGTCCTGATCATCGCCGTGGTAGCCCGGCACCAGAGGCACCCCGGCGTCCATCATGCGGGCCTTGGCGGCGGACTTGTCGCCCATGGCCTTGATGCTGGAGGCGGGCGGGCCGACGAAGACGATACCGGCGTCTTCGCAGGCGCTGACGAAGGCCTCGTTTTCCGACAGGAAACCGTAGCCGGGATGGATGGCGCCGGCGCCGCTGCGGCGGGCCGCCGCGATGACCTTGTCGACATCGAGATAGCTTTCCCGGGCCGGCGCCGGACCGATGCGGATCGCCTCATCGGCTTCGCGCACGTGGCGCGCGCCTTCATCGGCGTCGGAGTACACCGCCACCGTCTTCAGGCCCATGGCCCGGGCGGTGGCCATGACACGACAGGCGATCTCGCCACGATTGGCCACCAGCAGAGTGTCGAAGCGCGGCTGGCGGTCTGACGGATTCGAGCTCATGAGGCGCTCCCTTTTTTGCTGGTGGATGAGGGGGGGCTGGCGGATGAAGGGGGGCTGGTGGAAGAGGCGCTGTCGGTCCAGGCCGGACGGCGCTTCTCGAGGAAACTCGCCAGTCCCTCCTGGCCTTCGGCGCTGGTGCGCAGTTCACTGATGACCTGACAGGTGCGCTCGCGGGTGGCGTCACTGTCGGTGTCTCTGGCGACTTCCGCCAGCAGGCCCTTGGTGGCCCGGCTGGCCTGGGGCGAGGTGGCCAGCAGGGTGTGGAGCATCGCGTCGATGGCGGCGTCGAGTTCGTCGGCGGCGACCACCCGGTGGACCAGGTCCAGTCGCTGGGCGGTGGCGGCATCCATCACTTCGGCGCTGAGCGCGTAGCGGCGAATCTGACGGCTGCCGATGGCGCGCTGCACGTAGGGGCTGATGACCGCCGGCGACAGCCCGATGCGCACCTCGGACAGGCAGAACTTGGCCCTGTCGGAGGCGATCACGATGTCGCAGCAGGCGGCCAGGCCTACCGCGCCACCGAAGGCCGCACCCTGGGCCCGGCACACCGTCACGCAGGGCAGGCTGTCGAGGCCGTGCATCAGGCGAGACAGCTCACGCGAGTCGGCCAGGTTGTCGTCGACGCTGTAGTCGACCATGCGCTTCATCCAGTTGAGGTCGGCGCCGGCGGAGAAGCTTTTGCCCTCTGAACCCAGCACCAGCACTCGTACCTCGCCGCTGTCGGCGGCCTGGCGTACCTGATCCAGGTGGGCGTTGAGCTCGCCGATCAGGGCGTCGTCGAAGGCGTTGTGCACCTCGGGGCGGGTCAGGGTCAACCAGGCAACCCCCCGGGCGTCGATCCGTAGTTGGGACATGTCTGACATGGGATCCATCCTTGAGGGCATTACATGCGGAAGACGCCGAAGCGCGTCTGTTCGATCTCGGCATTCATCGCGGCGGCCAGCGACAGGCCCAGTACATCGCGGGTCTGGGCCGGGTCGATCACGCCGTCGTCCCACAGTCGGGCGCTGGCGTAGTAGGGATGGCCCTGGTGTTCGTACTGTTCGCGGGTCGGCTTCTTGAAGGCCTCTTCGTCCTCGGCGGACCAGGACTCGCCGGCGCGTTCGATCTGCTCGCGCTTGACCTGGGACAGCACGCCGGCGGCCTGCTCGCCGCCCATCACCGAGATGCGGGCGTTGGGCCACATGAACAAAAGGTTGGGCTCGAAGGCGCGGCCGCACATGCCGTAGTTGCCGGCACCGAAGCTACCGCCGATCAGCACCGTGAACTTGGGCACCTTGGCGCAGGACACCGCGGTCACCAGCTTGGCGCCATGCTTGGCGATGCCCTCGTGCTCGTACTTCGAACCGACCATGAAGCCGGTGATGTTCTGCAGGAACACCAGCGGAATCCTGCGCTGGGCACACAGCTCGATGAAGTGGGCGCCCTTGACCGCGCTCTCCGAGAACAGCACCCCGTTGTTGGCGACGATGCCCACCGGATGACCGTGGATATGGGCGAAGCCGGTGACCAGGGTATCGCCGTAGTAGCGCTTGAACTCGTCGAAGTCGGAGCCGTCGACGATCCGCGCGATGACCTCGCGCACCTCGAAGGGCTTCTTGAGGTCGGTACCGACGATACCGTAGAGCTCCTCGGGGTCGAGGCTGGGCGGGCGCGGAGCGGCCATCGCCAGCTCGCCGCGCTTCTGCCAGTTCAGGCGGGACACGCAGCGCCTGGCGATCTGCAGGGCGTGGGCGTCGTTGTCGGCGTAGTGGTCGGCGACCCCGCTGATCCGGGTATGGACGTCGGCGCCGCCCAGGTCCTCGGCGCTGATGGTCTCGCCGGTCGCGGCCTTGACCAGCGGCGGGCCGCCGAGAAAGATCGTGCCCTGCTCGCGCACGATGATCGATTCATCGGCCATGGCCGGCACATAGGCGCCACCGGCGGTGCAGGAGCCCATCACCACGGCGATCTGGGGAATTCCCTCCGCCGACAGGGTGGCCTGGTTGTAGAAGATCCGGCCGAAGTGGTCGCGGTCGGGGAATACCTCGTCCTGGCGCGGCAGAAAGGCACCGCCGGAGTCGACCAGGTAGACGCAGGGCAGGCGATGCTTGCGCGCGACTTCCTGGGCGCGCAGGTGCTTCTTCACCGTCAGCGGAAAATAGGTGCCGCCCTTGACGGTAGCGTCGTTGGCGACGATCACGCACTCGACGCCCGAAACGCGGCCGATGCCGGTGACGATGCCGGCCGCCGGCACTTCGGCGTCGTACACCTCATGGGCGGCCAACGCCGACAGTTCGAGGAAGGGCGAGCCCTCGTCGAGCAGGTGGTCGATGCGGTCGCGTACGAACAGCTTGCCGCGGGATTCGTGCCGGCTACGGGCCTTGTCGCCACCGCCACGGCGGATGGCAGCGGTCAGTTCGGCCAGTTTGCCGACTTCGGCGCGCATGGCCGCGTCCCGGGCCTGGAACTCCTCGGAGCGCGGGTTGATCTTGGTGTCCAGAATCGCCATGACCGGCTCCCCTTACTTGGATTCGTTGAACAGCTCACGCCCGATCAGCATGCGCCGGATCTCGCTGGTGCCGGCACCGATCTCGTAGAGCTTGGCGTCACGCAGCAGGCGCCCGGTCGGGTACTCGTTGATGTAGCCGTTGCCGCCGAGCAGCTGGATGGCGTCCAGCGCCACCTGAGTGGCCTTCTCGGCGCAGTAGAGGATCACCCCGGCGGCGTCCTTGCGCGAGGTCTGGCCGCGGTCGCAGGCGGCGGCGACGGTGTAGAGGTAGGCGCGGCAGGCGTTCAGGGTGGTGTACATGTCGGCAACCTTGCCCTGGACCAGCTGGAACTCGCCGATGGACTGGTTGAACTGCTTGCGCTCGTGGATGTAAGGCACCACCACGTCCATCGCCGCCTGCATGATGCCGATGGGGCCAGCAGCCAGCACGGTGCGCTCGTAGTCCAGCCCGCTCATCAGCACGCGCACGCCCTTGCCGACCTCGCCCAGCACGTTCTCGGCGGGGACTTCACAGTCCTCGAACACTAGTTCGCAGGTGTTGGAGCCGCGCATGCCGAGCTTGTCGAGCTTCTGGGCGGTGGAGAAGCCGGCAAAGCCCTTCTCGATAATAAAGGCCGTCATGCCCTTGGAGCCGGCGTCAGGATCGGTCTTGGCGTAGACCACCAGCACGTCGGCGTCGGGGCCGTTGGTGATCCACATCTTGTTGCCGTTGAGGATATAGCGGTCGCCGTCCTTGCGGGCGCGCAGCTTCATCGACACCACGTCGGAACCGGCGCCCGGCTCCGACATGGCCAGCGCCCCTACGTGCTCGCCGGAGATCAGCTTGGGCAGGTACCTGGCCTTCTGTTCGGCGGAGGCGTTGATCTTGAGCTGATTGACGCACAGGTTGGAGTGGGCGCCGTAGGACAGGCCCACCGAGGCGCTGGCCCGGGAGATTTCTTCCATGGCGATGCAGTGGGCCAGATAACCCATGCCGGTGCCGCCGTCCTCGTCGGACACGGTGATGCCGAGCAGGCCCATGTCGCCGAACTTCTGCCACAGGTCGGCGGGGAATTCGTTTTTCTCGTCGATCTCGCCGGCGCGGGGGGCGATCTCGTCGCGGGCGAAGGCATTGACCTGGTCGCGCAGCATGACCAGGGTTTCGTCGAGGCCGAAATCGAGGGGCGTATAGGGGCTGAACATGATGGGCTCCGGGGCATCCTTGATGGTCGATACGGCGCCAGGAGGGGGCCGGACCATCTTTATTGATGGTGTTGGTGACGAGGTGAAACGGCACCGCAGGCGGTGAGCGTTCACGGGATGACAAGAAGACTAGGCAAGGTTTACGTTAACGTAAAGTGCAGCTTGTGATGCTTGCGACCAAAGTTGGTAGATAGGTGCGGGTAGTCGAGCGGCAGGTGCCCGGCAGTGGGTAGCCACCAAAAGCGCCAGACAACGCCTTCGGGTCAGGGCGATGGGGTGAACAGGGGGGCCGTGCGGTTCAGGTCGAGATCAGGATAATGGCAGTGGTTCAATGCCAGGCCAGATTCAGGGACGAGACCGGCAACGTCTGAGAAAGCGCGCCTGGCACGAGGCATGGAGCGATACGGCAAGGGTGAGCCGTCTGCCTCCAGGCACGCCCGTCCCATCAACCTTCGTCCTGCCAGTAGTCCACCGCGTCCTGGCGCATGCCGTAGTGTTCGAAGCTGCGCTCGGCCTTGTCGCCGCCCGGAGCGCTGCCGGCCAGTACACCAAACTTGCCTGAGTCGGGATACTCCATCACGTCCGGAGCGTTCATGCTGCTGATACACAGGTAGGTCAGGGGTTCGTCGGAGTCGTTGATGATCTGGTGTGCGCAGTCGGCGTCGCCGGCGGGGGCCGCGATCAGCTCCCCCTCGACGATGGGGTAGCGTTTCTCACCCAGACGCACGCTGCCCTTGCCCTTGAGCACGATGAACATCTCGTCATTGTTGTGATGGAAGTGGAAAGGCCAGGCGTGGCAGCCAGGTGCCAGGGTGACTCGGCGACAGCCGAGGTCGCGCATGCCCAGCACCGGCGTCAGGTTGATGATCTTGGCATCGACCTTGTCACCGTGCTGGTGGTCCTGGCGGGGGATCGGGCAGTGGCACAGAGAGAGGATGCGAGCTCGCATTGAGGGTCCTTGTCGGTCATGGGGACGAACGAAGCACGCCGATCGCGTGCCTTCGCCCGTCTCGCGTCAATCCTCGTATCAGCCTAGACCGAGATATATGACCCTGCTACGACCCCGGTCAGTTGACGTTGCTGCCTCGGGCGCGGCCGCCGGCTTCAGCGCAAGCCAGCGATTACTCGCTGTCGGCGTTGGGAAAGAACAGCTGCTGTCCCTTGACCTCGAAGTCGCCGATGGCCTGCTGGCCCGCCTCGGACAACAGCCAGTCGTGCCACTGGTCGGCCAGGTCGTGCTTGAGCTCCGGATGGCGCTCGGGCGACAGCTTGAGGCTGCCGTACTGGTTGAACAGCACCTCGTCTCCTTCGAACAGCAGCTCGAGATCCTGACGGTTGTCGAAGGCCACCCAGGTGGCACGATCCGACATCACGTAGGCACCCATGCCCGCCGCGGTGTTGAGGGTGGCCCCCATGCCGCTGCCCAGTTCACGGTACCAGTCGCCGCCGGGTTCGACCCCCGCCGACTCCCACAGCCGCAGCTCCGCCCGGTTGGTGCCGCTGTCGTCGCCACGGGAGGCGAAGGGCGACGCGTTGTCGGCGATCAGGTTGAGCGCCTCGGCGGCGCTGTCGGCGTCACGGATGCCTGCGGGATCCTCGGCCGGGCCGATCAGCACGAAGTCGTTGTACATGACGTCGGCGCGCTCGGTGGCGTAGCCGTCCGCCACGAAGGCTTCCTCGCCGGCGGTGTCGTGCACCAGCAGGCTGTCGGCGTCCCCGCGCCTGGCGATCTCGAAGGCCTGTCCGGTGCCCACGGCGACTACACGGACGTCGATGCCGGAGTCCTCGGTAAAGCTCGGGATGATGGCGTCGAACAGCCCCGAGTTCTGGGTCGAGGTGGTCGAAGCCAGGGTGATGAAGCGATCCTCGGCCTGGGCACTGGTGGCGCACACCGCCAGACCGGCGATCAGCAGGGCGCCGGAAAGCTGAGCGCCGGAAAGTAGAGCACTGGCAGGAGTGGAGGCTTGATATCTTGTCATGGGGGCCTTCCTTGCGTGGGTTGATCGGACTTCTGGATGGGGCAGGCCGCTCAATCGAGCAGCTCGCCGTGGACAAAGGCGTGGCCCTCGGCGGTGACCGGGGCGTCGAAGAAGGTCGCTGCAGGGCTCTGTTCGACCAGCCTGCCGTGGTGCAGCAAGATCACCTCGTCGGCCAGTCGGCGGGCCTGATGAAGGTCATGGCTGGTCATCACGATGCGTACCCCCTGGCGGTGAAAGTCGCCGATGGCGGCCTCCACGGCGCGAATGGCGGCGGGATCCAGGGCCGAGGTGGGCTCATCGAGAAACAGCACCTCGGGCGACAGCAGCCAGGCCCGGGCCAGCGCCAGGCGCTGCTGTTCGCCGCCGGACAGTACCCTGGCCGGTCGCCGGGCGAGCGCCTCCAGACCAAACCGCGCCAGCGCCTCCCTGGCCCGTTCGCGACGCTGACGCCGCGGCACCCGCTGCACCGCCAGGGCATACTCGAGGTTGGCCAGGGCCGAGCGTCTGAGCAGCACCGGGCGCTGGAACACCATGGCCTGGCGTGGCGCCGCGCCTTCCCACACCAGGCGCCCCGACGTCGGCTGCAGCAGACCATGGGCCAGGCGCATCAGCAGGCTCTTGCCGGCGCCGTTGGGCCCCATGATCAGGGTGCGGCGATGGCCCTCCAGGTTCAGCGACAGCGGCCCCAGCAGCGTCTGCCCACGGGATGCATAACTGACGCGATCGAAGTTCAGGCGTGGCGTCGTGGCCGGCACCGAAAGGGTCAGATGGGTCATCCGAGCTGCCTCCGCGTCGCTTCGCCCAGCAGATGCGCCAGTGCATTGATGACCCCCACCAGTGTCAGCAACACGATACCCAGGCCCAGCGCCAGGGGCAGGTTGCCCTTGCTGGTCTCCAGCACGATGGCCGTCGTCATCACCCGGGTGACGCCGTCGATGTTGCCGCCGACGATCATCACCGCCCCGACCTCGGCGCTGGCGCGGCCAAAGCCGGCCAGCACCACAGTGATCAGCGACAGCCTGGCGTCCCACAGCAAGGTCGGAATACGGCGCCGCCGAGAAACCCCGATGGAGGCGAGCTGTTCGGCGTACTCGCCGTGGAGCTCCTCGACCTTCTGACGGGTCAGGGCCGCCAGGATCGGCAGCACCAGGATGACCTGGGCCACGACCATGGCGGTGGGGGTAAACAGCAGCCCTAGTGAACCCAGCGGCCCTGCCCGGGACAGCAATAGATAGACGGCGAGCCCCGCCACCACCGGCGGCAGGCCCATCAGGGCATTGAGGGTGACGATAAGAGGGGCTCGGCCTGGAAAGCGAAACAGCGCCAGCGCCGCCCCCAATGGAAAGGCCACCAGGGCAGCGATGGCGACGGCGGTCAGCGAGATCTTCAGCGATAGCCCGACGATGTAGAGCAGGTCGGCGTCCAGACCGATGACGAGTTCAAGGGCAGTAAGGAAGGCAGAGTCGGTCATCGTGTCTCGGTCGATTTGGGGGCGTCGGGTGCTTGCCGTTTTCCGGTCTACCGGCATGATGTGATGATCTACTGCGACGCGCACCCCATGGCCGTAATATATGCAGCCATAGACCACTTCCTGCAAAGTGACCCTCTACACCTTTTGGAGGTAACCCGATGGTCGAACCCGTCCTGCCTCGCTACCTCACCACTGCAGAGGTGGCCGACTATCTGCGGTTGAAGCCACGCAAGGTCTACGATCTGGTCCGCCAGGGGCAGATTCCCTGCACCCGTGCCACCGGCAAACTGCTGTTTCCACGTCATGCCATCGACCTGTGGCTGATGAACCACCTGGAGGGGGATCAGTCTTCCGCGACCGAGCCGCTGGAGGTGATGGCCGGCAGTCAGGACCCGCTGCTGGACTGGGCGATGCGCGAGAGCGGCTGTGGCCTGGCGAGCCTTTGCCTGGGCAGCGGCGACGGCATCCAGCGGCTGCTGGCGGGCAAGGCCATGGTGGTGGGTGCTCATCTGCTGGACGGGGCGGGGCGCTACAATGTGCCCTCGGAGCTTGGCCTCGGTGGCATGCGTGACCTGGTGGTGGTGCACTGGGCCAGACGTACCCAGGGGCTGATGCTGGCGCAGGGCAACCCGCTTGGCCTCAAAGGCCTGGGTGACCTGGCAAGGCCGGGGCTGCGTATCGGTCGGCGCCCCGAGGGCGCCGGCGCCCACCGCTTGCTGGGTTGGCTGCTGGAGCGGCAGGGCATCGAGATGGAGCGGCTGGATATGGTGGAGCATCCGGCGACAAGCGAGGACGACCTGGCGCTTGCCGTTGCCCAGGGCAGGGCGGACGTGGGGCTTGGTGTGGAGGCCGCAGCAAGGCGCCAGGGGCTTCATTTCCTGCCCCTGCACCAGGAGTCTTTCGACCTGCTGTTGCGGCGACGCAGCTATTTCAGCGATGCCCTGCAGCGGCTGTTCGCCTTCGCCCGGGGTGAGCGTTTACGGGACCAGGCGGAAAGCCTTGGCGGCTACGAGGTGTCGCGGATCGGGACGATTCGCTTCAACGCCTGATGCGAGGTCGGTGATCCTCGGTGTTCCACCTTTCACGCGCGCAAGGGTGTCGCGGAGGGCCGGTGATCCTTGGTGTTCCGCCTTTCACGCGCGTAAGGGTGTCGCGGAGGGCCGGTGATCCTTGGTGTTCCGCCTTTCACGTGCGTAAGGGTGTCGCGGAGGGCCGGTGATCCTCTGTGTTCCGCCTTTCACGCGCGCAAGGGTGTCGCGGAGGGCCGGTGATCCTTGGTGTTCCGCCTTTCACGCGCGCAAGGGTGTCGCGTGAAAAGGCGGTCACCCTTCTTACTCTTCCCGCATCGCCCGTGCCAGCATGTCCACGATCGGTTTCGCCACATAGCTGGCGAAGCTTCTTTCGCTGGTGCGGATCATCACCTCTGCCGGCATGCCGGCCATCAGCCGCATATTCTCGGTCATGTCCTTCTCGCCGAGTTCGGTTACCTGGATGCGTACCTTGTAGTAGCGCTGGCGCGTCGCCTCGTCCTCGAAACTGTTGGCGCTGACGTGGACGACCTCACCGTCGATGACGTTGGACAGCCGCTGGTTGAAGGCGCTGAAGCGGATTTCCGCCGGTTGGCCAAGGTACAGATGGTCGACGTCGTGGTTGGCCACCTTGGCCTCGACGATAAAGCCGTCGCCCATGGGCACCAGGTCCATCAGCGGGTCGCCGCCGCGCACCACCGCGCCCAGGGTATGCACCTTGAGCCCGACCACGGTGCCCGCTACCGGGGCGGTGATCTGGGTGCGCTTCAAGGTATCGTTCAGCGCCACCAGGCGTTCTTCAGCGTCCGCCACCTCGGCCTGCACCTGGCGCAGCGCCTCGCCGACCTGCTGCTGGAACTCCTGCAGGCGAATCTGCTTGTTCAGGGTGTTCTCGCTGATCTGGGCCCTGAGCCTGGCCACCTCGGAGACGTGACGAGCGTTGTCGCTCTGGTACTCCAGGCTCTCGCGCTCCATCTCGCGCATGCGCTGGCTGCTGATCAAGCCATCACGAAACAGCTTGCGGTGGTTGGCGACATCGCCGTTGAGGGAGTCGATTCGCCGCTGGGTGATGACCTGGGTCTCCTCGAGGCCGGTGATCTGCTCCTCGAGCTGGAGGATCTGCTGGTCGAGCGCCGCCAGGGTGCCCTCCAGCGAGTCGCGGCGTACCTCGAACAGCCGCCGCTGAACCTCCAGCACCGCCTGTACCCGGGCGTTGTCCGAATCGATCAGGGCCTGGGGGAAGACCAGCGTTTCGGCGCCGGACTGTTCGGCCAGCAGGCGTACTTCGCTGGCGCGGGCGATCAGGTACTCGGTCTCGACGATACGACTCTGGGCCATCGCCTGGGTGTCATCCAGGGTGATCAGCGGTGCACCGGCCTCGACCTGACTACCATCCTCGACGTGGATCTGCTCGACGATGCCACCCTCGAGATGCTGCACCGTCTTGGTGAAGCTCTCCACCGACACCGAGCCGGGAGCCACCACCGAGACCGCCAGGCTGGCCATCACCGACCAGCTGCCGAAGCCGCCGAAGGCGACCAGCAGGATGATCAGGCCCATGCGCCGATAGCGAGTGTCCTGCAGCGGCAGGTCGTCCTGGGAAGGGGAGGGGCTGTTCATGATGAGGTCTCCTCACCGCCGCTGCGGCGGTTGACGGGGGAGCGCCCCCGGGCGCTGGGGTGCAGGGTGGTGACGCCGGGCGAGCGCCGTCCAGCGGTGGCCACGGCGGCCGCCGGCGTGTTGCGGCGGGGCGGCGTCAGCGAGGCGATCTGGCCGTCCTTGAGCACCAGGATACGATCGACGTTGCTCAGCAGGCGTTGGCGATGGGTAATCACCAGCGCGGTGGTGCCCTGCTGGCGCAGCTGGATCAGACACTCGGCCAGGGCGGCCTCACCGGCATCGTCCAGATTGGCGTCGGGTTCATCCAGCACGATCAGCGCGGGGTCGCCGTAGAGCGCTCGGGCCAGGCCGATACGCTGGCGCTGACCGGCGGACAGCGCGGTGCCGCCGTGATCCAGATAGGTGTCATAGCCTTCGGGCAGCTTCAGCACCAGTTCATGCACGCCGGCACGGCGGGCGGCACGCACGACCTGCTCGGGGTCGACCTCCTGGAAGCGGGCGATGTTCTCGGCCACGCTGCCGTCGAACAGCTCGATGTCCTGGGGCAGATAGCCGAGGTAGGGGCCCAGCGCGGTGCGATCCCACTTGTTGATATCGGCGCCATCCAGGCGCACACAGCCAAGCTGAGCCGGCCATAGCCCGAGCACCACCCGGGCAAGGCTCGACTTGCCCGAGGCGCTGGGGCCGACCACGGCCAGGTGTTCGCCCTTGGCAAGCTTGAGGTCGATGTTGGTCAGGGTCGGCAGGCGCACGCCGGGAGGCGCGGCGCTGACGCCTTCCAGGCTGAGCTGACCCCGGGGCCGGGGCAGCGGCATGGTCGGCGGATCGGCGGGCACCTCGTCGAGCAATGCCTCGAGTCGTCCCTTGGCCGTGCGTGCCCCGGAAAAGCCCTTCCAGCCGTTGATCATCTGGTCGATGGGGGCGAGGGCGCGGCCCATCAGGATCGAACCGGCGATCATCATGCCTGGGGTCAGCTCGCCCCTGAGCACCAGAAAGGCACCGATGCCGAGGATCAGCGACTGGAACATCAGCCGCAGCACCTTGGAGGTATTGGTCAGCAGGCCCGAACGATCGCTGGCCTGGGATTGCAGCACCAGGTATTCACGATGGCGCGCCGCCCAGCGGCCCTGGATCCCGGGCAGCATGCCCATGGCGTGCAGCACCTCGGCGTTGCGCAGGTTGCTGTTGGCCAGGTCCTGGGACTGCACGTGGCGACCGTTGGCCTCGGTCAGCAGTTGCTTGGTCATACGCTCGTTGATGACCGCGATGGTGGCCAGGATCACGCCGGCGCCCAGGGCAAACAGCCCAAACCACGGATGAAAGAGTGCCAGCACCCCGATGTAGACCGGTACCCAGGGCGCATCGAAGAAGGCAAACAGGCCGTTGCCGGAGAGGAACTGACGCAGGCTGGTCAGGTCGTTGAGCGGTTGGGCGGAGGGCTTGCCGGGACTCGACAGGGTGCGCTTGAACATGGCGCTGTAGAGCCGGGGACTGATCAGCGCATCGAGGCGATTGCCGACCCGGACCAGGATGCGTGAGCGCATCAGCTCGAGCCCACCCATCACCAGAAACAGGAACACCACCACCAGCGTCAGCATCCACAGGGTTTCCTGGCTGCGGGTGGTCAGCACCCGGTCATACACCTGCAGCATATAGAGTGGCGGCACCAGCATCAGCAGGTTGATGAACAGGCTGAACAGAGCCACATAGCCAAAGCTGCGCCGGCAGAAGGCCAGCACCTTGCGCAGATCGTTGTGTTCCGCAGACATCTTCCCTCTCCCCCTGGACGTCACGTCATTTTTCTTGTTTGGCGAACATTGCGCCGTTTTTCTTGAAAAGCTGCTGAGCTATTTGCCTGTAGATGGTGAATGTCGTAGGTCAATGCGGACGACGAATGACTAAAGATGTTATGCGGTTTTTTCTACCTTGCAACTACTTTGCAGGGGCTTTTGCCTAGTTATTCTTTGGATTTTATTCCCCAGTTATCTGCGGGCTGTATCTCTGATTTTTTAATAGTGGAAATCTGAATATATATCCGATGTTGGCATAATAAAAGTCTCATGTTGGAGTGTTGTTACGCTGGACTTCAAGGTGCCTTGTTTTTGGTTTTGGAGTGGTGGGTATACTGCATTTAGAGAGATTAATAATTTAATAAAACAATTAAAAACAACGATATAGATCACCGTTGATGAGGGTTTCTTTACCGTTTATTCCGCATGGTTAGCGCTGTCAAAAAAATCTTGATGTACCTCCGTCGGGTTATAGAATCAGAGAGAGCCATCTCTTTCTGGCTACCGGTTCGTTTGTTGTCTCAGCGGAAGTTGGGGATTCGTCTGGGCGGGCTGTAAAGCGGCGAGAGAGATCTTCGAAGAAAGTTGATGGGTTCTTGTTGGCAGTTGGTGGCAATCACTATCCAAAATAATCGTCAGGGGGCAGGCCATGTTTTCCATGTCATTTGTGAGCCGTGGGCAAAAGTCATTTCAAAAGCGTCTGGCAGATAAGGCGGAATTTCGGACAAAAGATTTCGAGATGCATGATCTGGTGGTCGCACCGCATCCTGGCCAATGGCGGGACGCGGTCGAAGCCGTGCGGATGACCTGGAAGGATGCCTCCGGCGCACAAAGCGTCTTCGAGCGTTTCGAACGGCCCTTCGTGTTTGACCATCTGCCTACGCCGCAACCGGGCAAGCTGGCCATGGTGATCGATGCCCTCGATGGGCAAGGGCAGGCACTGGGCGGACTTCGTGCTGCCTTCGATGTGCTTATCGAGGACGCCGAGGCTGCCAGTGACGAAGAAGTCGCAGGCCCGAGTGGCCAGGTGGAAGCGGGGCAGGACGGTGAAGGTCTGGAAGCATCGGAACAAGGGTCTGGTGATCAGGGTATCCCGGTAGATGCAGCGCCGGCGTCGGCACCAGGCGCGCCTGCTGCGTCCGATAGCGCAGCGCCTTTGGCAACCCCAGCCGCGGCGCTCTCTACCACCCCAGCCGCAGCGCTCTCAGCCACCCCTTCAGCAACCCCCTCAATAGTAGCCGCGGCCGCACCGCTCGGCTTTTCGCTACGTATCCAGGCCGAGGACGATGACGCCAGCGACGGCGCCTCGGCCAGTATTTCCGGCGATACCGGAATCGCCGTGGTCAGTGATCCGGCTAACCCTGACGCCGCCGATGCCGAGGGCAACGCCTACGTGGATTACGGCAACGGCGTGGCCGGTGGCGAGAGCCTGACCTTCACCTTCGAGGCGCCGGAGGCCGGTGAATACGACCTGGTGCTGCGCTACGCCATGGGCGACGGCAACCGCCCCCTGCGACTGGATGTCAACGGCGAGCTGTTCGACCGCATGTTCGACCTGCCCGCTACCGGCGATGATTTCACCAACTTCGAGCTGACCCAGCCGGTACGGGTGACCCTGGCCCAGGGCACCAACACCATTACGCTGACCTCCAATGGGGCCAGCGGGCCTAACATCGACTATCTGGAAATCACCGCCCCGGACCCCGATCGCTACGTGGTGCAAGGCGAGGACATGCTGCTGTCGCCCGACGAGGACGTGGACGACACTGGTACCAACCGGGTGGCGACGCTCGATAGCATCGCTGACTTCACCAACAACAACGAGACCTTCCGCGTCGGCGCCGAAGGTGCCGGCTACCTGGATTGGGCGTTTGGTAATGCCAATGCCAGCGCTGACTTTACCCTGGACGTGGCCACCGCCGGCACCTACACCGTAAGCGTCACCTACGCGACCTCCGACCCCCGTCCGCTGGACCTGATACTGGTGGACGGCGCGACCACCACCACCCTGGGCACCTTTGCCTTCGCGACAACCACGGCGCCGGACTACTACCCCGACGATGTCGAGTCCGATCTCGACGCTGCCAACCGGCCCAATCAGAGCAGCCAGTGGGAAGGCTGGACCGTCGAGACCCTGGAGGTCGACCTGGCTGCCGGTTCCAATACCCTGCGTCTGGGCGGCGGCTATACCAATGGCCCCAATATCGACAAGATCGAGCTGGCCCTGGTCAGCGCTGCGGCAACCAATCCAGTGATCGACCCGCTGGTGGTGCAGGCCGAGGACGCCGAGCTCGGCGCCGACAACGGTGCCGCCACCCTGGTGCGCGACGCCGAGAACCCCGAGAACGGCGGCTTTGTCGGGCTGCGCCCGGACTACTCCGGCACCGGCTATGTGGACTTCGGCAGCGCACCCGGCGACAGCCTGACGTTTACCGTCAACGTGGCCGAGGCGGGTGACTACGACCTGAACTTCCGCTACGCCAGCAACGGGGCGCGCCCGCTGGATCTGTCGATCAACGGGGGAGACGCCTCGACCCAGGCCTTTGCCAGCACCGATCCCAATGCCAGCAATGTCGATCCCGAGGGCTTCGATGTCTGGGGTTATCAGACCCTGACGGCGAGTCTGCAGGCCGGCGACAACACCATCACCCTGGCGATCCCGGCTGGCCGCAACAATGGACCCAACGTCGATCGTCTTGAGGTCACCACGGCGGGTACCGGTCCGGTCGGCGATGTCGAGGGCGACGAAGGTGACGACCTGTCGTTCAGCTCCGCTTCCGCCCTGATCAATGCCGACGCCGCTGCCTCGGCGAGTTTCAACGTAACGGGGCTGGATGATGACATCGTCTTCGTCGGCGTCAGCTTCGATGGCGGCGTCAACGTCGAGGAGGTCACCCCGGACGCCAACGGTGACTTCAGCCTCGACCTGTCCGGCCAGGCCGATGGGCCGCTGGCGGCCAGCCTGATCGCGATGGATGCCTTCGGCAACCGTGCGACTCGCGAGCTGTCATTGACGCTGGATACCACCGCCGACGAGGGTGCTGACCTGGCGCTCAGCGGCCCTGTCGATCCGGTAACCGCGGATGACAGCGACGCTGTCACCTTCAACCTGGCGGGGCTGGACACCGACGCCGATGTCGTCGAGGTAAGCTTCGACGGCGGCACCACCCGCACCCCGGTGGGTGTCGATGGCGGCAGCTTCCAGCTGGACCTGTCCGGCCAGGACGCCGGCACCCTGGACGTCACCCTCTACGTCACCGACGCCGCCGGCAACGAAGCCAGCACCAGCACCCAGGTCACCCTGGAAGCCGACGATGCCCCGCTGACGGTGGACTTCTCGGTGGGGGCGATCTCGTCCTACGGCGGCAACCAGGACAACCCGTCCCAGGGCACCGGTGCGGCGGTGGAAGACGCCGGCGCGACGCTCGCCCTGACCGACAACGTGTGGAAGCGGGTGGCCCTGGGTGAAAGCTACCAGATCACCACCGACACTCGCCTGACGCTCGAACTCAGCGCCTCTGACACCCCGGTGTCGGAGATCATCGCGATCGGCTTTGACCTCGACGATAACCCCTTCAACGGTGGCAACAGCGCCTACCAGCTGGCCGGCACCCAGAGCCAGGGTGGTTTTGTCGACCTGCGTGGCCAGGGCGTCGATGACGACGGTGATGGCGTCGTCAGCTTTACCATCGATCTGTCGGCCCACGCTGGCACCACCATCGATTCGCTGGTGTTCGTCAACGACGACGACCTGGGCGCCAAGGGCAGCGCGCGCTTCTCCAACGTGACCCTGAGCGAGGCCACCACCGGCGACGTCAATCAGGCGCCGCAGGTGGTCGGTGGTGGCGTCGCCGACCTTGCCCTCGATGAAGGTTCCACCCTCGAGGTCGACCTGGCCTTCGAGGACCCGGACGGCGACGATCTGAGCTACCGCTTCGAGGTGGCCGACGCCGATGGTGCGCCTGTCGACGCCGCTGGCCTTGCCATCGACGGCAGCGTGCTGAGCGGCAGCCTGGATGGGCTGGAACCCGGTGATTATACCGTTACCTTGTTTGCCGATGACGGTCAGATCGAGACCTCCGACAGCTTTGTGCTGACCATCGACAACGTCAACGACGCCCCGGTGGCGGAACCGGCGGCGCTGGAGCCGTTCTTCGGTGAAGTCGGCGAGGCCTTCGGTCAGGTGGCGATCGCCGACTTCGCGCCGTTGTTCTCCGACCCCGACGGTGACGACCTGACCCTGACGGTCGAAGACTTGCCGGCAGGACTCGAGGTGGTCAATGGCGTGATCCAGGGCACGCCCTCCCAGGGCGGCAATTTCAGCGTGACCCTGCGCGCCACCGATCCCGGCGGTCTGTCGGCGACCCAGGTGCTGGAGTTCCAGATCGAGGGCACCGATATCGGTGACGTCGTGACCATCGAGGCCGAGGCCTTTACCGACCTGGACGCCGACAACGTCATCGCCACCGGTAACGCCAGTGCCTCGGGCAATGAGCTGATCCGGGTGACCAGCAACGCGCCCGCCACCGTGGGAACCGAGCTTGCCGCCGCAGGCGTCGAGCCGGGCTGGTATCGCGTTACCCTGTACGTCTTCGACGAGACCGACGGTGAGGGTGAACTGACCCTGTCCATCGACGGCAATGCCCTCGAGGCGCGCAATCTGTCGAGCGACAGCCTGACCTCCGACGTCGTATTGAGCGACGACTTCGGCACCCTGGTGGGTAGTGGTGGCCGGGGCAACGCCGGTCAGAGCGGCAACCGCAAGGAGATCGTGTTCGAGACCCCGGTGGAGATCACCGCCGATTCGCTGCTGTCGCTGGAGCTTAGAGGCGAGGGCGGCGAGCTGATGCGCATCGACTCGCTGGACCTCCTACGCATCGAAGAGCCGGTCAACAACGCCCCGACGATTGACGGACTCGACGACAGCGTCAGTGTCGACGAAAACACCAGTGCCGTGGCGACCCTGACACTGGACGACCTGGACGGTGACGCCCTGACGGTGACCCTTGAGGGCGACGATGCCGCGCTGTTCAGCTTCGACGCCAATACCGGCGTATTGAGCTTCGTCAATGCCCCGGACGCCGAGCTCGCCGCCGACGCCAACGAAGACGGCGTCTATGAGCTGACGGTCATCGTCAGCGACGGCGAAGACAGCGTGTCCCAGGCGACCCTGGTCACGGTCAACGATGTCAACGAGAGTCTCTCGATCGGTGCAACCGCACTTGCCATCGACGAGAACCTGACCGAGATCGGGTCCATCGCGGTGCTCGATGAGGACGGTCAGCCGGCCACCCTGACGGCGCCGGTGTTTGCCATCACCGGTGGTGTCGACGCGCCGCTGTTCACCATCAACGCTGATACCGGAGCGCTGGCCTTCACCTCGGCGCGCGACTTCGAGCTGGCGGCGGACGCCAACGAAGACAACGTCTATGAGGTCGAGGTCAGCGTCAGCGACGGCGATCTTTCCACCACCGAGCTGGTGTCGGTCACCGTCAACGACGTCGACGAGGCGCCTTTCTCGCCCTTGAGCCTGCAGGCCGAGGACGGTGTGGTCGAGAGCTTCGATACCGACCCCAACAACACCGACACCCAGGTTCGCGACCCGGACAACCCCGAGGCGAACCAGCCCACCGGACTGCGTCCGGGCTTCAGTGGCACCGGCTATCTGGACTTCGGTGACACCCCGGGAGACAACGTCAGCTGGCAGATCGACGTGGCCCAGGCCGGCCAGTACGACATCAGTGTGCGCTACGCCACCAATACCGATCGTCCGCTGGACCTGGTGATCAACGGCGGTGATCCGCTCGCCCTGGCCATGGTCAGCACCGATCCGGACGGCACCGGCCCCGAGGAAGGCTTCGACCACTGGCAGTTCGAGACCGTCACCGTGACCCTGGAGGCGGGCAGCAACACCATCGCCCTGGCGATCCCGGCAGGTGCCAATACCGGTCCCAACATCGATCGCATCGAGGTGACCGAGGGCGGCAGCGGCCCGATTGCGGAGGACGTCAGCGCTGACGAGGACGGCGATCTCGCCATCGTCGCCGACGACGATACCCTCGACGCCAACCAGCTGGCGGCGGCGGTGTTCAATGTCTCGGGCGTCGATGACGACGTTACCACCGTCGAGGTGTCCTTCGACGGTGGCGCGACCCGCACCGAGGTGACGCCGGATGCCTCGGGCAACATTACCCTGGACCTGAGCGGCCAGCTCGACGACCAGAGCGGTGATCTCACCGTCTCGCTGTTTGTCACCGACGCCGCCGGCAACGAGGCCAGCGCCACCGAAGTGGTCAGCTTCGAGGACGACGACGTGGTGGTGGCGCCGATCACCCTGCAGGGAGAGGACGCCGACATCGTCGACGTGGGCGGTACCGCCCAGGGCGAGGTCACCCGGCCGGTGGATGCGGACAATCCCGACGACTTCGGCAATCATCGCCCCGGCGCGGTGGGTGACGCCTACCTGGACTTCGGCTCCAACCCCGGCGACCAGATCACCTTCAACGTCAACGCGGTGGAGGCCGGCAGCTACACCGCCACCGTGCGTTATGCCAATGGAGGTGATGCCCCGCGGCCGCTGGATCTGACCGTCAACGGCGATGATCAGGGCCAGCTCGGCTTCCCCAACGCCACCGGCGCGGACGCCTGGAACGAGTGGCAGACCCTGGAAGTCGAGGTAGAGCTGGTCGAGGGCGCCAACACCTTCACCCTGACCATGCCCGCGGGCGCCACCGGCGGTCCCAACATCGACCAGGTGGTGTTCGACTTCAACGAGGCCGACGTCGGCACCCCGGCGTTCAACTTCGCCATCGAGGGTGAGGCGCTGACCATCGTCGACGCCGACGGCGACACCCAGGTGCGCGACGCCGACAATCCGGAAACCAACACCGCAGCCGGCCCCGACGGTCTATGGAATGGCTTCTCCGGTAGCGGTTACCTGGACATGGGCGCCGACGCCGGTGACGCCGCCGAGTTTCAGGTGAGCGTCGATGAGGCCGGCACCTACACCCTGGAGGTGCGTTATACCAACGCCGGCACCAACGGCGCCGACCGTCCCATGGATATCCTGGTCGACGGCCAGAGCCAGGGCAGCCTGGCCTTTGCCTCCACCGGAACCGACGCGGCCGGCTGGGAGAACTGGACCACCACCACCATCGAGGTGGAGCTCGAGGCCGGCGACAACACCATTCGTCTGGCCAATATCGGCAACGCTGGCCCCAACATCGACAGCCTGACGGTGAGTCGTGACGGGGTGGCACCGGATCGTCCGGTGGAGCCGGGCGATCGCTTCTCGGTCAAGATCAACTTCCAGCCCGAGGGCACCGCGGTGCCGGATGGCTACATCGCCGACAACGGCAAGGCCTTTGGCACCCAGTCGGTCACCGTCGACGGCCAGACCTACCAGTACGGCTGGGTCACCGAGGAGTCGATCTACGATGGCGATCCCGGCACCGAGCCACTGGACATCAGTTCGCTGACCAGCGTTGCGGTCAATGATCGCACCGATGACATCGCCGGCCTCGACCCGCGTCAGGGAACCTACGCCCACTTCGACCAGCCGGGACCCAACTATGTGCGGGCCGGCTGGGAGATCGAGCTGGAAGACGGCTTCTACGAGGTCACCATCTCCATCGGTGATACCAGTGGGCCCTACGACAGCAACAACGTGCTCAACGCCGAGGGCGAGCTGTTCAACGACCCCTTCACCCCGTTCCGCCCGGATGACTTCCCGGCCGACACCAACCCGTCCAACGACACCGACGGCGTGCGCTCTGACCTGGTCACTCGCATCGTCCAGGTCACCGACGGTCGTCTGACCCTGGATTCGATGGGGCTCAACAACGAGAACACCGAGATCCAGTACATCGAGATTCAGGCCCTGCCGGACCTGACCCCTGGGGACGATCGCGATGCCGCCGAAGACTACGCCTTCTTCACCGACGCCCGGGCGATCGCCGGGGTCGGCCAGAACGAGGTGGAGGTGGATCTCGATCCGGATGACGGTGCCATTCCCACCGGGGTCGATCCGACCTCCGACATCTTTGTCGGCATCTCGGTGGTGGACGGACGTGGTGGAGCCCTGCTCGAAAGCCTGGGCGACGGCTCGATCCGGTTGTTCGAGACCGTCACCGGTCAGGAAGTCAGCTTCAACGCCAACACCACCGGCGGCTTCGATTCGCTGACCATCTCGCCGAGCCAGACCCTCAAGCCGTTCACCAGCTACACCCTGGTGATCGACGGCTTCCAGGACCGTGGCCCCAACGACGATG
The DNA here is from genome assembly GCF_003856855.1 of Halomonas sp. YLB-10. NCBI lineage: Bacteria > Pseudomonadati > Pseudomonadota > Gammaproteobacteria > Oceanospirillales > Halomonadaceae > Halomonas > Halomonas sp. YLB-10. Next base: position 356,170 of record NZ_RRCU01000004.1, read on the forward strand.
CGAGCGCGCCGACCCGCGAGTTCCAGAAGTACACCAACACCTTCGTCACCGGCGCCGAGCCGGAGGTGGTCGCGCGCGACGTGGCCTTCAACGACGTGGTGGAACTCAACGGCGCCGCCGACGGTGCCTTCGGCTTCACCTCGCTGGAGATGAGCCCGGATGGCGCCTACATGTACATCGCCACCATCAGCGGTGAACTGTTGCGCTACGACGTCGACCCGATCGACGGTTCGCTGTCCAATCGCCAGGATCTGAGTCTGCCCAACGACTATTTCGACCAGCCGGGACAGAGTCAGCAGCGCGGCATCATCGGTCTGGTGGTGGACCCCACCGATCCCAATGTGCTGTGGATCACCGACAACTATCCGATCCCGCTGACCGGACGTGACAACGGTGTGCCGGACTTCAGCGGACGGATCACCAAGATCACCCTGGACGATGGACCCGGCTTCTCCGGTACCGCCGAGGCCTATATCACCGGCTTGCCGCGCTCCAACGGCGACCACGTGACCAACAGCCTCGAGTTCCGCGAGAACCCGGACTACGACCCGGACACCAACCCGGACGTGCCGAGCCATCTGCTGTATCTGATCCAGGGCTCGAACACCGCCATGGGCGAGCCGGACAGCGCCTGGGGCAACCGTCCCGAGCGTCTTCTGAACGCCGCAGTGCTGGAGATCGATCCGACCCGTGACGTGTCCAATGGGCCCTTCGACGTCAGCACCGAACCGCTGCCCGACGATGGCCTGAACCGGCGCTTCGATGACCCCGACGGTCATCCCAAGGATGATCCCATCCCCATGGGCAACGGCGAGTTCTTGGTGTTCGACGATCGCGGCGTAGCCACGGTCCAGGACGCCAGTGGCAACGTGCTGGAGACCTACTACGATCCCTACGCCCCCGACGCGGTGTTGACGATCTTCGCCACCGGGGCGCGTAACGCCTACGACCTGGTGTGGCACTCCAACGGCTTCCTCTACGTGCCGACCAACGGCTCGGCGGCCGGTGGCAACGTGCCGGATGATCCCTCCACGCCGGAGAACGAGCGCTACACCAATGTCGAGAATCAGGATGACTACCTGTTCCGTATCGAGGAGGGCGGCTACTACGGCCATCCGAACCCGCTGCGTGACGAGTACATTCTGAATGGCGGCAATCCCACCGGTGCCAACGACCCCAACCAGGTCGACAAGTACCCGACGGGCACCATTCCCGAGGGCACCTACGACATCGCCGGGGTCTATTCGCTGGGCGAGAACCGCTCGCCCAACGGGGCGGTGGAATACACCAGCGGCGTGTTCGGCGGCAACCTCCAGGGCAACGTGCTGTTCACCGAGTACTCCGGCGGTGACGACGTGCGCTCCATCACCCTGGACGCCAACGGCAACGTCATCGGCGACGATGTGCTGCGTGATCCCGACGGCAACGTCATCACCTACGTCGACCCGCTGGACATCATCGAGAACCCGGCTACCGGCCAGCTCTACCTGCTGACCCTCAACCGCGGCAACGGCCAGAGCCAGATCATTCGCCTCGACCCGGCCCCGGGTGGCACCACCGGTCCCGTCGATCCGGATCCCGATCCCGTCGATGATCTGGTCATGGTGCTGGCCATCCAGGCCGAGGACATGACCCCGGATGACGGCACCTCGGTGGTCGTGGCCTCCGGTGCTGGCGCCGAGATCGAGATCCGCGACATCAACAATCCCGAGCCGAACCAGGCAGATCTGCCCAACGGCCTGCGACCCGGCGCCTTCGGGGTCGATGGCAATGACGTCGACGATGACGGTGTGCCCGGCGGTTACGCCGACTTCGGTAGCACCAATGAGGACTTCATCACCTTCAGCTTCGAGCTGGACCCCGATCAGGCCGGCGACTCGGTGCTCAGGGTGCGCTACGCCAACGGCGGCAATGCCGATCGTCCTCTGGAGGTGTTCGTCAACAACGTCTCGGTGGGCGCCGTATCCTTCCCGCCGCCCCAGGACCCGTCGCTTGATGACGCAGACTCGCGCTGGGCCGAGTGGCTGACGGTGGATATCGATGCCGATCTGGCAGCCGGTCTCAACACGGTGCGCTTCCAGGCCACCGACAACACCGGGCCCAACATCGACCAGCTGGCGATCCTCCAGGAAGAGGATGCAACGCCAGGCTTCACCCTCTACGAGGCCGAGGACGCCGCGCTCGGCGGGGCGGTAGTCGTCCCCGAGAGCCAGGACGACCGCAACGCCTCCGGTGATGGCTTCGTCGACTTTGCCGGTGCCGGGGACCAGACCATCACCTGGACGGTGAACGTGGACGAGGCGGGCAGCTACGAGATCGGCTTCCGCTACGCGCTGGCCGCGAGCAAGGCCGACCGTCCGCTGGGCCTGACCATCAACGGCAATGACCTGGGTCAGCTCAATTTCGTCGGCCAGAGCAACGACGACGAGACCGACTGGTTCTTCCAGGACGTGCTGGTCAACCTGGAAGCCGGCAGCAACACCATCGTGCTGACCGCGCCGAATGCCGTGGGCCCCAACATCGACCTGCTGCGGGTGCCGGACGACAGTGGTGACATCTTCATCCCGGTCTACGCCGATGTCTCCGATGGTGGCCGCATCGAGCTCGAGGATGGCAACAGTGCGCGTACCGTCAATGAGCTGACCGCCGACTTCTACTTCACGGTGGACAGCGACGGTCTCTATCGTCTGGACCTGGCGGCCAACGCCGGTGCCGATGACGGTGGCTCGCTGGCGCTGACCCTCAATGGGCAGACCATCGATAGCCTGGCCTATCCCGGGGTGGGTGACGCCGGCGAGCAGGGCATCTACGTCGAGCTTCAGGCCGGCGTCGAGTACAACCTGCGCGCGGTATCCAGCGCCGATGGTGCCGATGACCTCGACTACCTCGACGTGTCGCCGCTGACCGGTAACGACAACGCCGATATCGAGGTGCAGAGCGGCGATGCTGCCTACTTCGCCAACCGCCTGCACTTCAGCTACCTGGAGAACAACAGCGCCTCGAACGATGATCGCGAGTTCAAGGACAGCGCCACGGTGACGATCTCCAATAGCGGCAGCGAGCCGCTGGAGATTCTCGAGTCCGATATCGACGGGCCCTTCGTGCTGGCCGATCCGGGTGCGTTCGACGGCCTGACCCTCGCTGCCGGTGAGTCGCTCACGGTCACGGTGCTGTTCGACCGGGACGCCTATACGGCGCCGACCACCGACGCCGGGGATGGTGTCTTCGAGGGTCGCATTCGACTGGTGACCAATGACCAGGACTCGCCGGTGGCCGAGATCCACATGGCCGGCTTCTGGCAGGCTCGTGACGAGGGTGGCTGGGAACCCAACGTCAACGAGGTCTGGGAGGTGTTCGGCTTCGGCAACCAGATCGATGGTCTGGCGACCACCGGTGGCGGCCAGAACTCGGTGCTCAACGACTTCGACCTGTATCGGCCGGTCAACGACGACGAGGTGCTGTCGCGCTACTGGTCGCTGGCCGACGGCGTAAGCGAGGCCAAGATCACCCAGATCGCCGCCTACCACGGTGGTGGCGGGGCGACGCTGGGTATCCATGCGCCGGGCAACAAGAACCAGGACATCATCTTTACCAACCACCAGGGAGACAACAACCAGACGCTGTTGCCGCTGGTCAACAACGGTGACTTTGCCACCGCGACGTTCAGCCGGGACACCATCCCCGATGGCTGGGCCGGCGAAGAGGTCTTCGGCATCGAGATGGCCGGCCTTTCCACCGATCCGTCGCTCAACCCCCAGGGTGGAGGCACGCCGCCGGCGGACGCCGACGGCATCGAGCGGGGCTACACGGTGCGCATGTTCCGGGCGCTGGACGCCGACGGCAACGTGATCCCCAATACCTACCTGGGGATCATGGACTACACCGGCATCAACTATGACTACAACGACAACATGTTCGTGATCGAAGGGGTCAAGCCGGTGTCCGGTGGCTCGCTGACCGTGACCAACAACGACGGCGTGCCTTCCGACGAGCGGCTGGTGATGTCGCGCATCGAGAACCCGGTCAATGATGCCCAGGAGGTCCACGACGAGGTCACCATCACCCTGTCCAACGACGGCTTCGATGCCCTGACCATCGACGACGTCGAGGTCAGCGATACCTCGCTGTTCGAGCTGACCGAGGCGTTCAGTGCGGTGACCCTGGCGCCGGGCGAGTCGGTGGAGGTGACGGTGCGCTTTATCGCCGATGACCCCAACGACGGTTCGCTCTACGAGGCCAGCCTGATCATCAGCTCAAGCGACGCCGACGAGGCCGAGAAGGTGATCGAACTGGCCGGCATCAGCCAGAACCAGTCCGAGAGCGGCCAGGAGCCGACGGTGCAGGAGATCGTCAACGCCTTCGGCTACTCCACCGACGTGGCCCAGGGACAGATGAACCAGGGCGGCCTGGTGGAGGCCAACGGCGACGAGGTTCTGGCGCCGTACTTCCAGCGCGCCGACGGGGCCTCGCCGATCACCATCACCCAGCTGGCGGCCTACCATGGCCAGGGTGACATCGCCCGGCTGTTCATCCACGACGTCGACAGCCGCGACATCGACGAGATCATCGCCCATGACGAGGCCGACGGTCAGACCCTGTTGCCGCGTACCCTGAATGACGGCGACAACCTGGCGGTGGCGACCCTGGATCGTGACGATCCCTTCGGCTTCTATGCCGAGATCTCCGATCGTCCGGGATACATCTCCTGGTCCGATCCCGATGCCAACCTCTACGAGGACACCATCGATGCCATCGGTATCCCGGGGGCCAACCTCAACTGGGACGAGAACGACGGTCACCTGATCCGGGTGTACGTGGCCAAGGACGCCGACGGCAACGTGATCCCGAACACCTATATCGTCATCCAGGACTACGCGGGGGTGAACTACGACTACAACGACAATATCTTCCTTGTCGAGAACGTCACCACCTATGATCCGACCGGCGCCGAGGACGCCGACGGCAATGGCCGCGTGGACCTCTACGACGACGATGATGGCGACGGTACCCCGAACTTCCTCGACGATCCGACGCCGGTGGAGCAGACCGCCTTCAATGACGACCAGAGCGCCTGGGCCGTCGGAGCAGACGGCCTGACCCTGGAGGCGAGGTTCTTCGACAACGGGGGTCAGGGAGTGGCCTACAACGACACCACCGACGCGCACCAGGGCGATGGCTTCCGCTCCGACGAGGCGGTGGACATCTCCAACGGTAGCCTGGCCATCGGCTATGTGGCCGACGGCGAGTGGCTGGAGTACACCCTGAACGTGGAGACGGCAGGCACCTATACGCTGAACTTCTCCACCTCGGCGGTCTCAGGTGGCAAGTCGATCACCGCGGCCTTCGAGCAGGATGGCAACTTCTACACCGATGCCCAGACGCAGGCCTTGCCCAACACCGGCAGCTTCACCAGCTTCACCGAGGTGGGTCCCCTGACCTTCGATCTGGAAGAGGGTGAGCAGGTGCTCAGGCTGACGTTCAACGGCGGTCAGCTCGATCTGGCATCGTTCAGCCTGGATCTGGTGGAGCCGGTGGACGACGGTCAGGACCCGTTCAACGACACCCAGACCCCGTGGCTGGTGGACGCCGACGGTCTGACCCTGGAGGCGCGGTTGTTCGATAGCGGCGGTCAGGGGGTGTCGTACAACGACTCCACCGCGGCGCATCAGGGCAACGGCTTCCGCTCGGACGAGGCGGTGGACATCTCCACGCCGTCACTGGCCATCGGCTACATCACCGAAGGCGAGTGGGTCGAGTACACCATCAACGTGGCCGAGGACGGGCTCTATGATCTTGGTTTCCTGACCTCGATGGACACCAATTTCCCCGGGCCGCGCACCATCACCGCAAGCTTTGCCAAGGGCGGCGACAGCCCCTACGTGAGCGCCTCGCCGGTGGCGGTGAACGACACCGGTAGCTGGAGCAACTTCGTGCCGACCGAGACCACCCAGGTGGCGCTGGAGGCGGGCGAACAGGTGGTACGCCTGACCTTCAACGGCGGCTCCATGGATCTGGCGAGCTTTACCCTGGCGCCGGTGGGAGCGGTGGACGATGGCCAGCAGGCGTTCACCGACGATGGCCAGCCCTGGCAGGTGGGCAGCGAGTTCAGCCTCGATGCGGTGAACTATGACGAGGGCGGACAGGACGTCGCCTACAACGACACCAGCGAGGCGCAGCTCGGCAGCAACGTGCGCGGCGAGGGGGTGGATCTGTCCAACGGCGGCAGCGCCATCGGCTGGATCGAGGATGGCGAATGGGTGGAGTACACCCTGAACATCGAGCAGGCGGGGACCTATGACATGGCCTTCCTGGCCTCGCTGGGTACCACCGGTGGTGGGCAGCGCTCGATTACCGCCAGCTTCACCAAGGACGACGGCACGCCCTACGCCACCGCCACGCCGGTGGGGGTCGAGCCCACCGGTGGCTGGACCAACTATGTCGAGACCGAAAGCACCCAGGTGACGCTGGAGGCCGGCGAGCAGGTGCTGCGCCTGACCTTCAACGGCGGGTCCATGGACCTTGAGGGCTTCTCGCTGTCACGGGACGGCCAGCAGGCGTTCAACGCCGGTGGTACCCCCTGGCTGGTGGACGCCGACGATGGCCTTGCGCTGGATGCGGTGCAGTTCGACGAGGGCGAGCAGGGCGAGGCCTTCAACGAGCTGAGCGCGGCGCAGTTCGGCAGCGACTTCCGCGATACTCCGGTTGATATCGTCGGCCAGGGTGAGGCCGTGGGCTGGATCGAGGATGGCGAGTGGCTCGAGTACACCATCAACGTCGAGCAGGCGGGTAGCCACACCCTGTCCTTCGTCACTTCTGGCCCCAATGGCGGACGCAGTATCACCGCCTCGGTGGAGCAGAACGGCAGTGTCTACGAGCAGGGCAGCGTCGACACGCCGGTGACCAGCGACTGGGGCGTGTTCGTCGACACGGCGTCGATGACCCTGGATCTGGAGGCAGGCGTGCAGGTGCTGCGACTGACCTTCAACGGCGGTTCCCAGGACATCGCGTCCTTCGAGCTGACCCGTGATCCGGACGTGGTGGCGGCCAACGCGGCCAGCGCCAGTCTGCTGCTGGCGGACGATCCGCTCGCCAGCCAGGCCGACGATGGTATCGACAGTCAGCCGATGAGCGACGATGTCGGGGTCCAGGGCGTTCAGCAGGACGACGCCGGCTTCTGAGGCTGAAGCTTGGAGAACAAGCCAAGGCGGAACAGAAAAACGAGGGAGGAAGCCATGTCAGGCCCCGGCAACGGGGTCTGACGACAAGAAAAATGGAGGAGGGAGGATGGCCGGGGGGCCACCCTCTGCTCCAGAAAGATGCAGCAGAGTCGCTGTCATGGAGTCCCGTGCCGGCAGGGAGCTGGCCCTGCGCGGACCGTCCCCCCCCTGAACCTTGGTCCGCGCAGTTCTTTTTCTTGCCATCATCGAGCCGAGTGGTCCAACTCGGTCCTCGTCATTTTGTTCTGCTTGATCCCAGTACTTGATCCTACTGCTTGATCCCTCTGGGGGGGGGCTTCCTGGAACTGGCAGTCTGCGCGTGCGCATGGCGCCATCGAACCAGCGGTTTGGTGATTGCTCTTTCGTCATTCCTCACGCATGGCCCTAGTGAGCATATCGCCATTGAATCAGTGGTTTGGTGATTGCTCTTTCGTCATTCCTCACGCATGGCCCTAGTGAGCATATCGCCATTGAATCAGTGGTTTGGTGATTGCTCTTTCGTCATTCCTCGCGCATTGCTCTAGCGAGCATGTCGCCATTGAATCAGTGGTTTGGTGATTGGTCTTTCGTCATTCCTCACGCATTGCCCGGGCTAGCATGTCGCCATTGAATCAGTGGTTTGGTGATTGCTCTTTCGTCATTCCTCACGCATGGCCCGGGCGAGCATATCGTTGATCGGTTTGGTGATATAGCTGGCGAAGCTTCTCTCCCCGGTGAGGATCATCACCTCTGCCGGCATGCCTGCGACAAGACGCATGTTGTCGGTCAGCTGCGATTTGCCCAGGTCGGTCACGCCGACGCGGACCTTGTAGTAGCGCTGGCGGGTGGCCTCGTCCTCGAAGCTGTCGGCGCTGACGCGGATCACCTCGCCGTCGATGACATTGGACAGGCGCTGGTTGAAGGCGCTGAAGCGGATTTCCGCCGACTGGCCGGGGTAGAGGTGATCCACATCGTGGTTGGGGACGCGGGCCTCGATCACGAAACCGTCGCCGGCCGGGACCAGGTCAAGCAGCGGGTCGCCACCACGTACCACGGCGCCCAGGGTGTGCACCTGCAGGTCCACCACGGTACCCGCCACAGGGGCCGTGATTCGCGTGCGCGCGAGGGTGTCATTGAGGGCGACCAGGCGCTCTTCGGCGTCGGCGACCTCGGCCTGGACCTGACGTAGCGCTTCGCCCACCTGCTGTTGAAATTCCTGCAGGCGAATCTGCTTGTTCAGGGTGTTTTCACTGATATGGGCGCGCAGTCGGGCGATCTCCGAGGCGTGTCCCGCGTTGTCACTCTGGTACTCCAGGCTCTCGCGCTCCAGCTCACGCAGACGCTGGCTGCTGATCATGCCGTCACGAAACAGCTTGCGGTGGTTGGCGACCTCACCCTCCAGCGAGTCGATGCGTTGCTGGGTGATCGAACGGGTTTGCCCCAGGCCGGTGATCTGCTCTTCCAGTTGAAGAATCTGCTGGTCCAGGGCGGCCAGCGTATCGTCCAGCGATTGCCGGCGTACCTCGAACAGCCGCCGCTGCACGCCCAGCACCTCCTGAACCCGCGAATTGCTGGACGCGATCAGTTCCGGTGGAAAGACCAGGCTGTCGCTGTCGGCCTGTTCCGCCAGCAACCTCACCTCGCTGGCCCGAGTGATCAGGTACTCGGTTTCGGCGATGCGCTGCTGCGCCAGCGCCTGGGTGTCGTCCAGCACGATCAGTGGGGCGCCGGCTTCCACGTGATCGCCGTCCTCGACCAGCACGTCGGCGACGATGCCGCCTTCCAGGTGCTGGATCGTCTTGGTGAAGCTTTCCACCGAGACCGAACCGGGGGCGACCACCGACACCGCCAGGTGAGCGGTGACCGACCAGACCCCGAAGCCGCCGAAGGCCACCAGCAGGATGGCAAGGCCCCAGCGTCGATAGGGCCGAAGGTCCACCGGTACTAGATTCTCAGGACCGGCGGTGGCCGAGCTCGAGTCGATGGCGGCGGTCTCGACGGGCACCGAAGTAGAGACTTGAGCGCTCATCGTGGTGTCCTCGAGCTGTTGGATGAAGGGGGATCCGTTGGCAGCGGGTTCGATGGCGCAACGCCGGACGGGGCTCGTTGAGAAGAGGGCGTGCCGGCACCGGCGACTTGCTTCACCACCCGTGCCGAGGACACCGTTCCCTTGAGTCTTGCCCCGCCGGCCGGGGAGGGAGGAGCCAGGGACGTCACTCGGCCGTTGTCGAGGAACATTACCCGGTCGACCTGGGCCAGCAGGCGCTGTCGGTGGGTGATCACCAGGGTAGTGGTGGCGAGCCGGCGCAGGCGGACCAGGGTTTCCACCAGGGCTCGCTCACCGCTTTCGTCCAGATTGGAATCGGGTTCGTCCAGCACCACCAGCGATGGTTCGCCGTACAGGGCTCTGGCAAGGCCGATGCGTTGACGCTGGCCGGCGGATAGACCCGTGCCGCCGTGTCCGATGGTGGTGTCGTAGCCTTCGTCGAGCTTGAGGATCAACTCGTGGACGCCGGCCAGGTGGGCTGCCTTGAGTACTGCGTCGGCGTCGACCGGGCCGAAGCGAGCGATGTTGTCTGCAATGCTTCCGGCCAACAGCTCCACGTCCTGGGGCAGATAGCCCAGGTGGGGCCCCAGGGTGCTGCGTTCCCAGCGCAGGATGTCGGCGCCATCGAGGCGTACGCATCCGTCGAGACTCGGCCAGATGCCCAGGGCTACCCGTGCCAGGGTCGATTTTCCCGAGGCACTCGGGCCGATGATAGCGAGTTGTTCGCCAGCCTTGAGGTCGACGCTGATCGCGTTGAGTGAGGCGACGGTCGCTCCAGGCGGGCCGGCACATACCTGCTGGAGGGAAAGCTGGCCCTTCGGGGCGGGCAGCGGCATCGGTGGTGATGGCGCCTCGCTGTCGATGAGTTGGCCCAAGCGTTCGCGGGCGTTACGGGCGGCGATAAAGCTCTTCCAGCCATTGATCAGTTGATCGATGGGGGCCAGAGCTCGCCCCAGCAGGATCGAGCCAGCGATCATCATTCCTGGGGTCAATTCCGCCTTCAGTACCAGCCATGCCCCCAGGCCGAGGATCAGCGACTGGGACAGCAGCCTTAGTATCTTCGAAAGGTGGGTGAGTACACCTGAACGATCACTGGCCCGGGATTGCAGTGCGAGGGAGTCACGGTGCTGCGACTGCCAGCGTCGCTTTACGCTCTCCAGCATGCCCATGGCATGGAGCACCTCGGCGTTGCGCAAGTTGGCGGCGGTTTCATCACGGCTGGCGACCTGGTGGGCGCCAGCCTGTTTCAGCAGACCCCGGGTGCAGGCCTCGTTGATCGCGGCCAGGGCCAGCAACAGGATGCCGGCGGCCAGGGCAAAGAGCCCGTAGAGCGGATGAAATAGCGTTAGTACCCCCAGGTAGAGGGGGATCCATGGCGTGTCGAAGAAGGCGAGCAGGGCGGGGCCGGAGACGAACTGGCGCAGCGTGGCCAAATCATCCAGCGCCTGGGTCGAGGTGGCACCCGGACGGCGCAGGGCCTGATCGTAGATGGCCTGATGGATAGCCGGCTGGAGCCGTTCATCCAGGGCATTGCCGATGCGCACCAGCAGTCGCGAGCGAACCCACTCGAGTCCGCCCATGACGGCGAACAGGAACACCACGACCAACGTCAGCATGACCAGGGTCTCGACGCTGCGACTGGCCAGCACCCGGTCATACACCTGCAGCATGTATAGCGAAGGCACCAGCATCAACAGGTTGATGAACAGGCTGAACAGTCCGACGTCGAAGAGGCCGCGTCGGCAGCGAAGTATCGCCTCCCGAATATTGTAACGGGTGGGGGTCATGTAAAGGCGTCTCGTTTTCTGGATTTGCGGCGAAGTTCTGGTGGTGTTGGCAGCCGGAGCGAAGAGCGATGCCTGATGTCGTTTATCACCTTGTCGTGCAGGGTGTCCGAAATCTGATGGAATGAAGTATGGAGTTGGCAGGGAGTGAGAGGCTAGGGAGAAGTTCGCCGAAACGACTTTTTTAGAGCTTACAAATCTATGTAAAACGGCATAAAAATGAAGAATCTCAATAGATGTTTCCGTATTCTTTTGTTGAATTTTTGAAGAATTCTGTGCTGTTTTTGTCGACGATTATTGTGAGGAATATTGAAGTCATTGTTTTTAGAGGGAGTAAATAGGTTTTCGGCCGCTTTTAGATGCGTCAAAAAAGTTCTGTTGTGGAAGGGAGAGTTGATCAAGACGAAGTAGTTGGATCAAAAAAAACCCTCAACTTCTGATGTTGGTGTAAGATATTTGCTATTTGTTTCCGAATGTAAAACGGTTTTCATGGGGTATGACATGTAGAAAATATATGGAGTCACCATGAGCAGTAACGATGAGATGGTCAGCCCGATCACGGGAAGAACCGCCCAGATGTTGGTGGTGCCACAGGATGCCGATCTTCTGGTTTGGCAGGCGGAAGAGGGCATCATCATCGACGTTGGCGGTAGACCCTCCGGCGCTGTCACCGAAGTGGTGTCGGGTAGCAACGCCAGGCCCGGTGCTGTCGACAATGCCTATGTGGATCTTGGCAGGGATCCCGGTGATGGTGTCCAGTATGACATCAGTGTCGATACGGCAGGCAGCTACCAATTGACCCTGCGCTATGCCAACGGCAGCAACAGTGATCGTCCGTTGGCGCTTCAGGTGGATGGCGGCGTCACGACGTCGGTGAGCTTTCCTGGAACCGGTGGCTGGAGCAGCTGGCAGGAGGTGACGGTCGAACTTGAGCTTGAGCCGGGTTCGCATCAGCTGTTTTTGTCGATCCCCACGGCGGAACAGGGTGGCGTGGGCCAGGGACCCAACCTGGATCAGCTGACACTGGTAAAGGTGGAAGACGAACCAGATCCCGACCCAGATCCAGATCCCGACCCAGATCCAGATCCCGATCCCGATCCCGATCCCGATCCCGATCCTGATCCGGAGCCGGAAACAGGCATCATGTCGTTCGAGGCGGAAACCTTTACCATCGACGATCAGGAGTCGGATCCAGGCAGCCCGGCCGATACGACGGCTCGCCTGGAAGCCGATGGCGTGGATTCGCTCAGGCCTGGCTACAGTGGCGAGGGTTACCTTGACCTGGGCAACGATGTCGGCGATGCCGGGGTATTCGAAGTGACCGTGGAGGAAGGCGGCAATTTCCGACTGGACGCCCGCTACGCCAATGGAGGCAACGCTGATCGCCCCATGGTGCTCTACATTGATGGCGTCAGGGTAGGCGAGTTCGAGCTTGCTTCCACCGGGGCTGGTGATGATGGTTGGCAACGCTGGCGGGAAGAGTCGCTTGAACTCAAGCTCGAAGCCGGGACCCATACTGTTCGCCTTGAGAATCTCACGTCAGGGGGGGCCAACCTTGACCTGGTCAAGCTGTCTCCGCTCGTCGTCGAGCCCGGCGAGCGTCCGACACTGAAGATCAACTTCCAGCCACAGGGGGCCGACGTTCCCGAGGGCTATGTCGCGGACACCGGCCAGGCCTTTGGAACACAGCTACTGGAAGTGGACGGCAAGACCTACCGCTACGGCTGGGTCACCGAGCAAAGCATTGCCGACGGAACGGAGAACGGCACCGATCCATTGTCGCTGGCGAGTCAGGGTGCCTTTACCCTGGTGGATCGTTCCGAGCGCTTCGTCGGCCTGGACCCGCGCCAGGCGACCTTTGCCCAGATGACCAGCGAGCGCGACGGCTTCGTCGATGCAGGCTGGGAAATTGAGCTGGAGCCCGGCTTCTACGAGGTGACCCTGTCAGTGGGCGACGCTTCCGGCAACTTCGACGCCTTCTACGGGGTCAATGCGGAGGGTGTTGCCTTCACCGATGCCTTTGCCCCAGGGCGTCCAGACGACTTTTCCATCGATGCGACGCCGACCAATGACACCGAGGGCCTGCGTTCGGATCTGGTCACTCGGGTGGTTGAGGTGACCGATGGTCGTCTGACGCTGGATGCGCTCGACGTCGACAGCAAGAACGTCAAGCTGCAGTATCTGGAGATCCGACCTCTGCCGGACCTGACTCCGGAAGATGACCAGCCAGCGAGCCTCGACTATGCGCACTTTACCGATGCCCGGGCCATCGCCGGTGTTGCTACCAACACCGTGGTCGTGGATCTGGACAGGGAAGACGGTAACCTGCCCACCGGAGTCGATCCCACCTCCGATATCTTCGTCGGCGTTCAGGTGGTCGAGGGCCGAGGAGGCGCACTCCTGAAGAGCCTGAGCGATGGTTCTGTGCGGTTGTTCGAGACCGTCACCGGCATCGAGGTGGCGTTTGATATCAACACCACCGGCGGTTTCGATTCACTGACCCTTTCCCCCAGGGAAACGCTGAAGCCTTTCACCAGCTATAGCCTGGTGATCGATGGCTTTCAGGATCGTGGCGACAACAGCGACAGCAGTTTGCCGACCCGGGAATTCCTGAAGTACACCAATACCTTCGTTACCGGGCCGGAACCGGATATCCTGCCCAGTGATGTGGCCTTCGAGGGAACGGTGGAGTTGAACGGTTCCGTCGACGGAGCCTTCGGTTTTACCTCCCTCGAGGTCAGCGCCGAGGGTGATGCGCTGTACGTGGTCAGCATGGGCGGCCAGATCGTGCGCTACGCGCTGGACCCCGAGGACGGCTCGCTGGGCCCCGGGGAGGCCCTGTCGCTGGCCCTGGATCCCTTCATGGAGCCCGACGCCGACGCCTTCAACAATCGGCGGGGTATCATCGGCATCGCGGTGGACCCGACCGATCCAAAGGTATTGTGGGTGACCGACAACTATCCGATCCCGCTGTCCGGACGCGACACCTCGACCCCCGACTTCAGCGGGCGCTTGTTGAAGATTACCCTGGACGAGGGAGACGACTTCAGCGGCAGTGCCGAAGTCTACCTGACCGGACTTCCCCGTTCGGTGGCGGACCACGTCACCAACAGCATCGAGTTTCGGGAAAATCCGGCGTTTGATGCAGAGGTCTCGCCCACTGAACCCTCGCATCTGCTTTACCTGACCCAGGGGTCCAATACCGCCATGGGGGACGGCGACAGTGCCTGGGGCAATAGGCCCGAACGTCTGCTGTCTGCGGCGGTGTTGGAGGTGGATCCGACGCGCTCGCCGCCCGCTGGTGGCTTCGATGTCACCACCGAGCCCCTGCCGGAAGACCAGACACGCTTCCTCGACGTCGACAATGACCTGAAAAATGCCCCCATTCCCATGGAGGAAGGGCGCTTTCTGGTGTTTGACGACAAGGGTGTCGCCAGCGTCCAGGACGCTGATGGCCTCGTGCTGGAGAGCTTCTACGATCCCTTCGTCGATGATGCCGTGGTCAAGATCTTCGCCACCGGGGTCCGCAACGCCTACGATCTGGTCTGGCACTCCAATGGCTACCTGTACACGCCGACCAATGGCTCGGCGGCGGGCGGTGCCGTGCCGGATGACCCCTCGACGCTGATCGACGAATCGGCGACCAACGTGGTCAAGCAGGATGACTATCTGTTCAAGGTCGAGCAGGGGGGCTACTACGGCCACCCGAATCCTCTGCAGGACGAGTACATCCTCAACGGCGGTAACCCCACCCGGCTGGAGGACATCAACGAGGTCACGTCCTACGATCCAGGCATCCAGCCCGACCCCAACTATCGCATCGACGATGCCTACTCGTTGGGGGAGAACCGCTCTGCCAACGGCGCGACCGAATACGTCAGTGAGACCTTCGGCAATGCCTTCAAGGGCAGTCTGCTGATCACCGAGTATTCCGGAGGAGACGACATTCGCTGGATCACGGTGAATGCCGAAGGCAAGGTCATCGGTGACGACGTTCTGCGGAATGCCGCCGGCAAGGTCATCACCTATACCGATCCTCTGGATATCATCGAGAACCCCGCCACAGGGCGCCTGTATCTGGTCACCCTGAACCGCCGGACCGGCGAGAGTCAGCTGGTCCGCCTGGATCCCGTCGAACCCATGTCATCCGGCGGGGCTGGCACTGACTCGATGAGGATACTGGCAACCATCCAGGCCGAGGACAACACCCCTGACGACGGCACCAGCGCCACCATCAGCGAGGGCGGCGCTGCCGAGATCATCATCCGTGAAGGGATCGCCAGTGAGGTGCCGGGGCTACAGCCGGGCAGCTTTGGCAATGACGGCAATCTGGATGACAACGACGGGGTCGGTGGCGGTTACGCTGATTTCGGCAGGAACTCAGACGATGCCATCACCTTTGGCTTCACCCTGGAAGCCGGTGATGGTGGTGACACCGTGCTGCGGGTGCGCTATGCCAATGGTGGCTTTTCGGATCGACCTCTCGAGGTCTTCGTCAATGGCCTGAGTGTGGGTATCGCCGACTTTCCACCGGCACCGGACAGCCTCGAGGGTTCCGATCGCTGGCGTTTCTGGATGACCCAGGATATCGAGGTGAACCTGGCGCCGGGCGATGTCGAGGTGCGTTTGCAGTCGGTGTCCCGGGCTGGGCCTAACGTGGATCAGCTGGAAGTGGTGCACGAGCCTTCGCCCGGTTTCGGCATCTACGAGGCCGAGGATGCACTGCTAAACGGTCCCCGAGTGGTCGAAGTGGGTGACGTGCGCGACGTCTCGGAGAACGCCTACGCCGACTTCAGGGGCACGCAAGACCAGACCATCACCTGGTCGATTCGTGTCGAAGAAGCGGGAACCTATGAAATCGGTTTCCGCTACAACCTTTCTCAGACCAAGGCGGATCGACCGCTGTCTTTCAGTATCAATGGTGTCGCCCAGGATGATCTCGACTTCGCAGGGCTGAGTGAGAATAACGCTGACTGGATCTATCATAACGTGTTGGTCAGCCTGAAGGCGGGGATCAATACCTTGGTAGTGACCGCGCCGGCGGCGGTTGGGCCGGACATGGACCTGTTGTGGGTGCCCGACCAGTCGTTGGAAGCGATTCGGGCCGCCGTTCTCGGGCCAGCCGACGCCACCGATGGCGTGCGCATCGAGCTTGAGGATGGCATCTCGGCGCTCAGCGTCGACCCGCGAAGCGCTGACTTCTTCTTCGAGGTCGATACTCGAGGCCTCTACCGGCTCGATCTGGCGGCGAATGCCGGTGTGCTGCGTGGCGAGGATCTGGCCCTCAGTCTCAATGGCAAGCCATTGACCGTGATGTCCTTTCCCGGAGCAGGAACGGCGGGTGAAGAGTCCTACTACGTCGAGCTGGAGCCCGGGATCGAGTACCGCCTGCACATGGTGTCCGATGATCTGTGTAGTCAGCGCATCGACTACCTGGATGTGACGCCAGTCGCCGTCACTGCCGAGGCCGTGGCCCACCTGGAGAGTGGTGATGTCAACTACTTCAGTGATCGCCTGTTGTTCAACTATCTCGATGAAAACAACTTTGGTGGCCCGGATCGGGACTTCAAGGAAAGTGCTACCGCCGTCATTTCCAATGATGGCAGCGACCCGCTGACTATTCTTGATGTCTCACTGGATGGCCCCTTCGTGCTTGCTGACGCGGCGGTCCTTGAAGGGGTGACACTGGCACCGGGGGAATCGCTCGAGATCGATGTATTGTTCGATCGCGCGAATTATCGTCCGCCCGCCAGCAACGCCGATGACGGCAGCTTCTTCGGGAGTCTGAGGCTGGTGACCAACGACGCCGATGCCCCGGTCCAGGAGTTGACGCTTGCCGGGTTCTGGCAGGCTCAGGATGAGGGCGGCTGGGAACCGACCGTCGACGAGGTCTGGAATGTGGCCGGATTCGGCAACCGGATCGGCGGTATTCCGACGGACGGTGGCGCCAGAGGCTCGGCCTTCGATGACTACGGTTTCTATCGCGCCGTCAGCGAGGAGGAAGTGCTGTCGCGCTACTGGACCCTGGCCGACGGGGTCGATGAAGCCAAGGTGAGTCAGATAGTCGCACTGCATGGGGCGGGTGTGGCTGCCTTCGGACTCCACGCCTTCAGGAATACCTCCCAGGATATCAAGTTGATCCGCCACGATGAGGACCAGAACCAGTCCTTTCTGCCGTTGACCTATCTTGATCGTCAGGAACCGGCAGCCACCTTCACCCGAGACGATATTCCCGACAATTGGGTAGGCAACGATCTGTTCGGCCTCGAGGTGGCCACCCTGTCCTCCGATCCCTCGTTGAATCCTCCCGGCAAGGGCAAGCCACCGGCGGATTCGCCGGATCTGGAGCGTGGCTACTACGTTCGCGTGTTCAAGGCGCTGGACGATGAAGGTAACGAGATTCCTGATACCTATCTGGTGCTTCAGGACTATTCCGGATCCAACCTCGACTACAACGACAACATGTTCGTTATCGAGGGTATCAAGCCGATGTACGAAGGCAACGGTGTCCCGCCGGAGGAAACCGACCAGGTGGTGCCATCGTCGCGCTTCACCGTGGCCGCCGAGCAGGGCGAGTCTGCGCAGGAAGTGCCCGATGTGGTCGATCCGCTGGATCTACAGGGCCTGCCCCAGCAGCAACCCGACGAACTGTTCTGACAGGCTTGCCACTGTCAACCGTGTGAATGCCGCTCCCCCGGGAGCGGCATTTTTCTGGGCGCCAGATCCAGAGAGTAGTTGTCGCTGTTGGCAGACACCGGGTGTTGCAGGGCGTCGACAGCGGTGAAAAGGCGACCTTTGCGTTAGGCTGGTGTCGATTTGAACGGAAGGAGTCATGCATATGCGAACCGCTGGATGGATTGTTTTCCTGGTGATGGCCGTGTTGATGGTGGGCTGCAGCTATGACCCCGCACGGGTCTCGCCGGAGCCGCTGATCATCATCGATGACGATCATCGCGACCATCGAGATCATGACGGTGGCGACTTCTGTCCGCCGGGACAGGCCAAGAAGGGTCGCTGTTGAGAAGACGCCGAGTCTGACAACGGCCGCCATGCCCCCGCCACAAGGATGCCCAGGCGACAAGCGTTGAGGTCGCGTGAAGCCGGGCGTTCGCCCCGGCTTGTCAGGCTGTTCGGTGAGCGGCATGGTAGAGGTATCTTCTTCAGGCGAGGCGATCGTGAGCCGGATCGATCTCAGGACCACGACCCTGGCCAACGAGCACGTGTCCCACGTGCACGGCTACCACCAGTTGATTCTGCCCACCTGCGGCAGTACCGAACTATCCCTTGAGGGGCGGGAGCAACGGGTCACCGCCGAGCGTGGTTGCCTGATTCCAGGCAACTGCCATCACGACTACCTGGGAGACGGCAACAATCGTACCTTCGTGCTCGACGTGCCGGTGGTCTTCGGGCTGCCGGACGTCGACGTGGCCCGACTGTTCGAGCGACCGCGTTTC
This sequence comes from Halomonas sp. YLB-10, assembly GCF_003856855.1. Taxonomy (NCBI): domain Bacteria; kingdom Pseudomonadati; phylum Pseudomonadota; class Gammaproteobacteria; order Oceanospirillales; family Halomonadaceae; genus Halomonas; species Halomonas sp. YLB-10. The sequence continues at coordinate 374,651 of NZ_RRCU01000004.1, forward strand.
TTCGCGGTGCCCCCCGATCTGCAGCGGCTTGCCGACAGCCTGATGCGGCAACTGGATCAATTCCCCACCCTGGGCAACGATATCGCAGCGCTTCTGTTACGCGCGCTCTATCTCCATCTGGAGGCTTCCAGCGAAACCTGTGCCCCAACACGATCGACGGGCGTCAGCGGTCGGCTCGATCTGCGTCTGCTGGACGACTGGATCGATAGGCACCTGGCCAGTGATATTCGCGTGGATGACCTGGCGTCCTTGTGCGCGCTAAGTCCCGGTCACTTCCACGCCAGCTTTCGCCAGGCCACCGGGATGACGCCGCAGGCCTATGTTCGTCGACGCCGGTTGAGCCACGCCCAGGCGCTGATCCGTCACAGCGAGTTGCCGCTGGGGCAGATTGGGGCGCTGGTGGGCTTTCGTGACCAGGGCAGTTTTTCCCGAGCCTATCGCAGGGTTCATGGGGTGGCGCCCTCCCAGGAGCGCACAGGTTTCTAAACAGCGATTTAGCCTCTCTCCGCTCTCGCGCTCACCCACTTGTCACTTTTCTCCTCTCGTCGCGGTGACGTTGTGTCCGACGACACGGTTTGCCTGAGTTCCGGGCAAGGTTTTCGTAGTCTCGGGCAAGTTGACGATGGGTTTCGCGCATAGCCTGAAAAGGAGTCACTCGGCGCCGGCCTCGATTCGGCGCCATCAACAATGACAACAACCATGACAACAACCGGAGTTACCGATGTCTTCGACCTCCCTTACTGCCTCCGCCCGCACTGACGACCGCATTTCGGCTGACCGCCGCTCGCACGACAACCACAAGGTCGGCGCCCGGCGTGGCCAGCCGGCCAGACAGCGGCGACGAGCGCCGATGCTGGCGCTCGCAGCGTTGCCGCTGGCGCTGATGGCGTCCCAGGCGCAGGCTCAGTCCTACGAGATGGCCATCGCTACCCTGATCCCCGAGAACCTGACCAACAACGCCATCTATCCTGCCCTGGTCCACTTCAAGGAGCTGGTGGAAAGTCGCACCGAAGGCGACGTCACCGTCAGCATCTTCGGTGGCGGCCAGATGGGCTCCGAGGTCGAGACCGGCTCCCAGGTCCAGGCCGGTGGCAGGGCGCTGCAGTCCGCCATTCTGACCTCCGGCGCGATGTCGTCGTTCTACCCCGAGTATCAGGCGGTGACGGCCCCCTTCCTGTTCGATGACTGGCGCCAGGCCTGGGCCTTCTTCGATGGCGAGTGGTTCGCCGACTTCATGCAGGGCGCCATCGAACAGGCGGACATGCGCTATCTGGGGACCTTCGATGATGGTGGCGGCTTTGTCGCCTTCACCAACAACGAGCGGCTGATCAAGACCGTGGATGACCTCGAGGGGCTCAACATCCGCACCGAGGAAAACCCGGCCCACGTCGCCACCATGGAGGCGCTGGGTGCCTCCGCCACACCGCTGCCGTGGGGCGAGCTGATCACCGCGCTGGAGACCGGACTCGCCGACGGTCAGTTCAACGCGCCGGTGATCAACACCACCTTCGGCCTGGACGAGGTGACCGACTACACCACCCTGACCGGGCACGTGTACAACAGCGCCAGCTGGATGGTCAGCGAGAGCTGGTTTCAGGAGCTGCCCGAGGAGCACCAGCGGGTCATCACCAACGCCGCCCGTGAGGCGGTCAGCCTGAGCCATGGCGCTTCCGGCATGCTGGCGACCGCCAGCTGGCAGACGTCCTGCGAGATCTTCGAGGAGTGCTACCTGATGCCGGCAGAAGAGCGCCAGCGCATGGCAGAGGTGGCGCGTCCGGCCTGGAAGAGCTGGATCGTCGACGACTTCGGACTCGACGCCGCCTTGATCGACGACCTGCTGGCCGAGGTCGATGGCCTGCGCCAGTCGCTGCCGCAAGAGGCCTACAGCCGCTACGGCCAGTGATTGTCGCGGCGGGGCGGCCAGGCCGCCCCGCCAGTGCCCACCGCCTTGCCCGAGTTCTCCTGTCATGTCATCACTGCGATCTCTTCAGGCCTGGCTCCAGCGCCTGAGCGACGGCGTCAATCGCCTCGCCATCGTGTTCTGCGTCGGCTGCGTCCTGGCCATGCTGGGTATTTCGTTCACCGGGTTTCTGTACACCCTGTTTACCGGCGGGGCGCTCAGCTGGACCTATTCCCTGGCCCGCCTGTTCCTACCGTGGATCGGGCTCATCTCCTCGACCATCGCGCTGCATTCCGGTGAGCACGTGGCCATGACACTGCTGGTCAAGCTGCTGCCGCGCCCGCTGGTGGTGCTGGCAGCCGGCGCGACCCTGGCCGTCATCGGCACGCTGGCGGTGTTGATGATGTTCTACGGCTGGGACTTCTTTTCCAACGCCCGCCAGAGCTACATGGTGTCCGACAGTATTCAGATTTCCTACAAGTGGACCACCTTCGCGGTGCCGCTGACCGGCGCCATCATCGCGCTGCATCTGGTGCACGGCTTTGCACTGCTCGAGCACTTCATCGACAGCGACGCGGTGATCGAGCAGGCGATCCATTCCAATGACAATGGCGCCGGCAGCAACGCCGAGCAGGCGGTCGACAGCCGTGTCGAATCCTCCGATCCCTCTTCACCACAAGGCGACGCCGTCGCCCGGGAGCCACGCCCATGACCGCCGCGATTCTGGCCTTTATCCTGGTGTTGGCGATCGGCGCCCCGGTCGCCGTGGTCATGGCGATCTCGGGGGTTGCCGGGGTCTATGAGCTGGGCGGCGAGCGCCTGGTGGGGATCATCGCCGATCGCATGTTTTCCGGTGTCTCCGGCTACATGCTGATCGCCGTTCCGTACTTCATCTTTACCGCCGAGTTGATGAACCAGGGCGGGCTGACCCAGAAGCTGATCGCCTTCAACAATGCGCTGTTCGGTCGGGTGAGGGGGGCGCTGTCTCACGTCAACGTGACGGTGTCGCTGTTCTTCGCCGGGCTGACCGGGGCCGCCATCACCGATACCGTGGCGATCGGCAAGATCATGATTCCGGAGATGAAGAAGCAGGGCTACGACGCCGAATACGCGGCGGCGATCACCGCCTGTTCCTCGATCATCGGGCCGATCATTCCCCCAAGCGTGGTGATGGTGGTGTACGCCACCCTGCTGCGGGACGTCTCGGTCATCGACCTGTTTGCCGGAGGCATCGTGCCGGGCATTCTGATGACCGTGGCGCTGCTGGCCACCAGCATCGTGCTGGCCTGGCGGCGGGGCTACCCCAAGCAGGCGCCGACACCGCTGAAGATGGCTCTGCTGGCATTCTTCTCGGCGCTGCCGGCCATGCTGGTGCCGTTGATCATCCTCGGCGGGATACTCTCGGGCATGACCACCATCACCGAAGCTTCGGGCTTTGCCGCAGTGTACGCGATCCTGATCGGCATGCTGTTCTATCGCAACCTGACCCTGGCCAAGGTGGCCCAGGCGCTCGTGACCACGGTCAAGTTTTCCGGTGTCGTGTTCTTTCTGCTGGCGACCTCGGCGGTGCTCGGCTGGTTTGTCACCCGCTCTGGCGTCGCCCGGGAGGCGGCGAGCCTGATCACCTCCCTGAGCGATGTCGCCTTCGTGCAGATCTTGCTGGTGTGCCTGTTGCTGATCGTCATCGGCACGGTCATGGATGTACTGCCGGCGCTAGTGGTCATCGGCCCTGTGGTGGTGCCGGCGATGGTCAGCCTGGGTTTCGATCCACTGCACTTCGCCATCGTCATGATCGTCACCCTCAACATCGCCAACGTCACGCCACCGGTGGGCATGACGCTGATGACGGCGGCAAGAATCGCCCAGGTCCCCTACGAAAAGGCGATCCTGGCGTCGCTGCCGTTTTATACCGCCTTTATCCTGGTAGTGGTGTTGCTGGCGGGTTTTCCGGCACTATCGACATGGATCCCCTCGCTGCTCGACTGATGTGAGCAGTGACGGAGCGTCATCACCGGAGACAGATGCAGATGAAACTTTTCTACCATCCTGACCAGGAACGTCACGCGCCGCCTCAGTTCCTGAAGCGTGGAGCCCTCACCGATTCCCCCGAAGGGCCCCGCCGGGCGGAGCTTCTGAGCGAAGGCCTGGCCGAGGTCGGCCTGGCCCTGACCGCGCCGGCCGAGGTCGACAGTCCCACGCTCAGGGAGCGTCTCAAGGAGATCCACAGCGAGCGCTACCTGGATTTTCTCGAGACCATCCATGCCCGCTGGCAGGCGTTGCCGGACGCCACCGAATTCGTGGCGCCGAACGTCCATCCCTGCGGCGGCGGCAAGCACTACCCGCGCCATCCGGTGGGGCAGGTGGGCTGGCACATGCACGACATGGCCTGTCCGATGACCGAGACCAGCTTTCAGGGCATCCTGGCCAGTGCCGCTACCGCCCAGGCCGCCGCCGAGAGCATCGTCGCCGGCGGCGGCACCGCCTACGCTCTGTGTCGTCCGCCGGGGCACCACGCCGGCCCCGATCGTGCCGGGGGCTTCTGTTTTCTGAATAACGCGGCCCTCGCGGCCACGGTGCTGCGCGAGCATGTGTCCCAGGTGGCGATTCTCGATATCGACCTCCACCACGGTAACGGCACCCAGGACATCTTCTACGACCGTGGCGACGTCTGGACAGGATCGCTGCACGTCGATCCCAGCGACTTCTATCCCTACTACTGGGGCGGAGCCGGCGAGACCGGTATCGGTCCTGGACTCGGCGCCAACCTCAATGTGCCGCTGGCACTAGGCAGCGGTATCGAGGCCTTTCAGGCCGGTCTCGATGAGCTGCTCGACGCCATGGCGAGCTTCAGCCCGGACGCGCTGGTTGTGGCGCTGGGACTCGATGCCCACAAGGACGACCCGCTGGCGGGGCTGACGCTTGAAACCCCGGACTTCGTCGCCATCGGTCGCCAGATCGGTGAGCTGGGCCTGCCCACCGTGCTGGTGCAGGAGGGCGGCTATCCGACCGCGGCCTTGAGCCATAACCTGGCCGCCTTCCTGCGCGGATTCAACGACGCCTGACCATAGCTTAAATACAGCCTGATACAGCTCAATACTTAGCCCAACGATCATCCCGCGGATGATCTCCCACAAGGAAAACACCATGAGCCCGACCCTTCACGACAGCAACGACCGCATGAGCCAGATCGCCGTTCACAATGGCACCGTCTACCTCTCCGGCCAGGTACCGGCGGACGCCAGCCAAGGCATGCGCGGCCAGACCGAGCAGGTGCTGGCGCGAATCGACGAACTGCTGGCCAAGGCCGGGACCTCCAAGGATCGACTGATCTCGGCCCAGGTATGGGTCACCGACATGGCCGAATTTGACGAGATGAATGCCGCCTGGGACGCCTGGGTCAGCCCCGGACGTCCGCCGGTACGTGCCGCGGTGGAAGCGCGCCTGGCCCGGCCGGAGTGGAAGGTCGAGATCATGGTGGTGGCCGCCTTGCCCCAGGCCTGAGGTCGCCCATGAGCCGCAGCAAGACGACCGGTTTCTATTGGCACGAGCGCTGCTTCTGGCACGACCAGGGGGCGATCGGGGTATTTTCGGCGCCAGGGCCCTGGTTGCAGCCCCAGCCGGCCTCTGAGAGCCCGGAGAGCAAGCGCCGTCTCAAGAACCTGCTGGAGGTCAGCGGGCTGATCGACGAGCTTGAGGTGGTAAAGCCGCCGGCGGCCGGCCGCGAGGACCTGCAGCGCTTCCACACGAAAGACTACCTTGATGCGCTGGAGGCAGGTGATGCGGGCCTGGGTGGCGATGCCGGCGAGGCCGCGCCCTATCGCCCGGGCAGCCTTGCCAGCGCCCGGCAGTCCGCCGGGCTTGCCATCGCAGCGGTGGAGGCGGTGGCCCGTGGCACCCACGCCAGCGCCTATGCGCTGTGCCGTCCACCGGGGCACCACGCCGAAGCCGATCGCGGTCGCGGCTTCTGCCTGCTCGGCAATATTCCGGTGGCGGTGATGCGAGCGAAGGCACTGGGGCTGGTGCGGCGGGTGGCGATCCTCGACTGGGACGTGCACCACGGCAACGGCCAGCAGAGCGCCTTCTGGGACGACCCTGATGTGCTGACGGTATCGCTGCACCAGGCCGGCAACTATCCGCTCGAGACCGGTGGCTTCGACGAGCAGGGCGGTGAGGGCGCGTCGGGGTCCTGTCTCAATCTGCCGTTGCCGCCGGGCTCGGGGCTTGGCGCCTACGACTATGCGGTCGAGCGCCTGGTGCTGCCGGCCATCGAGGCCTTCGCGCCGGATCTGATCGTGGTGGCCTGTGGCTATGACGCCTGCGCCAAGGACCCGCTGGGCAAGATGCTGCTCAATAGCGATGCCTTCGGGCGCATGGCCCAGTCGGTCAAGGCGCTGGCTCAGCGATGTTGTGAAGGGCGCCTGGTGGTCGTCCACGAAGGCGGCTACTCGGAAGGCTATGTCCCGCTGTGTGGCCACGCCGTGATTCAGGCGCTGGCCGACAGCGACATCGGCGTGGATGACCCACAGAACGACGAGATCGCCGCCTGGGGCTATCAGGCACTGCAGCCCCACCAGCGTGAACTGATCGATGGCTGGCGGCGCGGCTGGCCTGGGCAGATCACCGAGGCCCGCGACGACAGCCAGGCTGAAGAGGCTATCGCCTGCGTCTGTGGCAGGGACAGCGACGCAAACAGGAACAGGGACAGGGAGCCAGGCACATGAGTGGACTGCACCAGCGCGACGGCTGGATCTGGAAGAACGGCGAATGGCTGCCCTGGCGGGAGGCCACGACCCATCTGCTGACTCATTCGCTGCACTATGGCATGGGCTGCTTCGAGGGCGTGCGCGCCTATCGTGACGACAACGGCAATGCCCGGCTGTTTCGGGTCCACGAGCATACCCGACGCCTGCTGGACAGCGCCCATATCCTCGACCTCGAGGTGCCCTGGAGCCATGAAGAGCTGATCGAGGCGCAGAGCCAGTGCCTGATCCGCAATGGGCTGACCGATGCCTATCTCAAGCCCACCGTGTTTCTCGGTCCCGAGGGCCTTGGGCTGCGGGCCAAGGCGTTGAGCTGTCAGATGATGGTGGTGGCCTGGGACCTGGGACCCTACGTCAGCGCCGAGACCGCTGCCGTCGGGCTCAGGGCCCTGACCTCGTCCTGGGCGCGCCATCACGTCAATATCAGCGCCTGTCGGGCCAAGACCAGCGGCCACTACGTCAACAGCATGCTGGCATTGAATACGGCGGTGAAGGCGGGCTTTGACGAGGCGATCATGCTTGACGCCGAAGGCTACGTGGCCGAGGCCAGCGCGGCCAATATCTTTCTCTATCGAGACGGGGTGTTGCACACCCCGGAGGTCACCTCCTGCCTGCAGGGGATCACCCGGGACAGCGTGATCCGATTGGCGCGTGAGGTGTTGGGCGTGGAGGTGCAGGAGCGCCGCATCACCCGCGATGAGCTGTACATCGCCGACGAGGCCTTTGTTACCGGCACCGCCGCCGAGATACTGCCGTTGCGGGAGCTCGATGGTCGCCATATCGGCGCCCGCGCGGGGGCTCCCGGGGTCGCTGAGCCGATAGCCGTCGATAGCCTGACGGCAAGACTGCAGCGACTGTATCGCGACGTCTGTCGAGGTCGGTTGTCGCCGGCGACCAACGGAGATCGCCATGACCTGGCGCGCTATGCCGACTGGCTGAGCCTGGTCCCGGCGGACAACGAAGTGGTTATCGACACAGACAGTGATACGGACAGCGACTAGGTCGGTTTACACAACCAGGCGGCTGCACGATGGCCACAAAGAAAGGCGCCACGACCCTTGAGTCGTGGCGCAGCTAGCCGTCTTTCCTCCCTGGGGCAGCTTCCCTGTGCCCGTGTTGCTCCCTTGGCGCTTCCCGCGCCGTCGCCTCCGTGACGCTCGAGGGGCAGTGTCCCTTGCCCGGTGTCGCCTGAACACAGAGGTAGTATCGACGAGGCGTGTGTCACTCAGATAACCGCCTCATGACCCTTTGGTGACATCCCGGCCACAGGACTTTTCTGGTACCATTCGCGCCGCCTGTTACCGGCGAAATGCCCAGGCGCCGTCGCGTACGGCAGTCGAGGCCGTCTCGCCAGGCACCAGGCTTGGCACGAAAAGCCGGCGAGCGCCGGTGCTTTTCCGACAAGCCTCGATTGCGCAAACCCTCTCTCGAACATAAACCTGGATTCGTCTATGAACGCTGTAATCCTTGCCGTGCTGGTGATGGTGGGACTGTCGCTGGCGCGGGTCTCCGTGGTGCTGGCCCTGGTGGTAGGGGCGCTGGTGGGCGGCCTGGCCGGTGGTCTGTCCATCGAGGACACCCTGGCGGCCTTCAACGACGGTGTCGGTGGCGGTGCCAAGGTGGCGCTGGCCTACGCCACCCTCGGTGCCTTCGCCGTGGCGATCTCTCGCTCGGGCCTGCCGGACCTGCTGGCACGCCGCCTCATCACTCTGCTGGGGCAGGAGTCCAGCGCGTCCCGTCAGGCCACGGTCAAGTACCTGCTGATCGGTAGCGTGCTGCTGGTGGCGATCTCCTCCCAGAACCTGATCCCGGTCCACATTGCCTTTATTCCGATCCTGATTCCGCCGCTGCTCAAGGTGATGAATCAGCTCAGAATGGACCGCCGCGCGGTCGCCTGTACCCTGACCTTCGGCCTGACCGCGCCCTACATGTTGCTGCCGGTAGGCTTCGGGGCGATCTTCCTCAACGACATCCTGCTGGCCAACATCAACGAGGCTGGCGCCGCACTGGGCCTCGAAATCGACCGCGCCATGGTCCCCATGGCCATGGGCGTGCCGGTCGCCGGCATGTTCCTCGGGCTTCTGGTGGCGGTGTTCCTGTCCTACCGCAAGCCTCGGGTCTATGACGAGGTGGAGCTTGGCAATACGCCGGCCCACGGCCATGGCCACGACCACAGCGAGATCGAGGAGCCTCACACCCTGGGCCTGATCATGTCGGTGGTAGCGATCGTCGCTGCGCTCGGCATCCAGCTCTATACCGGTTCGATGATCCTGGGTGGCCTGGTGGGCTTTTCGCTGTTGTCCATGGGCGGCATCTTCCGCTGGCGCGAAGCCGACGATCTGTTCACCAGCGGCATGCGCATGATGGCCCTGATCGGCTTCATCATGATCTCGGCCTCCGGCTTCGCGGCCGTGATGACCGCCACCGGCGAGATCGAGACCCTGGTCAGCGCCAGCGTCGAGGTCATCGGCGACAACCGTGGCCTGGCGGCGCTCCTGATGCTGCTGGTGGGGCTGTTCATCACCCTGGGTATCGGCTCGTCGTTTTCGACCATCCCGATCATCGCCGCCATCTTCGTTCCGCTGGCGGTGCAGTTCGGCTTCTCCGATCTGGCGACGGTCGCCCTGGTCGGCACCGCCGCCGCCCTGGGCGACGCCGGCTCCCCGGCGTCGGACTCCACTCTCGGGCCGACCTCCGGTCTCAACGTGGATCGTCAGCATGATCACATCTGGGACAGCGTGGTGCCGACCTTCGTGCACTACAACATCCCGTTGATCGGCTTTGGCTGGCTGGCGGCGATGACGCTGTGATCGCCCGCTGGAAAGCTCACACGCCCGCGCTATTTGCGCGGGCGTTTTTTGTGCGCCAGGCCCGGCCCGAACGTCGACGTGTGAGCCACCACAATAGTGAGACATGAGTGCTACGGGTTGTGCAGATCCGTCGATATGGTCCACGCTGGGGGAGACTCATCGACCGGTGGGTCGTGGCGCTCCCGGGAAGATGAAGGAGTTATCGAGCCCAGGGCGCAGCAAGACACTTGTTCACAGATGGAGAGGATCGACACATGGACAGGAGCGACAAGATGTTGAAGGCACGCGTGTTTGCCGGATCGTGCTTGCTGGGGGCAGGCCTGCTGGTAACAGGCGCCGCCCACGCCGCCACGGAGGTGGAGATGCACAGCGTCAGCACCGACGGTATTGGCGACTCCCTCGGCACCATCAGTTTCGAGGATAGTGAGCATGGTCTCAGGATCACGCCCGACCTCGAGGGTCTGGATACCGGCATCCACGGCCTTCACGTTCACGTGAACCCGAGCTGCGAGCCGGCCGAGAAGGATGGCGAGACGGTTGCGGCGGCTGCCGCCGGAGGCCACTTCGACCCGGAGGACACCGGCACCCACCAGGGCCCCTACGGTGACGGCCACCTGGGTGACCTGCCGGCGCTGGCGGTGGGGCAGCAGGGCGAGGCGACACTGCCGACCCTGGCGCCGCGCATCAGCGAGGAGGACCTGGCAGGCCACGCCATCATGATTCACACCGGTGGTGACAACTACTCCGACGAGCCCAAGCTCGGCGGTGGCGGTGCCCGCGTCGCCTGTGGCGTCATCGAAGGCTGATCGACGCCACCCCCGACATGGCCATCCAGGCCCCGCTCAGGCGGGGCCTTTTGCTGTAGTGACGTCAGTCCTGGCGATCGTCGCTGGAAGGGGGCAGGTGCGCCTCGAGGGATGACAGCAGGCCGCGCAGCAGCGAGAGTTCCTTGCGCGTGGGCGTGGCCCGGGCGAACAGCGCCTGGAGCTGTTCCTCGGTGCGAGCGTGGGGCTGGGTAATAAAACCACTGTCGCGCATCACCCGGCCCAGATGTGCCTGAAAGTGGGCGACCTGCTCGCGGGTGGGCTGGCGCAGCCGGGACGGTGTCCCCGAAGTGGCGACGTTGTCGACATCGCTATCGACGGCGACATCGATATCAGAGCAGGGGAGTCGGCGCCACGCCCGGCGCAACTCGTAAGCCAGCACCTGCACCGCCTGGGACAGGTTCAGGATGCCGTAATCGGGATTGGCCGGAATGCTGACCTGATGCGAGCACAGGCGGATTTCGTCGTTGGTCAGACCGAAGCGCTCGCGGCCGAAGACCAGTGCCACCGGGTCATGCACCGCGTCCTTCACCAGCGCCTGGGCCATCTCGTCCGGTTCGTCGTAGTGGGGCAGTGGCAGGCTTCTCAGCCTGGCGCTGGCCCCGACCACCCTGACACAGTCATCGATGGCGTCCTCGAGACGTTCCACCACGCGGGCGTTTTCGACCACATCTGCCGCACCTGCGGCCAGGCGGGTGGCCTCTTCATCGGGAAAGACGCGAGGATTGACCAGCACCAGATCGGTAAGTCCCATGGTCTTCATCGCGCGAGCGGCGGAGCCGATGTTGCCGGGATGGTAGGTCTGGACAAGAACGATGCGCAGATTGGCGAAGGGCAAGGCTTGAGTCATGGAGCACGGCAACCGTCGATGGGAAAACGAGCGACACCATACCGCCACTTTCGCCCAAAGCGAAGGGGCCGCGATGGCGGCCCCTGAGACGGTGGTGAAAAGATCAGGCTGTCTGTGAACGATACCGCCTTAAGCTGCGGCTGAACGCCACAAGCATCACCAGCATCACGCCGAGCATGCCCCCGAGGATCACGGCGAGCGCCATCACCAGGGCCTTGCCGGGGCCTTCGGGATGTATCGGACGATAGGCCACATTGACCACCTCGACGACGTGGATGTCGTCGGCGGTGATGCGGTTGGCCCTCAGCAGAGTGTTTTCCTGGCGTAGCTGGTTGTAGGCGTCAATGAACGCCGAGTCGCTCTCGCGAGACTTGAAAGCCTCGATACGTCGCTGGTGCTGCAACTGTTCGAGCTGCTTTTCGATCTGACGGATGGCCGGCGAGGAGATGGGCTGGTCGAGCCCCTGCTTCAATACCTCACGCTCGGCCGCCAGGGCTTCGGTACCCAGGAAGTACAGTGGTAGATCATTGCCGATGCTGACGTTGTCGTAGACGATACGGGCGGCGTCATCGGCGTCTCCCAACGATAGTGGGGACGTCGGCTTGGTGATGCCGAGCATGCCGGCGATCTCTTCTGCTACTTCCAAGGTGCGAATGCGCTCTTCGCGGGAAGCGCGCTCCGCGGCGCGTTCGGCGGCAAGCTGATCCTGGAGCTCGAGCCGGCGAATCGAGTGCTCCTCGCTCATCCGCGTGACGGTCGCGTCAAGCTCGGCGTCGTAGGCCTCCAGGTGGGCTTCCATGTCTGCCTCATTGCGTGAAATGGCGCTGGCCAGGCTACGATCGACGCGCGCGAGCAGGTCTTCGGTGTACTGCCGCTGCGACCACTGGAAGTACTGGTTCAGCAAGGCAGCGCCGTCGATATCTTCACGATAGGAGAAGCTAACCTCCCCGGGGCTACCGGAGGCGAGGTCGCCAGGCGCGACCTTCAGCTCTCGGAACTGCGTGCGAAGCACCGTGCCTTCGAGTTCCGGGGGACTATCCTGCATCAGCATGTCGGCGTAGTCGGGGTGCTGGTCGAGGAAGCCGCGGAAGCGCTCGTAACTCCCCAGGCGGATCTCCAGTTCGGAAACAGCCTGCTGGGGAGTGATGGCAATCCCCGGAATGCGGTTGATCACATTGAGACCATCACTGGTCTCGGTGTAGGCGAGCGAAGAATGGTATGACGGTGTGGATGCCACCAGATAGAGCGTCGCCAGTGCGAGGCAGGTTGCCATGCTGACGGCGATCCAGCGCCATCCGTTGATCAGCATGATGGCAATGTCTCGCAGGTCAATCTCGTCAGAGGAAGGATGCTCAGGTTGATCGACGGCTTGGTGGTTGAAAGAGTTCATGTGTGAGGATTCCAGACAGCAAGCCTCGCCGTCAGAGCGAGCAGGTGAACGAGCAGGACAGACACTTCCGCAAGAAGAAAATGAGAGGTGTCGACCAGGTCCAGATACAGCAGGAAGATGGGCGCAAGTGCCGCGGCGAGCATGATGGCCGCCGAGATATAGCGTCGTTCGCTGAACGCCAGAGCGCCCGGAAGCAGCAGCATCATGGGGGATGCCACCAGGTGTTTAAGTGTTGACATGGCGTTTATCAGCCCTGCGTGAGCCAAGGGATAGTGCTTATATGCACTTTATATTGCGGTTGAAAGTAGCAGGGCGAATGTAAGTATGTAAGTCTATGTTAACTTGAAATGCGCATAAGGACTGGTCGGTTTATTAAAAATACAACGTTTATATGCTGATATGAGTTTAATTGATTTTTTATGTGCTGATTCGATTGATCACCGAGGTGCTCTGTAAAACATGACCAACCAAGGTCTGACAACACGAATGGCACTGAGGCAGCGTGGTTTCCAGAGTGGGGTAGGCATATTGTTCCCACTTGATGCCAGCTTGACGTTCGCAGGCGCTATGCAGGATAAGCCATGATGCCCAGGTTGGCGCGCACCTGTTCAGGGAACCAAGGGTAGTGGGTGAAGCCGGGGTGGTGTCCAGCACGGCCAATGGGGCAAGGAGTGATCCGTTGTTCCCTTTGGCACCTGAATTCAACCAATAAGCGTGACAGGCAAGGTGGGTAGGGACGAGGCGCTTCCCCGAGTCAGGCCATGATCTGACTCGGGGCTAGTGCTGGAGGACGGTGAGAGCCAGCGGATCGTGGCTAGGGGTGCAGCGCTGCCAGGTCGGGTTGGCAAGATCACGCCCGCTGGGCCCTGTAGCGCTTGAGGCTTCGGCCGAACGATACACACATCACCAGCATGACGCCCAGCATGCTCCCCAGTATCACGGCAAGTGCCAGCACCAGGGCCTTGCCCGGGCCTTCTGGACGGTTCGGACGATAGGCCAGGTTGACCACCTCGATGATGTCAATATCGTCGGCGGTGACGCGGTTGGCCCGCAGCAGGGTATTTTCCTGGCTCAACTGATTGTAGGCGTCGACAAACGACGAGTCGTCGGATCGTTGCTGCAACGCTTCGATTTGGCGCTGATGACGCAATTGCGCGAGCTCTTTCTCGATTTCGCGGATGGCAGGCGTGCTGGCTTCCTGCTCCAGGCTTTGCTCGACGACCTCTTTTTCTGCGGCCAGTGCCTGGGTGCCCATGAAGTAGAGCGGCAGGTTTGTCGCGTTGCCGCTGTCACCGCGGCTAACTTGGGTTTGTCCGTTTTCGCCGAACGCCGGCGGTGAGGTGGGCTGGGTGATGCCGAGCCTCTGTGCGATGGCCTCTGCCTGGGTCAGAGTGCGAATGCGCTCTTGGCGAGACTTGCGCTCGGCATTCTTTTCGGCCTGAAGCTGGTCATCGAGTTCGGCTAACTGAACGTCATGTTGCTCTTGCAGCCGTGTGATCTCGACGTTCACGCTGTCCCGGTAGGCTTCCAGATGTGCCTGCATCTCTTCACTATTGCGTGCCAGCGCCGTTTCCAGTGAGTGTTCGGCGCGCTGCGCCAGAACCTGGGCATATTGCCTCTCCGTCCATGCCAGATAGTCATTGAGTAGAGCAGCCCCCTGCAGCGACTCTGGATACACAAGGCTCAACTGGTGCGGGCCTGTCCCGTCTTTGCCGGGACGCGTGATCGTTAGCTTGTCGAAGTAGTGAAGGCGCAGATGCTCATCTAGGGTCACGTCCTGTTCGTCGGCCTCCGACTGGGCGATGGACTGCCATTCGGGATGGTCGTCGATGAAGTCGCGCAGGTTGCCGAAGCTACCGAGCTTAAGTTCCAGTTCTGTCTGAGTGGAGGCCGCTGAGTAGTCGATGTCGGGCATCTCGTTGAGAAGACGCAGTCCTTCCGACGAGGGCGCGTAACTGGTCGACGCACGGAAGCTTTGCGGGGCTATGGCGACAAACACCAGGGCCAGCACCACGGCGGTGGCCACGCTGCCAAGGATCCACTTCCAGCCGTCAAGCAACATCAGGGCGATGTCGCGCAGGTCTATCTCATCATCGCGCCGATAGGAAAGCGCGGGAAGTTGGCTGTCGTGATCGGTCATCGCTGCGGCCTCCACAGTGCCAGATGCATGCTGTGGACCAGGCCATGGGTAACAAGATTGAAAGACTCCGCCAGGCGGGCGACGACCAGGCTCATCAGCCCCAGTGCTGATGCGACCAGCGGTGACAGCCAGGCAAGGAAGACGAGGGCGGCATGCAGGGAACGCCCACGTAACAGAGTAAAGCCCCCGGGAAGCAACAAGGCGATGGGGCCGAGAAGTAGTAGCCGAGAGGGTGACATCGGAAAGTCCTGATCGAGCGTTGAGGAATGGGCGGTCGATGAGTCATCGGTGTGCCACAGGGGCAACCTTCAAGGGCGGAAAACCACGGGCTATCTGCTGGGCGAACAGCCTAGCGATGTGGACGCGGCGCAACGCTGCTGTAGATCAGGAAGGGGGAAAGTACAGGTCGCCACGCTGCGTCGTCCTGACGAAGATCAAGGACGTCGCAGCCGTGGTCTGGGCTCTTGGGTGTCGTGCCGCTGACAGGGCGGAGCGAAGGGGAAGCGCGGCAGAACTCGTTGCTAGGCGCTGTCCGAAAAGTCGACGAGCGAAGGTTAGACAAGGCAAAAATCGGTGAGAAAGCGCAGTTTACGGGGTGTAAATGAGCATTTTGACCGGGCTGGCGCACCAGCCGATTTTTAACGCCGTATTACCGAGCGCAGGCACTTTTCAGACAAGCCCTAGTGATGGGCGGCCTGTTTCCAGGCATCTAGTGTTTCGATATGAGCCGGATGGATGCCGCAGCATCCGCCGATCAGGCTTGCGCCCAGGGCGTGCCAGCGTTTGGCGTAGTCCAGGTAGCCTGCCGGGGTCAGCTCCCGGTCTGCCGTCAAGGTGGTGTTGGCCCGGTGGGCATCGCCGATCGGCGAGAAGCTGTTGGCGTAGGCGCCCAGCGGGCGCGATAGCTTGAGTCGTTGCATGGCGTCGCCGGCGTCGACCAGTGCCTGCGCCATGACCTCCGGAATCGAGCAGTTGAACAGGATGGCGTCGGCGCCGCCCTGACATAGCTGTTGGGTCGCCTCGGCAACGGACTCTCCGGAGCGCAGGCGTGCGATGTCGGACACCTCGTCCTGCAGGGTGAGGGCGTACCAGCGAGGCTTCTCGGAAGCCGCCAGAACCTCCTGCATGACCGAGATCTCGGCAAGACTCGACAGCGTCTCGGCGAGCCACAGATCCACGTGTGGGTCCTGCGCATGATACAGGGCGGTGGTGATCTCCCTGGCGCGGCAGGGGTCGAACAGATCGGGACGATAGCTGCCCAGGGCAGGAGGCAGGCAGCCCGCGACGCTAAGCGAGGCTTCTGGGGCATTTGCCTGCGGTGGTGGCTGGACGGATTCTTCCTGCCAGCGGCTTGCCGCTTGCGCTGCCAATCGTGCCGCGAGAGAAGCGAGTGCCGGCCCCTCTTCCCGATAGCGCCGCTCGCCAAGATGGAACGGCACGCAGGCGTAGCTGTTGGCAGTAATCACTCGGGCGCCGGCCCGAATAAAGTTGAGGTGGGCCTCGATGACCCGGTCGGGAGCTTCGATCAGCGCCTGGGCGCTCCACAAGGGCTGTGAGAAGGGGGCGCCGATGCGCTTGAGCTCGCGCCCCATGCCGCCGTCCAGTAGCGTCAAATCCATGATGTTGCCTGCAAGTTGATCCAGCCGATAGTGAATCATGTCCCGGGGGCGGGAATAAATTGAAAAGTCCTCAACCTCTGGATGAGGCGGCTCGATGAATGGTGAAGAACAAAAAAGCCCTGCCATCAGGCAGGGCTTTGTGCGCTTGGGGTGCGCGGGTCGGGCAGCCGGAGCTGCCCGGGGCAGGCGTTACATCATGCCGCCCATGCCGCCCATTCCACCCATGCCGCCCATGTCCGGAGCAGCGTCCTTCTCGTCCGGATCGTCGGCGATCATGGCTTCGGTGGTGATCAGCAGGCCAGCAACGGAGCCAGCGGACTGCAGCGCGCTGCGGGTGACCTTGGCCGGGTCCAGCACACCCATCTCGAACAGGTCGCCGTACTCGCCGGTCTGGGCGTTGTAGCCGAAGTTGCCTTCACCGTCCTTGATGCGGTTGACGATGACGGAGGCTTCCTGGCCAGCGTTGGTGACGATCTGACGCAGCGGTGCTTCCATGGCGCGCAGAGCGATGGCGATACCGTGAGTCTGGTCTTCGTTGTCACCCTTGAGGCCAGCGATCTTGGTCAGGATGCGGATCAGGGCAGTACCACCGCCAGGCACGACACCTTCCTCGACCGCGGCGCGGGTAGAGTGTAGGGCGTCCTCGACGCGGGCCTTCTTCTCCTTCATCTCGACTTCGGTAGCGGCACCGACGCGGATGACGGCAACACCGCCGGCCAGCTTGGCGACACGCTCCTGGAGCTTCTCGCGATCGTAGTCGGAGGAAGTCTCTTCGATCTGGGCGCGGATCTGGTTGACGCGTGCTTCGATGTCACCATCGTTGCCGGCACCATCGATGATGGTGGTGTTTTCCTTGGACATGGTCACGCGCTTGGCGGTGCCCAGGTGGTCCAGGGTGGCCTGCTCGAGGTTCAGACCCACTTCCTCGGAGATCACGGTGCCGTTGGTCAGGATCGCGATGTCCTGCAGCATGGCCTTGCGGCGATCACCGAAGCCAGGCGCCTTGGCGGCGGCGACCTTGACGATGCCACGCATGGTGTTGACCACCAGAGTAGCCAGCGCTTCGCCTTCGATGTCTTCGGCGATGATCACCAGCGGCTTGCCAGCCTTGGCGACGGCTTCCAGGGTCGGCAGCAGTTCGCGGATGTTGGAGATCTTCTTGTCCACCAGCAGGATGAACGGATCTTCCAGTTCCACGGCCATGGTGTCCTGGTTGGTGACGAAGTACGGGCTCAGGTAGCCGCGGTCGAACTGCATGCCCTCGACCACGTCCAGCTCGTCTTCGAAGCCACGGCCTTCATCGACAGTGATGACGCCTTCCTTGCCGACCTTCTCCATCGCCTCGGCGATGATCTCGCCGATGCGCGAGTCGCCGTTGGCGGAGATGGTGCCGACCTGGGCGATGGCCTTGGAGTCGGTGCAGGGCACGGACAGAGCCTGGATTTCCTTGACCGCAGCGATGACGGCCTGGTCGATGCCGCGCTTGAGGTCCATCGGGTTCATGCCGGCGGTCACGCCCTTCAGGCCTTCGGCGACGATGGCCTGGGCCAGCACGGTAGCGGTGGTGGTACCGTCACCGGCCACGTCGGAAGTCTTGGAAGCCACTTCCTTGACCATCTGCGCGCCCATGTTTTCGAACCGATCCTTCAGTTCGATTTCCTTGGCGACGCTGACGCCGTCCTTGGTCACGGTCGGCGCGCCGAAGGACTTCTCCAGCACCACGTTGCGACCTTTCGGGCCCAGGGTAGCCTTGACGGCATTGGCCAGGACATCGACACCACGCGCCATGCGCTTGCGGGCATCATCAGAGAACTTGACTTGTTTCGCTGCCATTTTCTGTACTTCCTTAAAATCTAAGCGTCAAAAGTGAACGTTGAAACGAGTGAGTCTGCGGGGCAGGGCTTAGCCCTCGACGACCGCCAGGATGTCGGACTCGCTCATGATCAGGACTTCCTCGCCGTCGATCTTCTGCTTTTCGACGCCGAAGCCATCCTTGAAGATCACGGTGTCGCCGACCTTGACGTCCAGAGGACGCACGTCGCCGCTCTCGAGAATCCGGCCGTTACCGACGGCGAGAACTTCGCCACGAGTCGGTTTTTCCTGGGCGTTGCCCGGAAGCACGATGCCGCCTGCGGTCTTCTGCTCTTCCTCAACGCGACGGATGACGACGCGATCGTGCAAGGGACGGATGTTCATTGCTCACGTTCTCCTGATGGTTTTGCAAGGCCGGGGCATCCACCCCGGCGGTTCATTGTTCACTCTCGTCGTGACGCCCTGCGACTCGGCGAGAGCTGGAGGTCATTGCCGGGCTGCCGATGAAGTGGCAGGCCCTTGTCGGCCCTCCTGTCAATGGCGGGGGAGCGTGCTCCCTCACCGAAGCTTGGTGCTGCTCTGGTAAGTGGGGCTGGAGTGGGGGCTTTCAAGGGCTTGGATGAAAATTTTTTTGTCTTCTTGCATCCAAGGCTGACGGGGCCCATGAAACGGCATCGGCACCCCGAAGGGTGCCGATGCGTGGGACAAGACGATGATGCGGCAAGGGTGGGCCCGCCGCGCAAGCCTCAGGCTCAGTCCGAAAAGTCGACGAGCGAAGGTTAGACAAGGCAAAAATCGGTGAGAAAGCGCAGTTTACGTGGTGTAAATGAGCATTTTGATCCGATTTTTAACGCCGTATTACCGAGCGCAGACACTTTTCAGACAAGCCCTAGCGGCGTCGCTCATCCTTGCTGATAAATTCGCCCTCCAGCGGTTCTTCATCGCCGGCCGAACTTTCGCGCCAGCTGGTGTCATCCCGGCGGCGGCCGGAAGCCTCGTCCCATCCATCGGCATTGGCCTTCGGGCCCGCAAAGCCCCCTTCCTCGGTACCGCCGAAATGGGTGCCGCCCATCTGGAAGCCCTTCATGCGCACCCCGACCTTGGCCAGCGCCTTGCCCAGCAGGCGGCGAGCGTTGGGAATCAGGCACATGAAGCCGAGTGCGTCAGACAGAAAACCCGGCGCCATCAGCAGGGCGCCACCGAAGATCAGCGCGGCACCGGTCATCAGCTCCGAGGAGGGGATCTCGCCGCGTGACATCCGCTCCTGGGCGCGTGCGAAGGTGGCCACACCTTCGCGACGGATCAGGTGCAGACCGATGAAGCCGGTGGCCAGCACCAGCGCCAGGGTGGAAAGCAGACCGATTTCGCTACCCACCGAAAAGAGTACAGCGAAGTCGAGCAGGGCGAAGATGGTGAAGATAAGAAGAAAGGGCATGTCAGCTCCGCGTTGTGATCTCCGTTCAAGATGGGGGTGGCCTCCTCGGAGTTCAAGCGTTGCTGTGGCTTTTGCTGACCGCGCCTTTGTTTTGCTGGTGGCGCCTTCCTTTTGCTGCTGGCGGCGGCTTTCATTTGCTGGCAGCGCCTTGCCGACTCTGGCGCGGCCACTCGCGCAGTCGTGCTTACGGTTTCAGCCGCTCGGCGTGGCAAAGATCTTCTTTTTTTGCCCGATTCGGTCGCAGGGGGTTGCGCAGGCTTGCGCTAGACCAAGGAAGAGTGGCGGGGGTTTTGAAAGGTTGTCATGATGCGGTGCACCAATTGTTAGTGGGCTCATGTGTGGTGCTTGGATGTATCGCGCGGCCGTTTCGCCTGGCGGCAGGTGCGGCCTGTCACGCCTTGGCGCCTTACCAAAAAACCATCTGAATACGCGCGTGTATGACGCGTCTTGCAAGGGGAAACCGCATGCAACTCAACGATGCCCTGATCGCCATCACCGGCGGAGCCCGTGGACTCGGCCTGGCCATGGCGCACCATCTGGGACGCCGTGGAGCGCGGGTCGCGCTCATCGATACCGACAACGACCAGCTGGACCAGGCCGTCAATGGTCTGTTCGATGCCGGCATCACCGCCAGAGCCTTCGTGGCTAACGTGGCAGACGAGGCCTCTGTCACTGAAGCCTTTGCGGACATTCGCGAGCACATGGGGCCGCTCGACGGTCTGGTCAACAACGCCGGTATCCTGCGTGACGGCCTGCTGGTCAAGGCGCGCGACGGCAAGGTCGAAAAGACGCTGGGACTGGACGAGTGGCAGGCGGTCATCGATGTCAATCTGACCGGTGTATTCCTGTGCGGGCGTGCCGCCGCCACGGCCATGATCGAGGATGATCGTCGGGGTGTCATCGTCAATATCTCGAGCATCTCGCGCGCCGGCAACATGGGGCAGAGCAACTATGCCGCGGCCAAGGCCGGCGTTGCCGCTCTGACCGTCACCTGGGGCAAGGAGCTGGCCCGTCATGGTATTCGCGTGGGCGCGGTGGCACCTGGCTTCATCGAGACCGAGATGACCGCCTCCATGCGTGACGACATGCTCGAAAAACTGACCGCAGGCGTGCCCCTGCGCCGCCTTGGCGCCCCTGCCGACATCGCCGAGAGCGTTGCCTTCATCTTTGACAACGACTACTTCACCGCCCGTGTCATGGAGGTGGACGGGGGGCTGCGGCTCTAGGTCTAGGTCTAGGTCTAGGGCTAGGTCTAGCCAAGGGAAGAGGCCGGCCGCCTGGCCGGGCACGTCATGAAAAACCAGCATGATCAAAGCTACAAGTTGCTATTCAGCGAACCGAGGGTGATCCGAGACCTGCTGACCGGCTTTATCGGTGAAGACTGGATCGAGAAGCTGGACCTCGACTCGCTGGAGCGGGTCAGTGGCAGCTTCGTCACTGATGACCTGCGTGATCGCGAAAACGATGTCATCTGGCGCGCGCGCTTCGGTGATGAGTGGTGCTACGTGTACCTGTTGCTGGAATTTCAGAGCACGGTGGATCGTTTCATGGCGCTTCGCACCATGACCTACGTCGGGTTGCTTTACCAAGATCTGGTCAAGCAGAAACAGCTGACTCGGTCGGGCAAGCTACCGCCGGTGTTGCCTATCGTGCTCTATAATGGAGAGCGTCGCTGGAGCGCGCCTGTCAACGTTCGGGATCTCATTCAGGCAGGGCCTGGCAGCCTGGCGCAATACCGACCGGATCTGTCCTTTCTGCTATTGGATGAAGGTGCCCTCGTTGCCGACCAGCAGTTCTCCAGCGAAGCGCGTAATGTGGTGTCGGCCATCTTCCAGCTGGAGCATCACCGGAGTCCCGCAGATGCGGTTGAGCTGATCGGGTTGCTGGTGAAATGGTTGCAGACACCAGAGCAGGCAGATTTGCGTCGACACTTCGTCATCTGGATCAAGCGAGTACTATTGCCAAACTGGGTGTCAAATGAGGAACAGGGCGGATGGCAGGCCCTGAATGAATTGAGCGAGGTGCACAATATGCTGGCAGAAAGAGCCAAGCGGTGGCCTGAGCAGTGGAAGCAGCAGGGGCTGGCGGAGGGCCGTCGGGAAGGTCGCGAGGAAGGTCGCGAGGAAGGTCGCGAGGAAGGTCGCGAGGAAGGACGCGAGGAAGGTCGCGAGGAAGGTCGCGAGGAAGGTCGTCAGGAAGGGCGTCAGGAAGGGCGTCAGGAAGGGCGCGAAGAAGGCAAGCTAGACGTAGCCCGCAATATGATTCAGCAGACTTCGCTGGATGATCAGACGATCGCGCAAGTGGCCGAGATTTCGATAGAACTGGTCAGCGAACTGCGAGAGCAAATCGAGCGCTCCAGCTGATGGTCTATCATGGCCTGTTGGTCGCTCACAGAAATCCCGCTGCCTGAAGTGTTGATTATTCCTCACCCCCACAAGCCCTCCGCAGCACTGCGCGGCGGAGGGCTTGGTTGCAGCCGGTGTCTAGCGCAGGCTGATTTCATCCTTGAGCCGAGCGACGGTGGCGTCACCGATGCCCTTTACTCGAGTCAGGTCCTCGATGGTGGTGAAGGGGCCATTGGCCTGGCGGTCTTCGACGATGGCCTGAGCCTTGCCTGGGCCGATGCCGGGGAGTTCCGCCAGCAACTCGACGCTGGCCTCGTTGATGTTGATCGGCTCGATACTCAGCTGCTCTTCGGCCATGACTGGCTGTGCCAGCAACATCCAGGTCAGTGCCAGTAGTGCGATAGTCCATAACCTGGACCGCTTGCTTGCGGAAAGGGTGCTCGAGTTGTCGTTCATCGATGGATGGCGAACAGCCTGTTGTGCGTTGTGGGTCTGCATCGGACATCTCCTTGGTGTTGAAAGTCGTCTTCATGACGTAGGGGGCTTGCCCCTTCGAGTCCGTTCGACGTGATGCCGTTGGGTCTCGACTTTCACCTTAGGCGCCGAGCGACGAATCCAGTTATAAGAAATTACTTATAAAAATATCAGTGGAATTAGATATTCAGATGAAGCCATAGGGCCGCGCGGAAGTCGCTTGGGCTGATATACTGCGGCGTTTTGGCGCTCCGGGTCCTGTGTCTCGCGACCGGGCCGGCTTGGCTCACGTCATGCAGGCCGCAGGTGCGCCCTTCGATTCCACTGTGCCGGAGGCCTCCGTGACTACCTCATCGCCCTTGATCATCGCACTCGATTATCCCTCCATGGACGCCGCGCTGTGCATGGCGGACCGACTGGACCCCGAGCGCTGTCGTCTCAAGGTTGGCAAGGAGCTGTTCACCCGCAGCGGCCCCAATGTGCTCGAAGCGCTGCATGGCCGGGGTTTCGAGGTCTTTCTCGACCTCAAGTTTCACGATATTCCCAATACCGTGGCGGCTGCCGTTCAGGCGGCGGCAGAGCAAGGCGTGTGGATGGTCAATGTTCATGCCAGCGGCGGCGCCCGCATGATGGAAGCGGCGCGCGAACGGCTCGATAGAGAGGGCCTTGCGACCCGCCTGATCGCGGTGACGGTGCTGACCAGCATGACCGCCGAGGAACTTGCAGCTACTAATGTTTCGGTAGCCCTGGACGAGCAGGTGGAGCACCTGGCGCGACTGGCCAAGGCCAGCGGGATGGATGGTGTGGTGTGCTCGGCGCAGGAGTCGGCGCGTCTCAAGGCAGCCTGTGGCGAAGACTTCCTCAAGGTCACCCCGGGTATTCGCCCGAGCTTTGCCCAGGCCGGCGATCAGCGCCGAATCATGACCCCGCGCGAGGCCATGGACGCCGGTAGCACGCACCTGGTGGTGGGAAGACCTGTCACTCAGGCAGAAGACCCGATGACGGCGTTAGAGGCAATCGAGAAGGAGTTGAAAGAGGCGTAACCCAGTCGGAGTCGGCTGGTTACGATCCGGATCAAGTCAGGCAGAAGACCCGATGGCGGCACTCGAGGCGATCGAGAAGGAGTTAGAGGCCAAGTGACCGCTACTCTCCCTCTATACCGGTGATGGGTTTGGTGGTGCCCCAATTCCTGCATCTGGGGCACTGCCAGTGCAGGTGTTCACCTGAGAAGCCGCAGCGCCGGCAGCGGTGGCGGGGTAGCGCCTTGATCAGCGGCTGGGTGTGCTGGCGCAGCAGGTCGAAACGGGGATCACCTTCGCTTGCCTCGCTGCGCTGGTACAGCCCCATCAGATAGTCCACCCCACCAAGGCTCGGCTCCTTCCTGAGCTGTTCGGTGATCAGCGCTATCGCCTCCTCATCACTCCCTCGCACCTTGCGCAGCGTCTGCGCCAACAGCAGCATTACGCTGGTACAGGGATTCAGCTCCAGAAGCCGGTGCAGGTGCGCGATCAGTCCCTCGGCGTCGTCAAGAAGCTGATAGGTGCGTTCCAGCGGCTCAAGCAGCGTCGGGATAAAGTCGGCGTCCTGCTGGGGAATGCGATCCAGATGCTTGAGCGCCTGGCGGTACTGGCCGGTGTCGTGGCACAACTCGGCCTGGATCAGGTTGGCACGGATGCAGCGTTCGTCGATGGAAAGCGCCTGCTTCAGGTGCTTTCTGGCGATGCCGTGGCTATTGGATGCTCGCGCCTCTGCGGCCAGTTCGCAGTGCCAGTGGGCGGCGGCCCGACGCAGGTCATCATGGCGTCGGGTCAGCTGGGGGACGGCCTCGTCGATCGCCTGCTGCCATTCACCCTCGCGCTCGAACAGGTCCACCAGCAGCCGCTTGGCATGGTGGCGTACTTCGGCGTGGGTTTCTTCCTTGACCAGCCCCTTCAGCAGCCGTTCGGCGCGATCGTGCAGACCCAGTTGCAGAAAGTCCCGGGACAGCTCGAGCTGCACCCAGGCTCCCTGGTGGCCGTCCAGGAAAGGACGGGCGAGCAGGTTCTGGTGAATCTTGACGGCGCGGTCGGCCTCACCGCGAGAGCGAAACAGGTTGCCCAGGGTGACGTGAGTCTCGATGGTATCGCTGTTGACCTCCAGCGCAGAGATGAAGGTCTCGATGGCCCGGTCCTGCTGATCGTTGAGCAGGTAGTTCAGACCGACAAAGTAGTCGCGGTGAAGACTTGGGGCGGGGCGTTCTTGCTGTCGACTCTCCCGCCGGCCGAGCGCCCAGCCAATGGCGAGGGCGACGACCAGCAGGCCCAGCAGCAGAAGATCGGGCATTCAGGGAAGTTCCTTCATCTCCTGCACGCGAAGACGATCGAGTTCCTTGCGCTGCTGCTGGTTATGGCGTTGGGCGCGAGTCAGCAGTGCGCGCAGCCGAATGTAGACGCCGCTCATCGCCAGCATGCCAAGCAGCACACCGACAGCCAGGGAGGCCAGCAGCCACACCGACAGGGAGGCCTCGGGCAATTCGAACCAGATGAGGTTCAGCGGCAGGGCCTGTTGGTTGTTGGTCGCGAACAGGATACCGATGACCAGTACCGCCAGCAGAATGATGGCCATGATCAGGCCTTTTAGCCAACGCATGTGTGACTTCCCATAGTGAGACAAAGAGAACGGAGAGAGCGGTTGTCAGCGAACTCAGTAGCCCAGCGCACGGCTGGCGTCGACTTGTTCGCGCAACTCCTTTCCGGGCTTGAAGTGTGGCACGAACTTGCCTTCCAGCTCCACCGCTTCACCTGTCTTGGGGTTGCGGCCGACGCGGGGCTCCCGATAGTGCAGAGAGAAACTGCCAAAACCCCGTATCTCGACCCGCCCACCATCGGCGAGGGTATCGGTGATGTCGTCCAGAATGAGGCGCACCGCGGCCTCGACGTCCTTGATCGACAGCTCCGGCTGCCGCATGGAGATCTGCTCTATCAGTTCGGACTTTGTCATCGGTTGTCTCCGTGAGTCCCACCTGGGTGTTGAGCGCTGGCCAAGCCAGTGGCGAAGGCCGTATCCGTCACAGCCTCTTGTTTTTAGATAGCATACTTTTCAAGTCTTGAGAAAACAACGCACTACATTCGTGGCAATGATCTTGCGCCGGGTCACCTCCGGGATACGCCGGCGGCTGCCTGGTCGATCGTGCTGCGGTATACTGAGGCCACACATTCCATCCCTGACGAGGTTCCCCTTGGATCAACCGTCTTCCGTGGCCTCCCGCCTCGAGGCCGAGCGCAAGCGCCTGCACTGGCACTCCCGCCGTGGCATGTGGGAGCTGGACCTCTTGCTGCTGCCGTTTCTCGAGCATTGCTACGATGAACTCGACGAGGCCGATCAGGCCGCCTATCGCCAGCTGATCACCGAAGAGGACCAGGACCTGTTCATGTGGTTGATGCGTCGCGAGTGGCCGGAAGAGCCCAGCCGTCGCCGTATCGTGCAGATGATCGTGGACTATGCCGAGACCAGCGGTCACGGTCACAATCGGGGCCTCTGAGCAGCAGCATCTCTTCCAGGGGGCGCTGGTGGCGACCATCGCGCTGGTCGTCGCCGGCGCCACTCCCTCGCCGGTAGGAGCTGTGCTCACCGCAGCTCTCTGCAGCAGACTGATTCACGCCCACCGCCATCCGCTTCAGGGTCAGCTAAGGTGCCTGGTCGAGAGTGAGCCAGCAGTGGCATCTGGGGCACCGCTGGTCGCCGTGGATGACGAGCAGGCCGAAGATGCGGGTCTTTCCGTATGGCAGCGTCGGCAGCGACGCCTTCTGCGCGCCCTGAGTCAGACGCTTTTGCGCTGGTGGGGCAAGCCCAGGGCCCCGGTGCCTGGGCGTTGGCAGTGGTGTCCGTTGGCGTCAGCTGCGGACAGATCCGTGAGGCTTTATTCGGACGACGCTGACTGGCGCGAGATCGAGCTGACCTGCGAAAGCGTCGGCGCCAGGCTGATCTCCTTACGCTGGCAGGGGCACACCCACTGGCTGTGGCCCGATTCGATGACACCCGAGGAACACCGTGTGCTGAGACGTTACCTGCTTGGCATGCCTGTGGCGTTGGGTTCTCAGACGTCAAAACGGTAATGACAGCTGTTGCCTGGCTTCCTGTGGCACCAGGCGTACGCCGACGCCGAGCAGGCGCACCGGGCGGTGGGCGCGTTGCCAGGCCTGGTCGAGCAGTTGGCGGTAGCTGGCGAGATCCGGCTCCAGGCCCTTCGACTCCAGGGTGGTGGTGGTGAAGTCGTCAAAGCGCACCTTGACGAACACGCCGGCCAGGGGCGGGCGACCATTGCGGTCGATGCGCGCCTTCAACTTCTCGCAGAGGGTGACCAGCGCCTGCTGGGCCGCGGCCAGATCCGGCAGGTCCCGGCCGTAGGTGCTTTCGACGCTGATCGACTTGCGTTCGCGCTCCACCTTGACCGGACGCTCGTCGATGCCGCGGGCGAGTTCATAGAGGCGTCGCCCGAATTTGCCGAACTCGTCCAGCAGCTTGTCGATGGGCTGTTCGCGCAGCTCCTCACAGGTGGTGATGCCCAGCGCGTCCAGGCGGGCGCCGGTGGCGGGCCCCACGCCGTGAAGCTTGCGCACCGGCAGGGCCAGCACGAAGCTTTCCACCTGGTCGGGTGGGATCACCGTCAGCCCATCCGGCTTGTCCCAGTCGCTGGCGATCTTGGCCAGGAACTTGGACGGTGCCGCCCCCACCGACACCGTGATGCCGGTGCGCGCCAGACACTCCTCCTTCAGCCAGCGGGCCATCCAGGTGGCGCTGCCCTTGAACCCCTCGACATCGCTGACGTCCAGATAGGCCTCGTCCAGCGACAGCGGTTCGACCAGTGGCGTCAGCTCATGGAAGATCGCCTGAATCTGCCTCGACACCTCGCGATACTTGTCGAAGTCCGGCGGAACCAGCGTCAGTTCCGGACACAGGCGCAGCGCGCGGGCGGTCGGCATCGCCGAATGGATGCCGAACTTGCGCGCCGGATAGTTGCAGGTGGTGATGACGCCGCGGCCCTCGCGCGCGCCGCCCACCGCCAGCGGAATGTCCCGCAGGGCGGGATTGTCGCGCATCTCGACCGCGGCGTAGAAGCAGTCGCAGTCGGCATGCAGAATCTTGCGTACGGGTGCAGGCATGGGCGGGCAGGTGCTGGCACGACGTCGGTGAAAACGGCGACTAGCCCAGGGCCTGGCCGTTGCCTCCGCGAATGACCCCAACCCCGACGCCCTCGATATCCAGGCTGTCGCGGCGCAGGTCCAGGGTGATGGGCGCGAAGTCGGGGTTCTCGGCCTCCAGGGTGACCTGATGGCCGTCACGCTGGAAGCGCTTGACCGTCACCTCATCCTCCAGGCGTGCTACCACGATCTGGCCGTTGCGGATGCGCTCGGTGCGATGCACCGCCAGCAGGTCACCCTCCAGGATGCCGACGTCTTTCATCGACAGCCCGCGCACGCGCAGCAAGTAGTCTGCGCGCGGGGTGAAGTAGTCCGGCGGCAGCGGGCAGTAGCGGTCGATGTGCTCGGCGGCGAGGATCGGGCTGCCGGCGGCGACCTCGCCGATGATCGGCAGTCCCTGTGAGGGGCTGGCTTCCTGGGGCGACTCGTTGGCGGCGCCGGAGTCTGCCTCCTGGGCCGGCAGGCGGATGCCGCGAGAGGTGCCGCGAATCACGCGAATCGCGCCCTTGCGCTCGAGCGCCCGCAGGTGCTCTTCGGCTGCATTGGGGGAGCGAAAGCCCAGGGCGCGTGAAATCTCCGCGCGGGTGGGCGGGTACCCCAGCTCGTTCATGGTCTTGACGATAAAGTCATAGACGTTTTGCTGGCGAGGGGTCAGGGGACGTGTCATGCGGCCTCCCACGGGCGGCGATGGAACAGGGTGGCTTGGCGGCGGCTTGCTGCCGGCGCTTGCCAGTGCTGGGGGCGTCAATGCTCGCCCTTGGTGAAGTGTACAGTATGGATGTACATCCAGTAAAACCGCGAAAGGCCAGGAATAGTGTGCCAGGGCACTGGTGTAGTGGGCCGCCGCCTGATGCATTCGTTTGAAACAGGGTGGAGCCAGGGTTGATTGTGCGAGAAGGGCGGCTCCCTTACACTCAAGCCAGTATTCAAACAATTGTTTCCAACTGCCCTTGACAAGACTGGACGGAGCCCGCGAATGGCCCAGACCGATACCGTGACGCGCATCCTGGACACCGCCGAGGTGCTTTTCGCCGAACGCGGCTTCGCGGAAACGTCGCTGCGCAACATTACCGGCAAGGCCAAGGTCAACCTGGCCGCCGTCAACTACCACTTCGGCTCCAAGAAGGCGCTGATCCAGGCGGTGTTCTCCCGCTACCTGGATCCCTTCTCCGATCGCTTTCATGCCGCCATCGATGAGCTCGAGCGCGGCTACGGTGATCGCGTGATTCCGCTGGAGGTGCTGCTCGAGACCATGGCCCGCACCGTGCTCGAGGTACCGGCCGAACGACACAGCCTCAAGGTGTTCATGCGCCTGCTGGGGCTGGCCTACAGTCAGGCCCAGGGGCATCTGCGTCGCTATATCCAGGACCAGTACGGTACCGTGTTCACCCGTTTCGTGGCGCTGGTGCGCAAGGCCACGCCGGAGCTGCCGGACTCCGAGCGCTTCTGGCGTCTGCACTTTGCGCTGGGCACCGTGATCTTTACCCTGTCCGGGCTCGATGCCCTGCGCGACATCGCCGAGAAGGACTACGACGAGCACGTCTCGGTGCGCGACCTGGTGCGCCGCATGATGCCGGTGGTGGTGTCGGCGCTGAAGGCGCCACTGCCGGAGCCGGCGCCGACGATGCCTCCGGCGACGCGCGAGCCAACTGCATAAGCCGAAAAGGGAGTCAGGGTGATGCATACCCCGCAACTGGCAGCGCTTCCCCCCAGCGAGGGCGTGTGGGTGGAGGTCGACACCACCCGCCAGCAGCTGACGCTGTGGCGGGGCGAAGACCCCGCCTGGCAATGCCTGGTGTCCACCGGTGCTGCCGGGACCGGTCAGCACGAGGGCAGCGGCCAGACCCCGCTGGGCTGGCACCAGATCCGTGCGGCCATCGGTGAGGGGCAGCCTGCGGGCTGCGTCTTTCGTGGCCGTCGGCCCACCGGTGAGGTCTACAGTGAGGCGCTAGGCCAGGCCCAGCCAGAGCGCGACTGGATCCTGACCCGGATCCTCTGGCTCAGTGGTCTGGAGCCGGGCTTCAATCGTGGCGGCGACGTCGATTCCCAGCGCCGCTATATCTATTTTCACGGCACCCCGCCGGACAAGCCCATGGGGGTGGCCGACTCCCATGGCTGTATTCGGCTGCGTGACGACGACCTGTTGCGGCTGTTCGACGAAGCGACGCCCGGCACGCCGGTGTGGCTGCATGACTGATCACGTCCACTGATCAAGCCAATACAGACGTCAATAAAGGCGTCACTGAGCGAAGTCCTCGTCGGCTCAGGCTTCGTCGAGCCTGGGCTCCTCAGGTCGGCATTCGACATGCCTGGATTCATCAGTCCGGGGCTTGGTCAGATGACGTTGCCCAATTGGAAGATCGGTAGATACATCGCCAGCACCAGGCCACCCACCACCACGCCCAGCACCACGATGATCAGCGGCTCCAGGAGGCTTGTCAGGGTGTCGACGCGATCGTCCACCTCGCGCTCGAAGTGATCCGCCACCCGCGTCAGCATGCTGTCCAGCGCGCCGGCTTCCTCGCCTATGGCCACCATTTGCAGCGCCAGTGGCGGGAAGCGCCTCGTCGCCCGCATCGCCAGGTGGAGTCGCTGGCCACTGGCTACCTCGTTCTGCACTGCCGCCACCGCCTGGCAGTAGACGTCATTGCCGCAGGCGCCGGCGGCGGTCTTCAGCGCCTCCACCAAGGGCACGCCTGCGGCGAAGGCGGTGGCCAGGGTGCGACAGAAGCGTGCCACCGAGGCCTGTTCCAGGATCGTCCCTACCACCGGTAGCCTGAGCGCCAGGCCGTGAGCGGCGAAGCGCGCCCTGGCCGAGCGCTTGACCCACCATCTCGCCGCACCGGCCATCACACCTGCGCTTCCCAGCAGCACCAGCCACCATTGCTGGGCGAACTCAGAAAGCTCGATGGTCAGGCGAGTCAGCGGGGGGAGGCTTGCCCCGACGCCCTCGAACATCTGCTCGAACTGGGGCACCACCTTGATCAGCAGGATGGCGCTGACCGCGAAGCCCACCGCCACCACCGTGGAGGGATACCACAGCGCCTTGCGAACCCGCGCCTTCAATCGCTCGCGCTTTTCCAGGTGGCCGGCCAAACGCTCGAGCATGCGGTCCAGCGTACCCGACTGCTCACCGGCGGCGACCAGATTGACGTACAGTGCATCGAAGGTGAGCGGGTGGCGGGACAGCGCCTGGGCCATGCTGGCCCCGGCGCTGACGTCCATGCCCAGTGCCTGAACGACTAGCCGCATGGCTGGCTTTGAAAGACTTTCGCCCAGCACGTGAAAGGCCTGCAACAACGGCACGCCGGCGGTCAGCAGGGTCGCCAGCTGGCGCGAGAACAGGGTGAGATCCCGCGGCGATATCTGGCGCTCGAAGCGCGCAAGCGTGCCGCTCTGGCGCAGCTTGCGCGGGATCACGCCAAGTTGATGCAGGTGTCGCTGGGCCTCCGGGCGGCCGGTGGCCAGTAGGACCCCGCTGCGCCGCTGGCCCTGGCGATCCTCGCCTTTCCAGTGCCAACATCTCTGGCGCGGATGCTGGGGAGTAGAACGGCGTGCACTGCGTGGGGGCCCACTTGTCCCGCTTGACCCGCTCGAACCGTTGGAAAGGTGGCTGTGGTCAGCGCGGGAACCCGATCCTGGGGCGGAAGAAGAGGCGGGTTCCCCTGGCGTCGCGCCGGGCGTGTAGCCACCCACCTGCCCGGGGGGCCTAGGAGGAGAGGCCGGAGAGGACGACGACAGGGAAGAAGAGGCAGGCGGAGCCGTAGAAGGCGAGCGATGACGAAAGGGCACGTGTCAGTGGACTCAAATGGTGGAGGGGAGGGCGGCGGTCTCATGCGGCGGTGATGCGGCAGACCTCGGCCAGACTGGTCACACCTTCGAGCACGCGGTTAAGGCCGCTGCGACGAAGGTTCGGATAGCCCTGGGCGCGGGCCAGGGCGTCGAAGTCATCGGCGCTGCCCCCTTCCAGGATCAGCCGGCGCATGCGTTGGTCCACGGGCACCACTTCGAACAGCCCGACCCGCCCCTTGTAGCCCTGGGTGCAGTGACGACAGCCCACGGCCTCGTACAGCTGGGCGGTATCGGCCTCAGCCTGGGTCAGGCCCCGTTGCATGAGTACCTCGTTGGGCAGGGTGACTGGGGAGCGACACTGGCTGCACAGGCGCCTGGCCAGGCGTTGGGCAACGATCAAGCTGACCGCACTGGCGATATTGAAGGCTTCGATGCCCATGTTCGAAAGCCGCGACAGGGTGTCGGCGGCAGAATTGGTATGCAGCGTGGACAGCACCAGGTGGCCGGTCTGGGCGGCCTTGATCGCGATCTCGGCGGTTTCCCGGTCGCGCACCTCGCCAACCATCACCACGTCCGGGTCCTGGCGCAGAAAGGCTCGCAGCGCATTGGCGAAGTCCAGGCCAATCCGGGGCGCCACATTGACCTGATTGATCCCGGACAGCTTGATCTCGACCGGATCCTCGGCGGTACAGATGTTGCGCTCGACAGCGTTGAGCTGATGGATGCCGGTGTACAGCGTCACCGTCTTGCCGCTGCCGGTGGGACCGGTGACCAGAATCATTCCCTGGGGGCTTGCCAGGGCGGTCTCGAACAGCCGGCGCTGGTCCGGCGAAAAGCCAAGCTGCTCGATACCCAGACGTGCCGACCTGGAGCCCAGTAGCCTGAGCACGATCTTCTCGCCGTAGACGGTAGGCAGCGAGTTGACCCTGAAGTCGATGTCCTCGCCATCGTCGAG
Organism: Halomonas sp. YLB-10; assembly: GCF_003856855.1. Taxonomy (NCBI): domain Bacteria; kingdom Pseudomonadati; phylum Pseudomonadota; class Gammaproteobacteria; order Oceanospirillales; family Halomonadaceae; genus Halomonas; species Halomonas sp. YLB-10. The sequence goes on from NZ_RRCU01000004.1 coordinate 406,937, forward strand.
CTGGACCTTGATGGTGCCATCCTGGGGCAGGCGGCGTTCCGAGATGTCCATCCGCGCCATCACCTTGAGGCGCGAGGCGATGCGCCCGCGAAGGTTAAGCGGCGGCTGGGCCACCTCGTGGAGCAGGCCATCGATGCGAAAGCGCACCCGAAAGGACTCCTCGAAGGGCTCGAAGTGGATGTCAGAGGCACGCTTTCTGACCGCGTCACGCAGGATGGTATTGACGAACTTCACCACCGGGGCGTCATCGGCCTGGTCGTTCAGGCTGGAAGTCAGCCCCGAACTTAGCCCGGCGTTGAGCTCCTCGTCTAGGTCTGCATCCTGTTCAGCGTCGAAGGCCGCGCCCGGGTCAGACGCCAGAGCCGACTGCAGACCCGGCTGCCGCGACTGAGACATCTTGCCCCTACGCTCGTCGACGCCCGTACTGTTCCCGCTTGAGGCGCCTAGCGCCCCCAGGGCGACGGCGATGGCGCCATCATCGGGGCGATCGGCGCCCAGGTAGGCGTCAAGCAGCGCGCGGATCTGATTCAGCGGTGCCAGCGCCGGCTTCAAGCTCTTGCCGGTGACGAACTGAAGCTCGCCCAGGCGGGCGAGTGTCGAAGGGTAGGGCACCGCCACGTGCAATTGGTGATCATCGAGGCTAAGCGGCAGTACCGAATGCTCACGCAGCAGGGCGTCGGGAAAGTGAGACAGCGCCGGCAGTTCGCTCGGCTCCAGCTCCTGTAGATCGACAAATGGGAGGTCATACTCTTCTGCCGCTGCACGGGTCGCCGGTCCGACACTGACCAGTTCATGCTCAACCAGGTAGCGCAACAGCGTGCTGTGGCTGTCCTGAGCCTCCCGCTCGGCCCGCAACGCCGCCGGAGGACTCAGTAACCCCTGTGACACCAGTCGTTGGGCCAATCCACTGTTTGGCCCCTGTGGCAAGCCGTTTCCGAACCCCTGGTCAAATGGCACAGCACCCTCCCTAAAAGTGGGCCCCACGATGGGCCCGATAGCTCCCGTCGGCGACATTCTGAATCTAGCCGTCAGTCTACCCCGCGATAGAACGCCCATAGAGGCCGCACAGGCGGTTTTGTTATCCGAACCCGAACTGGCGTCAAGGTTTGGGCGTATAGCCCTCAGGGGCGCTCGCAGCGCCAAGTAAGATGCTCCGAACCCGGTAGGGCGGCGTTATGGGGGTTGATGGCCTGGCTCAGCGCCATTTTCGCCATGCCGCACCACCGGTCAGGAAGTGCACCACCGTGAAACGGCAAAAAGCCAACAGGGAGCATCAGACATGGAAGACAGTAAAAGCAGTACCAGTACCAGTCATTCAGAGCAGAGCGGAACCGTGATACCGGCAGGGCAGGGCGGCTTTACCCTGATAGAGCTGTTGGTGGTGGTGGCGATCATCGGGCTGCTGTCAGCCATCGCCATACCGCAGTACACCAACTTTCAGAAGCGTGCCGCGGTGAATGCCTGCAAGGAAGAGCTGGCGGCTGCCAGGACGGCGTTGGCGGTTGATGGCACCTTTGATGAAGCCTCACCCGACATGGCCAATGCGTATGCGTGGTCTGCATGTCTGGATTCAAGTATTGCCTATACCGCTCCCACCACGACGGAAGAAGGTTCGCTCCTGGGCTGGCCATCCCCGAGTCAATTCGCGGTAGCAGATAATGCCGCCACCCTCGTCCTGCCCAAGGTCATTGATATCGATAGTCCTTGAGACTAGGCGGGGAAGCTCCAATCGCGTGCTCCCAAGCGCCCGGCCGCTGGCATCGGGACTTGGTACCCGAATTCAGGCAACAAGGAGCAGGATCTATTGGAATACCCTTCCATTATCCACCACGGTGGCGCCGATGGCGTCACCGGAAGCTGCCACCGGCTACAGATTTCTCCTGATCACGCCATCCTGATCGATTGCGGGCTATTTCAGGGAGAGGACCTCAAGGGCCAGTCCAGCTTCGAGCGACACCAGATCGAATTTCCGGTCGACGACGTCATCGCCCTGGTGGTGACCCACGTCCATATCGACCATATCGGTCGCCTACCCTACCTGATGGCAGCAGGGTTCAAGGGCCCCATCATCTGTACCCCGCCGAGTGCGCGGCTGCTGCCGCTGGTGATCGAGGATGCCCTTAAAATCGGCTTTACTCGTGACCGCAGGCTAATCGAGCGGTTTCTTGATACCGTTCAAATGCATCTTGATCCAAGTCCCTATGGCGCTTGGAAAAGCTTGCTGAACGATGAGCGTTGCAAGGTCAAGGTGCGTCTACAGAACGCGGGGCATATACTCGGTTCAGCATACGTCGAAATTGATGTTGAGGACGAGCGCGCGAGTCTGGATAATCGCTACGTCTTCTCGGGGGACCTTGGGCCGCCCGACACTCCGCTGTTGCCGGATCCCACACCACTGGAGCGGGCAGACGTGCTGGTGCTCGAGAGCACCTACGGCGATAGAAGGCATGAAGGTCGCAGGACGCGGCGCGCACAGCTCAAGGAAATGATTTATCGTGCACAGCGCGAGGGCGGTAGCGTGGTCATTCCAGCCTTCAGCATCGGCCGCACCCAGGAGCTGCTTTACGAAATCGAGACCCTTCTGCACGAGCGACAGGAGGGAGAGAAAGGCGAGCGCCCCCTGATCATTGTCGATTCACCGCTGGCTGCCCGCTTCACCGAAGTATACCGAGACCTCAAGCCCTGGTGGGACAGCGAAGCCAAGGCGCGACTCGACCAGGGCCGCCACCCCCTTAGCTTCGATGGCCTCGTCACCGTAGACAGCCACGACGACCACCTCGCCATGGTCGAGCACCTCGCCACCACCAACACCTGGGCCATCGTCATCGCCGCTAGCGGCATGGCCACCGGGGGCAGGGTAGTCAACTACCTCAAGCGACTGCTTCCTGATCCTCGCCACACCGTATTGTTTGTTGGATACCAGGCTGAGGGCACGCCAGGAAGGCAGATCCAGAGAGCGAAACGTGGAAGCGAAGTCGTTGTCGACGGAGAGCGCATGGCGGTGAATGCCTACGTCAAGAGTGTTTCGGGGTTTTCAGCGCATGCGGATCAACGGGATTTGGTTCAGTTTGTTTCACGATCTTACCCACGGGTTGTTGAAGTACAACTGGCTCATGGAGCTGGTAAAAGTCAGCGAAAGTTGCTGGAAGCACTAAAAGCGTATGTGGCAAACATTGAGCTTGGCTGTAAATCCTAAGGGCGGTCTCAAGTTCCAAGCGCATGGTATTTCAGAGAGCTCAGGCTTGCGACCCGTTTCTTGAGCACCTCGGCGTAAACCTCCATTGACGTGCGCTACTCCAGTGTCTGGTGCGGTCGCGTGTGCGGTGAGTCGGCGATCTCGTCGAGTACTTCCAGGCTCTAGACGGAGAGGTCCTTGCCCTTCGGCATGTACGGCCGCAACAGCTCATTGGTGTTCTCGTTTAAGGCCCGATGTCATGGGCAATGCGGTCAGCGAAGTAAATCGCCGTACCGGCCTTATGCGAGATTTCGTCATGCTTCACCATCTCTCTGCCTTAGTCGTGGGTCATGGACAGACGCATGCAGCGCGGCACCTCATTGCCCTTGTTGCTGAAGCCGCCGGCTGCCGCCGTGGCCGTGGTGCAATCTACTTTCGCCAAGATTACTAAGCGCGTGGTGTCCTCCACCAGCGTACCGTTGTCGGAGCGATTGTTCGCGCCCATGATGAGATCGCTCTCCTAGTGGCCAGGCATTAGGCGGTCTTCAATCTCAGGCGGCCGCATGTGACTGCTAACCAACTCGGTGATCTACTGGTGTCGATCCTTGCCACGACAGCGTGACCGACCCTTGCCGATGCCCTGTCGGAGGCTGGCGATGAGGTCCTTCTTAGGGCTGCCACGGAGCCTACATAGAGCGCGTTGTAGGTGGCCTTATGCGAGACCTGACGACGTGAATCGTTGGGAGACATGTGCTTTAGTGTGCGGGCGAACTGTTCCGGTGACTAGCACTTGCGCAGCAGGTAGACCACCACCTCGAAGAGCTTTCCGTCGGCACGCAGCAAGGGATGCTAACGTGGGTGATGTCGCGTCAGCCGGCCCCGGTAGCTCACTAAGTCGGCTTGTAGTCCTTTAGAAGATCGACCGTGTGGCGAGCGATTTCTCGCGACACGGTAGTCGGGGCACGACCCAGATGAGTGGAGATGGCCTGGATCGAATGAGTTGCTCGCATCATAATGATGCCGCCTCGGTTTTTTGCGGAGAGATGGCGATAGCAGTGATTCATGGCCAAACCGTACCTGATGGGTCACGTGTTGCACTTGTATATTGAGACCGTCCACCCCGACCACGCCAAGCGTTAGCCGCCTAGTGTATGAAAAAGCTAGGGGGATTTACACCTCGGTTTTGTTATAGTTTTAATCTTTCGTCCCTTGTACTAACTTTTTCACAGCATTTTTGGTTCGTGCGTGTTTCGTCGATGCTAGTGCGACAGAGTTCTTGTTTTATCTCTTTTGTGAATGGGTTTAAGGTGAATGAGTCTAAATAGACTAGTGAATGTAGGGCTGCGTGCACTGACTTTGTTGTCGAAGTTTTCTTTGATATTTTTTCTGGCGTTATTTTTGGAGGCCCGTGACGTAGCTCTTTACGGGTTGTTTACTGCTACGGTCAGTTATTCGATTTATTGCATTGGTTTTAACTTTTATTCATTCAGTACACGTGAATTGCTTAGTCATGAAAGTAGTAAATGGGTAAGTTTTCTAAGGGATCAAGGTGTTTTTTTCTTTTCTTCCTATTTAGTAGTGGTGCCTTTTTTTAGTATTGTGTTTTTAACGGGGTTGTTGCCGTGGGAGCTGGCAATGTGGTTTTGCTTACTTGTTGTTTCAGAACATTTAAGCCAAGAGTTGAGTAGACTTTACGTCGCCGTGTCTAAGCAGCTAATTGCCAGCTTTATTCTTTTTTTTCGGTCTGGTTTCTGGGCTTTAGCTGTCTCGCTAATTATGTGGAGCCAGCCTCAGTTTCGTTCTCTTGAGAGTATTTTGTTCGCATGGGTCTGTGGTTCTGTTTTTGCGTGTTTTCTTGGGCTCTCTTATTTTAGGTTATTTGACTGGAGATACCTCAAGGCGGCTGTAGACTGGGGTTGGATTAGAAGAGGGATTAAGGTTGCACTTCCCCTGCTAATTGCTAATCTTGCTATAAGAGGTATTTTTACCATAGATCGGTATTGGGTTCAGGCTGTTTCGGATGAAGAGATTTTAGCCGTATATGTCTTTTTTTCTGCAGTGGCTGTTTCTGTAGTGTCATTTCTTGAAGCTGGTGTGTTTGTATATCTTTACCCTAGAATCATAGCCTCGTTTAAGGAGGCACGCATGCACGATTTTTATTCCTCTGTTAGGTCATTGTTGCTGCAAACTTTTACCGTGGCATCTTTTTTGTGCGTGACTTTAGTGTTGGCTTCGAATTTGTTTTTGTCTTATCTAAATGATATGTACTCTGAGAATTTGGATGTTCTATACGTTTTATTGGTTTCAATATTTGTTTACTCATTAAGCATGGTTCCTCATTACGCGCTTTATGCAATGTCTCGCGATAAGGAAATAATCTTCAGTAATGTGGCTGGTGTTGTGGCGTTCTCTTTGTTTGCTTATTTTTTTTCTTTTTTGAGTAATTCCTTAAGAGTTCCCGTGGCTCTATGCGCAGCGTTCTCAGTTGTACTAATTATAAAGTTTCTACTGTATTATAAGAATCAAAAAGATTATTAGATATAAATTGGTTGATGCGCTAAGCTTAATTTTATTGTGGTGGAGTGGAATGACAGTTTCCGAACCAACTAGAGGATTGAGTGCAGCCCTCGGAACCTGTCAACCTGATTCGGACCGATTGTTAAATCTTAATGTAGATTTTATCGTGGTATCGCCTGCCGCCGATCGCGTTGGAAAGTTTACCAGCCTGTAAGGGGGGCGTCGTCATCGGGCTGTACCGGACTGATCGAGACACTGTCCGGTGGCACCGCCACCTTGGGACGTCCGCGTAGCAACCGCTCGGGGTGGGCCTCGAAGCTGTCATCCAGTGTTCATATAATAAGTGCAGCAGTGCGTCAGGCGAAGCCTGGTCACCCGGGAAACCTACTGCTCCGGCGTGGTGGAAAGGGTGAATTGAAACCCAGTGGGTGAGAGTGCCACCCGGCCAAGGCTAGCCACCAGCCGGTAGCGAGTCTTGCTTGGCGTCGGGCAACCGCCGCTGCGAAGCGTAGACAGCGAGCGAATAGGCCGTGTGATAGAGCACCGAAATTAATGTTTATGTGACCGCCGACAGTCTTGCCGCCCCGGAAGGCAACATTGACCCGCTCAATTGGCTTTGCGGGAAAGGTCACCTGTGTCAGAGAGCAGTGCATGTCCGCATAAGGGTTTCCCAGGAACCTGGGAGGCCCGTCATTCTCCCCCATGGATGAGAGAACAGGCGGGGGCTGCCTGTCCCGAAAGCTCCAGGCCCAATGCTATCCTGCCTGATGGTGCTGGGAGCGAAGCGCTGGCACTCATGGGGTACGGTCAGGCAACCACAAGGAGCCAGCCGGATGGGAAGACGGGAGTCGGAGTCGCTCATAGTACTGACGAAGGCTGGGAACCGGTTCGACTGGACTCAGTTGAGGGAAGGGGCGACCAATCATCAGAGCCACATGAGGGAATCATGGCAGGTGCACAAGAACATTTGTGCATGTACACATCACAATTGCGGATAGCAGCGCCGGCAGAGCGCTTCCCGCAGTGTGCCTTCACGTCACTGGCGCACCACATTGAAGTGGACCAATTGGAGCGGGACGCCCCGATAAGCCTCATACTGGAGGCACTGGAGGTGTTCATGACCAAGAAGACTCGACTTCGGAATTCCGATGAATTCGAGGCGGACGCGGTGAGGCTTGTGACCGAGCAGGGGTATTCCGTATCCGAGGCTGCCCGGCGCCTGGGGGTTGACCGTAGCCTGATGGACCGCTAGTGCCGCAAGCACCGTCAGCAAGTCTCCAGCACCCCGGAGCAGCAGGAAGACGATCGCGACGCCGAGATCAAGAAGTTCCGCGAAGAAGTTCGTAAGCTTCAGGTTGAAAAGGATATTTTGGAAAAGGCGGCCTTCTTCGCCAAAGAGTCGAGCTGAGATACCAGTTCATCGAGTCGGAGAAGGCCACCTAGCCCGTGGCCGTGTTGTGTCGGGTCATGCAGGTCAGCCGGAGTGGTTTCTATGCCTGGCCGCAGCATGACCCTGATGACCTTCGTCAGGCCCTGCTCCGCGAGGTCAGAGAGATCCATCGCCGGAAGCGCGGCAGCTACGGCAGCCGCCGCATGGCCGAAGAGCTGCGACGCCGCGGCTACGAGGTCGGCCGTTACCAGGCCCGTAGTCTGATGCAGGAAGCCGGCGTAGAGGCAAAGCAGCGGCGCCGCTGGCGTCATACCACCGACAGCGAGCACAGCCTGCCGGTAGCGCCCAACCTGCTTAACCGCCAGTTCTCGGTGGCGACACCGAACCAGGCATGGGTGGGCCGATATCACGGCGATCTGGACGCTTGAGGACTGGCTCTATTTGGCGGCGGTGCTCGTCCTCCACGAACGGCAGCTGGTGGGCTGGGCAATGGCGGATCACATGCGCACGCAGTTGGTACTGGACGCACTGGAGATGGCCGTGGGACGCCGGCAGCCCGAGAAAGGGCTGATAGATCACAGCGACCGCGGCAGACAATACGCGTCACATAACTACCGATCCGCGCTGGATCGGCACGGGTTCCAGGCCTCGATGAGCCGCAAGTGGAACTGCTGGGACACTCAGGCTAATTTCTTTATTGAGCATGCGGGCTCGGTCTGACCCGTGCTGGGATTGGCGCAATTCCTTGGCATTGACCTGTCGGCCCGGCCTTAGTGCTCATCTGGCGCGGCCAGGCCTGCCGTCTGTGACATAATAGGAGCCTTGTCCTGCACCGTGAGTGTCCTGTCCTTCGGCATGTTTGGTGGCACATGTTGGCTGAACATAAGGGGGAAGTGACAATGGCGCAGGTAGAGGCACTGATTGAGGTGGTATTAGGGGTCGACACGCATCTGGACGTGCATGTCGGTGTCATCGTCGATCCAGTGGGACGTGTGCTCGGCACCCGCTCAATCGAAACCTGTACTAAGGGTTACCAGGATCTCCTTGAATGGGCATGCTCATACGGCTTCCTCTTGCGTGCCGGGGTTGAGGGCACCGAAACCTATGGCGCGGGGCTTACTCGTCATCTTCAGGAGGCGGGCATCAAGGTGCTTGAAGTTAATCGACCGGATCGCGCTCGCCGGCGCCGCCGTGGTAAAAATGTTCCCACTGACGCCGAGAGCGCCGCCCGTGCCGCGCTCTCTGGCGAGGCCTGTGCACTTTCGAAGGCCCAGTCCGGCGCCGTCGAGGGGATGCGCGTACTTACTGTCGCCCGCCGTAGAGCGGTGAAGGCGCGAACGCAGGCGCTCAACCAGTTCGCAGCCTGTTAGTGAGCGCCCCGCAGGTATTGCGCGAGCAGCTGCTTAAGCCAAAAGCGGTGGCGTGTGTGACAGCCTGCCTGGAACTGGAGAGAGAGGAGGATTCAATACTGCTCCAGACCCTGGAATCGACCCTGCGGCTACTCGCCCGGCGCTGGTGGGCGCTGACCGAGGAGCGTCGTGAGTTAGATGCCTCACTGGAGCGGCTCACGCGCCAAGCCGCTCCGATCTTGGTCGCCAGCTTTGGTGTCGGCGCACCAGCAGCGACACTACTGGCGACCGCAGGTGACAATCCCGAACGTCTTCGCAATGATGCAGCCCCTGCCGCGCTCTGTGGCGTAGGCCCCCTTGAGGCCTCTTCGGGCAAGGTCATCCGCCATCGGCTCAACCGCGACGGCGATCGCCAAGCGAATAACGCGCTCTGGACGATTGCTATGGTGCGTACGCGCGCCTACGTCGAGCGGCGCACGCATGAGAGTCGTTTACCAAAGAGACCCTCCGCTGTCTTTAGCGTTACATTGTGCGCGAACTCTATCCTCTGATCATCAAGGATTTACAGGCCGCCGGCGCCGCGCCTTAACATAGGAGGGTCAATTCTGTCATGGAGCGCTTCTTCGACTCACTGAAAAGCGAGTGGCTGGCTGGCTGGCCAGCGATAACTGGAGCCGACAGGCCGCACGCAGGGACGTGATCGAATACATCGAGATGGAGTACAACAGCTGCCGGCTCCACTCAACCTTGGGCTACTAGACGCCGAGGGAGATTGAATTGGCAGTTGCGGTTTGAAAATTTGTCCGCTCTGACTTGACCAGAACACGCTGGCCGCTCAGCTCGACACGGACAGAGCGGTTGCACTCAGAAGCTGCATCCGTCCTCTCTTACGCAGAAGACCCATTCAACGCGAAGACGACTGAGGCGGACTTATTGCTTGAATTCAGGTTTACGAGCTAAGTCACCGATACCGACATTGTAAAGTGGCAAGCAAGACATATGCCCGCGGCAGAAAATGCCTTGGCTATCTAACGCTGCCAAAGGTAGTATCTATAGAATGTTAAAAAGCGCAAATAAATCGGACACAATGGCTAATAATATTGTTGATAAGTTAGGTATGGGAATAAAATATAATGTACATTGTAATATAACTTGTGTCTTCTGGGTGCATGTGGATTGAATTTTATTTTTTCATCAATCACCTAGGGTGAACTTTTAATCTATTCTTTTAAATAGACTTTGATCTAAGGAAAAAGCATGTTTGACGAAGCATCTGTTCTTATCACAGGCGGCACCGGCTCGTTCGGTCACACTTTTATTCCTATGCTGCTAGAGCGCTATAACCCGAAACGAGTGATTATCTTTTCTCGCGATGAGATGAAGCAATGGGAGATGGCAAAGAAGTTCGAAGGTGACCCAAGGGTGCGTTTCTTTATTGGGGATGTGAGAGATAGAGATCGTGTTTATCGTGCACTAGATGGTGTCGACTATGTAGTGCATGCTGCCGCGACCAAGATTGTACCCACGGCTGAGTACAATCCATTTGAATGTGTGAAAACGAATGTCCAAGGGGCAATGAATCTGATTGATGCCTGTATCGATAAGGGCGTGAAAAAGGTGGTAGCACTATCTACAGATAAGGCAAGTAGCCCAATTAATCTCTATGGTGCGACTAAACTAACGTCAGATAAGTTGTTTGTGGCAGGAAATTCATACGCTGGTGGACATAGTACCCGCTTTGCGGTGGTCAGGTATGGAAACGTAATGGGGTCGCGGGGGTCTGTGATTCCTTTCTTTATGTCGATTAGGGATAAGGGGGAGTTGCCGATCACCGACGAGCGCATGACTAGGTTTATGATTTCGCTCGAACAGGGGGTGGAGCTGGTCTGGCACGCGTTTGATGATATGGAAGGTGGTGAAATCTATGTCAAGAAAATCCCCTCAATGAGAGTTACCGATCTAGCGCGAGTTGTTGCCCCGGATGCCAAGCAAAAAGTGGTGGGTATTCGGCCTGGGGAGAAAATGCATGAACAAATGATTGGTGCGGAGGATGCTTATTATACATATGAATACCCCGAGCATTATAAAATTCTTCCGGCTATTAATAGTTGGGACAAGGATGCGAACCGTATAAAAGATGGAAAGCGAGTCCCTGAGGGATTTGTGTATGCAAGTGACAATAATAAAGAGTGGATGTCTGAGGAAGAACTTCAGTCTTGGATTAACAAAAATTGGGAAAAAATCGGAGCAATTTGATGATACCGTACGGGCGCCAAGATATCCGGCAGGATGATATAGATGCAGTGCTCGAAGTACTGCAATCAGATTTCTTGACTCAAGGGCCTATGGTCGTAAAGTTTGAAAATTTGCTCTCGGAAAAAGTTGGTGCCCGCTATGCCTTGGCTGTGAATAGTGCTACTTCTGCCTTGCATGTTGCATGTGTGTCATTGGGGCTGGGAGAAGGCGATTGGCTTTGGACCTCTCCGATCACTTTCGTCGCATCGGCAAATTGTGGTCTATATTGTAACGCTAGGGTGGATTTTGTAGATATTGATCCTGAGACGTATAATATTTGCCCAATGGCTCTAGAAAAAAAATTGCAAAAAGCAGAGCTTTCCGGCTGCCTTCCGAAAGTCGTTGTGGCTGTTCATTTATGCGGGCAGCCATGTGACATGAAAGCTATCTATAGCCTCAGCCAAAGATACGGGTTCAAAGTAGTTGAGGATGCATCGCATGCCGTTGGCGGTAGATATAAAGATGAGGCAATAGGAAACTGCCGGTACAGCGATATTACGGTATTCAGTTTCCACCCGGTCAAGATTATCACTACTGCTGAAGGCGGGATGGCTCTGACAAATAATGAGGAACTTGCGGAGCGAATGAGCCTTCTGCGTAGCCATGGGGTGACACGTGATCCTGAACTGATGACGCATGAAGCCGATGGTCCTTGGTACTATCAGCAAGTCGACTTAGGCTTTAACTATAGGATGACGGAATTACAGGCGGCTCTAGGAGTGACACAGTTAGAGCGACTGGATTCCTATGTGGCGGCACGGCATTCACTAGCGGTTCGTTATGACCGATTGCTTTCTGCACTACCTCTGACCACCCCCTGGCAGCACCCTGACAGCTATTCTGGGCGCCATCTCTATGTCATACGACTCGATCTCGCGTCGATCAACAAGAGTCAACGGCAGGTTTTTGAGACGATGCGGGCGCTGGGTATAGGGGTTAATATCCATTATATCCCGGTGCACACCCAGCCCTATTATCAGGGACTAGGCTTTAAGTCAGGTGACTTTCCGGAAGCTGAGCGCTATTACGCCGAAGCCATTAGTTTGCCCCTGTACCCGACGATGACAGAAGCCCAGCAGGATGAGGTGGTCGAGGCTTTGCGGCGGGCCCTTGAGGAGGCTTAAGTCATATGACGCAGTGCATAGCCGTACTTCCCGCTCGTGGCGGCAGCAAACGTATTCCGCGAAAGAACATTCGTGAGTTCGCAGGAAAGCCTATGATTGCCTGGTCAATTCAGGCTGCCCTCAAGAGCGGATGCTTCGATCGAGTGATTGTGTCCACTGATGACGATGAGATTGCAGAAGTGGCCGTAGACTGTGGTGCTGAAACCCCATTTCGGCGGCCTGCGGCTCTCTCCGACGATCACAGCGGCACTATCCCAGTCATTGCTCATGCAATTGACTGGTTGGGCGAAGAGGAAGGGGTGAGGCCAGAGGCTGTGTGTTGCCTTTACGCCACTGCGCCGTTTGTGAGAGCAATGGACTTGCGTAGGGGGATCATGGAACTGAAAAGAGAAGACGCCGACTATGTCTTCTCTGTAACCAGTTACGCCTTTCCGGTTCAGCGCGCGTTGAAAATAGATAAGGATGGCTACGTGGCTATGTTCCAGCCAGAACATTTCCACTCACGTTCTCAGGACTTGGAGGAAGCGTACCACGACGCGGGCCAGTTTTACTGGGGCCGTGCAGCCGCCTGGTGCGCTGGCACGCCGATCTTTTCTGAAAGGGCTCGGCCGTTGCTTCTGCCGAGACATCGTGTGCAAGATATCGATACCCCGGAAGATTGGGATCGTGCTGAGTGGCTATTCCGCGCAATGTTGGCGGAGGAGGCATGACAGTAACTCTACAGACAGTGCCAGTAATTGCTTTTCGCGCTGATGCCTCGCGCCAGATTGGTACGGGCCATGTGATGCGCTGTTTGACCTTGGCGGATACACTCTCCGACCAAGGGGTTGTCTGTCACTTTCTATGTCGTCCCCATGACGGCCACTTGATTGAGCGGATCGAGTCTCATGGCCACACAGTGCACCAACTACCTTTAGATGAGGCGCTTGTTCAAGGGAAACGCTTCGGCACTGATGGGGCGAATGTTCCTGCGCATGCGTGTTGGCTGGGCGTGCCGTGGGAGGTCGATGCCGAACAAAGCTCTAGGGTGTTGGCCTGCCTGCGACCGGATTGGTTGGTTGTGGACCATTATGCACTCGACGCGCGTTGGGAAGAGATTGTCGCTGCCCCTGGCTGCCGGGTAATGGTGATTGATGATCTGGCAGACCGATCGCATTGTGCAGAAATGTTGCTCGATCAGAATCTAGGGCGCTGTGCCGCTGATTATGCCGACTTGGTACAGAAGTCTTGTCATTTGCAATTAGGGCCCACCCACGCCTTGTTGCGGCCTGAATTTTCGGAATGGCGTAACGCAAGCCTGGCTCGTCGCCAAAACGTGCGGCTTCAGCGCCTACTGATCACAATGGGCGGAGTTGACACTGATAACATCACCAGCCAAGTTTTGTATGTATTAAACCGTTGCAGATTGCCAAACGATCTTGAAATTACCGTAATAATGGGGTCTACCGCACCTTGGCTTGACGCCGTACGCTACCAGGCACAAAAAATGCGGAATCCAACAAAGGTTGTAGTTGACGTTGACGACATGGCCCGACGTATGACCGAGTCTGACCTGGCTATCGGTGCGGCGGGTAGTACTTCTTGGGAACGCTGTTGTCTAGGACTGCCCACCGTGATGCTGGTCCTGGCTGATAATCAAACAGCGATTGCACAGCATCTGCATGCGGCTCAGGCTGCGATAAATATTGGAAGTATTGAAAGTTCTAATTGGGAGAACCAGCTTGAGCGTGTAGTGGCGGAAGTAAGTGCCAACCCACTTCAACTTCGTGTTATGACAGAGCGCGCCGCCAGCCTTACTGAGGGACAAGGCGTTTGGTCAATAGTTAATTATTTGTTGAGTGGCGGATGATCCATGCAGATCACGTTGTTATGTTCTAGCCCTGAGCACCCTGTTAACGCGTGGTTGGAAAGTTGGCGGGCACACCATCAAGGCAGGCACTCCATTACGTTGTGTCGCACCAAGGATGAACTCCCAGGAGGGGATGTATTGTTTCTCGTCTCCTGTAGTCAAATTATCGATGCCGCTACTCGTGCCCACTATTTGCATACATTGGTGTTACATGCTAGCGACCTACCCTACGGCCGCGGGTGGAGTCCGTATATCTGGAGACTGCTTGAAGGCGCTGCGTCTATCACGGTAAGCCTGCTTGAGGCCGAGGATGGCGTGGACACGGGGGCCATTTGGGCTAAGCGGACTTTTCCGGTGCCTGCGCACGCCTTGCACGATGAAATTCATCGTCTGCTTTTCGATACAGAACTGGAATTGATGGACGAGGGTCTGACTCTTATCGGGGCCGGGGCCCAGCCGGAGCCCCAGCCAGCCACCAAGACGCCAACGTACTATCGTAAACGTACGCCAGCGGATAGTGAAGTCGACCCGACAAAATCTCTGTGTGAGTTATTTCCAACTATACGTCTCATGGATCCGCAGCGCTATCCAGCTTTCTTTCGCCTACATGGCCATACATACTCTATTGAAATTAAAAAGGTAACATCTCATGATGACGATTAATATCGATGGCCGAGAAATCGGACCGGAGCAGCCCCCGTATATCATTGCTGAGTTGTCGGCTAACCATAATGGCAGTATTGACACAGCACTCAAGATCATTGAAGAGGCTAAGCGTGCAGGTGCTGATGCCATTAAGTTACAGACCTACCGGCCTGATACCATTACGCTAAATAGCGACTTACCGGATTTTCAGATTACCGACGGACTCTGGAAGGGGCGTACCCTCTACGAGCTATATGAATGGGCTCATACGCCTTGGGAGTGGCACCGGACTCTGTTCGAGCGTGCTCGGAAACTTGGGATTTCCATTTTCAGCTCCCCTTTCGACACTACCGCTGTGGACTTGCTTGAAGACTTGGGCGCGCCAGCTTACAAGATTGCATCTTTTGAGGCCGTTGACCTGCCACTGATCGAGTATGTGGCCAGAACAGGCAAGCCAATGATTATATCTACTGGGATGGCTGACTGTGACGAGATTCAAGAGGCAGTTGATGCCGCCCGCGGTGCTGGGTGCCAACAGTTGGCTATTCTCCAGTGTGTCAGTGGCTATCCGGCCCCGTCCGAAGACTATAATCTACGCACTATTCCCGATATGATGGGGCGTTTTGGGCTAGTCACAGGGCTTTCCGATCATACTCTCGACAACACCACTGCAATTGCCAGTGTGGCACTCGGCGCCAATTTGATTGAAAAGCATTTTACGTTGGATCGAAATGGCGGAGGGCCCGA
This sequence comes from Halomonas sp. YLB-10, assembly GCF_003856855.1. NCBI lineage: Bacteria > Pseudomonadati > Pseudomonadota > Gammaproteobacteria > Oceanospirillales > Halomonadaceae > Halomonas > Halomonas sp. YLB-10. The sequence continues at coordinate 422,028 of NZ_RRCU01000004.1, forward strand.
TGACAGCTTTTCACTAGAGCCGACTGAGCTTACGGCGCTTTGTCGTGATACCAAAGTCGCTTGGCGGGCGCTTGGAAAGGTTGACTATGGGAGAAAATCAAGTGAGCAAGGGAATGTGAAGTTTCGACGGTCGTTATATTTTGTTAAAGATATGAAGGAGGGTGATGTTATTACTGAAGATTCGGTTAAGAGTGTGCGGCCGGGCTACGGAGCAGCACCCAAAAATCTAATGAACTTGATAGGGGTGAAATTATCGAGAAGTGTAAGAAAAAACACTCCGGTCCTCCAGAGTGATATATCTGGTTAGTAGCAAAATCGATGACGCGCCTGCAGGAATGTAATGATGAAGAAATTGGAGGATTTAATGACGAAACGTCACGTTTGGTCCACGAGAATAGGGTGTTGCCATAAAGCACTACTCCCCCAATCTTGCTACAGAGAATCGGTTTGCCATCATTATGAGGTAAGCTAGGAATTCGATCCGGACCGTAATCAGTCAACTGGTCTGGGTTCGGCACCATTTGCTGTCCCCAAATATCTGAACACGCCCGGGCTTAGCCGCGTAGTGAATACAGAAACCCGGGGACATTACTTATTTGCCGCGGTGCCTTGCAGCGGCATAACGCATGGATTGGATTCTATCGCATGATCCGGGACGCTCGATGCTTGCCACAGTTCTCGCCGGCTTCCTCGAGGCCGGCATAAAGTTGCGAATAGCCATAGACGCTACTACTGGCGGCGTAGTAGTTGCGGATCAGCCCGAGGAATCTCTGGTCCTCGATCGCCCGCTCTGTCAATGGCTTTTGCAACCAAGCGTAGAACCCACTACCTTAGGCTCAACTGATCACTGCCACCTAATGGGGGCAGACATGGCAAGGCGAGAATGGCGAGGAGGACTCTCTGCAAGCCCAAAAGCAGTTGCAGGCGGGTAGTTTGTCGGCTGCTTTGCCAGGACCCATGCTCAGTATGTCGTGTGCTGTCCATCAACGGAAGTATCGCACCCCGACTTCGGTCACGGTCCAGTCGCAACTGACCGTATCCGATAGACAGACGATCTCTCGTGGTCTCGCTCCTAGTTTATCCTATCGGCGCATCGCCAAGCAGTTGGACCGTTCTGTTTCCAAAGGGAGCCGGGAGGTCATCCGCTACAGTGGCCGAGCTCAATACCCGGCAAGCATCGCCGATGAGGCTGTATGGGATCGGCAAAAACGTCCTAAGATGTGTTATCTGTTGACTGTTCTTGAGCTGCGACAGTTCTTGGCTGAAAAGCTCTCGTTTCAGCGGTCTCATGAGCAGATCTCGGGTTGGCTGAAACTCCGCTTTTCGAGTGAACGGCGTCTGTATGTATCACATGAGACGATCTGCCGTAGCCTGCACATTCAAGCGTGGGGCGTGCTGAAGAAAGAACTGATGCAGCACCTGCGCCCCAAGCGCATGAAGTGACGCTCCAGCCATGCTGCAAGCCAGCCACGCGAGCAGAGCCGGGGTGCAGTCTCTTATAACGCGAGTGTCCTTCAGAGGCGGAAGACCGGGGCGATTCTGGGTCACTGGTAAGGCGACTTGATCACCGGTGCCAAAAATTGGCTCTTCGTCGCTGGGTGTGGAATTCGCCCCCAGAGCTGGGCCAGGATATGACCTCCACATGGACAGGGGGTACGACATGAACGGCACGCAGATTCTGACCCTCGGCCTGGGCCTTGAAGCGCCCTGGATGCTCAAGGACCAGCACCTGAATACCTCCGTGTCGCCCCACCGCCTGGACCTCTATGTCGAGGCCGAGCGGGGCAGCCTCTACCCCTGCCCGGAGTGCGGCAAGGCCTGCCCGGCCCATGACTTTTCCGACAAGACTTGGCGGCACCTGAACTTCTTTCAGCACCACTGCTACCTGCACGCTCGCGTGCCTCGCACCAAGTGCCCCGAGCATGGCGTCAAGCGTATTGAAGTGCCCTGGGCGCGGCCGGGCAGCGACTTCACCCTGCTGTTCGAGCAAGCCGCTATGTCGTTGGTCAAGGAGATGCCGGTGCTGGCCGTCTCCCGGCAACTGGAGATCTCCGACAAACGCCTGTGGCGCATCGTGCATCACTACGTCGGCCGCATGCTGGGTGGGCTGGACCTGGCCAGCGTGGCCACCGTCGGCGTCGATGAAACCGCCTCCCGACGCGGTCATCGCTACGTCACGGTATTCCTCGATATGCAGCGCAAGCAGGAACCGGTGATCTTCGCCGTCCCCGGCCACGGCAAAGACGCCATCAAGGCCTTCAGCGCCTTTCTGGCAGCGCATGGCGATGACACCGACAACGTGGTCGAGGTCGTGTGCGACATGTCACAAGCCTTCCTCAGCGGCGTGGCCGAGCATCTTCCCAAGGCCGACATCACGGTCGACTGGTTCCATATCGTTCAGACCTTCACCAAGCGGCTGGACGAGGTGCGCAAGAAGGAACGCCGGGAGCGGGGGCATCCCAAGTCGCTGCGCTGGGCCCTGCTGAAAAGCCTGGACAACGAGAACCTGACGCCCAAGCAACTGGCGGCGCTCCAAGAGCTGGTGGCCGATCAGAGCGCCACAGCCGATGCCTGGGTGATCAAAGAGAAGCTGCGCTGGATCCAGAAGGCCCCGACGCCACGGGCGGCTCGGTGGCGTATCACGAACTACCTCAAGGTCATGAAGGCGGCGGTCACCGAGAAGCCTCTCCTGAAGCCGATGGGGAAGGCCTTGGCGACGCTGGAGCGCCATGCTGACGCAGTGGTCAGGCGCTGGATCTCGGGACTGACCAACGCACGACTGGAAGGCATGAACGGCCTGTTCCAGGCGGCTCGGTCACGCGCACGTGGCTACCGGAACGAGGCCAACTTCATCACGATGATCTACCTGATCGGCAGCCCGGTGGGCCGCCTGCTCGATCAGGCCAAATCCACATGAAGTGACGAAGAACCCAAAAATTTCTATATCACGACCTTGGCCGAGCGCCATTCTCGTTTCACCATCTTGGTTCAGGTAGATGGCAAAGACACGACCAGTTTTGTTGCTGCTTTGATAAGGGAGACCAAGCGCCTATCTAATGCTTTGAAGAGAACTCTGACATTGAATCGAGGTACAGAGCTAGAAGCACATAGGTACTTCAACGTTGCAACCGTTGTCCAAGTCTACTTCTGCGACCCTCAGAGTCCATTGAAGAGAGGAGCTAATGAGAATACCAATGGACTGTTGAGACAGTACTATCCGAAAGTCATGGTTTTATTCACGTCCACCCTGAAAGACTTGGATCAGGTGGCCATGCGGCTAAACGAGAGCCCGATAAAGGCGCTGGTCTACAAGACACCTGTTGAGGTCTTATCAACCACTGTTGCATTGATCGGTTGAGTACAGGGCGGCTTTTTGCGATTTCAAGCTCTTCCGACTTCTCGGCCAGTTGTCGCTTAGCCGGGCACCCTCTTCGGCCAATGCTTGTTCGCGTGCCGAAGTATTTCGCTGGCTGGGCCTTGGACCTTCACGGGTAGAGCTGGCTGGACTGGCGACCACACTCTTGGGCGGCAGCACTGATGCGGACATTGATAGCAAGCGAGAGGGCCTTGGCCTTGTATTCCTGGGAGTAGAGTGTACAGGTCTCCTTTATCGAAGCTGCTTGCCTTGCCATGGTGTCACCTCGTTCGGTGTACTGCCTTAACGGGGTGTCCACTGTTGGTGGGCAAGATCATGGGTATGAATTCGTTGTTTGCGGCACTGGACATTACGACAGGTGAAGTCATTGCTCGCCTCAAGCCACGGCAGCGAAGTGTGGAGTTTCTTGATTTCCTCAATGCAATCGAGCGGTCAGCGCCAGCTAATCTCGATGTCCACCTCATTTTGGGCAACTTTGGGACACCCAAAACTGATAAGGTGTAGGCTTGGTTGGCGGATAGACCGTGCTATCATGTTGATTTCACGCCAGCGTCAGCATCATGGTTGAATCTCGTGGAGCGATTCTTTACATGATCAGCGAGAGATGGATCTAGCGTCAGGATCACACCTCTGTGAAGGACTTGGCGGATTCCAACCGTCACTACCTGACGGGCTATAACGAGAACGTCAAGACATTTCCAATGGCGGAAACCCTGAAGAGATAGTGGCGTCGGTGGGTCGAATAGTATCATCGCTTGAGCGACACACCGACAAGCCAGACTAATTGTATGAACTTGTAAAAAACCACACTAGGGGTTGTCTGACAAGTGCATGCGCTAAGCAATAGGCGTTAAAAACTTGCTTATAATGCTCGTTTGCGTCTTGTGAGTTTCGCTTTCTTACCGACTACTTCCTTGTCTAACCTTTGCTCATCGATTTTTCGGACGAAGTCTAGAGGACTCCCGGGAGATCAAATTACCTTAATGTGTCGTCCACGGTTCTTGGGGAAAATCGGACTGTGTTAGTCGGCGAAGTAGATGCTGGTCTATATTAAAACCTTTCTACTCGCGCGATTGGCCTAGTTGAGCTATAAAACAATTGAGTAATAGCAATCATCTCTTATCTGATAGTCAAAGGCTGCATACTATGAATGGGTGCTGGTATAACCCTCATGAAGATGAGGGAGATCATTGGGAGATTAAATTTAGAGGCGTAACAGTGTGGGGGTATTTTCGCCCCGAGTGGAGGCAGCGAAAGGTGACTTCATTTTCTCCCAAGGTAGCGTTTAGCTATCGTGATCTAGCCACATTTTTGAGGTTTTTATCGATTCCCTTTAGGAAAAGAAGGCCTTTAGTTTTCGTGACGGGGCGTCAAGATATGCTTAGATTTGTAGCTTATCACTTTAAAGGTGTTGATATTGACTTGTATGTCAGGTCAGAAACAGTTAGAGGTGACTCCTTTTTTATAGAATGTTTTAGATTTATTTTTAGAAAGACTTTTTGGTTGGTTTTTTTTAAGGACTACCGTAGGTTGCTCTGCTCTCTTTATAAGATAAGACCTAAACATGTAGACAATGAAAGCGTCGCTCGTCAAGTTAAGGCTATTATTGGCGATTATTTTTTTAATTATATTCTTAGATTTTTTTTTAAAGATAGAGAGGTCTATTTTTCTAATTGTGTAGTTCCACAAATTGAACGTTATCAAAATTTACTTAATAGCTGTGAGATTCAACACGGCGTTATACATTCGTCACACTTAGATTATGCGAAAATACCTAACGGCCTATTTAAAACAAAACTTTTGGCATGGAATAATTTTTGGGAGAAAGTAATAATCGAGAAGTGTATGTTCAAGGGGGCTGTGATAAGTTCAGATTATGAGCCGATATTCCAATCCTCTGATGGGTTTTCTTTTGATGTTTTGATATATACTACGGTAGATGACGAGTTTTCAAAGAAAATAGAAAATATAGATTGTAATTCAAGTTCTCAAATTATTGTTCAAAAACATCCAAGAGATTATTATAGGTATGAAAAGATAGGAGGAAATGTCCGTTTTGGTTATGGGGTGAATGCCTTGAAAGCGGAAAAAGTGGTCGTATCAGATTCCACATTGATTAGAAAGTTAAATGTCTCCGGCAAGTTCTTTTATTATATGATGGCTGGAGAGGAAGAGAGAGAAGAGGTTGCGAGAAGACTTATGTCTAAGTATGATGTTAAAATCTATCAAGATTACGAAATAATTGAGTCTTTGAATGATATTATGTGATAATTGGTTGTTAATAAATCAATCTTTAAGCAAGCTTGTTAACTCATGTTAACTCGGTGTTGCTCATCCTACATCGTTAAATGGTAATTACTCGTCGACTCGGCCATAGCCAAATCGACTTCTCGGAAGTCTTATTATGGAAGATGCCCCCACTGCCAAGCTAGTTGGAGCCTCAGCAGCTGTTAGACTCTGAACCATGTGGGGCGTGATGAGGTTCCAATGAAGTACTCCGACGAGCGCCGAGAAGCCATCCTCAAGAAGCTGCTCCCGCCGCATAACCGCACAGTGGCGGAGTTGGCCTAAGAAGAAGGCATCTCAGCAGCCACGCTATACAACTGGCGTAAGAAGGCTCGCCAAGCGGGCCGTTTGCTACCTGACCAGAGCGATGATCCCGAGGGCTGGAGTTCGCAGGACAAGTTCCACGCCGTGCTGGAGGCGGCGGCCCTCACTGAAGCGGAGCGTGCCGAGAACTGCCGGCAGCGCGGCCTCTATCCTGAACAGATTCAGCGCTGGCGGGTGAGCTGCGAAGGTGTCGACGCCGGAGTGAAGTCACCTCCAAGCAGCAGAATGAAGCCCGCAAGGCGGACCGCCAGGAAAACAAGGATCTCAAGCGTGAGCTGCGCCGCAAGGAGCCCGCTCTCGCGTAAACCGCAGCTCTCTTGGCGCTACGAAAAAAGGCCCGAGCGATCTGGAGGGACGAGGACGAATGATCAGCACTTCAGATCGCTAGGACGCCGTACAGCTGATAGATGAGGCGCGTGCCGAGGGAGCCCGCCTGCAAACCGCCTGCGCAGAGTTCAGCATCGGTACCAACACCTACCGCCGCTGGGGTCGGGGCGGTCAAGATCGCCGGCCTCTGGACGTGCGACCTGCCCCACGCCATGCCCTGTCATCTGAAGAGCGTCAGCAAGTGCTGGAGATTTGTCATCGTCCCGAGTTTGCCAGCCTGCCGCCCGGGCAGATCGTGCCGCGGCTGCTGGACGAGGTAGGGCTATACGTGGCGTCAGAGTCCGGCTACTACCGCATCCTCCGGGAGTGCGGCGAGTAGCACCAGTGGTGGCCGCGCTCGTACCCCACGCCCAAAGGGGGATCCTTAGCGACACCGCGAGACACGCCCCAATGCCTGTTGGAGTAGGGGCGTGACGTACTTACCGACCCGGGTGCGTGGGCAGTTCTACTACCTCTACATGATCGTCGACATATACTACGGCAAGATCGTTGATGCCGAGGTCTTCGATCAGGAGTCCATGGGCAACAGCAGCGAGGTCATCCAGCGCGCCGTGTTACGCGAAGGCTGCATCAACAAACCATTGGTGTTGCATGCTGATAATGGCTCCGCCATGAAAGGGTCGACGCTTCAGGCGACACTTGCAGCGACTGAACATCATCCCGTCGTACAGCCGCCCCAGAGTCTCTAATGACAACGCATTTTCAGGACATGCAAGTACCGGCCTGACTACCCATCGGACGGCTACGAGAGCCTGTCAGCGGCGCAGCAGTGGGTGACCGGCTTCTTGCGCTGGTACAACCACGAGCACCGCCACAGCGCCATCCGCTTCGTCATCCCAGAGGAGCGGCATGCCGCCCAGGATGACGAGGTTCTGGCAAGGCGGGATGCCATCTATGCTGAGGCGAAACGGCAACATCCCGGACGGTGGAGCGGCGCTACCCGCAACTGGACGCCACGTCGGACGGCCTGGCTGAACCCCGATCAGGAAGATCCAATCTTCATGCAGGATCAGCGTTTAGAAGCCGCGTGATCCCGCGTTCCAACAAGCTTGACAGGCATCGCCAGGTTCCTGGACGAGGTCGCGCAACAGCGCTCGCTGCCTGCCTCGATTGTCTGCGATAACGGCCCCGAGCTGACCGGCAAGGCGATGTTCTTCTGGGCGCGTAAGCGAAAGGTCACGCCGGCCTTCATCCAACCGGGCAAGCCGACACAGAATGCCTTTATCGAGAGCTTCAACGGGAAATTCCGGGATGGCTGTCTCAATCAGCACTGGTTTCTGAGCCTCACCGATGCCCGGCATGAAATCGACCAATGGAGAGCCTACTACAACTAAGTCAGACCGCACAGCTCACTGGGCTATATTCCGCCCGTCGGCTATGCCCAGCGGTGTGCATGAAGGGGCGGTTTCTCACATTGTGGACGGACCTTGAACAGGGGAAGGTTACGGTCATTTGGATACATGCGCTTCAGTGTGATGGCTATCTGCCTAGGAGACCAGTACTTGCGCAACAGGTAGGTCACCAGGTCGAAGAGAGGCGTATCAAGGCGCAACTTAGATTGTCGTCGTGCTCGATGTCGGGTTAGCGTGGCCCTGAAACCCGCCAGACTGGCATCATAGCCCGCATGAGAAGGTACCGTATGCCGAGCCAGTTCCCGAGAAATCGTGCTGGAAGCTCCCCCAAGGTACTTGGCGATGGAGCGTATCGAGTGACCTTCCCGCATCAGCATGATGGTGGCGCGTTCTTCAGCGGTACGGTGGTGGTAGCAATGAGTCATAGCGATAGCGTACCTGATCGATCAGGTGTTGCACTTGCTCATTGAGACCGCCCTGCTGAGCCACATCGTCCTTGAATTCAGGGGTATATCTCTGATTATTCATAGAAATTCCTCCTATGCTAAAATAATATGCCATAGATTTTTTAAGGGCTGGGGAACGTCTAATATAAGGCGCGGAGGTATCTAAGAAGCCCGGCGTTATTCAGAAAGACATTGAAGGCCAAGGTGTTACTGAAGGTGTATGCAAATGCTTTATAGGTGTCGAGACCGACATTTTTTGCCACGTTAAAAGTGTTTTTCTTAGAGTGTCAATTTCTTCCCTTTTAATTTTTATAAATTTCTTTTCTGATAGATTTAAATATGTATATGAGCTTACTGCGCCGCATTAGTCATTTTTTTAAGTTAGATGTGTATGTAGCATACCTAGGAGATTTTTCATTTCAGATCGGTCCACCAAGTTCTATGAAGAGTCTATCCGAGCTATTAAGTGAGATTTATAAAGTTGAGGTGACTAATAATTTAAGAAAAAAAATAGAGTCAACTAATGAAAATAGTCAAAACGATGCCGTAGCGGCCGGGAAAAGCAATACATTGTGGAGGTTCAATATAAAGAAAAAAGCTGTGAAATATGCGAGGCTATATTGTTTTTTAAGAATATTAAGGTTTTTTGTCCTGCTGTTATTGTTTAACCTGAAGTGCAATTTTTTACAACTTGTTAATAAAGGCTTGGTTGTTGTTATAACCCAGCCATTTTATTTTCCAATAATTAATAGGGGGCATGTAGTATATATAAGAAGAGCTAACGAGCCTTTAGGTAAGGTTTTGGAAAAAGGTGTTAAAGGATATCTTGAAAAACGTTTTTACGATTGGGTGGTTAAAAGAGTTGTTTATTTGGTTCCGATAAACCGTCAATCACCAGGCTGTGTAATTCCCAACCATTTCGATGTAGAAAATCATTATTTAAATTATCCTAGCGCAATGTCGTCCTTACACGTTACTGGCACATGGAATTATCGAAAGGGGGCCGATCGTGTTGCTAGTGTGATAGAAAATTTACCTTTTCAATTAAGGTCCAGGGCTTGTGTTTATGGAGGGCTGGGATTGGATGATAATATTAATGAACTTGTAGTTTCTTTAGGGGATTGTTACAAAGGTATTGTTGCTGAGCCTTTCAAACACTATGTTGTTGGTGATATTTTTTTGTCATTATCTCGCTTAGAGGGTTTTCAGAGATCTATGGCAGAGGCGTTGTTACAAGGGTGTCTAGTTGTAGCAGTTAGTCGTCCAGATAGTCGGTATATAGAGGATTATCCGGGCGTTTTTATAGTTGATAAAGGAAAAGAGTTTAGCTTTGAGGAATGTGCTGAATTTATTGAAGAATTGTTTAGTATGCCAATAGAAGAAAGGGTAACTCTTGGTGAGAAAAATAGAGAGCGCGCTATTGAAGATATGGGGAGAGATTCTATTTTAGCGGCGTGGAAGTCTGTTCTTGATGATGTTATGGAACAAAGCAATGACTAAGTCGTCTGGGAGATTTGTATATCTCGAAGTTACCCGTTTGTTTTTGGTGTTTTATCTCGTATTTCCTTTGGCTTTTTATGGCCTACCATATCTCTACTCATTATCTGAAGGTGCGATTAGGCTGCATTTTTTTAATACTTTCTCTATATCTAGTAATGATTTTTTTATTTTTTTTATAGGACATTGTCTTTTAGGTTCTGGGGTTTTGGCAGCGTGTTGGAAACAGGGAGTTATTTTGCGAGTAAGAAGAAACCAATCTCCGATGTTTTCAATTATAACGCTCGTACTCTTTTTATTACCCTTTTTGGTATCGAATGGATATATAAAATCCATTGTTATGCCTTTTTTTTTAATATTGTTGGTTTGTAGGTGGCCAGGAAATAGAGTGTTTTTATGTTTGTTTTTTATAGCTTTTGCTCAGATGCTGGTATCAGCTGACCGATTTCCTGTTTTGTTGATCATTATGCTCTGGTTACTACCTTTTATAGCTAAGCAATCTTTTTTTAAGATTATTATTTTCGGCTGTTTTGCTGTTTTGTTTCTTGTTTTTATCTTGCAGCCGCTACGTAGTGGTATTCTACCTTTTTCCGGTTATTTTTCTGACTATAGTTATTTTTTCAAGCATTTACATCCAATTTATATTGGTGCACACCTTTCGTTGGAAGCGGAATTCCCCATGAAGATTTTGCTGGCTGAGAGTATTCCGTTGATGAAATCATTAACTTCATCTGTAAGTGTGATCGAAGTTATTGCAAGGATGGGCCTTCCAGAAAATATTATAGCAAGTGGTATTAGGCATGGGTCAAACTCGTCAATGTACTTCTCTTTTTGCGGGATTTTTGTTTTGGCCGGATTAATACTTGCAACGAGATTTTTAAATTCTTTTGTAAAGATAAGTTTGATTAAAAACTCTGTTATTATGTATTTTGTTGTATATGGACCATATTTTGTAAGAAGAAGCTTTGGGTCATATTTTGTTGATATTGTTGTCCTAGTGTTCGTTGGTTTGTTAGTGACGTTTTTTGTTTTTCAGGCAAGGTGTTCGTCTAATCGTTGAAATGACTCGCCCTATAACTGAGCAAATTGGCTATAGTGCAGTGGTGTAAAGAGGAGGTCTCTAACTACAAGCACAACACTATTGGAGTGTCGGAGATATGGGCACTGACTTCTGGAGAACCTCCGCGTATACCTCCAGAGGCGTCTTGGCGTTCAACGTCTCTGCGTGTGTCTGCGATCTCACCGAGCTCCTCCTGGGTGTAGGTCGATAGGTCCGTTCCCTTGGGCAGATACTGTCAAAGCAGACCATTGGTATTCTCGTTCGTCCCACGTTGCTACGGGCTGTGTGGATCGGCGAAGTAGATGGCTGTCCCGGTACGTTGGGTTATTTCGGCATGCTTGACCATCTCGCTCCCTTGGTCGTAGGTCATCGACACCCTAAGTGAGCGTGGAACACGGTTCAATTTGTCACTAAAGCCGACCATCCCCCGACCGTCAAGCTAGTTGGAGGCCCCCACTGCCAAGCTAGTTGGAGCCTCAGCAGCTGTTAGACTCTGAACCATGTGGGGCGTGATGAGGTTCCAATGAAGTACTCCGACGAGCGCCGAGAAGCCATCCTCAAGAAGCTGCTCCCGCCGCATAACCGCACAGTGGCGGAGTTGGCCTAAGAAGAAGGCATCTCAGCAGCCACGCTATACAACTGGCGTAAGAAGGCTCGCCAAGCGGGCCGTTTGCTACCTGACCAGAGCGATGATCCCGAGGGCTGGAGTTCGCAGGACAAGTTCCACGCCGTGCTGGAGGCGGCGGCCCTCACTGAAGCGGAGCGTGCCGAGAACTGCCGGCAGCGCGGCCTCTATCCTGAACAGATTCAGCGCTGGCGGGTGAGCTGCGAAGGTGTCGACGCCGGAGTGAAGTCACCTCCAAGCAGCAGAATGAAGCCCGCAAGGCGGACCGCCAGGAAAACAAGGATCTCAAGCGTGAGCTGCGCCGCAAGGAGCCCGCTCTCGCGTAAACCGCAGCTCTCTTGGCGCTACGAAAAAAGGCCCGAGCGATCTGGAGGGACGAGGACGAATGATCAGCACTTCAGATCGCTAGGACGCCGTACAGCTGATAGATGAGGCGCGTGCCGAGGGAGCCCGCCTGCAAACCGCGTGCGCAGAGTTCAGCATCGGTACCAACACCTACCGCCGCTGGGGTCGGGGCGGTCAAGATCGCCGGCCTCTGGACGTGCGACCTGCCCCACGCCATGCCCTGTCATCTGAAGAGCGTCAGCAAGTGCTGGAGATTTGTCATCGTCCCGAGTTTGCCAGCCTGCCGCCCGGGCAGATCGTGCCGCGGCTGCTGGACGAGGTAGGGCTATACGTGGCGTCAGAGTCCGGCTACTACCGCATCCTCCGGGAGTGCGGCGAGTAGCACCAGTGGTGGCCGCGCTCGTACCCCACGCCCAAAGGGGGATCCTTAGCGACACCGCGAGACACGCCCCAATGCCTGTTGGAGTAGGGGCGTGACGTACTTACCGACCCGGGTGCGTGGGCAGTTCTACTACCTCTACATGATCGTCGACATATACTACGGCAAGATCGTTGATGCCGAGGTCTTCGATCAGGAGTCCATGGGCAACAGCAGCGAGGTCATCCAGCGCGCCGTGTTACGCGAAGGCTGCATCAACAAACCATTGGTGTTGCATGCTGATAATGGCTCCGCCATGAAAGGGTCGACGCTTCAGGCGACACTTGCAGCGACTGAACATCATCCCGTCGTACAGCCGCCCCAGAGTCTCTAATGACAACGCATTTTCAGGACATGCAAGTACCGGCCTGACTACCCATCGGACGGCTACGAGAGCCTGTCAGCGGCGCAGCAGTGGGTGACCGGCTTCTTGCGCTGGTACAACCACGAGCACCGCCACAGCGCCATCCGCTTCGTCATCCCAGAGGAGCGGCATGCCGCCCAGGATGACGAGGTTCTGGCAAGGCGGGATGCCATCTATGCTGAGGCGAAACGGCAACATCCCGGACGGTGGAGCGGCGCTACCCGCAACTGGACGCCACGTCGGACGGCCTGGCTGAACCCCGATCAGGAAGATCCAATCTTCATGCAGGATCAGCGTTTAGAAGCCGCGTGATCCCGCGTTCCAACAAGCTTGACAGGCATTGCAGCAGTCGCCAGGCGTAGTAGCGGCTGCGGGCGACACCGAGAAACGCACACATCCGTTGAATGCTGAAGGCCTGACGATGCTGCTCGATGAAGGCGTACTTCACTTCAGGCTTTTCGCGAAGTACACCGCCTTTTTCAGAATATCCTTTTCAAGTTGCTGACGGTGCTTGCGGCACTAGCGGTCCATCAGGCTACGGTCAACCCCCAGGCGCCGGGCAGCCTCGGATACGGAATACCCCTGCTCGGTCACAAGCCTCACCGCGTCCGCCTCGAATTCATCGGAATACCGACGTCGAGTCTTTTTGGTCATGAACACCTCCATCGCCTCCAGTATGAGGCTTATCGGGGCGTCCCGCTCCAATTGGACCACTTCAGTACTTGTCGATGGGGCATATCGAGTGACTTTCACGCATCAGCATGTTGCTGGCACGTTCTTCAGCGGTAAGGTGGTGGTAGCAATGAATCATAGCGATAGCGTACCTGATCGATCAGGTGTTGCCGTTGCTCATTGAGAGCGCCTCCTGTCCGCTACCATACACTTAAGGTGCGCTGCAATCCCACAACTTCATCGTCTCTGAATTTTAATTTATAGATTCATGAGATAATTATCGGATTGTAACGCTAACAGTTACCATGATTTTCTTCAAAGTGAGGTTTTCTAGTGCCCTTTTCTGTTTTAATGTCGGTTTATTATAAAGAAAACCCAGACTACTTGCATAGTTCTTTACGGAGTGTTTGGGATGATCAAGAACTCAAGCCAGATCAGATAGTAATAGTTAAGGATGGGCCTTTGACGTCACCTCTGAACGATGTTTTGGGTGAATGGGAAGAAAGGCTAGGCGAGAGTTTGTTTACTGTACTTGCTATAGAGAGAAACGTTGGGTTGGCGGAAGCGCTGAATAAAGGTATTGAAGTTTGTAGATATGATTTAATCGCTCGAATGGATACTGACGATATTTCGCTTCCCACAAGGTTTTTAAAGCAAATAAACTTTATGGAGAAAGCACAGAATGTTGATGTATCTAGCTGTTTTATAGAGGAAAGGGGCGAAGATTTAAAAGATGTTTACGGCATAAGGGAGATTCCTGTGGGGCATGAAGAAATTCTGAATTTCTCAAGAAAGCGGTCGCCAATTAACCACCCTGCTTCAGTGTTTAGGAAAAGTTCTGTTGTTGAGTCAGGTGGCTATCCTGATAAGTATCCCGAAGACTATGCTCTTTGGGTTAGAATGCTATTTTTGGGGTACCGATTTGCTAATTTTCCTGAAGTTCTTTTGATGATGCGCACCGGTGATGGTTTCTATGAAAGGAGGGGGAAGAAATTTTTGAAGGGAGAGCTGAGTATAATTTTGATGCAAAAAAAATATAATATGATATCTTGGTTTGGTTTTTTTCGAAATGTAATGATTAGGTGTGTCCTACGCCTTTCTCCCGCTTGGGTAAAAAAAATTGCTTATAAGTTAGCTCGATAGATGTTAGGTCCCGGATGAATAATTACACGCTTGGTCAATAGCTCAGGACGCCGGTTCTGCCAGTCTTTCATCGCAGAAATGGGGGCTTGGTGCTTCAATGCCTTCTGCGGGATGTGATGATTATACAGCCAGCAGTACCGTTTTAGCGTTTGCTCCAGGTCGTCTCCGGAGACATAGCGACGCGTTGCCAAGACGTCACACTGATACGGCCATTGAAGCGTTCGACCATTTCGTTGGTTTGAGGGTGGCCCGGTCGAATCAGGCAGTGCTCCACGTGGTACTCTGCACATGCTTGGTCAAACGGATGCTGTCCGGTAGGCTTGCGCTCTCCACCAGAGGTGAAGCGATCCGTGAAGCTTTTGCCATTGTCCGTCAGCACCTTTTGGACCTTGAACGGCGCCTTCTCAACGACCCGGTGAAAAAACGCTTCAGCATCGCTTGCCGCCTGGCTGGAGCGCAGCTCCAGGTAGACACAGCGCGTAGCACGGTCGATGGCAACGTACAGATAGCGGCGCTGCGTCTCATCAGGCATCTGCGGTAGATACTTGATATCGATATGGAGGTAGCCCGGTTCGTAGTCTCGAAAGGGCTTGGGCGCTTCCTTCTTGCCCTCCTGGTCCCTCTTAGCCAATTGGGCCAAGGTAGGTACCTGGCGGCGTTTCAACATCCGGTGAAGCGCCGCTCTGGATAGCGTGGGGTGCAAGAACTCCCGGGCGACGACGAGCAGGTCGTCGAGCCCGAGACGAAGGAGTTCGGTAAGCGTCCGGTGAACCCATCTAACGCTGAGTTCCGAGACGGTAGGTGTCAACCTATTCATAAGTGGACACCTACCATGAGTGAGTTAAGCGTGTTGGCAACGCCCCGGAAGCGTCGCCGATTCACCGCTGCGTTCAAGGCCAAGGTCGTCGAAGCATGCCAGCAACCCGATGCCTCCGTGGCTGGGGTTGCCTTGGAACATAGCCTGAACGCCGACCTGGTACACAAGTGGATCCGTGATGCTCGTCGGCGGAAGCCGGGGGGGGGACACCCCACCGTTTGTCCCGCTACCTATGGCAAGTCCCTTGGCTCCTGCGGCCACCCAGCATCAGGAGACGGAGTGTATACGACTCCCGATCCCGCACTCTCGGGGGGCAGTGACCGTGGAGTGGCCCGTGTCAGCCGCCGAGAGCTTTCGGACGATGCTTCGGGATCTGCTGTCATGAGCCGTATCGATGAGATCTGGTTGGCCACCGAGCCGCTGGATGCGCGCCGGTCCCGATACCGCCCTGGCGCGGGTGGTGACGGTGTTCGGCACCGCCCGGCCGCACTGCGCCTATCTGTTCGCCAACCGGCGCGGCAACCGCATGAAAGTGCTGGTTCATGATGGCCTGGGAATCTGGCTGTGCGCCCGGCGCTTGAACCAGGGCAAGTTCCACTGGGCCGGCAGCGGGCACGGCGACCGGGTGGAACTATCGCCGGAGCAAGTGACTGAAGTGACTCCCTCCATAGCTGCACAGGGTATAGTGCAGTCATCAGGAGGACAGGATGAGCGACGGCAACTCCATCAAACGGTGGACCGCGAAGCGCAAGGCCGCCGTGGTCGTGGACATCTTCAAGGGCAAGACCACGACGGCTGAAGTGGCTCGCCAGTACGATCTCACTGTCTCTGAGATCGAGGGCTGGGTCGATGAGGCCCAGCGCAGCATGGAAAACGGGTTCAAGGCCCGCCCCAAGGACATCCGTGAGCAGTATGAGTCCGAGCTCCGGGAGACCAAGGAGGCATTGGGTGAGGCCCATCTGCAGATCTATGCGCTAAAAAAATTCAAGCGCCTGCTCGACGAGGACGAGAACTCGTAAGGTCGCTGCAGGCGCAACTGGCCGAGGAAGGCCATGTGGTATCGCTCGTCAAGCTCTGCCGCTGGCTGGGATTCCCCCGGCGCGGCCTGTATTATCGGCCCAAATCGCGGAAGCGTGCCATCAATGCCGACTTGGCGGTGCGGGTGAAACTGGCCCTGGAGTGGTTCCCCACCTATGGCTATCGCCGCCTGGCGTGCGTCTTAGGAGAGAACCGCAAGCCGATCCAGCGCATCCTGCAAATGAAAGGCTGGCAGGTACGCAAGCGGCCACAAGGCTTCCGACCGCGTGCCAAGAGCTTGCCGTCAGTCACGTCACGGCCTGATGAATGCTGGGCGACGGATCTCACGCACGTGTGGTGTGGAAAGGATCGGCGAGCCAGCCTGGCGGTGATCATCGACTGCTGCACAAGAGAGATCCTCGGCCGGCGACTATCGGACAATGGCAGCAGTAAGACCGCTGAGGCCGCTCTGGAGGAGGCGCTGCTCTATCGACTGGGGGCGCTGGCACTTCGCTCCGACAACGGCCCGGTCTTCAGGCCGGCACTACACGGGCACGGTGAAGGCCTATGGTCTCACCCAGGAGTCCACTACGCCGTATACACCGGAACAGAACGTCCTCGTGGAGCGCTTCTTCCGGTCCTTGAAGGAGGAGTGCATCTGGCAGCATCGCTTCGAGTCGCTGGGCCAAGCCAGAGTCGTGATCGATCGCTGGATCCGGTATTACAACGAAGAGCGACCACCTCATTCTCTGGGCTATGTGGCACCCCGAGCACACCTCGCATTAACTGGATGAGGTGTGCAGAAACCAGGGGGGCATTACACTCGGACGCAGCAACTGGCTATTTGCGGGCTCACTGCGCAGCGGCCAGCGCGCTGCCAACATCATGAGCCTGATCCAGACTGCCAAGCTGAACGGCCATGAACCGCATGCCTACCTGAAAGGCGTACTGGCTCGGCTGCCAACCCAGAAGGACAGTCAGATCCACGAGCTGCTGCCTCAGCACTGGCAGCCAGGCGACTGATCACTCGCAATGGGTGATGGCCAGCCGCTTACAGCGAAAAACGCATAAAGCGACGGATCTATTCTACTCGAGATGCTGCTTTTAGCGGTGTGTTCGACTATATCGTAATGCTCTACAATCCAAGGTGCTGTCACGGCACAAATTATGGTCTATCTCCTATTGAGTACGAACAGCGTTATGCCCTGATCCTAGCGTGTGTCTAGAACACTCGGGGAGATTCATATATGAATATGAATTAAATATAAAAATAGATAAATATTTCACGTCTATTTTTTTAATTAATTTTCACGTATTGTTAGGGTGGTTTTGTGAGCTATACCTATGAACGTCGTCATTCAAGATGGTATGAGAAGTTACTGTTGGGTGTGCCTTTTCAGATTTTATTTGGGTTGCCTTTTGTTGTTATTTTTCCTTCTCTGGAAAGGTGGGGTTGGGGGTTTTGGAACAATCTTAGCGACAACCGTATTAATACCGTAAGTGCTATTGCTTTATCTTTCTTAATAATTACATTTTTCTTGCGTAGGTTCACGAGATTTCCTGGTGTACGTGTAGCTGCTTATGTTGCGCCGACGGTAAGTTTGGCATTTCTTGTCATTGTTGCTATTTTGCTTTTCACGAGGGAGGCCTATACACGGCAAGTTCTTTTTATGGGATACTTGGCGTGTCTTGTCTGGTTTTTTTCAGGTTACTTTATAGGGCGACGCTATCGGCAATTGAAGATTGGTGTCGTCCCAATCGGTAATGCTTTGGACATGGAGTCGCACTCAAGGATAGAATTGAGACGTCTAATTTCACCAGAGCCAGATGGGGTGCGTTACGATGCGATAGTTGCAGATTTAAGAAACGATAACTTGGGTGCGAAGTGGGAAAGGTTCTTGGCTGAGTGCACACTATGTAGAATTCCTGTATATCATGTAAGGCAAATTCAAGAGTCAATGACTGGCAAGGTTAGGGTCGACCATCTTTCCGAAAATGAATTTGGTTCTTTGATGCCTTCTGCCATTTATTCAAATGTAAAGCGTGCCATTGATTTGGCTGCTGCTTTATTGCTACTTCCTCTTTTTCTTCCTATTATGCTGGTAACGGCTGTATTGATCCGAAAAGAAAGTGAAGGTCCTGCTATTTTTCGGCAGAAAAGGATGGGGTACAGAGGGGAGGCGTTCGAGGTTTACAAGTTTCGTAGTATGTATGTGGGTAAGGCGGGGAAGGGATTTACTGACGGGGAGCACGATCCACGTATAACACGAGTCGGAAAAGTGATTAGGAAGTTCAGGATAGACGAACTGCCCCAGATTTTTAATGTGATTAAGGGGGAGATGAGTTTTATTGGTCCTCGGCCAGAGTCGATGGAACTCTCCGAATGGTATGAAAGAGATGTGCCTTTTTTTAGGTATCGCCATGTCGTCCGTCCAGGTATTTCAGGGTGGGCACAAGTAGAGCAGGGGTATGCGGCGGAAGTTGAAGGTATGATTGAAAAGCTACAGTACGATTTTTATTATATAAAGCATTTCTCTCTTTGGTTAGATGTTCTTGTTTTGTTCAAAACCGTAAAGACGGTGTTTACCGGTGACGGTGCAAGATAAAATTATTTTGGTCGATAACAAATGCTTCAAGTAAAAGATTGTAATGTTGCTTTCTCTTCTACTTCTACACCGAAGTGGATGTATACTTTTTGTCTTGCTCTGACGTTTATCTATGGTGGTCTTCGTATATGGCTTCCTGATATTGGCCAAAAGGCAGGAACAGTTATAGCCTTGCTGGCATTGGTTCTGATTCTGTGGAAGGGGAAGACGCTTCGAACCAGTATGGTTTTCTGGTGTCTGCTCGGTGTTTTGATTGCTCAACTGCTGAGTTGGGGGGCAGGGTATTATCACCATCCAAATTGGTTACCAGACAACCCCGAGTTGGATCGACTTGGTAAGTGGTTTTTGTTCGTAGGTGTCGCATTCTGGCTTGGTGGTATGCGTAAGAATGTGTGGACCATGTTGCTGCTCTCATTAATCGGCTTTGTGGCAACATGCTTTCTTTTTGAAGGGGCGATTGAACAGTGGTGGCGTGGCCTTCAGGGGCAAAGAATTGACCTTGATATAAGAAATGCCCAACATACTGCCATGTTTTTTGGCGTGGCTGTTATTGGTTTGTTGTGCTTTTCTAGGCGTTGCTTTTCACTTGGACGATTATCCGTATTGACGGTTCCTTTTTGGGTCGTTTCATTTGCGGTTTGCCTGCTGGGTGTTTTCGTGACCCAGACTCGGGCGGTGTGGTTGTCGCTGACAGTAACCACGTTTCTGGCGATTCTTGTGTTTTTAATAGTGATCTTCAAAGGGACTGTTTCGAGAAGTATCAAAAGGCAGGGAATCGTAGCACTCGCGTGTATTCTCGCGATTCTTGGCACGTCAGGCATCGTCTTCAAAGACACTTTCGAAAGACGTCTTGCATCTGAAAATTCGGTTATGGTCAATGCCTGGCAAGGTAACTGGGAAGAAGTACCTTATAGTAGTATCGGCAACCGTCTTCACACTTGGCGTGCTGGCCTCGAGTGGTTCGCGGAACGTCCAATCGTCGGCTGGGGAGGAGATGCGAGAGGGTTAGTAATTGACCATACTGAATGGCTGCCCCAATCGGTCAAGGATAGGTATGGACATCTTCACAATACCCTACTGGACTTTGTCGTGAGCTATGGTTTGCTGGGGTTATCCGTCATTATTGTTCTTGTTATCTGGACTGGGTTAGGAAGCTGGAAAGCCTGGCGTGCTGGCGTTATGCCAACGGAGGTTTTTGCGTTTGGTTGGGCATTTTTTGTCTACTACTTTATCGTCAGCCTATTTGAATCCTATAGCTTCTTTTGGACAGGGTCCTACATACAAAATGTTGTGATGGGGGTGGTGGTCACCTTTATCTGGCGGTGGCAGCTGGAGACAGGTAAATCGGTTTTCCCACTCCAAGGAAGCTAACTTCTTGATGATCACTCAGGTCAGCCAGTTTTGGTCTATTTCCTGTAGCACGAAATTTTCGTGTGCCTTGATATGGGTCTGGAAGAAGTCGTGACCACCATAGTCACTCCAGTCTTTACAGGGGATTCCGCTCAATAACCTCTTCAGCTTTCGTTTCAGTTGTCGCTCAAGCCCTGGCGTGCCTCCAAGATCGTGCATGGAGTGCAGTGCCAGGGCTTTTTGTTTCTGGACTTCGATGCTTAGCGGGAAGCTGGCGATGCTGTCGTCTTGAGGTAACGATGTGCTGGTTTGGATTGGCCATACGCCTGTTGCCGCGTGAGCGGGACCTCTTGGGAAGCCACGGGTGCTCTTCAGATGGTTGGCGTAGAGCAACAGGTGGTCAGGGGCGTGCCCGCTTTGCTCGATGGCTGCCTGCAGGTGTCGGGTGCTGGCGATATGGTCGGCGTGAGGGTCGAGGTCTGTGTGGGGCGTGATGATGGTTGTCGGTTTGATTTTGTTCAGTAGCGATGAAAGGTCGCTCTGGAGATTTTCTCCAGTATTTTGCACTTGCCCATCCGTTGGGAGAGACAGTCTGTTCCACTGGCGATAGGCGTCGGGCGTGAGCGTCGGTGCCGAGTGTGAGGGCACGGCGGTGTGTGGCTTCTCATACAGCTCTGCAAGAGTGTCGTTGAAGTAGCCTAGCATGATGAGTTGCTCTGCCGGCACACCGGCGAGCAGCGGGGTGGTGGCACTATTCCAGGCGCGAACAAAGCCCTTTCGTTGTGAGGCTTCTGCGAGTGAATCGTCGAGCCCTGGCCAATATTGCTTGTCGAGGCGCTTAAGGCGCTCGCCCGCGGTGAGGGTGACGATCCAGGTGTTTTTGGGGTACTGGCTGTAGACACCGAAGGCAGCGAGTTCGGCGTCATCAGGGTGGGGAGCGATGATAAGGATCGGTCCGCTCGCCAAGTCTGGGTTGCGGCAGCCGAGTAAGGTGGCGTCCCCCTCAAGCGTCAGATGTTTAAGCTTTAGCTGAAGTTGGTCGAGTGACTCGATGCCTGTGAGGTTGATCAAGCGCTTGCCGGTCTGATTGGGCTCGAGATACTGGGTAAAGCGTTCCGTAGGTTGGCTGTTGCTTCGGTCGATGATTGTGACTGCAGGCAACTTCCAGCGGGACGTTGCCCGGTAACGTACCTCCAGCATCCAGGTGTTGGGCCGAACGTCGCCTGTGCTCAGTGCGGCAATGGCTGGGTCAGCCAACTGAATGATGCCATTGTCGTCGATGGTGGCCTTGCACTCCCAATCGGGTGCAAGGGGTAAGTGGTGGTCACGCTGGATGGGCATAGAGGTGTTCCGAAGGGGCTTCTGTCAGTGCCATAAGTTGCGCGATAACGCTTTGCGGTTCAAATGCTTTGATCATCTTCTCGTCGATGATGACAGGGTCTTTAACGGCTTCCAAAAGCTTTTCGGCAAGGCCAGCATCGCTGGGCTCGGCCAGCAATCTAGCCTGTGGGCCCGTCAACACCTCGCTGATGCCGCCTGGTACCTTGCAAGCGACGCACTGGGTGCCGATGGCCAGGGCTTCGACCAAGACGATACCGAGCCCCTCGAAGTCGGAGCTGAGCACCAGGGCGGTTGCGTCTTTCATCCAAGGGTAGGGGTTGTCCCGTTGGCCCAGAAAGTGGATACGGGAGGCAAGACCGAGCTCCAGGGTCATCTCTTCCAGATGGCGACGTTCGGAGCCATCGCCGATGATCACCAGATCGTGGTCGAGGCCTTGATTCACCGCCAGGTGGTAGGCCTTGAGCAGCCGCTGCTGGTTCTTCACTGGAACGAGTCGCGCAACATGTACCAGGTAGGGTCTGGGGATGGCCGGTTCTGCCGGTTCTGTTGCCTTACAGCGTATGTCTTCGATCGGTACCGCGTTGTAGAGAAGTTCGCTTCTGCTGGGCTCGACCCCTTGGCGCTCCAGATAGTCGCCGACTTCCTGCTGTACCCCTCTGGAGACGTGAAGTAGTTGCTTGCCCTGGTACAAGGTTCTCGTCAGCCAGCGGCCTTTGGCGGTGTTTGGAAATCGCCCTGTCACGGCTTCGACGACGCGCCAGGTGCGTTCGTCATCGAACGCCCAGAGGTTCTCGAAGGCGCCCTGGCCTCGAATCAGGATAAGGTCGAAACGCCCATGCTGAGCTTCCAGTGTTGCCACATAGTGTTTGAAGGCATTTGAGCAGCGCCTGCCGCGCCAGACGAACCCCGACTGCTTGATAAGAGGAGACAACAGCGCCTTGTCGGCAAGATGGGTGAAGCGACCTATCCCCTGGCGGCTCTCACGATCAACATCGTATTGGTGGAGCCAGCAGGTTTCTCTATCGGCTGATGGGGCTGTGCCCTTGAGGACCAGCAGGTGAGCCTCGTGGCCGGCGCTTTGCAGCTCCCTTGCCAGGTTTCGTGTGGCCTGCTCTATCCCGCCCATGCCCATTCTTCTCAGTACGAGCAGAACACGCTTGTTGTCCTTCATATTCCCAGTCCCAGCTTTTTCTTCGATTTTTCGTTAGTTTAGCAGGTGATTGGTCGGCGCGAATGGCCGAAATAGCGCAGTTTATGATCCGGCATAGTCGGCCCAATAGTGCGCGGGAGCCCATGGAGCGAAGGGTAGAGGAGGAGAGGAAGCACGCCGTTGATGTTTCGCGAGCGGTCGGCTCGAACCTGCATAGCATTGTGTGGTCTCATTGTTCACTTTTGCGATCGCAGGACACAAGGGCGCCTATCATGAGAACGCTGGTTGTGGTCAGATCCCTCAAGATGGGCGGGATGGAGCGGGTGGCGGTCAATCTTGCTGATGCCTTCCATGAAGCAGGCTATGAAAGCCATCTGGTGTATTTTCGCAAGGTGAAGCGCCCCCTGAGGCCAGAGCATTCCGGGGTCAAGGTACATCACCTTCCACTTCAGCAGCGTAATCGATTGACGCTGGTCGGCTCTGGCCTAGAAGTGTTGGCCCGCCTGTTACTCAATCCGCTGATGGGCAGGGCATTGTTCCTGGGGCTTGGCGTAATGGGCGGCGTCGTGTTTCGACACTGGTTGAAGCGCTTCGAGCAAACGCACGGAAGAGTAGACCGCATCGTGTTTCGGGGCATCGGCACCTTCGAGCTGGTATGGAGCTTTCGCGACAAGCGTGCTCGCTACGTACTCGAAAATATATTTCACTTCGACGGCGCTAGTCGCCGCAAGGCCCTGTTTGCGCGCTGCCTCTATCATCGCCGGGATCTGGTGGCTGTGTCTCATGGGGTTGCAGACAGTTTGCGCAAGGCGCAGACACTCTGGAAGTTTCGCCCACGCTCTCTCACGGTGATTCCCAACCCTTGTCCGCTGCGCTCGATCCGTGAGGCGATGCTGGAAGCCAATGACGCGATACCATCCGAGCCATACCTTTTGAATGTGGCGCGTCTGGTGCCGGCCAAGGGACAAGACCTGCTGCTGCGTGCCTACGCGCGATCCGGTACTAGCCTGCCGCTGGTGCTGGTAGGGGATGGTCAGGAACGAGATAGCCTGGTGGCTTTGGCGAATGAGCTTGGCATCGCTGACAAGGTCATCTTCGCCGGCAATCAGCACAACCCGTACCCCTGGATGGGTCACGCTCGGTTGTTTGTGCTCAGCTCGCGTTTTGAAGGCATGGGCATTGTGCTATTCGAGGCGCTCGCCTGCGGTACGCCGGTATTGTCGGTGGACTGCCCGGGAGGCGTGCGAGAGATTCTCAAGGGAGAACTCGAGATCAGTCTGGTCGAGCGTAGCGAGGATGCTCTCGCTGCCGGAATCACCGCTGCGCTCGAAGGGCCCAAGCCTGAAGTGCGTGAGCAATGGCTTGACGATTTCAGGCCGGAGGGAGTGGCGCAGGCCTTCGTTGCGCGCTGAAGATAGCATTTAAGACCTTTTTTGATTTGGGCAGTGGATATGGTAACTGCCAGACAATGTCGTAAGGATGAATAGAATGAAGGTATTAGTCACCGGTGGAGCCGGCTATATCGGGACCCACACCCTGGTCGAGCTGATCGCCGCCGGGCACGAAGCTGTTGTCTTTGATAACTTCTGCAACAGCTCATCCAAGGCTATCGCCAGGGTCGAAGAGCTGGTCGGCCAGAAGGTGCCGGTGGTGCACGGTGACATTCGTGATCGCGCCTGTCTGGACAGGGTCTTTGCCGAACACTCGGTGGAAGCGGTGATCCATTTTGCGGGCCTGAAGGCGGTCGGCGAAAGCTATCGGCAGCCGCTTTCCTACTATGACAATAACGTCACCGGCACCCAGCGCTTGCTCGAGGCCATGGAGGAGGCTGGGGTTAGATCGATCGTGTTCAGTTCCTCCGCCACGGTCTACGGTGAGGACGCACCGGTGCCTTACGTCGAAGTCATGGGACGTGGCAGACCTTCCAACCCCTATGGCGCGACCAAGGCCGTGGTGGAGCAGATGATCGAGGACGTGGCTAGGGCCGATGATCGCTGGTCCGCTTCCTTGCTTCGCTACTTCAACCCCATCGGCGCGCATCCTTCCGGGCGCATCGGTGAGGACCCCCAGGGTATCCCCAACAACTTGCTGCCGTTTGTCTCCCAGGTGGCGGTGGGGCGCCTGCCGGAGCTGTCCATCTTCGGGGATGACTATCCGACCCGGGACGGCACCTGCGAGCGTGACTATCTGCACGTGGTAGATCTGGCCGTGGGGCACGTCAAGGCGCTGGAGGCGATGAAGGAAATGACGTTGTCGGGTGTGGCAACCTATAACCTGGGCACCGGCAGAGGCACTACGGTTCTTGAAATGGTCCGTTCCTTTGAGCAGGTGACGGGGCAGCGGGTGCCGTATCGCATTGCTTCGCGCCGTGAAGGCGATCTTCCCGCCTTCTGGGCAGACGCCTCGAAGGCAAGATTGGAGCTTGGCTGGAGCGCCAAGAAAACGCTGGAAGACATGATGCGGGATAGCTGGCGTTGGCAGTCGGCCAATCCTGAGGGGTATGGAGGCTAGTTGTGATTTCTATTTTGGCAGGCGTGGCGCACGGCTGCGACTTCCGTCTAGTGCTGTAGAAACTGCGCTAGAACGCTTGTTTTGTGTTTCAGCACATCAGTCATGCGTGGTAGGGCCAAGTATCTGTTCTCGTGAACGTGAGAAGCCGCTGATGATAGGGAGCTCCTTTTTTGGTCGGATGCTTCCTGCATGTCTTCTCGCAGCGTATTGCGCGTTCTTTTTATCGTGGATCATCTGAACTCAGGCGGAGCGCCTGTAGTGGTCAGGGATTTGATCGCTGGCATGGTCAGCGCTGGTGCAGAGGTCACCCTGCTGATCCTGAGTGACCGACAACGTCACCGTCTGCCTGCTGAGGTGCACCTGGTGACGATGCCCTATGTGGTCAAAGGGAACCTCAGCAAATGGATGCGCTATCGGGTCCACGCGAAGATGCTGGATCGCTGGTTGAAGGAGCAGGAGCACGCCTTCGATCGGGTGTATGCGCACCTGCACCATGCCCATCAGGTGGTATCCCGCTCGCGGCTCAGGGACGTCGCCTGGTATTGCCTGCATGCGGACCCAGTGATTGGCTTTCTCGGCAACAAACATGGCTTCTCGCGGTTATTGAAGAAGCGCAAGGTGCGCGCCTTGTACCAGGGCCGCAAGCTGGTCACCGTGTCCCAGGCGATGCTGGATCGATTGTGTCTGCACTTTGGTGTGACGCCGTCTCGTGGCGTGGCCATCCATAATCCGGTCGCCATCGACAACGTTCGTCGGTTGGCGGGCTGTGCCGTCGATGATGTACCTGACGACTACCTCATCTATGTGGGACGAATGGATATTCGTCAGAAGCGGCTGGACCGGCTGCTCGACGCCTACCTGGCCAGTGGCACCGCCTTGCCATTGATCATGGTGGGAGGCGGGGCGGGGCTCGACAAGGTCAGGTCGATGGTAAAACAGCGCCAGTTGGAGGGGCGAGTCCTGACCCTGGGGCCCCGGGACAATCCTTATCCGTATATCGATCGGGCGCGAGCGCTGCTCCTGAGTTCCGACTATGAGGGATTTCCACTTGTTCTGCTGGAAGCTTTGGCCTGCCAGACCCCTGTGATCAGCGTCGATTGTCCCACCGGCCCGGCAGAGATACTGACAGGCGCTTTGACGCCTTGGCTCGTGCCCCTCGAAAGCATCGAGACCTTTGGCGCCTGTATTGCTCGCCTGGTGAATGACACGCCGCAGATTGATGCCACCCAGTGCGAGCACTATCGGCTGGAGAACGTCGTCGAGCGTTACCTGGTACTTCATGATGACGATTAGCACACAGCCGCATTTGGGCGACCCGCTAGCCCAGGAAAGCATTGCCAACATTGGCTTTGTCAGGGAGAGCTGTCGCCGAACTCGCGTTGGCTGAAACGCTACCTGCTGTCCTGGCTGAGATCCCCGTCGAACTGATCCAGGTAGTGGTGGAGTCGGGCGGAGACTTCCTTGAGGTTAGCGTGGCCACGCAGCTTGTTGGGTGTCAGCGAGTCTTCCAGCAGGCGCCATCGCTTGGCCGTCTGGCGTGGCAGGGGCCTGACGTGGGCGTCGACCCAGGTGAAGTCACCCTGCTTGTCGATCAGCAGGTTGTTGAAGTGAAGGTCGCGGTGGACAAAGCCTGCCCGGGCCAGTTGGGCCACCTCTTTGCTGAACTTGTCGAGAAAACTTTTCTGCTGAGGGCGGGAGAGTTGATCAAACACATCGCCCGCCGTTGTTGCACCGCTGACCCGTTCCATTAACAGAAGTGATGCGTTTCTGTTGAGCGGATTAAGGCTCAACCCCCAGCCGTGGAATCGTGGTGTGCGCAGTCCCGCCTGCTTGAGGATGCGCATGCTGAGGTATTCCTTGCGCGCATCCGACTGGCCCAGCCAGCGTTTTTCGAGATAGTCCCGGGTCAGCCACTTGAAGGGCTCAAGCGTCTTCGAGAACTTGTCCGGCACCACCTTGGCCAGAATTCTGCCGTCCTGGGAGACAAAAAAGCGGCTGGAGCCCACCGCCTCGAAGGCGGCGGTGGTCGTGGTCTGAGACAGCGCGAGGCGCTCCGGCAGCTCCCGGGTGTGGAACATCAGGTAGCGCCGTCTCCGGTCGTTGAAGGGAATATCCAGAAGCTGCATGGTTCAGGCTGCCCCTGACTGCAGGGCTTCGAACTTCGGCAGCACGTTCTGTGTGAGAAACTGCTGGTAGTGGCGCGGTTCGATGGTGACTGGCGTCTTGGCCATGCGCGCCATGGCGCTAGCAAGCCCTGCCTCGTCGTCGCGTGCGACCAGAAAGTCCTTAAGTTCCTGGGTCAGGATCTCCTTCGGGCCACTAGGGCAGTCGACGCTGATCACCGGGGTGTGCAGCAGCAGCGCCTCGATCAGAACTCTTGGCAGGCCTTCGGCGTCCGAAGTCAGCACCATGGCCATGGCGTCTTGTATGTAGGGGTAGGGATTGGCGGTATAGCCAAGCCAGTGGATGTGATCATCGAGCCCCAACTCGCCGATCATGTCCCTTAGACGTTGTTCGTTCTCCGGCTTGCCCTTGCCAAGCAGCACCAGGGGCACATCGAGGCCATGCCCGTCCCGGGCCTGGCGATAGGCCCGCAGCAGGCGGTCCTGGCGCTTGCGCGGCTCGATCGCGGCAACCGATAACAGGTAGCGGCCTTTTTCGACCCCTGCAGGCAGGCTCAGGGGCTCGTCTGCCATCGCGACGAAGGGCTCCCGCTCGTAGGGGTTGTAGATCGGGATGATCGTCTCGGCTTCAAGTCCCACCAGCTGCTCGAGGTTCTCTTTGACGCCCTCGGACACCGCGATCACCTTGCGCCCGCCGTAGAAGCGGCGCACCTTGGCAAAGGCCCTGTCCCGGGCGGCCGGGTCACTGAACTTGGCGCTGACGTCGGACTTGATCCAGAAGTAGAGGTTGGGCCAGTCCAGGTGGCGGGTGATCTTGTCGCAGGAGCAGGAGATCACCACCTCTGGCCGCCAGGCCTCGAGGGCCTTCTGGACCTTGCGGGCCTGCCACTTTTCGGTCAGCACCGTGGAGGTTGCCTTGGTCAGGCGCGTGACCACCGCCAGGTTCTCGATATCGAGGCCATCAGGAAGGCGGTGCTCCACCTTGTCGCGCAGGGTGAAGACCTTGACGGCGTGACCACGCTGGCGCAATTGGTCCGCCGTGTACAAAAGCGACTTCTGGGCGCCGCCTCCGTAGAGGTCTTCGATGACAAAGGCGATTCGCTGATGGTTCACGGTGGCTCCGGTTGAGAATCAGTGGCGGCTGCGGACGCCAAAGTTTACCACAGAGCCTTGGTTGGTCTCGTTGCACCTGGAATCTGTTTGCTGCTCAAGTCGCCGGCTCGTACGCTGCGAAGGTTCGTCAAGTGGGCTTTCCTGATTTCAGTGGTATCGCGTTACAATTGGCCCAGTTTTGGAACAGGTGTACATATGAAGATTCTGATTACCGGGATGGCGGGTTTTATCGGTCACGCGGTTGCCAAGCGGTTGAGTGGTCAGGGGCACGAACTGGTCGGTGTCGACAACTTGAATGACTACTACGATGTTGCCTTGAAGGAGGCGCGCCTTGCCGATCTCAAGGGGTGTGAGGACGTCCGCTTCGAGCGTCTGGATATCGCTGATCGAGAGAATTTAGAACGCCTGTTCAAAGAGGAAGGTTTTGACAAGGTTATCCATCTGGCGGCGCAGGCTGGCGTGCGTTATTCGCTCGAGAACCCTCACGCCTATGCGGATGCCAACCTGGTGGGGCACCTCAATGTGCTGGAGGGCTGTCGCCATGGCAAGGTAGAACATCTGGTCTACGCTTCGTCCAGTTCGGTCTACGGGGCCAACGACAAGGTGCCCTTTGCCACCGACGATGACGTCGACCACCCCATCAGCCTCTATGCGGCCACCAAGAAGGCCAACGAGCTGATGGCCCATACCTACTCCCACTTGTATGACCTGCCCACCACCGGGCTCAGATTCTTTACCGTCTATGGCCCCTGGGGGCGTCCTGACATGGCGCTGTTCAAGTTTACCCGGGCGGTGCTGGAAGGTAGGCCCATGGACGTCTATAACCATGGCGACATGTCCCGGGACTTCACCTACATCGACGATATCGTCGAAGGCGTCGTGCGCGTGCTGGACGTGGTGCCTACACCACGGGGTAGCACCGAGGTCACCACCGATACGGCCTCTGCCCCCTACGCGCTCTACAACATCGGCTGTGGTAGTCCGGTGTCGCTGATGGACTTCGTTCACGCCATCGAGAAGGCGGTTGGGCGAGAGGCGATCTGCCACTACAAGGACATGCAGCCGGGTGATGTGCCGCGTACCTGGGCGGACACCGAGGCACTGTATCAGGCGACCGGGTATCGCCCGCAGATGCCGGTGGAAGAAGGTGTCAAACGCTTTGTCGATTGGTATCGCCGGTTCTACGCGGTGTAAGCCATGTGTCAGACATGTGTCACCCCAGGGGGAGCAAAGGGCGATAGGTTGTGCCTGCAGGTGCTCTCGCTATCCCATTTGACCCAGGCAAGGAAAGGGCTGTGCCATTTGCAGGGCGGGATTGCTATCCTTGGCCGATCAAAAATTTCAGTGAGTGAGTGACAAGGGATGAAGATCACCATTTTTGGCACCGGCTACGTGGGCCTGGTCACCGGGACCTGCCTGGCGGACGTCGGTCACGATGTCATCTGCATGGACGTGGATGAGAACAAGATTGCACGCCTCGAAGCCGGCGAGATCCCTATCTTCGAGCCGGGGCTTGAGCCCATGGTCAAGGCCAACGTGTCGGCGGGGCGGCTCAAGTTCACCACCAATGCCGCCAAGGCGGTCAACCATGGTGTGCTGCAGTTTATCGCCGTGGGCACCCCGCCGGATGAGGACGGCAGCGCGGACCTACAGTACGTGCTGGCGGTGGCCAAGGCCATCGGCGAGCATATGCAGGACGACAAGGTGGTGGTCGACAAGTCCACCGTGCCGGTGGGCACCGCCGATCGGGTCAGGGCGATGGTGGAGTCGCAGCTCGAGCAGCGTGGTGTCAGCCTGAACGTTGACGTCTGCTCCAACCCTGAGTTTCTCAAGGAAGGCGCTGCCATCGAGGACTTTGCCCACGGTGCGCGTATCGTGGTCGGTACTGATTCCGACAAGGTCAAGCAACTGATGCGGGAGTGCTACGCGCCCTACATCCGTCTGCAGGAAAAGCTGATGTTCATGGATGTGCGGGCGGCGGAGCTGACCAAGTACGCCGCCAATGCCATGCTGGCCACCAAGATCAGCTTCATGAACGAGATCGCCAACCTGGCCGAGCGCCTCGGCGCCGACGTGGAGCAGGTTCGTCGCGGAATTGGTAGTGACCCGCGGATCGGCTACCACTTCATCTATCCGGGCTGTGGCTACGGCGGCTCCTGCTTCCCCAAGGACGTCCAGGCGCTGGCGCGCACCGCCCGCGAGGTGGACTACGAGGCCGAACTGCTGGGGGCAGTCGAGGCGGTGAACCAGCGTCAGAAGCAGACTCTGTTTACCAAGCTGGCCAACGCCTTCGACGGTGACCTAAAGGGCCGCACCATCGCCATCTGGGGGCTGTCGTTCAAGCCCAATACCGATGATATGCGTGACGCCCCCAGCCGTACCCTGATGGAAGCCCTGTGGGAAGCTGGCGCCAGGGTCCAGGCCTATGACCCTGAGGCCATGGGCGAGACCCGGCGCATTTACGGCGAGCGTGATGATCTGATGCTGGCCGGCGATCGCATCCAGGCGGTCAAGGGCGCCGACGCCTTGGTGATCTGCACCGAGTGGAAGGAGTTCCGCTCGCTGGACTTCCCCTGGCTCAAGGACCAGCTGTCGATGCCTGTGGTGGTGGATGGCCGCAACCTCTACGACCCCGCGAGCGTGCGCCAGGCCGGGCTGATGTACTACGCCGTCGGTCGTGGTGATTCGCTGGAAAGTGTTGCATAAAGAACGCTGATGGAGAAGTCTCCATTTGGAAAGCGTTTTACAGCAGGCGAAGCGTAGCCAGCGTTGGCTGCTAGCCCGAAGAAAATAGCCCGAAAGAAAAACGCCCCGAAGGCCTTGGCCTTCGGGGCGTTTTGCTATTGGCGCTGATGTCCGCCTGGCGGGAGCGAAAGGCTCTTAGTCCTTGCGGGCTGACGCCTTGCGCACCGTGCCGGCAAATTCGGCCAGGAAGGCGGCCATCACCGCCAGTATGCCGCCCAGCACGATGGCGAGAGCCATGATCAGGGCCTTGCTGGTACCCACGGGCTCGCGACTCTGGGCTGCCACGCGCTGAATATTGCCTTCGGCGAGGTAGGCCAGCTTCTCTTCGATGTCGACCACATTCCCGGTGTAGGTGGCCACCAGTTCGGCGGCACTCTCCGACGTGGACTCCTTGGCGGCGTCGAGGCTCTCGTTGGCGCTGGCGAGCTGCTGCTCCAGGGTCTGGCGACGCTTGGCGACAAGCTCATCCTGGTCGGCCTTTACCGTGGCCAGAAGCCTCTGGTGATATTCGGTAACCTGTTCTGCACGATCCTCTCCAGCCTCTGAGTCTAGGGTCAGAAAAGCTACGTTTTCCGGCGCCTTGGCGGTGGTCTCGAAGCCGAGCCTGTCGAGGGAGTTTTCCTCCAGCAACTGGCTTGTCACCATGTCGAAGTAGTAGTTATCGATCTTGGCGACCACACTCTCCGGGGTTTCCAGCAATCCGACACCGGCTTCTTCGCTGGGTTGGCGTTCGGCCACGTGGTAGACCGACACGTAGCGGTAACTGTCGGCCTTGGTCAGAGCAAAGGCGAGCGCCAGCAGCACGATGACCACAAACACCCCTGCCATCATCTTCCAGCGCCTGACCAGGATCAGGGTGATATCGACCAGCGATATCTCGTCATCCGCCGGTGGCCTTGGATAGTAGTGCTCCGGAGGTTGGGTGGGGGTGTTTGCCATTGCAGTGAGGTCCTTGCTCGCGCTTCGCCGTGTCCGAGGAGTCGGTGGCGGAGTGTTCAATGTTATGTAGAAAGTCGATGGCACAATTCATTGCGAGGTGCCTTGCAGAGGATACAGAAGCCGCTGTATCGCGCAAGCGCCTGCGTGCAAGATGAGGCTATGAAAGGGCTGGTGCGCAATGGTTGGTGCGAAGAGGGGCATCCTGATGAGGGCGCGCCTAGTGACTCATTTTGCCTGTTGGTAAAAGGACTGACTTGTCGGCACGCAACAGTCTCGCTGCCAGATCGGCATCCATGGGGCGGTGGTAGTAGAAGCCCTGGAGCAGGTCGCAGCGCATTTCCTGCAATAACGCCTGCTGCTCGTCGGTTTCGACGCCTTCGGCGACGACCTCGAGACCGAGGCGGTGGCCAAGAAAGATGCTGGCTTCCATGATCGCCCTGTCCCGGGGGTCCTGGGTGCACTCGGCGACGAAGGTGCGGTCGATCTTGAGCGCGGTGATCGGCAGCACCTTGAGGTAACTCATCGATGAGAAGCCGGTACCGAAGTCGTCGATGGCGATCTTGTAGCCCTGGTCGTAGAGTCTGCGCAGGCTGTCCAGCACATCCTGGCCGGCCTCGATCAGTACGTTCTCGGTGAGCTCGATGCCGATCTCGCGAGGCCCCAGGCCGTATGACGCGACGCAGGAGGCGAAGGCCTCGAACATGCCGGCCATCACCGCGTGGCGTCCGGAGACGTTGACGTCCACGCGCACTTGGCGGTTGCCCTCGGTGCGCCATTGGCGCTGCTGCTCGCACACCTTGTGCAGCACCCAGGTCTCCAGGCGTTTGATCAGTTCGCTTCGCTCGGCCACCGGGATGAACTCCGCGGGGGAGATGGCTTCACCGTCCCGGGTCGTCCAGCGTAGCAGCGCCTCGAGGGAATCGATATGCCCGCTGGCGGCAGCCACCTGGGGTTGGTAGACCAGGGCCAGCTCGCCGCCGCCGTCCTGGTCGAGCAGGCGCTGCAGGCGTTCGGCGATGGTGTGCTGGCGCACCATTGCCGCGTGGGCCTCGGGGCTGAAGAACTGGTAGGTGTTGCGGCCGGTGAGTTTGGCCCGGGTCTTGGCGGCGTCGGCACTGCCCACCAGTTCCTGCACCTCGCTGCCATTGTCGGGAAAGGTGCTGATGCCGATCGAGGCGTGGATTCTCAGTTCGCGGCCGTCCACCCGCATCGGGCGGGAGAGGCTTTCCAGCAGGCGCTCTGCCACCTGTATGGCGTCTGTGGCCATGTCCACCTGGGGCAGGGCCAGTACGAACTCATCGGTACCGAAGCGGCAGAGCAGGTCATCGCTGCGCCGGAAGGCCTGCAGGCGATTGGCCGCCTGACGGATGACCTTGTCGCCGCAGTCGTAGCCATGGGTGTCGTTGATCTCGTTGAAGTGGTCGAGGTCGACAAACAGGATCAACAGGCTGTCGTTGTGGCGCCGACACTCTGCCAGGGTCCGCTTGAGCTCGATTTCGAAGGCGTGGCGGTTGGGCAGGCCGGTCAGGCGGTCGAAACGCGTCATGTAGTCCAGATCGCGACGCGCCTTGCGCTCACCCGCCAGGTCGATGTCGATGCAGAACATCAGCGGATTGTCGGTCTCCCGGCCCAGCATCACGTGATGGGAGAACACCGGTACGCTGGCGCCGGAACGGTGCTTGAGCTCGAGCTCTTCGGCGGGGATCTCCACGCCCCGGTGGACCCACGCCTGGTGAGCATCGATCACCGCGTCCACCATGGCCTCCGGTATCAACTGCTGTTCCAGACGCTTGCCCAGGGCTTCCTGCTCGCTGTAGCCATACAGCGCCTGACTGGCGCCATTCCAGTAGATGACGCGCCTGTCCCTGTCATACCCCTGCACCGCGACGCGCGAAAGGCTCATCAGCAGTTCACGAAAGCGCCAGTCGCTGAGCGTCAGGGACGGCAGCGGGAGGGCGTTCTCTGCGCCGCTGCCGGCATCGGCAGCGGTCGAGCGTGGTGCGTGGAATCTGTCACCGATGTGCAATGGCGTCATTTCCTGAGCAGGGGCAGCGAGGTGTGCCAGAGGGTGTGCCCGAACAAAAGTAACGAATCCGCATATATCGGCAGTGTCGTACAAATTGTTGCTAGCAGCGAGTACCAAACGCCGGAATGAGTTTTTCCATTATCGGAATAAACGTCGTAGATACCCTCTTTTGGCAACAAGTTGGTCAACGAAGTTTCTTCGTTCGCGGTATTTGACCGCTGTGTGGGCGCTCCACATGATCCTCGGTGTTGCATATGCAACATCCATGAAGTGCACATGTTTGTGCACAAAACCGAGGTTAATGACATGAAAATAGCGCAGAAAGTCGCACAAGGTCGGCATCTTGCCGCCATCGAGACGATCAACGTCGGGCTCCGGATTCCTGAATCCGGGTACTGGGATTTGTCTGTCCTTGAGGAGGTCGCCTCTCAGTCCTGGAGCAAGACGCGCCTGGCGCATATTGACCTGTCCGCCTGGCAGTCATTCATTGATGACCTGCCGCGGGACCCCTACGTCAATCGCCGCTGGAAGCGCATGTCCTGGCTGCACCTGAACGACGAGGGTGAGGTCGAAACCCTGGGCGAGTGTCCCATGGCCCAGGGCGGGCGCTTCAATGACGCCGCCAGCATGGCCGATCGGCTGCGCTACTACGAGCCGTTGTTGCCCGAATTTACCGAGCGCGAGGACGTCAAGGCATTCGTCAAGGCCTGGGCGGAGCTATGGGGGCTCGAGCGCCGCGCGCCCATTCTGATGCAGATCACCGGTGTACGTGGTGACGGCACCGTGGATCCGTTGCAGGGACAGGGCATCCACGCCGACGGCTGCAAGTACCTGAGCATCGTGGTGCTCAACCGTGACAACGTGAGTGGGGCGGTGAACACCCTGTATCGGGACAAGGCCGGCCAGCAGGAAGTCGGCCGGGTGACGCTGGCGCCGGGGGAGGTGCTGCACCTGCGTGACGATCGCCTGTTCCATAGCGTCGATGCGATCACCCAGTGCGAGCCAAGCGCCCCTTTCGAGCGCTTTATCATCATCATCAACGCCTGCTTCGTGGACGAGTTCCAGAATCGCATGTTGCGTCGCCACTTCCCCCTGGCGGTGTTGAACGAAGCGATACTGGAGAGCGCCAGCTGAAGGCCGGCATCCACCTGGCAAGGTGACGTCGGTGGCGTTTCACCGACCTTAAGGGTCCGTGGCGAGGTCCGGGTCGAGGGGCCGGGCCAGCCGCTTGCTATGCAGGCATGCGATAGGGCCTACGGCGCTTACATCAACCCAGCATTACCGCCAGGCGACCTCGGTCGCCTGGCGGTACTTTTTATTGAGACATTCTCTGCTATTGAGAGCTCGCCTGCCGTTAATATCCTGTCTGGCATCGAGGTCTCGCCTGCCATCGAGACCTTGCCTGGAAACTGACTTCTCCATCGCCTCAGCCTTGGCCTCAGACTCCTTCACGCACCGCCTGCTCCAGGCGGGCAAGTCGCCCGGGCTCGAGGGCATCGGCCACGGCGGTGATGCGCAGCACATGGCCGAGGGCCGGGTGGGCGGGGCGTGCGATCAGCTTGCCTTCGTCCAGCAGGTCGGCGTTGACCTGCTTGGCCAGATCCGCATCGGCCAGACGAATGCCGATAAAGTTGGTGCCGCTCTCCAGCACGTCGGCGCCCAGCGCCTTGAAGTGCTCGGCGAGGCGCGCCCGGCGCTCCAGCACCGCCTGGATGTGGGCGTCGGTCTCGTCCTGGTGGTCCAGCACCACCTCGGCGGCGGCCAGGCTCAGGGTCGACACCGCGTAGTGGATGCGCACCTTCATCAGCATCGCCAGGGTGTAGGGCTCGGCGATGGCGTAGCCGACGCGCAGCCCGGCCAGGCCGTGGGCCTTGGACAGGGTGCGACAGCGAATCACCCCGGGCAGGGCGCGGGTAAAGCTCGGCTTGGCGGCGTCGTCGCGGAAGTCGTGGTAGGCCTCGTCCAGCAGCAGCCAGCAGTCATCAGGCAGGGCGTCACGCAACCGCGCGACGGTGGCCTCGTCATGGACGAAGCCGGTGGGGTTGTCCGGGTTGGCCAGGTAGACGAGCCGAGCGTGGTGGCTGTGGGCGGCGTCGATCAGGGCGTCGATGTCCGGCGCCAGGTGGTCGGCGGTCTCCTCGTAGTCGACCTCGATCAGGCGGCAGCCCTGGCCCTTGGCGAAGTAGCCGAAGGTCGGGTAGGTGCCGGCAGAGCTGACCACGCTGGTACCAGCAGGGGCGGTGGCCCGCAGCACCAGCGCCAGCAGGCTGTCGCAGCCGGCGTCCACCAGCAGGGTGTCCAGGTCGAAGCCGTGCAGCCGGACGAGACGTTCGCGCACGCCCAGGGCCTCGGAGTCACCGTAGCAGTAGACGTGCTCGACCATGGCGTCACCGAAGTGCTCGCGCAGGGCGCGATGGGGCATGTCCAGGCCTTCGTTGGAACCCAGACGGTGGGGGATCTCCTTGCCGATACGGCGCTTCAGCACCCAGATGCCAGGGAAGGGGTTGTCCGGTCCCGGGGAGTAGAGGTGGTCGGCGAAGGTGGGGGTATCGGATGCCATGGGATGTCCTGTGGGAGTTGGCTTGAAGGGGGCGGAGGCGTGTCAGAGAGTGTCCGAGAGCGTTACGACAGCGGCCTATGCTAATAGGTCACGTCAGGTCAGGTCAGGTCAGGTCTGTAGCGCGGTCCAGGGCACCACCTTGTGGCGGTTGAGCAGGCCATGGGGGTCGAGGGTGCGCTTGAGCGTCGCCATCAGCGCGAGTTCCTCGGGGCTTCGCGAGATCGACAACCAGTCGCGCTTTTCCAGGCCGATGCCGTGCTCGGCAGAGATCGATCCCTTGACCCGGGCCAGCGGCTCGTAGAGGCAGCCTTCGACCTCGTGGCGGGTGTCCGGATCGTCGCTGCCCACACCCACCGACAGGTGCAGGTTGCCGTCGCCCAGATGGCCGAACACCGCCAGGCGTACCTGTGGCCAACGGGCCTTGAGGCGTGCCTGCACCTCGGCGACATAGTCCTGCATCTCGCCGATCGGCAGACTGACGTCGAAGGCCATGATCGGCGAGAGCGCCTCCACCAGTCCTTCGATATCATCGCGAATCGCCCATAGCTTGTCGCGCTGGCTTTCCGACTGGGCGATCACGGCGTCGACCACCCAGCCCTGTTCGACGGACGCTTCGAGTGCCGACTCGAACTGCTGGCGGTGGTGGTCCTCGTCGTTGGCCAGGGACTCGACCAGGGCGTAGTAGGGCGCGTCGGTGTCCAGCGGCGGCTGATGACGTTCCTGTTCGGTGATCAGGGCGAAGTGGTTCTGCCACATGGCCTCGAAGGCGGCGAGGCTTCCGCCAAGGCTGTCACGCAGGTGCGCAAGCAACGACGTCATCGAGGTGAAGTCGGGGCAGGCGACCAGTGCGGTGCGGGTGTCGCCAAGCGCCGGCTGCAGCTTGAGCACCGCCCGGGTGACCACGCCCAGGGTGCCTTCGCTGCCGATGAACAGCTGCTTGAGGTCGTAGCCGGCGTTGTTCTTGAGCATCGGGCTCATGGCGCTGATCACCTGGCCATCGGCCAGGACCGCCTCGAGCCCGAGCACCTGCTGGCGCATCATGCCGTAGCGTATCACCCGGTTGCCGCCGGCGTTGGTGGCGATATTGCCACCGATGCTGCAGCTGCCACGGGCGCCCAGGTCGAGTGCGAACTGCATGCCGACCTCGCGGGCGGCCTCCTGGACCTTCTGCAGCGGCGCGCCGGCCTGCACGGTGATGGTGCCGGCCACCGGATCGATCTCCTCGATGGCGGCAAGACGCTCGAGTGACAGCGCGAGCTCGTCCGGGGCCGCCTCGGCGCCGTGGACCAGCCCGGTCAGGCCGCCGTGGGTGACAATAGGCTGGCGGGCCTGGTGGCACAGGGCGAGCACCTCCGCTACCTGCTCGGGGGTGCCGGGCCGCACGATGGCCGCGGCGCGACATGGCGCCCCGCTCAGCCAGTCCACCTGGCGGCTTGCCACGTCGTCGCCGGTCAGCACCTGGGCGGCGCCCAGGCGCTCGCGCAGTGTCTCGATCAGCGCGGCAAGCGATGACGATAGTTCCTTGGAGGTGACAGCCATCAGACGGAGGTCTCCTCTTTGCTGGTCTTGTTATCGGTGGTCTTGTCGCGGCCGGGTATGGCGGCGAGCAGTTCGCGGGTGTAGTCGGCCTGAGGTCGGGTGAAGACCTCCTGGGCGCTGCCCTGTTCGACGATGCGGCCCTTCTGCATGACGATGATGCGATCGCAGATCTGGGCGGCAACCCGCAGGTCGTGGGTGATGAACAGAAGTGACAGCGAGAAGCGCTGCTTCAGGTCCTCGAGCAGCTCGAGCACCTAGGCCTGGATCGATACGTCCAGCGCCGACACCGCTTCATCGGCGACGATCAGCTCCGGGTCCAGTGCCAGGGCGCGGGCGATGCCGATGCGCTGGCGCTGACCACCGGAGAACTCATGAGGGAAGCGGTCGGCGCTGCCGCCAAGTCCCACCAGCTCGAGCAGCTCGTCGGCCTTGGCCAGGGCCTTTTCGCGGGGCACGCCGTTGGCGATGGGGCCCTGGGCGATGGCCATGCCCACCCGGGTTCGTGGGTTGAGCGAGGCGTAGGGGTCCTGGAACACCATCTGCACCCGGTGGCGCTGGCGCCGCAGGGCGTCACCCTTGAGCGCGGACAGGTCTTCGCCACCCAGCAGGATCTCGCCGCTATCGGGACGCTCCAGGCGCACGACGCAGCGCCCCAAGGTCGACTTGCCGGAGCCCGACTCGCCGACGATGCCGATGGTCTCGCCGCGTGACAGGGTGAAGCTGACCTCGTCCAGGGCGCGTACCTCACGGGAGGGCTTGAACAGCCCGCCGCGGGAACGGAATACCCGATTCAGGTCGCGTACCTCGAGGATCGGCGTCGGCGCCATCGGCTCGCGCTCGGGCGGCGCGGCGTCGCTGGGGATGGCCTCGATCAGCGCCCGGGTATAGTCGTGACGGGGGTTGTCGAGCACTTCGTCGCGGCGGCCGATCTCGACGATCCGACCGTGGCGCATCACGCACACTCGGTTGGCGATCTCGGCGACCACGCCGAAGTCGTGGGTGATGAACATCACCGCCATATGGTGGCGACGTTGCAGGTCGGCGATCAGCTCGAGGATTTGCGCCTGGGTGGTGACGTCCAGCGCGGTGGTGGGCTCGTCGGCGATCAGCAGCTTCGGTTCCAGCGCCAGCGCCATGGCGATCATCACCCGCTGGCGCTGGCCGCCGGAGAGCTCGAAGGGGTAGGCACGGATGGCCCGTTCGGGCTGAGGCAGGCGGACTTCCTTGAGTAGCTCCAGCGCCCTGGCCTGACGCTCGGCGCCCTTGAGCTCGCCATGGGCTTCGAACACTTCGGCGATCTGATCGCCAATGCGCATCAGCGGGTTGAGGGCGGTCATCGGCTCCTGGAAGATCATGCCGATCTTCTTGCCGCGCAGCGCCCGGTGGCGCTTCTCGTCGAGGCTCAGCACGTCCTCGCCCTCGAACATCACTCGCCCGGCCACCGGGCGCACGCCCTTGGGCAGAAGGCCCATGACGGTATTGGCGGCCATGGACTTGCCGGAGCCGGATTCGCCCACCACGCACAGGATCTCGCCGGGGCTGACTTCGTAGGACAGCTCTTCCACGGCGTACTCGCGATCGGCGCCGGCGGGCAGCGCGACGCTCAGGCCCTCGATGCGCAGGATCGGTTCCGGGGCTGGATCGCCGCTGTGATCGCCACAGAGATCGCCAGCGGTTGCTCCCTTCGGCACCTTCACCGTTTCGCTGCGCGATGCAGTGGAAGCGCTGGTGCCGCTGGTGCTGTTGTCAAAGGTGTTCATGGCTCAGCGCTCCCGTGCGAGTTTGGGGTTGAGGGCGTCATCGAGCCCTTCGCCGACCAGGTTCAGCGCCAGCACGGTCAACAGGATCGCAAGGCCGGGGAAGAACGACAGCCACCAGGCCTGGCGGATCACGGTGCGCGCAGCGCCGATCATGTAGCCCCAGGACATCACGTTGGGATCACCGAGGCCGAGAAACGACAGCGCCGACTCCAGCAGGATGGCCGTGGCCACCATCAGCGAGGCCAGCACGATGATCGGCGACAGGGTGTTGGGCAGGATCTGGCGCAGGATGATCTGGGTGTTGGTCTGGCCGACCAGGCGCGCCGCCTCGACGTATTCGCGATGGCGCAGCGACATGAACTCGGCACGCACCAGGCGGGCCACCGGCGGCCAGCTGACGATGGCGATGGCCAGCACGATGGAGGTCACGCTGGGCTGCATGATCGCCACCAGCACGATGGCCAGGGCGAAGTTGGGGATGGTCTGGAAGAACTCGGTGAAGCGCATCAGGGCGTCGTCCACCAGGCCGCCGTAGTAGCCGGCGATGGCGCCCAGCGGTACGCCGATGGCCAGCGCCACGGCGGTGGACACCAGGCCGATCAGCAGCGATACCCAGGCGCCGTGCATCAGTCCGGCGGCGACGTTGCGGCCCATGGTGTCGGTGCCGAGCCAGAAGCCGTCCTGGGCCAGTGGCGGCAGGAAGGGTCGCTGCACCATGCGCCAGGGCGATTCGGGGAACAGCACCGGGGCCAGCACGGCCATCAGGATGATCGCCCACAGGATGATCAGTCCCACCAGGGCGCCTCGGTTCTGGGCGAAACGGGCAAAGAAACTCATGCGGCGGCCCCCTTGATGCGTGGATCGGCCAGGCGATAGACCAGGTCGGTGGCGATGTTGAACAGGATCACCAGGGCGGCGGAGAAAAAGAAGATGCCGAGCAGCAGGTTGTAGTCACGCTGCATCAGCGCCTCGTACATCAGCCGGCCGATGCCCGGCCAGGCGAACACCGTCTCGGTGAGGATGGCGCCGCCGACCATCTGGCCGGCCTGCAGCCCCGCCAGGGTGATGATCGGCAACAGGGCGTTGCGCAGGATATGGCGGCGCTGAATGACCCTCGGCGCCAGGCCCTTGGCCTTGGCGGTCTTGACGAAGTCCTGCTGGGCGGCGTCGAGCATCGAGGCGCGGGTCATGCGCGTATAGATGGCCATGAAGAACAGCCCCAGGGTGGTGGCCGGCAGCACCAGATGCTTGGCGACGTCGAAGGCGTAGGCCAGGCCTTCGAGGTTGGCGCCGACGGTGAACATGCCGTAGGCGGGCAGCCAGTCCAGGTACACCGAGAACAGCACCACCGCCATCAGCGCCACCCAGAACAGCGGAGTGGCGTAGAACAGCAGGGCCAGCGCCATGATCAGCGAGCCAGAGGCCTTCTTGACGCGC
The DNA here is from genome assembly GCF_003856855.1 of Halomonas sp. YLB-10. NCBI lineage: Bacteria > Pseudomonadati > Pseudomonadota > Gammaproteobacteria > Oceanospirillales > Halomonadaceae > Halomonas > Halomonas sp. YLB-10. The sequence goes on from NZ_RRCU01000004.1 coordinate 463,357, forward strand.
ATCGCGGCCATGGAGCCGGCGAGGATGCCGAGCACCAGCGACAGCACGAAGGCGGTGCCGGTCAGCAGCAGGGTGGCGGGCAGGCGGTCGAGGATCAGGTCCAGCACCGGCATCTGCTGGCGGTAGGAGTAGCCGAAGTCCAGGGTCAGGATGCCGGACACGTAGTGCCACAGCTGGACATACATGGGCTGGTCCAGCCCGAACTGCTCGCGCAGCTGGGCGATGAAGGCTTCATCGGCGGCGCCGGCTTCCCCGGCCAGGATGGCCGCCGGGTCGCCGGGGGCGAGCTGGATCAGCACGAAGTTGAACACGACGATCAGCAGCAGCACGATGGCGGCCTTCAACAGTCGTGAAATGATCAGGCGGGCGTAGAGCATGGTGAGGTCCCGGGCAGTAAGCCTGTGGTGATGGCAGCAGCAAAATCAGGGCTGGCGCGGCCCGTGGTGGGCCGCGCCGTATCGCCGTTTTTGGCTCAGTCGGCGATCCAGGCGTCCTTGAAGCCGTCGTTGACGCCCACCGCCGAGGTCACCAGATTGTTGACGTTGCAGCGGTAGATGGTCGGGAAGCCGAGCTCCAGCAGCCAGCCGAGCGGTGCGTCCTCGAGCAGGATCTGCTGCACCTCGTGGTAGAGACGCTCACGCTCGCTGTCCGGATAGGCAGTGGCGGCGGCGTTGAACAGCTCATCCACCTCGGGGTTCTGGTAGCCCTCGACGTTGTTCCAGGGCGAGCCCTTCTCGGTGTTGGTGGACAGGTAGGTCCGCGAGATGCCGAGTGCCGGGTCGCCGTACTGGTACAGGTAGGTGAAGGCCAGGTCGAAGTCGCGCTCGCCCAGGCGCTGGTTCCAGCCGCCCACGTCGGTGGCCTCGGTGCGCACGTTGATGCCCACCTCCTTGAGGTTCTGCTGTACCGCCTCGGCCCAACGATTCCAGGTCTCGCCGTAGGGCAGCGGCAGCAGGGTGACCTCCTCGCCGTCGTAGCCCATCTCGTCGAGCAGTTCCTCGGCCTTGTCCGGGTCGTAGCTGTAGCCCTCGAGGTCCGGGTCGTTGAACTTGGCGTTGGAGCCAAACGGCCCTGCCGGGACCTGGCCCATGCCATTCCACAGCACGTCGCGGGCAAACTCGCGGTCCATGGCGTACATCACCGCCTGGCGGAAGCGCTTGTCGGCGGTCGGTCCTTCACGATTGTTCATCCACAGCATGGCGAAGGGGCTGAAGTACTCGTGGCCCTTCTCGGTCACGCAGGTGTTGTCCATGGCGGTCAGCCGGGGAACGTCGAAGTTCTCCACGGTGCCGTAGGGCAGCACGTCGACGGTACCGTTCTCGTAGGCCACCGCGCGGGAGGCGCCGTCCGGAATGACGTGCCAGTTGATGCCATCGAGGTAGGGCAGGCCTTCCTCGTAGTAGTCATCGAAGCGGGTCAGTTTGATGACGGTGCCGCGGTCCCAGCTGTCGAACTGGAACGGGCCGGTGCCAATGGGATGGTTGTTGGCCTCGTTGTTGCGGAAGTCGGTGCCGGCGTAGATGTGCTCGGGCACCATGGTGAAGGTGCCGGCCTCGAACGAGATCAGGAAGGGGCCGAAGGGCTTCTTCAGGGTGAACACCACGGTGTGGTCGTCGGTCGCCTCGATGCTCTCGACGTGCTCGAGCACCGCACGGGCGCTGGGATTCAAGTCGCGGTGGAAGACGTCGGCGGAGAACACCACGTCTTCGGCGGTGAAGGCCTCACCGTCATGCCACTTGGCGTTTTCCTGAAGGTGGAAGGTGTAGGTCAGGCCGTCCTCGCTGATCTCCCAGCTCTTGGCCAGTTGCGGCATCGGCTCCATGTCGGTGGAGTAGCGCAGCAGGCCCTCGTAGATGTTGCCGGCCACCGTGCGGGTGGGGGCGTTCTGGATCATGCCCAGCACCAGGCCCGGCGGCTCCGGCTGGATGATGGTGTCGATGACACCGCCCCGCTGGGGTTCCTGGGTGGCCTCTTGCTGGGCGTCTTGGCCGTCGTCCTGGGCCAGCGCCGGGGTGGCCGCCAGCGGTAGCAGGGCGGCGAGCCCCAGCGTCAGCAGGGAAGTGTTGAAGCGAGAGGCGCGTGCCTGAGTCGAGCTTGCCCGGGGCGAGGGGGACAGCGGCGAGCAAGATGGCAGAGAGGTGACGCGGGGGTGACGGGAGTTCGAGGTCATATCAGGGCACCTTGGTGGCCCGGAGGTGTTGCCAGAGGTGCGTGAAGCCAGGGGCAGAAAGCGCTGCCAGTGCGCTGTTGCCGGGCTTTCGCGTCGCTGAGGCCAGCTCCGGGACTGTTGTTGTTGGGGATTTCCGTAAGCCCTTTAGAACCTAGCAGCCTCGGCACAAACTGTCGACAGTCGGCAATCGACTGTTGTTCGACGCAGGATGCGGTCATACTGGGGTATGACCCTTCAGGCCAACTACGGGAGTCGAGCATGGCCAATCCTCGGGACCCCTCAGCCGCGCCCTTCGTGGTACAGCGCAACCTGGTGGACCAGGTGGTCGACTACTTGACCGAGGCGATCCTGGCCTCGCGCTTCGCACCGGGCGAGCGGTTGTCGGAGGCGGGGCTGGCGGCGGAGCTCGGCATCAGCCGGGCCCCGGTACGCGAGGCCGCCAGGCTGATGGAGAGCCGTGGCCTGCTGGTATCGCGACCGCGGCGCGGGTTCTTCGTGCGTACCCTGGATGTGGCCGAGCTGAGCGATGTCTTCGATCTGCGCATCGGTCTGGAACGCCACGCCTTCGAGCGAGTGATGACACGCTTCAATACGGATACCGAGCAGCGTCTGCATCGGCAGATCAGTCGTCTGTGCGAGGTCGCCGCCGGTGATGACGAGGGGCTCAAGATCGAGGAGGACCTGGCCTTTCATCGCCTGGTGTTCGAGCTGGCCGACAACGCCCGGCTGGCACGTGCCTTCGACGACCTGAGCTTCGAGCTGCGGCTGTGCATCACCCTGATCACCCGTACCCACGAGACCCCCGAAAGCATCGCCGCTTCCCACTGGCGGCTGCTGGAGGCACTGAAGAGCGGTGATCCTCAGCGCTGCCGGGACGAGGTGGACTACCATATTGGCGTGGCCAGGGACTCGGTGATCGAGCGGTTGGCCGATCACGCCGGGGTGGCGCGTGGCTGAACGAGTGGGCGGCGTCGGCAGTGACGTCGTGGTCGAACTAGCGACTCCAGCAGTGACTCAAATACCGATTCAAATAGCGATTCGAATAGCGACGTAAGTCCTGGTCGAACGGTGGGCCCAGGGCTGCGGCGAGATCCTGTATCGGGTGCGGTGGGCTTGTGCTGCAGGTGCTCGAAGGTGCATAACTAGTACGCGTAAAACACATTTAACATGCGGGATTTGCCGTCAATGACGACACCACAACTATCCACCGATGCCCTGGACGCCAACGAACGGCGGCTGCTCGATGCCTGCGACGAATTGATGCCGGAGACCCTTGCCCTGACCAGCGCTCTGGTGCGCGAGTACAGCGTGCTGGGGGCGGAGGCCGGGGTACTTGAGGTGATGGAAAGCCATCTGCTGGACATGGGGCTGCCTGTCGAGCGCGTCCCACTGCCCGACAAAGGCGCAGATGCCGAGCAGGCACCGGTGGCCAGGGGCGTCGACCGACACAACCTGATCTCGGTGATCAACGGCACCTCGTCCAGGCCGCACCTGATCTTCAACGGCCACCTGGACGTGGTGCCGGCGGAGCCGCTGTCGATGTGGTCTCGTCCGCCCTGGGAAGCCTGGCAGGAGGACGGCTGGCTTTACGGGCGCGGCGCCGGCGACATGAAGGCCGGCATCGCCGCCATGGTGACGGCGGTGGCGGCGATGAAGCGGGCCGGACTCGGGATCGATTTTCCGCTGACGCTGCAGACGGTGATCGAGGAAGAGTGCACCGGCCATGGTGCGCTGGCTTGCCTGGCCCGTGACGGCCGCGGCGACTTTGCGCTGATTCCCGAGCCGTTCGGGGCGACCCTGACCACGGCCCAGATCGGCACCCTGTGGTTCAAGGTGTCGCTGGACGGGGTGCCGGCCCACGTGCTGGATACCGCCGCCGGGGCCAACGCCATCGAGGCGATCCAGTCGGTGGTGGCGCCGCTCAAGGCACTGGAGGCGGAACTGAACGCCGGGCGCGAGCCGCCCTATGACGAGATCGAGCACCCGTTCAACCTGAACATCGGCAAGATCGAAGGGGGCAACTGGGCGTCCAGCGTGCCGTCCCGGGCGACCCTGGAGGGACGTATCGGCTTCGCGCCTGAAGTCCGGGTGGAAGACATCATGGAAAAGGTGCGGCGCTGCGTCGAGGCGGCCAGCGCCTCGCTTGGCCCGGGCATCTCCGGACTGGACGTCGAGTTTCACGGTTTTCGCTCCGAGGGCCACCACGTCGACACCGACAGCCCCGGAGTCGCCCTGCTGGCCGATTGTCATCGTGCCCTGACCGGTGAGGAGCTGCCCTCGGTGGCGTTGACCTGCACCACGGATCTGCGCGCGCTCAATCGACACGGCATCGCCGGGACCTGCTACGGGCCCGTGGCCGAACGCATCCATGGCATCGATGAGCGGGTCGAGATTGCCTCTATTCAGCACACCCTCAAGGCCTACGCGCTGTTTCTGTATCGCTGGGGGCGCTGGGCCGAGGGCCAGGCCGCTTCCGATACCTGTCCGCAGTGATACCCATAGTCCGGCCAGCGCTGGCCCGGCCAGCCCTGGCCGGGCCCTCACGATCGCCGTGCAAGCCCGGCCTGCACGCTCGGTCCACAAGCAAAGCCTGCAAGCTCAGCGCGAAAGCCTGACACGCAGGCCTGTCTGCAAGACCCGCCCGAAAGACCCGCCCGCAAGTCCAGCCCGCCAAATTCCTCGCCTCAAGCTCGACCCGCCAAGGTTGACTGGGTCGAGCACTTTCGTCTGTGACCGCCGAACGACTCGGTTTCTGTTGTCCTGAGTCGGGGTTTTGCCGTCAGCAGGCTGCCACTCTAAAAGCGTTGTTCCATGGAGTGGAGCGGCGGGTGCTGCACGAGCGGGCTCAGGAATGTCGACCTTTCATGCAGAGCTCGCGTCAATTGGCAGGGAGGGTGGCATGGCAACACAAGTGGGCGGGAAGGATGACCCCGAGGAGAATCCCGCAGCCAGCGGGACAAGGCGTACAGGGACGAGACCGGTTTCGCTCTACGATGCGATCGACGCGGAGGTCAGTCCTCCGCCCGGTCGGCTGAGCCCGAGAGGGCGACGATGGTTGATCAACGCCGAGGGCTGCCGGCTGATGCCCTATCTCGACCTGAGTGGAGCGCCCATCCACTACTGGCAGAAGGGGGCGACGATCGGTGTGGGCCATCTGATCATTCGACAGCAGTGGCCGCGGTTTGCCAACGGCATCGACAGGAACTGGGCGGAGTCACTGTTGCGCCAGGACCTGCAGCACGTGGAGCTTGGGGTGCTCGATCGCCTCGAGGCCTGTCGTCCCAGGGTGGGCGCGCGAGGTCTTCGTCAGCACCAGTTCGATGCCCTGGTGTTGCTGGCCTTCAATATCGGACTGGCGGCATTTTCAAACTCTTCGCTGGTGGCCATGCTGTGTGATTCGCGTACGGTCACCCCCTACGCGACGCTGGAACAGGCGTGGCTTGCCTGGAAGTATGCTGGCGGCGAGGTGATGCCAGGACTGGAGCGGCGTCGCGCCGAGGAGTGGCGCATCTTTAAAGAGGGTGACTACGGGCCTGACATCTAAGCAGGTTTTCTTGTAGCGAGCCCGCTAGAAGAGGTGCCCGAAGCGGGGTGGGGCGAGGTGTCAGCCCTATCTTCAAGTCGGTGCATGCCCCGCCAGAAAAAGCTCGGTCGCGTAGCGTGCACGGTGGTCTCTCGCCTCCAGCGTCAGCGAGGGTGGGCGCCCGACCAGCGAATCGAGCATCCATTCCCCGAGCACCATGCCGGTAAACAAGCCGGCCGAAGTGCGCGGGTCCTTTACCACCAGCTTGCCGCGGGCATGCTGGTCGCGCAGGTACTCGGCCAGTTCACGTCGGGTACGATCCGGGCCGTGATCGAGAAACAGTGCTCCCAGCTCCGGGGCACGCTCGGCCTCGGCGGCGATCCCACGAATCAGTCGGATGTTGGCGTTTGGCAGCGCCAGGTCGATCAGGTCTCGGGCAAGCTCCTCCAGCACCTCTTGCGGCGGACGCTCGCCGGCCTGTCCCAGTCGACACCAGACACTGGACGCCTGGGCTTCCAGGGCCGCGGTGAATAGCCCCTCCTTGTTGCCGAACAGCTTGTAGAGGGTGCTTAGCGAGCCGCCCGCTCGGGCGACGATGTCATTGACGCTGGCGCCGGCGTAGCCCTTGTCCAGGAATACCTCGCGGGCGGCGGCCAGCAGCCGCTGGCGGCGGGCCTCGCCCTTCGGTGTAGAGCATGAATCTGCGGACGTCATCGTGGCTTTCCATCAATCCAGGAGGGGGCGATATCAGGCTGTCGGAACGATTGTAGTCTGCATTACACATCCATGTTTCAACGCCAGGTTGTACGGGGGCTGGCGACAGCGAGTGGGCGTGAGGCGTGATTCAGGTCTTGAACGAGAACAGTGCGAAGGCGCCGAGGCTTGCCACCAGCAGGAAACCCGCCAGGCCGATGCGGCCCCAGGGCAGCGAGGCGTTGCCCACATGCATCAGCTCAGGCTTGCGCGGTGAGTAGCGCACACGCACGACGCTGCCTACGGGGTAGTCGGCGATGTAGGCATCGGCGTCTTCCTGTCGGGTGAAGGAGGGAACGCCATCGAAGCCCGCGTTGTCGGATTGAATACGCCGACCGTCGATGGTGGCTTCGAAGCGCAGCAATGCCAGGTAACGCCTTTGCTGATCGTCTCGCTCGCGCTGGTGGCGCTGGGCTTCCGCCAGCCGGACCTCGGCGTGGGTCACGGTCGCCTCGGTGGTCGGCCAGCGGTTGACGTCGCGGACCTTGTACGCGCCGACGCCGGCGATGACGGCACCGATCAGAGCGGCGAGGGAGACGATCAGCAGCGGATGAGGCATGGTGGTATTCCGAATGAGCCCATGAATGTCGAGGGCGAAGCAGGGGGGCGTCACGGGCGGTTCATGAGCCTCCTGGAAAGCGCAACAACGAGGAAAACACGATGACGATGATGGCGTCCCTGAAGCGTTGGATCAATGATGTGGCGCAGCAAGAGGATGCGTCGTCCAGGGTGGACCTGTCACTGGCCACGGCGGTGCTGCTGTGCGAAGTGATTCGTGCGGACTACCGCCTGGATGACAGCGAGATCCATCTGATGCGCAGCCAGCTCAAGGAACAGTTCGAACTCGAGGACGAAGCGCTGGACGAGCTGATGACACTGGCTCGGGAAGAGGCCGAGGGAGCGGTGGATCATCACCGCTTCGTGCGTGAGTTGCGTGACCGCACCGGCTATCAGGACCGGGTAGCGCTGGTACAGCAGATGTGGGCGCTGGCGTTTGCCGACGGCGAGAAGGATGCCCTGGAGGAACACCGTATTCGCGCCCTGGCGGAGTTGTTGCACGTCAGCCACTCGGACTTCGTGCGCACCCGCATCGTCGAACAGAATCGCGCCGAGGGTGTGTAGCGAAAGTCTTGACGTTACAATAAGTTTTTCTGCATATGACGCCGTGGCCGCCATGGTTTTGCTGGCGACGGGCGGCGTGTCCAGGTAATCACTTGTCATCAGACATTAGCAGGCGTTATAGGACAAGGAGGAAATGATGTCGCGCAAGATGGTGGTAGTGGGAGCCGGCATGGTCGGTGTGTCGGTGGCGTGGCATCTGAGGCGCCGTGGCTACCAGGTCACACTTGTCGACCGCCGTGAGCCCGGTCGCGAGACCTCCTACGGCAACGCCGGCATCATCCAGCGCGAGGCGGTGCGTCCCTATGCCTTCCCGCGCGATCTGGCGACCTTGTTGCGGGTGGTACCCAATCGTCAGATCGACATTCGGTATCGGCCGGGCGCGATGTTCGCAAGCGCCGGGACGCTGCTCAAGTACTGGCAGAACTCGGCGCCCGCCCGTTACGAACAGATCGTACCGGAGTACGCCTCGCTGATAGGCGGCTGCCTGGAGGCCCACTCGGCGATGATCGAGGCTTCCGGTGCCGACGCGCTGGTACGTCGCCAAGGCTGGCTCGAGGTCTATCGGAGCAGCAAGGCGCTGGGCGAGCGAGCGGCCCAGGCCGAGTTGGATGCCAAGCGCTTCGGCATCCGCTTCGACTACCTCGACAGCGAGGCGCTGGCGCGCCTTGAGCCGGATCTGGAGCCCGGACTTGCCGGGGCGATCCACTGGCTCGATCCCTGGACGGTGGCAAATCCGGGTGATCTGGTGGCCGCCTACGCCAAGTCATTTTCCGATGATGGCGGTGAGATCATCCAGGCGGACGTCACCGATGTGCGCCGGCAGGGCGATACCTGGCGCATCGACACTTCGGGCGACACCCTGGAGGCAGATGGGCTGGTGATGGCGTTGGGCCCCTGGTCACAGGACTGGATGAAGGCCCTGGGTCTGTCGATCCCGCTGTTCGTCAAGCGTGGCTACCACATGCACTATGGTCAGTCGGATGACGCCAGGCTGACCCACTGGGTGATGGACGCCGAGGTAGGCTATCTGCTGGCGCCCATGAGCAGCGGGATTCGCCTGACCACGGGGGCCGAGCTCGAGCGCCTTGATGCGCCGGCCCACCTGGAACAGCTGGAGGCAGCGGAGCAGCAGGCGCGCAAGCTGTTTCCGCTGGGGCAGCGTCTCGAGCCCACGCCATGGAAAGGCGCCAGACCCTGTACCCCGGACATGAAGCCGGTGATCGGTGGCGTACCCGGGCAGCCAGGCTTGTGGCTGGCCTGTGGCCACGGTCATCAGGGCTTCACCCTGGGCCCGGTGACCGGCAAGCTGCTGGCGCAGGTCATCGATGGCGAGCAGCCGGACATCGACATGGCGCCGTTCAGGGTGGACCGCTTCTGATCCCGCGCTGGCGCCGGCCCATGCCGGAAGTGCGTTAGCGCCGTCCCATGCTGGTAGTCCGGGGCCATGCCGCCTCTGCAAGGGGCGGTCTGGCGTGGCAGTCAGCGAGGGCGAAAGAGATGGGGAAGCGGCGTGCAAGCGCCGTTGTCGGCGGCGGCGGGGCTGGTCAGGCTGGGGCCAGTCGGTGACCAGACATCGGCCCCGTCATGATCTGAGGCCTTTATCAGGCCTCGTCGGCGTCACGACGGTGAAGGCCGGAGGCTGAGTTACTGTTGTTTGAAGTATCGGTCGAGCTATTGGTCGAAAGAGCGGGCTCGGCGCCGGATGACCCGCGGCGATCGGCCAGGGCGCGTGCCAGCAGCTTGATCAGCAGCGTCACCAGGAACACCAGCCAGCTGGCCGTCGCCAGTACATTGAACAGCAGCATCTTCTGGGCGCCGCTCATCGGTGTAATCAGATGGTCGATGCCGATGGCCAGCAGAAATGCCAGGTTCAGCGGCAGCGCCAGGATGTGCATCCACATCTCCGTGCGCCGCTTGCGGACGTGGTAGCGGCCCAGCATCACCCGCACCGGGCGGTGAACGAAGCTCACCAGGATCATGCTGCCGAGCAGCAGCAGGGCGGCTAGGGCCGGCTCGGCGCTGCCGATATGCAGCGACACGCTGATCGACCAGTAAAGCATCAGCCACATCAGGCCTGCCAGGGTGGCGACGAGGTCGGCGTAGTGACGAACCTTGGGCATGTAACTCTCGCTAGGATGTTTCTGTAATAAGTCTGCGCGCGGCCAGAGGCCCTGGGACTCGTCGGCGCCTTGACAACGTATCGCCCCGGACATCGATGGTAACGTGCCGCGACTCCTCGACGGTGCGGATCAGATCCGGGCGCATGTCCCTCGAATGATACGCGAAATCTCACCCCGTTTGGGCCATGAAACGTTGCCCTTTACGGTATACTGCGCCCGACCATGGATCACTCGACGACAGGATAACAAGTGACTGCGATTACCTTGACCCGGCCCGACGACTGGCACCTTCACCTGCGAGACGGCGTCGCTCTGGCCTCCGTGGTGGCCGATACCGCCCGCCAGATGGGCCGTGCGATCATCATGCCGAACCTCAAGCCGCCGGTGACCAATCTGGACCAGGCACTGGACTACCGCCAACGCATCTTGGCTGCCTTGCCTGCGGAAAGCCAGTTCGAACCGCTGATGACCCTCTATCTTACCGATCGCACCACTTCGGAAGACATCGAGACGGCCTGGGGCAGCGGCAAGGTGCAGGCGGTCAAGCTGTATCCGGCCGGGGCCACCACCAATTCCGACTCAGGCGTGACCGATCTGCGTCACTGCGAGGAAGCGGTAGCCACCATGGCGCGGCTGGGGATGCCGTTGCTGGTGCATGGCGAGGTGACCGATCACGAGATCGACATCTTCGATCGCGAGGCGGTGTTCATCGAGCGGGTCATGAAGCCGCTGCTGTCCCGTCATCCTGACCTCAAGGTGGTGTTTGAGCATATTACCACCGCCGACGCGGCGCGCTTCGTGGCCGAGTCGCCGTCGAATATCGGCGCGACCATCACCGCTCATCACCTGCTCTACAACCGCAACCACATGCTGGTGGGCGGGATTCGCCCGCACTACTACTGCCTGCCGATCCTCAAGCGCGAGCGTCATCGGGAGGCGCTGATCGAGGCGGCGACCTCGGGCGACAAGAGCTTCTTCCTCGGCACCGACAGCGCGCCCCATGCCCGTCACGACAAGGAAAGTGACTGTGGCTGTGCCGGCGCCTATACCGCGCTGACGGCCATCGAGCTGTACGCCACCGCCTTTGAACAGGCCGGCGCGCTGGATCGGCTGGAAGGGTTCGCCAGTCACCACGGTCCCGACTTCTATGGCCTGCCGCGCAACAGCGACTCGATCACCCTGGACAAGGTCGAGTGGCAGGTACCGGCAGAACTGCCGTTTGGCGAAGGCAAGACGCTGGTGCCGCTGCGTGCCGGTGAAACCCTGGGCTGGAAGATGCGCCAGGACTGACAGACCTGATGCGATGACCTGATGCGATGACCTGACGTGGCGCCCTCGAGCCGCGGCCTGGTACGCCGTCCTCATACTCGTATGAGATGTTCTGGACGGTAATCTGCTTTAGCTAGCCCTGATGATATGGTTCAGGGTTTCTTGACCACGAAAACGGCGCGCCCCAAAAGGGCGCGCCGTTTTCGTATCTGGCGCCTGGCCAGCGCCGAGGTGCGGGCCAGGGGAATGCCAGGGGAGGCGGCTCTGTATTGGAGGAGGGCTCGACAAGGACTGACGTGAAGCACCAAAGGGGTAGCGAAGAGGCATGGGAAAGTTAGGCCATTGGATTAGAGGTAGGTCATTGTCCTCTAGTACAGTATTGACCTATACCCCATGCATGTAATGTGCGCATAAGCACAGTTTTGTTGCTGCCGGACTAGGTTTGTCATCCCTTTGTTCACAAGGCCTAGGTCTGTCATCCAAAAAAAGAGAGACGCCCCCCTATGATCATCGCCATCGTCGTACAAGTTACCGGCCAAGCCTGGGCCAGAGATGCGGAAGGCAATCTGAGGCCCCTGGCCGAGGGCGACCGCCTGACTGAGGGCGAGGTGGTGATCACCGAAACCGGCGCTCGAGTGAACCTCGTGCAACCCGATGGCACCCGCCTGGCGCAGCTCGGCGGCGAGGTCGAGGTGGCGATTAGCGAGGCGATCAACGAGCAAGGGTCGGCCGATGACGAGGTGATAGAAGACGCCGAGGTCGCCAGGGTCCTGGCGCTGCTCGAAGAGGGCGAAGGAGATCTGCTCGAGGCGTTGGAAGCTCCTGCCGCTGGCGCTGCGGGGGGCGCCGGCGCCGAGGGCGGGCACGATTTCGTGCGTCTTTTGCGTATCGTCGAGGAAGTGTCGCCGCTGTCGTTCGAGTACGGCTATCAGCGCGAGGCCTACGACGTTCAGGAGCAGGATGGCGGGACCGCGGCCGATGAGGACGAGTCCGTCACCCTGACGGGGCTCGATGGGCCTGCGGGAGCAGCAGGCAGCGCCGATATCGGCTTTTCCTCTGCCGAACAGACCGTCAGTGAGGCAGGACTTCCTGGCGGTAGTGCATCAGGCACCGCCGCGACATCAGCGAGTGGCAGTTTTGGTGTATCCGCTCCCGATGGCCTGTCGTTCATTACCGTTGGCGGCAGTGGTCCGATCAGCTTGGATCGACTCAATGGCCTGTCCGGCAATCCGCTGACCATCGAGACGCCCCTGGGCAGCCTGACGCTGACAAGCTATAGCGGCGATGACACCGGTGGTAGCGTTGCCTACACCTACGATCTGACCGACAACGTCGACAACGATAGCGTCGATGGTGCAACCGACGATGGCGTGGTCGACAGCATCGAGATTAGTGCTGTCGACAGCGATGGCAGTACCACCAGTGGCACTCTGGATATCGCGATTCTCGACGATGCGCCCGAGGCGGTGGATGATGCCACCACGACCGGCGAGGACACGGCGGTCACCTACAACGTGCTGGTCAATACCGACGGCACCAGCGATGTCCAGGGTGCGGACGGTGCCAGTGTCACCGACGCCACCCTGCGTGATCCGAGCCAGGGCAGTGTGAGCTTCGACAGCAACACCGGTGAGGTGACCTTTACCCCGTCGGACGGCTTCGAGGGCGACGCGGTCATCGACTACACCATCACCGATGCCGATGGCGACACCAGCGACGCGGTGTTCACCGTCACGGTGGCGGCGGACTCCACGCCCACCGTCAGCGTGCCGGACGAATCCCCCGATGCCGAAGGTGGTCAGTTCAGCGTCAGCGAAGCCGGATTGCCGGGCGGTAGCGCGGCAGGCGACGGCAGCCAGTCCACCGGCGGTAGTCTGCCGATTACCACCGGCGGCGACAGCCTGGCCTCGCTGGTGATCAACGGCCAGAACGTGACGGGCGGCGGCACGGTCGAAGGCGACTACGGCACCCTGAGTGTCAGTGTCTCTGACGGCGAGTACAGCTGGAGCTACACCCTGGATGGCAGCACCCAGGACCACACTAGCCAGGGCACCGGCAGCGACGACCTGGCGGATCAGTTCGCCATCGTCGTTACCGACAGCGATGGCGACGAGGCCTCGACTAGTCTGACCATCGACGTCAACGACGATGTGCCTGTGGCCGTGGATGACGCCGCCAACACCGGCGAAGACACCCCCGTCACCTACAACGTGCTGGCGAACGACACCCAGGGCGTGGACGGTGCCAGTGTCAGCGACGCCACCCTGCGCAATCCGAGCCAGGGCAGCGTGTCCTTCGATAGCGACACCGGTGAGGTAACCTTCACCCCGGCGGCAGGCTTCGAGGGCGATGCGGTAATCGACTACACCATCCGCGACGCCGATGGCGACACCAGCGACGCGGTGTTCACCGTGACGGTGGCGGCGGACTCCACGCCGACCGTCAGCGTGCCGGACGATTCGCCCGATGCCGAAGGTGGTCAGTTCAGCGTCAGCGAAGCCGGATTGCCGGGCGGTAGCGCGGCAGGCGACGGCAGCCAGTCCACCGGCGGTAGTCTGCCGATCACCACCGGCGGCGACAGCCTGGCCTCGTTGGTGATCAACGGCCAGAACGTGACGGGCGGCGGCACGGTCGAAGGCGACTACGGCACCCTGAGTGTCAGCGTGTCTGACGGTGAGTACAGCTGGAGCTACAGCCTGGATGGCAGCACCCAGGACCACACCAGCCAGGGCACCGGCAGCGACGATCTGGCGGATCTGTTCGCCATTGTCGTTACCGACAGCGATGGCGACGAGGCTTCGACCAGTCTGACCATCGACGTCAACGACGATGTGCCTGTGGCCGTGGACGACGCCGCCAACACCGGCGAAGACACCCCCGTCACCTACAACGTACTGGCGAACGACACCCAGGGTGTGGACGGCGCCAGTGTCAGCGGCGCGAGCCTGCGTGATCCGAGCCAGGGCAGCGTGAGCTTCGACAGCGACACCGGTGAGGTGACCTTCACCCCGGCGGCAGGCTTCGAGGGCGATGCGGTCATCGACTACACCATCCGCGACGCCGATGGTGACACCAGCGGCGCGGTGTTCACCGTCACCGTGGCGGCGGATTCCACGCCCACCGTCAGCGTGCCGGACGATTCCCCCGATGCCGAAGGTGGTCAGTTCAGCGTTAGCGAGGCGGGCCTCGCGGGCGGTAGCGCGGCGGGCGACGGCAGCCAGACCACCGGCGGCAGTCTGCCGATTACCACCGGCGGCGACAGCCTGGCCTCGTTGGTGATCAACGGCCAGAACGTGACGGGCGGCGGCACGGTCGAAGGCGACTACGGCAGCCTGAGCGTCAGTGTCTCTGACGGGGAGTACAGCTGGAGCTACAGCCTGGATGGCAGCACCCAGGACCACACCAGCCAGGGCACCGGCAGCGACGATCTGGCGGATCAGTTCTCCATCGTCGTTACCGACAGCGATGGCGATACGGCCTCGACCAGTCTGACCATCGACGTCAACGACGATGTGCCGAAGGCTCGTGATGACAGCGACACTATCGCCGAGGAGACCGCTTCCGTTTCCGGCAATGTGCTGGGCAACGACACCACCGGCGCCGATACCACCGAGGCCGATCCGGCCAGCGTAGCGCTGGACGCCCCGACGGGCGCCGGCCAGTACGGCACCCTGACGCTCAACAGCGACGGCAGCTACACCTACCAGCTCGACAACGATGATCCGCGGGTGCAGGCGCTTAGCGGTAAGGAGACCCTGACCGAGACCTTTGCCTACACCCTGACCGACGCCGATGGCGACACCTCACCGGCGACGCTGACCATCACGCTGACGGGGACCAATGACGGCGTCAGCCTTTCGGGCCTGGCTGCCGGGGGCGGCGACGTATCGGTGAGCGAAGCCAATCTCGCCGGTGGCAGCGATGCCGACAGCGGCGCACTGACCCAGCCTGGCAGCTTTACCTTCACCAGCGCCGATGGTGTGGCCAGCGTGCAGGTGGGCAACCAGTCGTTGACCCTGGCCCAGCTGCAGGACCTGACTGCCGATAGCCCGGTGGTGGTCGATACCGAATACGGCAGCCTTAGCCTGACCGGCTTTACACCGTCGGATAGTGCCAACCCGGCCGCCGGCGGCACCGTGAGCTACAACTACACCCTGGACACCCGCGTCGACAACGACAGCCAGGCTGACGCCACGGATGCTGGCTTTACCGAGACGGTGGCCCTGGTGGTCACCGACGATGACGGCAGTGCGGCCAAGGGCAGCCTCAGCATCGCGATCGCTGATGACGGCCCATCCGCGAGTAACGACAGTGACACCATTGCCGAGGAGACCGCGTCGATCACCGGCAATGTGCTGTCCAACGACACCACCGGCGCCGACACCTCGGATGCCGATCCCGCCAGCGTGGCACTGGACGCCCCGACGGGCGCCGGCCAGTACGGCACCCTGACGCTCAACAGCGACGGCAGCTACACCTACCAGCTCGACAACGACGATCCGCGGGTGCAGGCACTCAGCGGCAAGGAAACCCTCACCGAGACCTTTGCCTACACCCTGACTGACGCCGATGGGGATACCTCACCGGCGACGCTGACCATCACCGTGACCGGCACCGACGACGGTGTCAGCCTCTCGGGGCTGGCGAGCGAAGGCAGCGACGTTTCTGTCAGCGAAGCGAATCTGGAAGAGGGCTCCGCGGCGGATGCTGCGGCTCTGACCCAGCCTGGCAACTTTACGTTCGCCAGCGTTGATGGCGTGGCCAGCGTACAGGTGGGCAACCAGTCGTTGAGCCTGGCCCAGCTGCAGGGTCTGTCCGCCGATAGCCCGGTGGTGGTCGATACCGAATACGGCAGCCTTAGCCTGACCGGCTTTACACCGTCGGATAGTGCCAACCCGGCCGCCGGCGGCACCGTGAGCTATAGCTACACCCTGGACACCCGCGTCGACAACGACAGCCAGGCTGACGCCACGGATGCCGGCTTCACCGAGACGGTGGCCCTGGTGGTCACCGACGATGACGGCAGTGCGGCCAACGGCAGCCTCAGCATCGCCATCGCCGACGATAGCCCGTTCGCGAGTAACGACAGCGACACCATTGCCGAGGAGACCGCGTCGATCACCGGCAATGTGCTGTCCAACGACACCACCGGCGCCGACACCACCGAGGCTGATCCGGCCAGCGTGGCACTGGACGCGCCGACGGGCGCCGGCCAGTACGGCACGCTGACGCTCAACAGCGACGGCAGCTACACCTACCAGCTCGACAACGACGATCCGCGGGTTCAGGCACTCAGCGGCAAGGAGACCCTCACCGAGACCTTTGCCTACACCCTGACCGATGCCGATGGGGATACCTCACCGGCGACGCTGACCATCACCGTGACCGGCACCGACGACGGTGTCAGCCTCTCGGGGCTGGCGAGCGAAGGCAGCGACGTAGCGGTGAGCGAAGCCAATCTCGCCGGCGGCAGCGATGCCGACAGCAGCGCACTGACCCAGCCTGGCAACTTTACGTTCGCCAGCGTTGATGGCGTGGCCAGCGTACAGGTGGGCAACCAGTCGTTGACCCTGGCCCAGCTGCAGGGGTTGTCCGCCGATAGTCCGGTGGTGGTCGATACCGAATACGGCAGCCTTAGCCTGACCGGCTTTACACCGGCAGATAGTGCCAACCCGGCCGCCGGCGGCACCGTGAGCTACAGCTACACCCTGGACACCCGCGTCGACAACGACAGCCAGACTGACGCCACGGATGCCGGCTTCACCGAGACGGTGACCCTGGTGGTCACCGACGATGACGGCAGTGCGGCCAACGGCAGCCTCAGCATCGCGATCGCCGACGATAGCCCGACCATCGAGTTCGTCGAAGTGCCGGCCAGCGTGGTCGAAGGCCAGAGTGTAGATGGCACCTGGACCACCGACGCCGGTGCTGATGGGGCCACCGTCATCGTGACAGCGGCAGGTGAAACCAAGCCGCTGGGCGACGGTGCTACCGATTTCGTCAGCTTCGATCTCGCCGAAGGCACCCTGACCGTCACTGGTGACGGCAGCTGGACCTTTGAGGCCAAGGACAACCTCGACCAGGCCAACAGTCCTTCGATCGACTTCACCATCACCACCGAAGACAGCGATGGCGATACCGCCACCGATAGCCACACCGTCACCATCACCGACGGCAGCGGCCCGAGTGTTTCGGTCACCGGCAGCGATCCGGCCAGCAGCAATGCGTCCGTTTCCCTGCAGGATGCCGACACCGAAGGCACCGCCTCGGATACCGATGTAGCCAGCCTGACCTTTACCGCCGGTAGCGACGCCATCACCTCGATCGGTTTTGGTGACACCGACGGTATTCAGGTCACCGGCCTGGATGGCGAGCTGATCTGGCGCACAAACAACGCCGGTGAGCTAGAAGGGCGCACCGAGGCCGGCGGTGACGCCGTCCTGACCCTGACGCTGAGTCCGGCGGTTGACGCGAATAACCCGATCGCTGCCGGCACTCAGCAGGTGGTCACCGTGACCGCGACCCTGGCCGAGAGCCTGGCCCACGCGGTCGACGCCGATAGCCTGTCGATCACGGGCATCAGTGTGGTCGGCACCGATACCGACGGTACCAGCACGACGGCGACCGTGGGTGTGAGCGTGGCTGACGATCAGCCGACCCTCGAGATTGCCGATACCGCCGAGACCGTAGTCGAAGGCCAGAGTGCCAACGGCACCTGGACCACCGATGCCGGTGCTGATGGGGCCACGGTGACCGTGACCGCCGGCGGCGTCGACAAGGTACTGGGCGACGGTGCTACCGATATCGTGACCTTCAATCTTGATGAAGGCACCCTGACCGTCACTGGCGATGGCAGCTGGACCTTCGAGGCCAACGACAACCAGGTGCAGAACAGCGCCGGCAATCCGTCGATCGGCTTCACCATCACCACCGAAGACAGCGATGGCGACACCGCCACCGATAGCCATACCGTCACCATCACCGACGGCACCGGCCCGAGCGTTTCGGTCACCGACAGCGATCCGGCCTCGACCCAGGCCAGCCTGGCACTGGATGACGCCGAGACCGAAGGCACCGTCTCGGACACCGACGTGGCGAGCCTGACCTTTACCGCCGGCAGCGACGCCATCACCTCGATCGGCTTTGGCAATATAGGTGCCGATGACAGCGTCACCGGCATCAGCGTCCAGGGTCTGGCGGCTGGTGAGTCCTTGGTCTGGAGCGCAAACGATGCCGGTGAGCTGGAAGGGCGCACAGAGGCCGGCGGCGACGCCGTCCTTACTCTGACCCTGAGCTCTTCTGGTCCTGTAGCCGCGGGCGAGGAGCAGGTCGTCACCGTGACCGCGACCCTGGCCGAGAGTCTGTCCCACGCGGTCGGCGCCGATAGCCTGTCGATCACCGGCATCAGCGTGGTCGGCACCGATACCGACGGCACCAGCACGACGGCAACCGTGGGTGTGAGCGTGGCTGACGATCAGCCGACCCTCGAGATCGCCGATACCGCCGAGACCGTGGTCGAGGGCCAGAGTGCCAACGGCACCTGGACCACCGACGCCGGTGCCGATGGCGCCACGGTGACCGTGACCGCTGACGGCGTCGACAAGGTGCTGGGCGATGACGATACCGATAGCGTTAACTTCAAGCTCGCCGAAGGCACCCTGACCGTCGGTCGCGACGGTACCTGGACCTTTGAGGCCAACGACAACCTCGACCAGGGCAACAGCCCGTCGATCGACTTCACCATCACCACCGAAGACAGCGATGGCGATACCGCCATCGATAGCCACACCGTCACCATCACCGACGGCACCGGCCCGAGCGTCAGCGTGACGGACAGTGATCCGGCCTCGACACAGGCCAGCCTGGCGCTGGATGACGCCGAGACCGAAGGCGCCGCCTCGGATACCGACGTGGCGAGCCTGACCTTTACCGCCGGCAGCGACGCCATCACCTCGATCGGCTTTGGCAATATAGGTGCCGATGACAGCGTCACAGGCATCAGCGTCCAGGGTCTGGCGGCTGGTGAGTCCTTGGTCTGGAGCGCAAACGACGCCGGTGAGCTGGAAGGGCGTACCGAGGCCGGCGGTGACGCCGTCCTGACCCTGACCCTGAGTCCGGCGGTTGACGCGAATAACCCAATCGCCGCGGGCGAGGAGCAGGTGGTTACCGTGACGGCGACCCTGGCCGAGAGCTTGGCCCACGCGGTCGACGCCGATAGCCTGACCATTAGTGGCATCAGCGTGGTCGGCACCGACACCGACGGTACCAGTACCGAGGCAAGCGTCGCGGTCAGCGTGGCCGACGACCAGCCGACCATCGAGTTTGTCGAAGCGCCTGCCAGCGTGGTCGAGGGCCAGAGTGTCAATGGCACCTGGACCACCGACGCCGGTGCCGATGGCGCCACCGTCAGCGTGACAGCGGCAGGCGAAACCAAGCCGCTGGGCGATGGTGCTACCGATTTCGTCAGCTTCAAGCTCGCCGAAGGCACCCTGACCGTCACTGGTGACGGCAGCTGGACCTTCGACGCCAATGACAACCAGGTACAGAACAACGCTGGCAATCCGTCGATCGGCTTCACCATCGCCACCGAAGACAGCGATGGCGATACCGCCACCGATAGCCACACCGTCATCATCACCGACGGCAGCGGCCCGAGCGTTTCGGTCACCGACAGCGATCCGGCCTCGACCCAGGCCAGCCTGGCACTGGATGACGCCGAGACCGAAGGCGCCGCCTCGGATACCGACGTGGCGAGCCTGACGTTTACCGCCGGCAGCGACGCCATCACCTCGATCGGCTTTGGCAATATAGGTGCCGATGACAGCGTCACGGGTATCAGCGTCCAGGGCCTGGCGGCTGGTGAGTCCTTGGTCTGGAGCGCAAACGACGCCGGTGAGCTGGAAGGGCGTACCGAGGCCGGCGGTGACGCCGTCCTGACCCTGACCCTGAGCCCGGCGGTTGACGCGAATAATCCGATCGCTGCCGGTACTCAGCAGGTCGTCACCGTGACCGCGACCCTGGCCGAGAGCCTGGCCCACGCGGTCGACGCCGATAGCCTGACCATTAGTGGCATCAGCGTGGTCGGCACCGACACCGACGGTACCAGTACCGAGGCAAGCGTCGCGGTCAGCGTGGCCGACGATCAGCCGACCATCAAGTTCGTTGAAGCGCCTGCCAGCGTGGTCGAGGGCCAGAGTGTCAATGGCACCTGGACCACCGACGCCGGTGCCGATGGCGCCACCGTCAGCGTGACAGCGGCAGGCGAAACCAAGCCGCTGGGCGATGGCGAGAGCGTCAGCTTCAAGCTCGCCGAAGGCACCCTGACCGTCGGTCGCGATGGCAGCTGGACCTTCGAGGCCAACGACAACCAGGTGCAGAACAGCGCCGGTCGTCCGTCGATCGACTTCACCATCACCACCGAAGACAGCGATGGCGATACCGCCACCGATAGCCACACCGTCACCATCACCGACGGCAGCGGCCCGAGTGTTTCGGTCACCGACAGCGATCCGGCCTCGACCCAGGCCAGCCTGGCACTGGATGACGCCGAGACCGAAGGCGCCGCCTCGGATACCGACGTGGCGAGCCTGACGTTTACCGCCGGCAGCGACGCCATCACCTCGATCGGCTTTGGCAATATAGGTGCCGATGACAGCGTCACGGGCATCAGCGTCCAGGGCCTGGCGGCTGGTGAGTCCTTGGTCTGGAGCGCAAACGACGCCGGTGAGCTGGAAGGGCGCACAGAGGCCGGCGGCGACGCCGTCCTTACTCTGACCCTGAGCTCTTCTGGTCCTGTAGCCGCGGGCGAGGAGCAGGTCGTCACCGTGACCGCGACCCTGGCCGAGAGTCTGTCCCACGCGGTCGGCGCCGATAGCCTGTCGATCACCGGCATCAGCGTGGTCGGCACCGATACCGACGGCACCAGCACGACGGCAACCGTGGGTGTGAGCGTGGCTGACGATCAGCCGACCCTCGAGATCGCCGATACCGCCGAGACCGTGGTCGAGGGCCAGAGTGCCAACGGCACCTGGACCACCGACGCCGGTGCCGATGGCGCCACGGTGACCGTGACCGCTGACGGCGTCGACAAGGTGCTGGGCGATGACGATACCGATAGCGTTAACTTCAAGCTCGCCGAAGGCATCCTGACCGTCGGTCGCGACGGTACCTGGACCTTCGAGGCCAAGGACAACCTCGACCAGGGCAACAGCCCGTCGATCGACTTCACCATTGCCACCGAAGACAGCGACGGCGACACCGCCACCGACAGCCACAGCGTCACCATTACCGACGGCACCGGCCCGAGCGTTTCGGTCACCGACAGCGATCCGGCCTCGACCCAGGCCAGCCTGGCACTGGATGACGCCGAGACGGAAGGCACCGCCTCGGATACCGACGTGGCGAGCCTGACCTTTACCGCCGGCAGCGATGCCATCACCTCGATCGGCTTTGGCAATATAGGTGCCGATGACAGCGTCACGGGCATCAGCGTCCAGGGTCTGGCGGCTGGTGAGTCCTTGGTCTGGAGCGCAAACGACGCCGGTGAGCTGGAAGGGCGTACCGAGGCCGGCGGTGACGCCGTCCTGACCCTGACCCTGAGTCCGGCGGTTGACGCGAATAATCCGATCGCCGCAGGCGAGGAGCAGGTCGTCACCGTGACCGCGACCCTGGCCGAGAGCCTGGCCCACGAGGTCGACGCCGATAGCCTGACCATTAGTGGCATCAGCGTGGTCGGCACCGACACCGACGGTACCAGTACCGAGGCAACCGTCTCGGTCAGCGTGGCCGACGATCAGCCGACCCTCGAGATC